>NZ_JBVKDQ010000024.1:0-117479 GCF_055633755.1 Amycolatopsis sp. NPDC114484 | reverse complement strand
CTACGAACGCAAACCCAGCCACTACCTCGCCTTCCTCGCCCTCGGCGCCGCCATCACCTGCTACAAGAAACTCACCAAATGAGACATGCTCTTAGCCGGGCCTTTCTGCGTCCAGTACAGCTGCGTCGAGTCCACAGTGACGCCGACGCATTCCTGCGTCCCGCTGTCGTCCGGCTCGTTCACGATCAGGTCTGTGAGATCGGTGCCATCCGGACGCACCCGCGTGATCCGATAGCCTTCCCGGTCACCCCAGTACAGGAAACCGTTGTACGCCAACTGCTTCCCGGTAGTGAGGGTTCCATTCGGGACAATGTCGCGTGCACCGGTGCCGTCGAAGGAAACCGCATGCAGCCCGCCGTTACGCGCCGAGTAGTCGAGGCCAGCCTCGCCCGGCACCGACGGGTCGCGCGACGGCATTCCCATGGTGGTCCAATAAATAGTGCCATCGGCGACAACAACGCCATCCGGCGAGACACCAGCGTTTTTGTACAGCGGGGTAATCTGCCCGTCGGGAAGCCCGACGCGGTAAATCGTCCCGGTGCGAATGCCCAGCACCACAAGTTCGCTGAACATGTCACCTCCACTCTGGACGGTGCGATCCCCTGGGGATCAAAGGATTGGTGTAATAACCCGGAGTCTCCGACATCCGGATCTGTTCGGTGACACCGCGATACCGGCCGAGCGGGGTGTCCGCGGTGAACGTCTCGGGGTCGAAGTATTCGTGCCCGGGTGCGACGCCGGCGACCTCCGCCGCGTATCCCTTGTCGAAGATTCCCAGGCTCAGCAACCACAAGGCGACGCGGGTCAGCGAAACCTGCACCCGATAGGAACCGCCCCATTCCGCGCGGAGCATGAGTGCGCGCAGGATTCCCAGCTGCAGGAACCACGACGTGATGTAGTCGTTCACCACCGGCACCGCGGGCAGCGACGGGACCCCGCCCTCGCCTTCCAGCAGCATGACGCCGGACAGACAGCCGGCCGTCTGGTCGAAGCCGACGCGGCCGGACCACGGACCGGTGGCACCGTTGAGCGTCACTTCGGCGTGGATGATTCCGGGACGGATCTCGGCGGCGGTTTCCGCGTCGAGACCGTGTCGCGCGAGGTATCCGGGGCGACGGTTGGCGTAGAAGATGTCCGCACCGGTCAGCAGCCAGTGCATACGCTCCTGGTCGGACGGCCGGCGGAAGTCGAGCCGGGTGGAGCGAACGCCCACATTGGACGTCGCGTACAGCACCGGCAGTTCATATTCGCCCGGATCCCACACGTTCAGCACGTCCGCGCCGTGCAGCGCCAGCGCCCGGCCGCAGCCAGCGCCCGCGATGATGTGCGCGCGGCCGAGCGCGCGGACTCCTTCGAGCGGCGTGGAGGGGTTGGGGTGCAACGGTTCCGGCGGACTGTCGCCGATCCGCTCGACGATCACCGGTGGCATCGTCGACAGCACCGATTGGTACTGCTCGGTGGCCATCAGCTCTTCGGTCGTGCGCACCACCGGCATGATGACGCCCGCGGCCTCGGCGGCGTCCTCCAGCTCGAACGAGTTCCACTGCGAGATCGCCTGCCGCACCACGGCATCCCGTTCGGGAACGCCGAGCAGCGCGGCCGCGTCGTTGCGCAGCTTCGGATACGGGCTGATCGGGTGGACCCAGCGTCCGTCCGAAGTGGAGTAGAAGCGATCCGTGCCGAATGCGGGATCGACGCGCGCCGGGTCGCCTTGCGGGTAGCCGTCGAGCAGTTCCCATTTCTTGTCGTAGAACGGGCACAGCCGGTGCGGCGCGGTTCGCAGGTCCATCGAAATGTCCTGCCCGCGTCCGCCGCGCAGCTGCCAGATCTTCGCCACCGCAACGGATTTCGCCGCCAGCGCGATGGAGGTCGCCCCTGCCAGCCGCAGCGCGCCCGGCAGGACCGGGTCGGCTCCGGTGAATTCGATCCGACCGCCGGCGTCGGATTCCTGCAGTCCGACTGAGCCGAGGAGGTCGGCCAGCGGTTGGTGCAGGTCGTACTCGTCGGTGGTGGCCGGCTTGGCGAGCGCGGATTCGAGATGCTCGGTGAGAGTCATTCCTTCTCCAGCGCGTCCACCACCGCGCGGGTCCGGTTGTCTCGTGCCTCCACCCGCTGCGAGTAGGTGTCCGCGGTGCCGTAGGTCTGCTCGACCTCGTCGATCACCGCGTCGAGGTGTTCCCGGTCCGGATGGCCGATTTCGAACGTCATCTGCGAGCCGACGTGGCCCACCAGGTGCCGGATCCCGTCCGGTCCGCCGCCGAGATGCATGCTCTCGAACGGCCCGATAGTCGCCCACCGCGGCCCGAGCGACGCCTTGACCAGCTCGTCCAGGTCGCTCGCGGAAATCACGCCCTGCTGCACGAGGTACATCGCCTGGTCGTTGAAGACCTTCTGCAGCCGGTTCCCGACGAAGCCGGGAATCTCCTTCTTCAGGGTGATCGGCTTCTTGCCCAGCCCGCGGTAGACCTCGACGGCCTTCGCCACGGTCTCCTCGGAGGTCGAAACCCCGGGCACCACCTCGACCAGCGGCATCAGCTCGGGCGGGTTGAACGGGTGCCCGATCACGATCCGCGAGGCCGCCGCGTTGCCCTCGGCGATCACCGAGGGCAACAGCGACGAGGAGGAGGACGCCAGTACTACGTCGTCGCGCGTGGCGGCGGCGAGCGTCGCGAACATTTCCCGCTTCAGCTCGATCCGCTCCGGGCCCGACTCCTGGACGAAGTCGGCCCCTTCGGCGGCTTCCGCGAGGTCCGCGACTGCCGTGGCGGGCAGCCCGGCGAGGTCCCGGGCGACGATTTCCGGCAGGTCCGGACGCGGATCGGTGACCCGTACCGTCCAGCCCGCCTCGGCGAACAGCCGAGCCCAGGACACTCCGATAACCCCAGCACCGACGATCGCGACGACCGGCATGGCGCACTTCCTTTCTCAGGCGGTGACCGCGTCCGCGTTGTTGAGCAGCGCGCTCGGCGGCTTCAGCAACGCGTCCGACGCTAGCGCGCGGCGACGGGCCGCGCTCACTCCGCCATAACTCTCCGTAATTGCGACGAGGCGCGCCGCGTGGTGCGCGACCTCCGATTCGTAAGTCATTCCGATGCCGCCGTGCAGCTGGACGATCTCCTCGGCGGTCGCGGTCGCCGCGTCGCACACGAACACGAACGCGTCGTCCGCCACGGTGTCGAGGTCCACTGTGGAGGCACCCTTGTCGTACGCCTCGACCGTCGCGGTGGCCCACAGCGCCAGCGAACGAGCCAGCTCGACCTTCGCGTACAGATCGGCGGCCCGGTGCACGAGCGCCTGGAACGCCGCCAGCGGAACACCGAACTGCTTGCGGGTCTTGAGGTATTCGACGGTCATCGCGAGCCCGGTCTCCATCAGGCCGATCGCCTCGCCGGTCACCGCGACCCGCGCCCGCGAGAACGCGCGACGCAGCGCGGCCGGCGCGTCGGAGTCCGCGGTACCGAGCAGAACCGCTGGCGTACCAGCGAATTCGACCTGCGACGTGTGGCCCCAGTCCGCGGCGCGACCGTCCACGCGGGTAATGCCGTCCGCGGTCGCCTCGACCAGGTACACCCCGGTGCGGCCGTTCTCGTCCACCGCGGTGACCAGATATTTGTCGGCCTGGTCCGCGTTGCGCACCGGCGACTTCACGCCAGTCAGCTTCGAGCCCGCCGCCGTCACCGACGGCGCGACGCCCCACGGACGTCCCGGCTCGGCGTGTGCGACCGCGATCGTGGTGCCACCAGCGGCGAGCACCGGCAGCAGCGCCTTGACCTGGTCGTCGGTGCCCAGTTCGGCGATGATCCACGACGGCAGGAAAACGCCGTCGAGCAGCGGTTCGGCCGCCGCGTGCTTGCCCATCGCCTCCAGCGTCGCGTAGACCTCGACCGGGCCGGCGTCGGCGCCGTCGTGGTCGGCGGAAATCGGGAGACCGGCGAGACCCAGCTCGCCGAGGGTGTTCCAGACCTGGTCGTTCCAGCCGAGTTCGCTGCTCGTCGCGGCGGCGCGGCCGCCTGCCGGGTAACCGCGGCCGACTGCCGTGTCGACGGTCTCGAACAGCAGCTTCTGGTCTTCGTTGAATTCGAGGTTCATGAGTCGCCGTCCCTTACAGACCGAGGATCGTCTTCGCGATGACGCCGCGCTGGATTTCGTTGGAGCCGCCGAAAATCGACAGCTTCCGCTGGTTCAGGTACTGCGCCGCGGCCACCACCGAGGCCTCGTCGGCCCGCACCGGGGATTCGGTGTCCAGCAGCATGCCGTCGGAACCGGCCGCACGCATGCGCAGCTTCGTGAGTGCCTGCAGGGCCTGCGTGCCCTCCATCTTGAGCAGCGACGACACCGGGCTCGGCTGCCCGTTTTCCGACGCGGCGGTGACCCGCATCTGGGTCGCTTCGAGCGCGAGCAGCGTGGTCTTCGCGGTGTGCATGGCCGCGCGGAACTCCGCGTCGTCAGCGAGCGGACCGTCCTCAGTGGGCAGTTCCGCGGCCGCGGCGGCGAGGTCAGCGAAGATCCGCTGTCCGGTGCCGACCTGGGCGATGCCGTTGCGCTCGTTGCCGAGCAGGAACTTCGCGTACGTCCAGCCCTTGTTCTCCTCGCCGACGAGGTTCTCCGCCGGGATCACCACGTTGTCGAAGAAGAACTCGTTGACCTCCGCCGACCCGTCGACCAGCTTGATCGGACGGCGCTCGATGCCCGGCGTGTTGAGGTCCAGCAGCAGGAAGGACAGGCCCTGCTGCTTGCGCGGCGCGTCCGGGTTGGTCCGCGCGAGCACGAACATCCAGTCGCCGTACTGGCCGAGCGTGGTCCAGGTCTTCTGTCCATTGAGGACGTAGTGATCGCCTTCGAGCTTCGCCGTGGTGCGCAGTCCGGCGAGGTCCGAACCGGCCTCCGGCTCGGAGAAGCCCTGCGACCACCAGATGTCGAGATTCGCGGTGGCCGGGAGGAACTTCTGCTTCTGCTCCTCGCTGCCGAATTCCGCGATGATCGGGCCGACCATGCTCGCGTTGAAGGCGAGCGGCTGCGGCACCGCGTTGCGCTGCAGTTCCGAGGCGTAGATGTGGGATTGCGTGGGGGTCCAGTCCTTGCCGCCCCACTGCGTCGGCCAGTGCGGCACCGCGAGACCGTGCTCGTTCAGGATCCGCTGGCTGGTGACGATGTCGTCGCGCGTGATCAGGCCCAGTGCGCTGCGCTTGCGGATTTCCTCCGGAATCGCGCCGAGGAACACCTCCCGCAATCCGTCCCGGAACGCGAGGTCCTCTTTAGACAGTTCGAGATCCATCGATCAAACCCCTTCAGTGGTGCGTACGGCTCCGACGACTTCGGCGGTGCTCGCTCCGGCGCGTTCGGCGTGCCCGCGGAACCCGGCCGGGGTCCGCGAGAAATGCAGCGGGCTCTCCACGACGCGGATCGTGCCCTCAGTCGGGTGTTCCCGCTCGGTGATCAGCCCGACTTCCTGAACGTACGGGTCGGTCGGCAGGTCGGCGATGTCGACGACGACCGCGTACGGAACGTCGTGGGCGGTCAGGTACTCCTCCCACTCCGCGGTGGTGCGGCTGGCGGAGTTGGCCAGGACCTTCTCCACCCCCGCGGTGAAAATCTCCCGGTCGATCACCGGGGAGTCCCAGGCCGGGTCGGCCGCGGCGTCCTCGAGGCCGGCGCCGATCAGCAGCGTCCGCACGGCGTCGTTGGTGTAGGGCACCGCGGCGATCGCGCCGTCGTCGGCCGTGCGCATGGCCGCGTGCGTGTCGCTGAGCGAAAGCGGGTTGCCGACGTCTCCGGCGGCCGGGACGAAGACGTCGCCAGCCAGGTGTTCGACCAGGTTGACCGCGATCATCGCGTCGGCCATCGCCAGTTCGACCTGCTGGCCCTTGCCGGTGCGCTGCTGGTCGAAGAGCGCGGCCAGCACGCCGTTGAGCAGATACAGCGCGGCGGTCTTGTCGGCGATGAAGGTCGGGACGAACTGCAGTGTGCCGCCCGCCCGGTCCTGCAGGCTGACCAGGCCGGACGTGGCCTGGATGACCTCGTCGTAAGCGGGCCGGTTGGCGCGCGACGAGCCGGGCGCGAAGCCCTGCGCGTGGGCGTAGACGAGGCGGGGGAAGCGTTCGCGCAGCTGCTCGTAGCCGAGGCCGAGCCGGTCGAGCGCGGCGGCGCGCATGTTGGTGACGAGGACGTCGGCGCCGGCGAGCAGGGCGAAGAGGTCTTCGCGGCCGGCGGGGTCCTTGAGGTCGAGTTCGATGCTGCGTTTGTTCTGGTTGACCTGCATGTACAGCGGGGCCATCCCGGGCGTGCGGCCGGTGTTGGCCGGCGAGTGCCGGGCGACGTCGCGCAGCGGTTCGACCCGGATCACGTCGGCGCCGAAGTCGCCGAGGATCTGCGTGGCGTACGGGCCCATCACCGCGGACGACAGGTCGAGCACCTTAACCCCGGAAAGCGGTCCGGTGGCATCCATGTTCGCGGTCCTCCCGTTGACGATCTTTGGCTTCACCACTGACGCTAAGCGCTCGCTCACCGGAAGGGAATGACCGAGTGCATCAGATCGGTATGACCACGGTGATAACACCGTGGGTACGCTGCGCTTCGTGGAGATACACCACCTGCGGTACTTCCTCGCGGTCGCGCGCGAGCTCAACTTCACCCGCGCCGCGCGGGCGCTGAACATGTCCGTGCCACCGCTCAGCCAGCGCATTCGCGACCTCGAACGCGAGCTGGGCGAGCCGCTGTTCGACCGTTCCACCCACCACACCCGGCTGTCTGAGGCCGGCGAAGCGCTGCTGCCGCTCGCCGAATCGGTCGTTTCGGGCTTCGACGCCATTCCCCTTCGGATGCGCACCCGCGACCAGCGCGCCGACGTCCGCCTCGCCATCCCCGACGTGCTCAATCCCGCGCACCGCCGCCAGCTCAGCGAATCGATCCGCGCGCTGGACGGCTCCTACCGGTTCACGCTGCGGCAAATGCCGTCGCTCGGGATGGAATCGGCGCTGCTCAGCAACTCGCTCGACCTCGCTGTGTCCCACCTCGGCACTTCTGACGACCGGCTGTCCACCATCGTCCTTTACCGCGAACCGCTCGGTGCCGTAGTGGACGCGTCGCGGTTCCCCGGCCGGACCTCGCTTACCCTCGCCGACCTGCGCGGATTCCAGTATCTGCAGGGTCCGCGGCATTGGGATCTCGGCTCCCGGCGGGCCGAGCAGCTCGCCTCCCGGGGCATCTTGGTCGATCCGGAGGCACAGTTCTCCGACGTCAGCGGGCTGTTGATTTTCTTGCGCAGCACCAAAAGCTTCACCCTCGTGCCGATCGAATCCGCTACCGTGCTGGCGCTGGACCCGAACGAATGCGCGGTCCTCCCGATCGAAGATCTCGTCGCCACGCTGACCACGTTCCTGCTCCGGCGCACCGCGGACACCCGGCTGGACCCGGTGGTCGAGGTGCTGCGGCACGCCCGCGTCCCCGACTGACCTCGACTGATGCCCGACCTGGGGATTCACTCGGTCGTGGCGACTTTACATTTCCTGTTCTCTTGTCAATCGCGGTATACATGTCTTACCGTCATGTAAAGCCAGCCAACGGAGGAGGGCGCGATGAGCGAGATGACCGGCACGGTGCCGCTGGGGTCGACCGAACGCTGGACCGACAAGAAGCGGTACCTGTGGCTGATCGGGCTGGTCGTGCCGTCGCTCGCGTTCCTCGCGATCGGCCTGCACGCCGCGACCGGCTGGGGCGCCTGGTTCTGGATCGGGCCGATCGTGATCCTGGCGATCGTGCCCGCGATCGATCTGGTCGCCGGCCTCGACCGGAGCAATCCGCCGGACGACGTGATCGAGCGGCTCGAACAGGACCGCTACTACCGGTGGATCACCTACCTGTTCCTGCCGATCCAGTACGTCGGGTTCGTCTTCGCGTTCTGGCTGATCGCGCGCGGCGAGCTGTCCGTTGTGGACAAGATCGGGCTGGCGATCTCGATCGGCTGCATCGGCGGGATCGGCATCAACACCGCGCACGAACTGGGTCACAAGAAGGAAAGCCACGAGCGCTGGCTGTCGAAAATCGCGCTGGCGCAAAGCTTCTACGGGCACTTCTACATCGAACACAACCGCGGGCACCACGTGCGCGTCGCGACTCCGGAGGACCCGGCGTCGAGCCGCGTCGGCGAAAGTTTCTACCGGTTCTGGCCGCGCACGGTGTTCGGTTCGCTGAAATCCGCGTGGGGCCTGGAACGCAAGCGGTACGCCCGCCGCGACAAGCATCCGTTCCGGATCGGCAACGACGTGCTCAACGCGTGGCTGATGTCCGCGGTGCTTTGGGTGGCGATGGTGGCGTGGCTCGGCGTCGGAATCCTGCCGTACCTGGTGATCCAGGCGGTGATCGGGTTCTCGCTGCTGGAGGTCGTGAACTACATGGAGCACTACGGGATGCTGCGGCAGAAGGTCGGCCCGCCGGAGCGCCGCCGGTACGAGCGGGTGGATCCCAGCCACAGCTGGAATTCCAACAACATCGCGACCAACGTCCTGCTGTACCACCTGCAGCGGCACAGCGATCACCACGCCAACCCGACGCGTCGCTACCAGACCCTGCGCGATTTCGCCGAATCTCCGGTGCTGCCGACCGGATACGCCGGGATGATCGTGCTCGCATTGTTCCCGCCGCTGTGGCGTCGCGTGATGGACCCGCGGGTGCTCAACCACTTCGAGGGCGACCTCAGCCGGGCGAACATCCAGCCGTCGAAGCGGGAGAAAATCCTTGCCCGGTATGGATCTTCCGCTGCCGAGACTGTGGGTGTGCCGGACGACGTGCGCGGCGACGCCAGCGAAGGCGGGATGTGCCCTGGCTGCGGATACGTCTACGACGAGCAGCGCGGCGACCCGCGCGAAGGCTTCCCGGCCGGTACGCCGTGGTCGTCCATTCCGGACAGCTGGTGCTGTCCCGACTGCGGTGTAAGGGAAAAGGTCGACTTCGTCGCTCCCGGAAGGATGAGTGTGTGATGCGGATCGAAGCGGATCTGAACAAGTGTGACGGCCTGGGCATGTGCGAGGCGATGGCCCCGGACTTCTTCGAGGTGGGCGACGAGGGCACGGTTGTCGTGCTCGACGAGAACCCCGGCGAGGAGCACCGGACCGACCTCGCCGCGGCGGTCGACGCCTGCCCGGTGCTCGCGCTGAAACTGGTGTCATGACGCTCGCGGTGGTCGGCGCGTCGCTGGCGGGATTGCGAGCGGTCGAATCAGCGCGGCGGACCGGATACGACGGCCGGATCGTGTTGATCGGCGCGGAAGACCGGCTGCCCTACGACCGGCCGCCGCTGTCGAAGGCTTTCCTCGCGGCGGACGGACCCGTTGCGGTGGAACCATTTCTCAGCGCGGACGACCTGCGCGCTCTCGGCGTCGAACTCCAGCTGGGCACGCCCGCGACCGGACTCGCCCCGATCGCCCGTGAGATCCACATCGGCGACACGACGGTCCGCTACGACGCAGCGGTGCTCGCGACCGGGGCCGCCGCCCGAGTTCTCCCCGGTACCGAGGAGATCTCCGGTATCTACTCGCTGCGCACCGCGAACGACGCCGTCGCCATCCGGTCCGCGTTGGACAGTGGTGCTAGGACAGTCGTCATCGGAGCCGGTTTCATCGGCTCGGAAGTCGCTTCAGCCGCCCGCAAACGCGGCCTGACAGTGTCTATTGTGGAAGCTCTCGACACCCCTTTGGTGCGCGCGATCGGCCCCGAGGCCGGCGACGTCTGCGCGGATCTGCATCGCGCGGCAGGCACCGATCTCCGCCTGGGCACCAGGGTCACCGGCTTCGCGGCGAAAGACGGCGCAGTGACCGGAGTCCAGCTGTCCACCGGCGAAACCCTCCCCGCCGACCTGGTCGTCGCGGGAATCGGCGCGGCCCCGGCCACCGGCTGGCTGCGGGACAGCGGACTACTCCTGCACGAACGCGACGGCGGCGTCATCTGCGACGGCACGCTCGCCGCCGCGCACGGCGTCTACGCGGCCGGAGACGTCGCGCACGTGGCGAACGCGTTGTTCGACGGCGAGCTGATGCGCCTGGAGCACTGGACGAACGCGGCCGAGCAGGGTGCGGCCGCGGCTCGGCACGCGCTGGACCCCGCGAGCGCGCGGGTGTTCAGCGCCGTGCCGTATTTCTGGTCCGATTGGTACTCTCACCGCATTCAGTTCGTCGGGACGCCGCGGGCGGACGAGGTCGTCGTCGCGGTCCCGGCCGAGCACGGCTTCACCGCGCTGTACCGGCGCGGCGACCGGCTCGTCGGCGCGTTCACCGTCGACCGGCCGCGCGACATCATGAAGTACCGCAAGCGGATCGCCGCGCGGGCACCGTGGTCCGAGGCAGTCGCCTTCGCGCTGGAAACGGCCGCCTAGAATGACCGTCATGAGCGTGCTTCCGGTGCCCGCGGGCGGCCAGTACCGGCAGCCCATCATCACCGCCGCCATCGAACTCACCGCGAAATCCGGCTGGTCAGCGGTCACCATGGCGCGGCTGGCCGACCTGGTCGGGGTGAGCAGGCAGACCGTCTACAACGAGATCGGCTCGAAAACCGCCCTCGCCGAGGCGATGATCTCGCACGAGCTGCGCCGGTTCCTCGCCGTCGTCAGCACCGCGTTCGACCGGCATCCAGACGACCTGGTCGAGGCGATCTACGACGCCGTCCGAGCGGTGCTCGAACTGGCCGACGACAACATCCTTTTGCGCGCCATCGCCTCCGCGACGCACGGCACCGACAACGAATTCCTGCCGCTGCTGACCACCCGCGCCGGCACTCTGCTCACCGAAGCGAAAGCCGTCCTGCGCGGCCGGGTCCGCAGCTACGCACCGCCACTGGACGACGGTCAGCTCACCGTGGTCATGGACCTCGTCGTGCGCACCGTGCTGAGCCACGTCATGCAGCCCTCGGGCACCCCCGCCGAGACCGCCGACGGTCTGGCCTGGGTCGCCGCCCGCGTACTCGGCACCGCCCCGTCGGCGTCGATGCGCACCCGCTCGTAAACAAGATGCGCGGCCCGCATTCGTCGTGTCAGCCTGCCGCGCGTGAACCGTGAACGACTTTCCGCACTCGCCCACGCCCGGCACCCCATCGCGTCCCCGATCAGCGACGACGAGGTCCAGCGCCTGCTCGAGCGCAGCATCCCGCACGAGGACGCTGTTGTTCTAGACCTAGGCTGCGGCGGTGCCGAATGGCTCATCCGCGCACTCGCCGCGTACCCGAAACTCCGCGCCGTCGGGGTCGACACCTCGGAATTCGCCCTCTCGCGCGCCCGGGAAGCCGCCGCTGCTCAAGGCGTCGCCGACCGCCTGACCCTCCACCAGCGGCCCGCCACCGAATTCCCCGCCGCGGCCGAATTCGACACCGTCCTGTGCATCGGCTCAACCCACGCCTTCGGCGGCCTCTCGGACACCCTCGCCGCATTGCGACCCCACGTCCGCCCCGGCGGCCGCGCGCTGATCGGCGACGCCTATTGGGAAGCCGAACCAACCCCCGCCGCACTCGAGATCTTCGGCGGCCTGCCCGACCTGTCCGAACTCCTCGACCAGGTGACTTCCGCGGGCTGGACGCCGACCCACGGCCACACCAGCACGCGCGGCGAACTGGACGCCTACGAATGGTCGTGGACCGGAAGCGTCACCGAATGGGCCCTGGAGCACCCGGAAGACCCCGACCAGCCCGAAGCCCTCGCCGCCGCGGCCACCCACCGGGACGAGTGGCTCCGGGATTACCGGAACTCGTTCGGCTTCGCCTGCGTCGTGCTGCACCCTTGACAAAACTTCTTGTCAATGCGACGTTCGGACTCGACCCCAACCCGCGAAAGGGCAGTCCGATGACCGATCTCGTGCCGTTCCTGATGTTCCAGAAACGCGACGCCGCCGAGGCGATGGCCTTCTACACCTCGCTGTTCCCCGGCGACTCCGTGCTGTCCGAACAGCGCTACGGTGCCGAGGGCCCCGGACCGGAGGGGACGATCGTGATGGCCGAGTTCACCGTCGCCGGGCAACGGGTGCGGTGCAGCGACAGCTTCGTCCAGCACGGCTTCGACTTCACGCCGTCGACCTCGCTGTTCGTGACCGTCGACTCGACAGACGAACTCAAGCGGATCTACGAAGCACTCAGCGAAGGCGGCGGAACGCTGATGCCCCTGGACGACTACGGCTTCGGGCCGTTCGCCTGGGTCAATGACCGGTGGGGCGTCTCGTGGCAGTTGAGCGCGAAGAGCTGAGTTTCACAACAGGATACGTGTACGGTTTCTTTTTGCGATTGCTAACCGGGGCGGATCCGCAGCTCGAGAGCAATTCTCGCCTTTATTGACTCGGTGACAGATACCGCGAAAAGGAATACGGCCGGGTTACCCACGGACGGGTTAAGGAGGCCTATTCGGTCCCCGCTATGGTGGGTATTGGGAGGTTGGCAATCAGCCTGAGGGGGGGCCGATACCGCATCCCGGGGCCAGTCCGCTTTACCCGCAGTAGTCCCGCTCAGGCGGTGCCGGTCGGGGCGAGCGGCTGGCCCTTTTGCGGTACTGCGGAATCAAGAGCCACGACAGTGCGGGAACCACGGTTTCCGGAGCTGGATCCGCATCGGCACAAGGGCCAGCTCGTACGTTCCCGTGGAAGTCGCCAGCCCGCCGGACCATCAGGAATTCCCCGCTCCGAGTTTCGCCGCCTTCCCCGCACCGGGATACGAATATCCCGATCCAGCGCCGCGGCACTGCGCTAGGTTGCTCCCGGGGAGGGAAGCGAGGGATGGCCCTGAGCGAGCAAAGCGATGCGGACCGCGCACGGATAGTCCGGTATTGGCACACGGTCGAGATGTTCAACCCGCCGTCAGTGGACAAGGCGAACAGGCAGCGGAGGGTTTTTCGAGCGCAACCCGGCCGCCCGCTGCCGTGGGACCGGAACCACGAAATCCACCAGGAGACCTTGCGCCCGGACCAGGAGTGGCGGCATACGGTCTACGTCGGCGTCTTTTCCCTTGAGCAGGTATTCGATGTGCTCTCGCAGGTCTTCGAGACCCATGCCGACAGCTACAACGAACGACCGCCCGGCGAGAGCGCTCTGGCCGCATTCGCGGTGACGGACGACGGGCGGCCGATCCTCGGCTCCGAAGTTCTCTCCTCGTGCGCATGGGCAACCGGGCGCACAGTGCGTCCCGGCCCGGAGGCACCCGATTGGCTCTCCGGTTTCGCCGACGCGAAGCGCTTGTTCAGCGACAAGTTCGAGGACACGCTCAGTCTGGATGTCATCGACGAGACAGCTCCTCGCCGCCCGCGGATCGACGGGCCGATGAACCGGCCGCCGCTGAACCTGAGCGAGCTGGTCGCGTGCCGCGTCGTCGCCGCCGCGCTCACTGCTGACAACGGCACGCTGGACGGGACTGAGATACGGATCCGCAGTGTCGTCGTGAAGAAACGCGCCGCGGACAACGTGACCAACATCGACTTCCTCAACAGCATGATCGTCAACGACCTGGACCGGGTCGCGTCGGACGCCGCGCGCGGCGGAACCGGTCAGGCGCTTCTCGAGTACCTGCGGCCGAACGAGCATTTGCGCCTCGACCGGCGCATTGACGTGCAGCATGATCTCGACGCGGTTCTCGTCCGCACCGCGCCGACGGAAGCGCCGGCCGGGCGATGGCCGTCCTCTCCGGAACACCCGCTCGCGCTCGGCCAGCAGCTGGCGGTCAACGCCGCGCTGCGCCGTTCCGCCGAGACCGGCCCGATCTTCGCCGTGAACGGACCGCCCGGCACCGGCAAGACCACGATGCTCCGCGACCTGATCGCCGGGATCGTCGTGGAACGAGCCCGCGCACTGTCCACCTTGGTGTATCCGATCGACGCCTTCACCGGGATCACCGACACCTGGCACACCGACAACTACAAGCGTGTCCTCCAGCATTGGAAACCCGAGTTCACGGGGTTCGAGATCGTGCTCGCCTCGGCCAACAACGGCGCCGTCGAGAACGTGACCAACGAGATCCCTGCCCGGACTGCCGTCGACGAATGCTGGTTGGAGATGGCCCAGGAGGTCGACTACTTCCCGCAGCTCGCGTCGGCTTTGTTGCAGGCAGGTAAGTCCGCGGCCGAGAGGGCCGGGCAGGGCTCGCCAGAACAGGGCTGGGCGCTGACCGCGGCACGTCTTGGCAACAAAAGCAATCGCGGAGATTTCGTCGACGCGTTCTGGTATCGAAAGCCGGACAGCTTGGCCGGCCAGGACACCGCGGATCTCAGCCCGGCCGAACGGGCCGAACTCGGGATGCTTTACCTCCTCAAAGAGTTCGAGGCAGAGGGGACTCCCCCGGACTGGACTGACGAAAGAGCTCTCTTCCTCGAAGCGGCTCGGCACGAAGCCGATTTGCGCGCCGAACGGCAACAGGCTTACGAGGATCTGCGGCGGTTGCCTTCGGCGATCGCCCAAGAAGCTCATGATCTGCGAGAGCTCGCTGCCGCCGACGCACGGCTCGCTGCCTGCGGGGACGCGGTCCGGTCCGGAGAACAGGCTGCCCGCTTGTGCCGCGACGACCGGGACCAGTGGTACGACCGCCGTCGTCGCCACCACGATTTCAAACCTGGCTTGCTCCAGTGGCTGGTCTCTTTCGGCAAGCGCAATCGGAAATGGCGAGAGGAAGACGACGAGCTCGGCGACAAGCTTCGTGCCGCTGAAGACGCAGCGGCGCAAGCCGAGTTCGCGCTCAACGCGGCCCGGACGGAGCTGGCCGCCGCCGAACGGGAACAACAGCAGTGTCACACCCGGTCAGCCAGGTCCCGGCACCTCGCCACAGCCCTGCGCGACCGCGTCGCCACGGCACGACGGCAATGGGGCAAGCACGTACCGGACGACGACTGGCACCACGACCGCGAACGGCGCGAACTCGCCGCCCCGTGGCTGGATCCGGCCCGGAACCGCGCGCGGACCGAACTGTTCCTCGCGGCGCTCAGGCTGCACAAGGCGTTCCTTCGCCAAGTCCCTGCCCAAATGCGGAAGAGCCTGCATGCCGCGGTCGATGTCGTCGCGGGCGTCGCACCGGGCGACATCGACGCGACAAAACTGCGCGCAGCCTGGCAAGCCTTGTTTTTCGTGGTTCCGGTTGTTTCCACCACGTTCGCCTCGGTGGGGCGGCTGTTCGAGGGCCTCGGCGCGGAGAGCATCGGGTGGCTGTTGATCGACGAAGCGGGCCAGTCGACCCCGCAGAACGCTGTCGGAGCGCTATGGCGAGCGCGACGCGCGGTAGTCGTCGGCGATCCGCTTCAGCTCAAGCCGGTCACGACTCTGCCGTTCACCGCCGATCAAGCGATCCGGCTGCGTCACGATGTCGACGAACAATGGCTGACCACCCGCACATCCGTCCAGAAGGTCGCCGACCGGCTCAACCCGCTCGGCACCGAACTGCGCACGGATGACGGCAGGATCTGGGTCGGTGCCCCGCTGACCGTGCACCGACGCTGCGACCAGCCGATGTTCGGCATTTCCAATGCGATCGCCTACGACGGTCTCATGATCCACGCGACGAGCCCTTCCGGGAACCGGAAGTTCGCCTCCGCGCATCCCCTCGTGCCGGACTCCAAGTGGATCGACGTGCGAGCCGACAGCCCGGGCAGCCATTGGATACCGGCCGAAGGCGTGCAACTGGACCGGATCCTGGCGGCTCTGAAGGACCTGGAGATCGCGTCGTCGCAGGTGATGGTCATCGGCCCGTTCCGCGAGATCGCACAGCAAGTCGTCCACCGGAAAGAGCGCTACCCCGGTTTAGTGGCGGGGACTGTGCACACCGCCCAGGGCAAGGAGGCCGACATCGTCATCCTGGTGCTGGGCAGCGACCCCCAGAGCGAAGGTGCTCGCCGGTGGGCCGCGAGCGAGCCCAACCTGCTGAACGTCGCGGTGAGCCGCGCCAAGCGGCGGCTCTACGTCATCGGCAACCGATCGGCCTGGTCCAGGAAGAGGTACTTCTCCACCCTGGCGGCCAAGCTGCCCCATCGCCAGCCGCTGGACTGACCAAGCATCAGTGCCTAGTCCGTGCTTCCGGCCGCGAAACCCTTCCGGGGTGTTCCGCGCCGAGTCCGGTACAACCACCACACATCCCGGCCAAAAGACCAGCTCAACGTCGCCACCGCGATCCCCGCCAAGATCACCGGCACGAACCCGGCCGCTGCGGCTGTCAGGGTGATTCCTTGCAAAGCCGCTACCGCCTTCCGGGCCCAGCTCGGGCGCAGCGATGCCCGCAGCCACGGCCACAGCCGCGCCGCCGCTACGAAGGCGTATCGCATCAGGCCGATTGCCAGTACCCACGGGCCGACCTTCGTGGCGACCAGGACGCTCAGTACCAGGATCAGGAACGCGTCCGCTTCCATGTCGAAGCGGGCGCCCAGCGCGGAGACGGTTCCGGTGCGGCGGGCGACGTGGCCGTCTAGTGCGTCCAGGGCCAGGGCGACTGCGGCGATGGGGACGATCAGGGCCAGCGGCGGGTGCCCGCCCAGGCGGTCGGCGACCAGAGCCGTCACGATGCCGATCAGGGCCGCTCGGGCGAGGGTCACCTGGTCGGCGGGGCCCAGCCGGTAGACGCGGATTCGCCAGGCGCCCTGGGTGAGCAGTACCAACAGGCCGAGGAGGTAGGCCACGCCGACTGCCCAGCCGGCTGGGCCCAGGCCGGTCGTCACGGTCAGCAGGGTCAGCAGCGCGAGTTGCGCCAGCAGCGCGGGGGCCTGCTGGACGACAGTTGAACCCAGCTCGGCCGGGGTTCGTGTACAGGTGGAGACAGCCATTTCGCCTCGATCCGGCAGCAACGGAGGACAACCTTGACACGGGCGGCGCAGGCTTTCTGGTTCACTTCGGCCGCGGGCGGGGAGGTCCGATCGGCCGAGGTGGCTGCTCCACAGGACGATGAAGTGCTGGTCCGAACGCGATTTTCGGCGTTGAGCCGCGGTACGGAAAGTCTCGTATTACGCGGCGGCGTGCCGGCGAGCCAGCAGGACATCATGCGCGCGCCGTATCAGGAGGGCGACTTTCCGTGGCCGGTCAAGTACGGCTACCTGAACGTCGGCGAGGTCCTTTCCGGACCGCCCGAGCTGACCGGCCGCACGGTGTTCTGCCTCTACCCGCATCAGACCGAGTACGTCGTGCCCGCGTCGGCGGTCACGGTGGTGCCGGACGACGTCCCCGCGGCGCGGGCGGTGCTCGCCGGGACTGTCGAGACCGCGGTGAACGCGCTCTGGGACGCGGCGCCGCTGGTCGGCGACCGGATCGCGGTGGTCGGGGCGGGCATGGTCGGCTGCAGTGTCGCGCGGCTGCTTTCCCGCTTTCCCGGCGTGGACGTACAGCTCGTCGATCCCGACCCGGACCGCGCCGAGGTCGCGGACGCGTTCGGCATCCGTTACGCCACCCCGGAAACCGCGACCGGCGACCTCGACCTCGTGGTGCACGCCAGTGCGACCGACGCCGGGCTCGCGCGTTCGCTGGAGCTGCTCGGCCACGAGGGCACGGTCGTCGAGTTGAGCTGGTACGGCGACCGTCAGGTGTCGGTGCCGCTCGGCGAGAACTTCCACTCGCGCCGGCTCACTGTGCGCGGCAGCCAGGTCGGTACCGTCTCGCCAGCCCGCGCGGCGCGGCGCGGTTACGGCGACCGGATGGCGCTGGCGTTGCGGCTGCTCGCGGACTCGGCGTTCGACGTCCTCGTCACCGGCGAATCCGCCTTCGCCGAACTGCCGGACGTCGCGGCGCGACTGGCTGACGGAACTCTGCGCGGACTGGCTCACCGGATCACCTACCCGTAAAGGAGAACGCGTTGTTCAGTGTCACCGTGCGCGATCACATCATGGTCGCCCACAGTTTCCGCGGCGAGGTTTTCGGCCCGGCGCAACGCTTGCACGGCGCGACGTTCGTGGTCGACGCGACGTTCCGGCGGTCCGAATTGGACTCGGACAACATCGTCGTCGACATCGGGCTCGCCACGCAGCAACTGGGTGCGGTGCTCGCCGACCTGAACTACCGGAACCTCGACGACGAGCCCGATTTCGCCGGGATCAACACCTCGACGGAATACCTCGCCAAGGTGATCGCCGACCGGCTCGCGGACCGGATCCACGCCGGGGAACTCGGCGAGAACGCGCGCGGGCTGGCCAAGATTTCGGTGACCCTGCACGAATCCCACGCCGCTTCGGCCGGATACGAGCGTTCGCTGTGACCACAGTGGACTCTTCCGGTTACGCGCCGGAATGGCTGAAACTCAGAGAGCCAGCCGACACCGCGGCCCGGGCTGCCGATCTGGTCGCCTTGCTCCCGGCCAGTCCAGCGGTGATCCGGGACCTCGGCTGCGGCACCGGCGCGATGGGACGCTGGTTGAGCGGTCGCCTGCCGAAGCCACAGCGGTGGATTCTGCACGACCAGGACCCTCGGTTGCTGAAGATCGCCGCGCGCAGCCTTCCACCGGGGATCAGCGTCGAGACGGAACAGGCGGACGCGACTCGGCTGGACCTTAGCGGCACTTCTTTGGTCACAGCTTCCGCACTGCTGGATCTTCTTACCGAGGAAGAGATTCAGCGACTAGTGAAGTCCTGTGTGGACGCGGGAAGCCCAGCACTGTTCACGTTGTCCGTGACCGGATCGGCCGAGATAGCGCCACCGGACGCGGCAGACGAAGCGCTCAACGAGGCATTCAACGACCACCAGCGCCGAGACGGAAAGCTAGGCCCGGAGGCCGTCGCCTTCACCGCGGCGGAGTTTCAGCGACACGGTTGGACAGTCCACACCAGACCGTCACCGTGGCGGCTCGGTCCAGAGCACCGCGACCTCATCGACGCCTGGTACCGCGGATTCGTTGCCGCAGCACGAGAACAAGACCCATCGCTAGCCGCTCCCGAGGACCGGCAGATCACCGACGTCACCGTGCACCACCAGGATCTACTCGCTCTCCCCTGACTCCCGTCGCGCCCGGGCCCGGCGTTTGCCCTCGTGCATCGCCGCGACCCGGGCGACCGGGATCGTATGCCCCTCGGCCACGAGATCTGCCGGAAGTTCCTGCGGCTCCGGCAGTTCCTCCGCCCACGGGTCGGCGCTGCCCAGAAGTTCCACCGCGGTCTTCACGGTGAAATCCGCCGGTTTGACGTTGTCCGCGTCCGCCCAGCGAACCGGGAACGAGACCGGCGTGCCCGGCCGGATCCGCGGACTGTAGACCGCCGCCACCGTAGCCCCGCCCGCGCGGGTCGAATCGAGAAACACCTTGCCGTGCCGGTCTTCCCGGATGAACGCCGTGGTCGCCAGCCGCGGATCGATCCGCTCCGCCCGCGCGCCGACCGCCCGGGTCGCCGCCGCGACGTCCTCAAAGGACAGTCCGGGAACCAGCGGCACGAACACGTGCACGCCCTTGGATCCGCTGGTCTTCAACGCACCGGCGAGCCCGACGTCCGCCAAGGCCTGCCGCACCAACCGAGCCGCTGCCACCGCGACGCTGAAATCCGCGCCCTCGGGCGGATCGAGGTCCATGATCAGATCGGTCTGGCCGACCGGCTCCACTCGCGTCAGCGCGGGATGCAGCTCGACCGCGCGCTGATTGCCGAACCACAACAGAGTCCGCCGGTCGTTGCACAGGCCGTAGGTGACCGTCCGTTGCGAACTCTCCGCCCACAGTTTCGCCCGCGGCACCCACTCCGGCGTGTACTTCGGCAGGTTCTTCTGCATGAACGCGTCCTGCCCGCGCAGCACGCGCATCACCGACAGCGGACGGTCGCGCAGCACCGGCAGCAACCGGTCCGCGACGGCGTCGAAGTAGTCGACGAGGTCGCGCTTCGCCGCCCCGGCGTCGGCGAACAGCTCCTGGTCGAGGTTGGTCAGGGAAACCCCTTCACGCACCTCATCCGCTTTGGCCATACGCCAACCCTTGCCGACCAGACCATCCCGGTCAACCGCTTAGACGAGCGGTTTTCCCTTCCGCGACCGCCGCCGGAAGTCCGCGAGGCAAGCGTCGTAGGGGAAACGCCGCACGCGCGACGGAAGCCGTTCGACCATTCGGCCGATCCCGCGCGTCAGCCGATCGAACCGGCGCTGGTCCGCGGCCGACCACGGCAGCCGCATCTGCTCGCGGAACTCCTCCGGCAGGAACCCGGTCGTGACGAAGCGGTGGAACCGTCCGAAGAGGAGCGACAACGGCCGCGGCAGGAATTCCAGGTTCGCGATGGCGGTGAGGTACTCGCGGAGCCGGTCGTCGATGTCCACTTGGGCCAGTCCGTCCGCCCAATACGCGGCGAAGTCCTCCGGCCAGTCTTCCGGACGCACCTGCAGCGTCGTGCCCAGCACGGCGGCCTCGGCGTACCACGATTCCGGAGCGGGCCGACCGAGAAACGCGCGATGCACGTCCTCGACGCCGTGGCACAGACAGGCGGCGACCCACAGCTGCAGCTCCCGGTCGAAAGCGCGGTACTGGGCCGGACTGGCCTCGGTCGAAACCACCTGGGCGTGCACCGCGTTCACCGCCCGCCGGTACGCCGCCCGGTCCGCGTCAGTGCCCAGCACGGCGACCGCGAGGTAGGTGACGGTCGTGCGCGTGCGTTTCAGCGGATGTTTGAAGAGATTCCCGGAATCGACGCGGCTTTCCAGCACGCCGTAGCCGACCGCGGGCCGGCCCAGCTGCATGATCACGTTCGCGCCGCCCGCGAGCAGGCTGACGCCGAGCATGCCGTCCTGGAGCATCCGTCCAGGGGAACGCCTCCGTTGACACCTTGTCAAGAACTGTCAGAGCACCGACCGGGCGAACTCGATCAGCGCACGGGCCGCGGGCCCAACCGGGCCGTCGGACCGCCACGCCAGCGCCAGCTGCCCGCGCAGCTCCGGTCGCAGCCGCAAGGTGTGCAGCTTCTCGGCGTAGTAGCGCGCGAGCGATCGCGGAACCAACGCCACCCCGAGGCCGCGCATCGCGAGTTTGGCCAGCACGTTCGGGTCGCTCGCCTCGATCGTCACCCGCGAATGCAGCCCGGCCGCAGCGAAGCCGCGGTCCAGCACACCACGCATGCCGGTGCCTTTCGGCAGGCAGATCAGCGACCGTTCGGCCAGCTCAGGCAGGGTGATCGAGGCACGGTCGGCGAACTCGTCGCGCGGCGCGGTGACGGCGACGAGCTCCTCGTCGAGCACGATCTGGGTGGTGAGCCCGGCGGGCACGCCGTCGGCGAGGCCGATCACCGCGACGTCCAGCCGTCCTTCGCGCAGCGCGTCGACCATCAGGTCGGAATTCGCTTCGCTGAGCGTGATTTCCACGCCGGGGTAGCGTTCGGCGAACTCGGCCAGGAACTCCGGCAGCTCCACCGGCCCGAGGGAAGTCACCATCCCCATCGCGACCTGGCCGCGCACCAGCCCTTCGTGCTCAGCGACCGTCTCGCGCACCGCTGCGACCGCCGCCAGCGCGGCCCGCGCATGCGGCAGGGCGGCCTCGCCGACCCCGGTGAGTCGTACTGTGCGACCGGACCGGTCGAACAGCGGCTGCCCGAGTTCGCGTTCCAGCCGCCGGATCTGCGCGCTGACCCCGGGTTGAGCGACGTGCATCCGGGCCGCCGCGCGGGTGAAGTTGGCTTCCTCCGCGACCGCGACGAAGTACTCGAGCTGATGCAGTTCCATAATCAGTGATTATAGCTGCCGGAACTAGTATCTCTTGGACTTATCGCTACAGAGCTAGCACGCTGAAGGCATGCAGACGTTCACCCCTGACCAGGCCGGTTACCGCGAAGAGATCGCCGGGTTCCAGACCGGCATCAGCTCCACCCCGCAGCTGGTCGTCGCCGCCACCAGCGCGGACGACGTCGCCGCCGCGGTCCGGCTCGCGGCCGAGCGCGACCTGCCGGTTTCCGTGCAAGCGACCGGACACGGGCTGCGCGCGCCGGCCGAGGGCGTGCTGATCTCGACGCGGCGGATGACCGGCGTGACCGTCGACCCGGAGCGCGCCGTGGCGCGCGTCGAAGCCGGAACCACCTGGGGCAGCGTCATCACCGCCGCCGCGGAACACGGGCTCGCGCCGCTGAGCGGTTCTTCCCCGGGCGTCGGCGTGGTCGGCTACACCCTCGGCGGCGGTTTCGGTCTCCTCGGCCGGCACTTCGGACTGGCTTCGGACCGCGTCCGCTCCGCCGAGCTCGTCCGGTCCGACGGCACCCGCACAACCGGCCCGATCGGCGCCGGGATCGTGACCGCGCTGGAGTTCGACCTCGTCCCGGTGACCACGCTGTACGGCGGCGGACTGTACTTCGACACCGCCAAGATCCCGGACGTCCTGCGCACCTGGCGCGACTGGACCGCCGACCTGCCCGACACCGTCGGCACCTCGGTCGCGATGGTGCCCTACCCGGATCTGCCGATGGTGCCGGAACCGTTGCGGGGCAAGCACATCGCGCACATCCGCGTGGCCTACCTCGGCACCGATGGCGACCAGCTCGTCGCACCGCTGCGCGCACTCGGCCCGCTGCAGGAAACGCTCACCACGATGCCGTTCACCGATTCCGGCAAGATCGCCGCGGAACCGCCGAACCCGCATTCGTACCTCGGCGACAACCGCGTGCTGCCGACGCTCCGGGACGACGTGCTGAGCACCGTGCTCGACCACGCCGGCCCGGACGCGCCCGTGCCGACCGTGCTGATCATCGACCTGCTAGGCGGCGCGTACCAACACTCGACCGCGCCGGATTTCACCGCCGATTCGCGCTACACCGTGCGCGCGCTGTCGATGATCGAGCCCGACGCGGCGACCGTTCAGGCCGCGCACGCCAAGCTGTTCGCCCCGCTGGACCCGATGTCGACTGGACGGCTGCGGAGCTTCGTCTACGGACAGCCGCTGAACTGACTGTGCCGATCATTACTAATCCGACCACAGTCACGGCCTAATAGCTTCGTAGCAACGGTACGTGCCGTGTGGGAGTCGGCCTACTTTTGGCCAGATTAGTAACTCAGCGTTCGAGAACGAAGACCGGGATCACGCGCTCGGTCTTCTTCTCGTACTCCGCGAAGCCCTCCGAGTGCGCGACCATCCCGGCGTACAGCCGGTCGCGCTCGGCACGGTCGGTCACGAGCTTCGCCGTCGCCGGGAACTTCTCTGTGCCGACCTCGACCGTGACGGACGGGTTCGCGACGAGGTTGTGGTACCAGTCCGGGTTGGTGTCCGCACCGCCCTTGGACGCGACGATGACGATCCGGTCGCCGTCGGCGGTGTACACCAGCGGAGTCACCCGCTGTTTGCCGCTCTTCGCACCGGTGTGCGTGAGCAGGACCATGTTCTTGCCCTCGAACATGCCGCCGACCTTGCCCGCGTTCGCGCGGAACTCGTCGATGATTCCCTGGTTCCAGTCCGACATCGGAGAACTCCCCTGTTGATGATGTAACAACAAACCTAGGATCGCGCGAATCGGGCTGTCAACACACGCGCAGGTACTGTCGCGACATGGTCACCGAGCCCGGCCCGACCCTGGACGACGGGGTCCGCGAACTGCTGCTTCTCATGCCCCGCATCGTCGGGCGCGCGAAGCGGACGCCGCCGCCTCCGGAACTCGACGACGTCACGCTCGCGCCGCGGCATCTGTCGCTCCTGGCCTATCTGTTGTTCGACGGCCCGATGACGGTCAACGAACTCGCCGGGCGGCTCGAAATCGCGCCCACCACAGCGAGTCTGATGGTCGGCGACCTGTCCCGGCAAGGCGTGCTGGAACGCACCGAGGACCCGGACGACCGGCGGCGCACCATCGTGAGCATCCACGAGGACAAGCGCCCGGCCGTCGACGCGTGGCTCGCGCGCGGCGCGAAGGCGTGGCAGGAAGCGTTGTCCCCGTTGAGTCCGGGGGAACGGGCGCTGGTGATCAAGACGTTGAGGGCGTACGAGCAGTACGGCTCACGAGGCGACTAGCCACTGCGCCTGCGGCCCCGCGCATTTCCGCGGCCGGGCCGCGTCGTGCTGGTACCACCAAGCCTCGCAGGCCCGTCCGTCCGGAAGCGTGTACTGCGGCGGCCCCGGCGCCCGGCGCAAACCGGCGGCTTCCAGCGAGCGGCCGCTCGCGACGTTGCCGACCTCCGCGCCCGCGCGCACCCGCGAAAGCCCGAGATGCTCGTGCGCCAGTACGAGACCGGCGGCGAACAGGTCGCGGCCGAATCCCTGTCCGCGGTACTCCGGCGCGAGATAGCCGCCGGTTTCCGGGCCGCCGTCCTCGCCCGCGTGCACGCTCACGAGTCCGGCGCAGCGACCCGCCGCGAGATCGATCGCGACGACGTCCACCGAATGCGGATCCGGCGTGGTCCAGTCCGGTCCGGTGCCGGGCACCACCCGCAGCGCCTCGGCGCGCATCGGCTCGGCCACCACGGAGTCGGCCAGCCAGCCGAGCCAGCGTTGCGCGGCCGGATCGCTGCCGCCCGCGACCGCCGCCGCGTACTCCCACGCGGTGGGGGTGCGGAAAAGGAACCGGCCGAACGCGAAGGCGTGTCCCCGGCGGTCGCAGGTGCGTTTCGCCATCAGCCGTCCGCGGCGGGTCAGCCGGCTCACCAAAGGTGCATCGCTCACAAACGCCATCGCGCCGGAAATGCTACCCCTCGCCTGTTCCCAATCCGACCGGAAGGAGGCGGAGACGGTCCGCGGCCGATGTGCTCGCCGGAACCCGTCCGCGCCGTGGCTGTAGTCGGATTGGCGATGAACGGCACTGTATGGTGACCGGGTGACGGCCGTACCGGAAGCAGCCGATGCCGACGGCGGGCGCGCGGCCCAGCCCCGGCACCTCATTGTGTCGGTCTACGGCGTGCACCATCTGACCGGCGGCGAGTGGCTTTCGGTCGCCTCGCTGATCGATCTGCTCGCCGCGGTAGGGGTCGACGAGCCCGCGGTGCGGTCGTCGATTTCCCGGCTCAAACGGCGCGGAGTGCTCGAAGCCGTGCGCCGGGACGGATCCGCCGGGTACGAATTGTCCGGTACCGCCTTGGATTTGCTGCGCGAAGGCGACGAACGAATCTTCCGCCGCGACCGCGCGAAGCTCGCCGACGGCTGGCTGCTCGCAGTGTTCTCAGTGCCGGAAGCCGAACGGCACAAGCGGCACGTGCTGCGCACCCAGCTGTCGCGGCTTGGTTTCGGCACCGCGTCTTCCGGCGTCTGGATCGCGCCGGCGCACCTGTACGGGGCCACCGTCGGCACGCTGGAGCGCCTCGGTCTCGCCGCGTACGCCGACGTGTTCCGCGCCGAGCACCTCGCCTTCGGCGATCCGCGCGAGAAGGTCCGCGAGTGGTGGGACCTGGACCAGTTGGACGAGCTGTACACGGCGTTCCTCGAAGAGCACGAACCGGCGCTGCGGCGGTGGCAGCGCCGCCGCACGACGCCCGCGGACGAAGCGTTCGCCGACTACCTGCGCGTGCTCACCGGCTGGCGGCGGATGCCGTATCTCGACCCGTGCCTGCCCGCGGAATTGCTGCCCGAGGGTTGGTCCGGCATCCGCGCCGCGGAGGTGTTCTTCACGCTGCACGACCGGCTCGAGGAAGCCGCGCGCACGCACCTGCAGCAGGTGCTCAGCGGTTGACCACCGCGTAGCCCTGCACTTCCACCAGCGCCTCGACGTCCCACAGCCGGTTCACGCCGATGCCCGCCATCGCCGGGTAATCCGCGCCAACCAGCCGCTTCCACACGCGGCCGATCTCGCGCGCGTGGGCCTTGTAGTCGTCCATGTCGACGATGTAAACGGTCAGGCCGCACAGATCCGCGGGTTCGCCGCCGGCCGCGCGCAACGCGGTGAGCAGGTTGCCGAGTGCGCGCTCGAACTGCGCCACGACGCCTTCGCCGACGATCCGGTTGTCCGCGTCCAGCGCGGTCTGCCCGGCGAGGAACACCAGCCGGCCCCGCGCCGCCACCGCGTGCGAGAACCCCGACGGCTTGCCCAGCTCGGGGGGATTGATCCGCTCCATGCCGGGGAGCGTAACCCATCTATCGCCTTCTTGACGACCGTAGGACACGCGACATACCCTGAACGGCGTGCGGATCTCAGTAGTCGGCGGCGGGCCTGCGGGCCTCTACTTCGCCGTGCTCGCGAAACAACTCGGCCCGGACCACGAGATCACGGTCTGGGAGCGCAACGCGCCTGATGACACGTTCGGCTTCGGCGTCGTCTTCTCCGACGAGACGCTCGGCGGCATCGAGCACGCCGACGCGGCCGTGCACGAGGCGATGAGCCGGGAGTTCGCGCGCTGGGACGACATCGACGTGCACTACCGCGGCACCGTGTCGACTTCGGGCGGGCACGGATTCGCCGCGATGAGCCGCAAGCGGCTGCTCGCGATCCTGCAGCAGCGATGCCGCGAAATGGGCATTGATGTCCGATTCCGCAGTACCGCGCCGGATCCGGCCGAGCTGGCTGCTTCGTCAGATCTCGTGGTCGCCGCGGACGGCGTGAATTCCGCGGTGCGCACGGCGTTCGCCGATTCGTTCCGGCCGAGCGTCGAGACCCGGCAGTGCCGCTACATCTGGCTCGGCACCGACCTCGTGTTCGACGCGTTCAAGTTCTACGTGCTCGAAACCCCGCACGGCATCATGCAGGTCCACGGCTATCCGTACGGCCGGGACGGCAGCACGTTCATCCTGGAGATGCACGAGGACGTGTGGCAGCGGGCCTTCGGCCCGATCGCCGCCACCGGACTCGGGCCGGGCGAGAGCGACGAGAAGTCGATCGAGCTGATCCGCGAACTGTGCGGCGACATTTTCGACGGACATCAGTTGCTGGCCAACAACTCCAAGTGGGCCACCTTCGGCACGGTCCGCTGCGAAAACTGGGTCCACGAGAATGTCGTGCTGCTCGGCGACGCCGCGCACACCGCGCATTTCTCGATCGGTTCCGGCACGAAGCTGGCGATGGAAGACGCGCTCGCGCTCGCCGCGTGTTTGCACGAACAGTCGAGCGTTCCGGAAGCCCTTGCCGCGTACGAAGAAGAGCGACGTCCAGTCGTCGCGTCCACGCAGCGCGCGGCGCAGGCGAGCCTGGAGTGGTTCGAGAATCTGGCGCATTACACGCATCAGGAACCAGCGCAGTTCGCGTTCAACCTGCTTACCCGAAGCCGTCGCGTCACCTATGACAACCTGAAGCTGCGGGACCGGGAATTCGCTGCCTCGCTGGATCAGTGGTTCGCCGATTCACTCGGCACTTCCGTCGCGCCGCCGATGTTCCAGCCGGCGTGGATCGGCTCGCTGGAATTGCCGAACCGGATCATCGTGTCGCCGATGGACATGTACTCCGCGGTCGACGGCGTGCCCGGCGAATTCCACCTGGTGCACCTGGGAAGCAAGGCGCTCGGCGGGGCCGGGATGGTCATGACCGAGATGATCTGCGTGTCCGCCGAAGGCCGGATCACGCCCGGCTGTCCCGGGCTGTACACCTCCGAACAGGAAGCGGCGTGGAAGCGGATCGTCGAGTTCGTGCACCGCGAAACCTCGGCGAAGATCGGGTTGCAGCTGGGGCATTCCGGCCGCAAGGGTTCGACGAAACTGATGTGGGAAGGCATTGACGACCCGCTTCCGGAAGGAAACTGGGAGATCTGCGCGCCGTCCGCGCTGCCGTATTCGCCGAACAACCAGACGCCGCGAGAGCTGTCCGTCGCCGAACTGGGCGAGATCCGGGACCAGTTCGTTTCGGCCGCGGAAGCCGCCGCGCGCGCCGGGTTCGATCTGCTGGAACTGCACTGCGCGCACGGCTATCTGCTGTCGTCCTTCCTGTCGCCGCTGACCAACCAGCGAACCGATTCCTACGGCGGCTCCCCGGAAAACCGGCTGCGCTTCCCGCTGGAAGTCTTCGACGCCGTCCGCGCCGTCTGGCCGGCCGACCGTCCGCTGACCGTCCGGATCTCCGCCACGGACTGGTTCGAGGGCGGCAATGACTCCGACGAGGCCGTGGCCATCGCGCAGGCGTTCGCCGAACACGGCGCGGCCGCGATCGATGTCTCGACCGGCCAGGTGGTCAGCGAAGAACGGCCGAAGTTCGGTCGCAGCTACCAAACGCCCTACGCCGACCGGATCCGCAACGAGGTCGGACGTCGTTACGGCACCGCGGTGATCGCCGTCGGCGCGATTTCCTCATACGACGACGTGAACTCGCTCATCCTCGCGGGACGGGCCGACCTGTGCGCGCTCGGCCGCACCCACCTGTTCAATCCACAATGGACTCTGCACGCGGCCGCCGCGCAGGAGTATCCGGTGGCGTGGCCGAAACAGTGGGCAGCGGGCAAACGTCCGCCGCAGACCGGCCGCACCGACGGCCCGGAGCCGCGACTCGACCTGGTCCGCACCGGCGGCCACCAAACCGCCCATGCCCGCTGGCGACCGGAGGACGCCCGATGAACGCCTTCGCTTTCACTCCGGAGCAGACCTCCTACGCCGCTTCCGTCCGAAAGATCGCCGCCGAACAGCTTGTCGAACTGGCCGCCGCCGGTGCCGAAGGCGCGGTAAACCGACCACTGCTCAAGGCGATGGGCTCGCACGGATTGCTCGCCCGACTGTTCCCTGGTGTCGAAAGTGGACAGCCGACCCGGCAAGCCGCCGCGACCGACCTGTGCCTGCTGCGGGAAGCCCTCGCCACGCAAAGCACCGAAGCCGAGACCGCCTTGGCCTTGCAAGGCTTGGGCAGCTACCCGGTGCTTCAGTCCGGTTTGGACGAACAGGTCCAGCGTTGGCTCCCCGCCGTCGCCGCCGGTGACGCTGTTGCCGCCTTCGCATTGACCGAACCAGACGCCGGATCCGACGCCGCAGCCCTGCAACTCGCCGCCGAACCCGACGGCGACGGCTGGCGGCTCACCGGCACGAAAATGTGGATCTCGAACGCGCCCGAAGCCGATTTCTACACGGTCTTCGCCCGCACGACTCCCGACGCCGGTTCCCGCGGGGTCAGCGCCTTCGTGGTCCCCGGCGACCGCGCGGGCCTCAGCGGCGAACACCTGGATTTGGTGAGCCCGCACCCCATCGGCACCGTGGTCTTCGACGGTGTCCGGGTAAATCGCGACGAACTGCTCGGCGAAGAAAACCGCGGTTTCGCTGTAGCCATGCGGACTTTGGACCTGTTCCGCCCGAGCGTCGGCGCCTTCGCGGTCGGAATGGCACAAGCCGCACTCGACGCGACCGTGGAGTACACAGCTTCACGCGAGGCATTCGGCGGCCCGTTGGTGAAGCAGCAAACGGTCGCCCACACGCTGGCCGAGATGGCGACGCGAACGGAAGCGGGCCGTCTGCTGGTCTACGCCGCCGCAGCGGCCTACGACGCGGGCGAGCAGAACCTGGCCGGTCGCGCGGCAATGGCGAAGTTGTTCGCGACCGAGACCGCGCAATACGTCGTGGATCAAGCGGTGCAATTGCACGGCGCGCGAGCGCTCCGGCGGGGACATTTGCTGGAGCATCTGTATCGAGAGGTCCGCGCGCCGCGCATTTACGAAGGCGCGTCAGAGATCCAGCGGACGATCATCGCCCGGTCGCTGCAGCGGCGCGGATGAGCCGTCATTCGGTGTACCCCTCGCACCGAATGCATCCGCGCCGCCTGCTGGTGTTCTAACAAGCAGGCGGCGCGGACACCAAACGATTAAGCCAGAGCTAAACACTCGCGCGGCGCTTCGGTTTTCGATCGAGCCACAGCTGCGCCGCGATCAGCGCGACCGTCCAGCTCACCCACGCCCCGAGCGCCGCGATCGACTGCCCGAGCGCGATCTCGCTGCCGCCGAACGTGGTGGCGAGCCGCGGTTCCAGGAAGATCGCCGCGACCGGGCCGATGAGCCGGTTGAGGATGATCGACATCGTCAGTGCGAAGCTGCGGACCATCCAGCGCCGGTGATCACCGAACCGGCGTTCGCGAGCGGCGCGGTAGCCCGCCCACGTCGTACCGAGCCACAGCACCGCGAGCAGCACGTCGCTGGCCCGGGTCACCGGCCCGTACGGGGTCGCCGCGCCGATCGTCAGCGCCAGCAGCCCGGACGGCAGCACTCCGGCGAACACGTACGCGCGGCCGGAGCAGCGGTGCAGCACCGGATGCTTCCGCCGGATCCACGGCCAGATCTGCAGCAGCGCGGTCACCATCGCGATCGACCCGAACACCACGTGCCCCACCAGGAACAAATAGTGCGCGGGGAAGGTCGACGGCACCCGCGACCGCGCCGGATCGAACGCCAGGTACGGCGGCAGTGAATACGCCAGGAACGCGACCACGACCAGCCCCAGCGGCCCCACCCACGGTCTCCGCCACCAGCGCTTCCCCGGCTCGACCCGTACCGTTCGCTCCGCTGCGGGCGTGGCCCGCGGTGGTCGAAGATCCGTCCCCGCCGTCATGTCGGCCTCTCTCCTGTCGTCCGGTCTCGGCTGGCACTTCCGAACGTAGGACGGAGGCTTCCGGCGAACCATGGTGCCGACTGGCCTCACCTCGGTAGGGGCAGCCTTACCCTCGCTCAGGTGACCCTTCGAACTGTCCGTGAAGGGAACCCTGAGGGACTCTGATTCCCCCAGGGTTCCCCTCACGGACCTGGACCATTGCCGCAGAGGTCCAGACCAGGCATACTCTTCCTACTTTGTTGCCCGCCACAACAAAGCACTCCCGTTCACCCTCGCCCAAGGTTCCTCCCCGAAACCGAGGTGACCACGCATGCCCAGATTCCCCAGACGCCTCCCCGCCGCCTTCGCCGCGGCCGCACTACTGGCGCTCGGCCTGCAGACCGCCCCAGCGGTGCTCGCCCCTCCCACCGCGGCCGCCGCCGAAAGCTTCACCGACGATTTCAACGGCCCCGCCGGAGCCGCCGCCGACGCGTCGAAATGGACCTACGAAACCGGCGACAACAACGGCAACAACCACGAACGCCAGTGGTACACCGCCGGGGCCGCCAACGGCGCGCTCGACGGCCAAGGCCACCTGGTCATCACCGCCAAACGCGAGAACTCCGGCCACACCTGCTGGTACGGCACCTGCCAGTACACCTCCGCCCGGCTCAACACCGCGGGCAAGTTCAGCCAGGCGTACGGCCACGTCGAGACCCGGATGAAGATCCCGCGCGGCCAGGGCATGTGGCCCGCGTTCTGGATGCTCGGCGGCGGGAACTGGCCGAACGACGGCGAAATCGACGTCATGGAGAACATCGGCCGCGAACCGAACACCGTGCACGGCACCATCCACGGCCCCGGCTACTCCGGCGCGGGCGGCATCGGCGCGGCGTACAACGGCCCCGTCTTCGCCGACGATTTCCATACCTACGCGGTCGATTGGTCGCCGAACAAGATCGTCTGGTCGGTCGACGGCAACGCCTACCAGACCCGCACCCCGGCCGATCTGAACGGCAACCGCTGGGTCTTCGACCATCCCTTCTACGTGATCCTGAACCTCGCCGTCGGCGGCGACTGGCCCGGCGATCCGGACGGGAACACGCAATTCCCGCAGCAACTGGTCGTCGACTACGTGCACGTGAACACCAGCGGCGACGGCGGGTCCAGCGGCCGGATCATCGGCATCGGCGGCAAGTGCGTCGACGTCCCCTGGGCCAATCCGGCGAACTTCACCCAGCTGCAGATCACCGACTGCAACGGCAACGCCGCGCAGAACTGGACCATCGGCGGCGACGGGTCCATTCGCGCGCTCGGCAAGTGCATGGACGTCAAGTACTCCGGCACCGACGACGGCACCCCGGTCCAGATGTACGACTGCAACAACAGCAACGCGCAGCAGTGGGTCGTGACCGCGGCGCACGACATCGTCAACCCGCACGCGAACAAATGCCTCGACGCGGCGGGGGTCAGTTCGGCCAACGGGACGAAACTGCAGCTGTGGACGTGCAACGGCGGCGTCAACCAGAAATGGTCGGTGAACCAGTAGCCGTCCACTGTGGACTGAGAAGGACGGCGGGCCGTGACCTCCCCCCGGTGGCCACGGCCCGCCGCGGAAACCGCGCGGGCCGGGCGGGAACCAAGGTCAACCGCCCGGCCGTGGGCCGTCCTCCGCGCGTCGGCTGGGGGTCCCGACGCCCGGGGCGGCGCTCTCACGCGGCCCACTGCCGACGGTAGCCAGACCGGCGCCGCCGTGGCGGCTTCGGGTGGCAGGAGGGGCCGAACGGCCATTCTCGCTGCCTTCCCGGGCAAACCGGCCGGTTTCGACCGGCCCGATCAGCGGGTGCCGGCCAGCTCCGAATAGGCCTCGACCAACTGCGCTTCCGCGTCGTCGAGGTAGCCGGCGAGCATCTCCGCCGTACGGATCCCGTCGCCGGTCGCGAGCATGTCCAGGATTTCGTGGTTCCGCGGCAGATACCGCTCGTGAAAGCGGCGCGGATCGGCCATCACGTGGAACACCAGCCGCAGCTCCGCGGCGAGCGCCTGCATCAGCTCGACGATGCGCTCGCTGCCGGTGAGCGCCGCCAGTTCCGCGTGGAAACGGATGTTCGCGGTGCCCAGGTCCTGCCATTGCGCCTGCTTCGCCGCACGATCACCGTCCGCGACCGTGCTGGCGATCTTCGCGTACGCCGCCGGCTTTTCGGTCACGTCGCGGACCGCGGCGCATTCGATGATCTTGCGGACCTGGTAGATGTCGCGCACGTCTTCGACGCTCGGCACCCGCACGAACACCCCGCGGTTCAGCTCGTGCACCAGCAACCGTTCGTGGGTCAGCAGCCGGAAAGCCTCACGGAGCGTATTGCGCGAGACCCCGAGCGCGCTGCCGATGTCCTGCTCCGAAAGCCGTACCCCGGGCAGGAAGTACCCCTCCGAAACGCGCGTGCGCAGCACGCCGGCGACCCGCTCCGCGGTGCTCGTCCGGCCGAGCAGGCCGCGATCCGCTTCCAGGCCCATGGGTTCTCCGTCGGTGACCACGTCGCCCAGCGTAGCCAGCTGGCGGTGAACAATAAAATGAGGGACTTGTGGAATTGTTGAACGATCCGTACGGTAGCGGCCATGTGACTCGTGCCACCATGAGTTCGTCCCCCTGTGAGGTGCCCTATGAACGTCAACGTCGCCGACGGCACCGCGAACGCGGCCCACCCGTTCGGCTGGTATCGCTCGCTCGGCCACAAGGGCCGCCGCGCCTTCCTCGGCGCCTTCGGCGGCTACGGCCTCGATTCGTTCGACTACCAGACCCTGCCCTTCGGCCTGGCCGCGATCACCGCCTACTTCGGCATCACCTCCGGCGAAGCGGGCCTGCTCAGCACCGTCACGCTGGTCGTGTCCGCCATCGGCGGCGTCGGAGCCGGCGTGCTCGCCGACCGCATCGGCCGCGTCCGCACGCTGCAGCTGACCATCGCGATGTACACGATCTTCACCGTGCTGTGCGGATTCGCGCCCAACTTCGAAACGCTGCTGATCTTCCGCGGCCTGCAGGGGCTCGGGTTCGGCGGCGAGTGGGCGGTCGGTGCCGCGCTGGTCGCCGAGTACTGCTCGGCCAAGTACCGCGGCCGCACGGTGGCGTTCGTGCAGAGCGCGTGGGCGGTGGGCTGGGGCCTGCTGGTGATCGTCTACACGGTGCTGTTCAGCGTTCTCGACCAGGACATCGCGTGGCGCGTGCTGTTCTGGGTCGGCGTCCTTCCGGCGCTGCTCGTGCTCTGGGTTCGACGCAGTGTCGAAGACGCGCCGGAGGCCGCGGCGCGCCGGGTTTCGGCCAAGGTCAAAGGCTCGCTCGCCGGGATTTTCCGGCCGAATCTCCTTCGTACCACGGTGTTCGCCGCGCTCCTCGCGACCGGCGTCCAGGGCGGCTACTACACGCTGTTCACCTGGATGCCGAAGTACCTGCAGAGCAGTCGCGGTCTGTCCGTGGTCAACACCGGCGGCTACTTCGCGCTGCTGATCCCCGGCGCGTTCATCGGCTACATCTGCGGCGGCTATCTCACCGACCTGCTCGGCCGGAAGAAGACGTTCCTGCTGTTCTCCGTCGTTTCCGCGCTGCTGATCGTGCTGTTCGTGCAGCTGCCCTACGGCGCGAACGGGCTGATGCTGCTGATCAGTTTCCCGCTCGGCTTCTCGACTTCGGCGATCTTCAGCGGCTTCGGCGCGTATCTCGCCGAGCTGTACCCGACCGAGCTGCGCGCCACCGGACAGGGCTTCACCTACAACTTCGGCCGCGCGGTCGGTGCCGCTTTCCCCGCTGTGGTGGGCTTTCTCGGCGCGGGCGGCGCGATCGTGCTCGGCGCGGTCGGTTACGCGATCGCCGCGGTAGCGCTGCTCGGCCTGCCGGAAACGCGAGGCAAGGAACTGGTGGAGGTATGACCACTTCCTACGATCCTTCGACGCTCACTCCGGCGGAGGCTCGCGCGCTCTTTCGCACCGGCACCGAACGCCCGACCACCGGCTGGGCCGACGGTTTCGCACAGACCAACCTGATCGCGGTCCCCGCGGACTGGGCCGACGACGTCCGCGAGTTCTGCGCCCGCAACCCGCGGCCGTGCCCGGTCCTCGACGTCAGCGAACCCGGTGATCCGACCACGCGGCTCGCGCCCGGTGCGGACCTGCGCACCGACCTGCCGCGCTACCGCGTCTGGCACAACGGCGCACTGACCAGCGAAATCACCGACGTCACCGGGGTGTGGCGCAGTGACATGGTCGCGTTCTCCATCGGCTGCAGCTTCAGTTTCGAGACGTTGCTGCGCGCCGCGGGCATCCCGCTGCGGCACGCCGAGCAGGGTCGCAACGTCTCGATGTACGTGACGAACCGGCAGTGCGAACCGTCCGGACGGCTGAGCGGCCCGATGGTGGTGTCGATGCGGCAGATTCCGGAAACCCAGGTCGAGGACGCGGTGCGCATCACTGCCGCGATGCCCGCGGTGCACGGCGCTCCGGTGCACGTCGGCGATCCCGCCGAGCTGGGCATCACCGACCTCGGCCGCCCGGATTTCGGCGATCCGGTCGACGCGCAACCCGGTGACGTGCCGATGTTCTGGGCGTGCGGCGTCACCCCGCAGGCGGCGCTGATGGCGTCCCGGCCGCCGTTCGCCATCACGCACGCCCCCGGGTACATGTTCTTGACCGACCGGCCCGATCGCGACTACCAGGTGGGATGACATGGACCTCAACAGCGACCTCGGCGAAGGCTTCGGTGCCTGGACCATGGGCGACGACGAAGCCATGCTCGACATCGTGACCAGCGCGAACATCGCGTGCGGCTTCCACGCGGGAGACGCCAGCGTGATGCGCCGGGTGTGCGAACGCGCGGCCGAACGCGGCGTCACCATCGGCGCGCACGTCGGCTACCGCGACCTGGCCGGCTTCGGCCGTCGCGCGCTCGACATCGCGCCGGAAGACCTCGCGGACGAAGTGCTGTACCAAATCGGCGCTCTCGACGCCTTCGCGCGCGCGGCGCACAGCTGCGTGCGTTATGTGAAGGCGCACGGCGCGCTGTACAACACCGCAGCTGTCGATCCGGAGCAGGCAGCTGCGCTTGTCGAAGGCGTACGGCGCTATCACACCGACCTGGCGCTGCTGTGTCCTCCGGACTCCGAAATGTTGCGCGCGGCTCAAGCGGCGGGCGTGCCTGCGTACGCCGAAGCGTTCGCCGACCGCGCGTACACGCCCGAAGGACGGCTGGTGTCGCGCAAGCTGCCGGGCGCAGTACTGCACGACGCTGACGAAGTGGCTACGCGGGCGCTCACCATGGCGACCACCGGCGAGGTCGTCGACGATGACGGCGGCAAGCTCACGCTCCGGGCGGATTCCCTTTGCGTGCACGGGGATACGCCCGGCGCGGTTGAGCTGGCCCGCCGGATTCGCGAGCTGCTCACCGAATCCGGCGTGGTGCTGAGGTCGTTCGTGTGAGCACTGTTTTGCGCTACGGCCGTTCCGCGTTGCTCGTGGAGGTCGATGACGTGCTCGGGTTCCAGGCGGCCTGCGAAGCTGCCCAACCCGAGGGCGTTGTCGAACTTGTCCCCGCCGCACGCACTCTGCTGGTCCGGTTCGACCCTGCCCGCACCGATTCCGCCGTGTTGACTCGCGCGCTCGCTTCACTGTCCACAGTGGACGCCTCCGAGCGAACGGCGGCCACTATCACCCTGCCGGTGCGCTACGACGGCGCTGATCTGGCAGACGTTGCCGAAGCCACCGGGCTGTCCGTTTCCGAAGTCGTGCAACGACATTCGGCAGGCACCTACGTCGCGGCCTTCTGCGGTTTCGCTCCCGGCTTCGCCTACTTGACCGGCCTCGATCCGGCGCTGCACCTGCCACGCCGGAGCACGCCGCGCACGCGCGTGCCAGCGGGTGCGGTGGCGATCGCCGGTGAGTACAGCGCGATCTACCCGCATCCGTCGCCCGGCGGCTGGCATCTGCTCGGCCACAGCGGCGCGCAGGTGTGGAACGTCGAACGCGAGCAGCCGAATCTGCTGGTCCCGGGTACCCGAGTGCGGTTCGAGGCGGTTCGGTGACCGGGAAGATCGAGATCCTCGCGCCCGGTCCGTTCTCGACCGTGCAAGACCTCGGCAGGCCCGGGTACGCGGCGGTCGGCGTCGGCCGGTCCGGCGCGGCCGACCGGGGTTCGCTGAAGCTGGCGAACCGGCTCGTCGGCAATCCCGAAACACATGCGGGGCTGGAGATCACCCTCGGCGGCCTGCGGCTGCGCGTTTCCGAACACACCACCGTCGCGGTCACCGGCGCGCAGGTGCCGATCCGCGCTGGCGGGCGGGCCGCCGCCACCGGTGCGCCGATCGTGCTGCGTCCCGGAGACGAACTCGAACTCGGCGTCGCTTCGCTCGGCCTGCGCAGCTACCTCGCGGTGCGCGGCGGCCTGGACGTGCCGCCGGTGCTCGGCGCGCGAGCCACCGACACGCTGGGCAAACTCGGCCCGCCCGTCCTCGCGGCGGGAATGTCGCTGCCGATCGGCTCGGCGGTACAGGGCCACCCTGGTGTCGATCTCGCCCCGCGGCCCCGGCTTGCGGAAGAACCCGTGCTGCGCCTGGAACCCGGACCGCGACTGGACTGGTTCACCGCGTCCGCACTGTCCACTTTGCTCACTGGCACCTACACCGTGACGAGCGACCTCGACCGCGTCGGCGTCCGACTGGACGGTCCCGCGCTGACCCGCGCCCGCGTCGGCGAACTGGCCCCGGAAGCCGCCGTCCCCGGCGCACTGCAGGTGCCGCCGTCCGGGGTGCCGATCCTGTTCCTCGCCGACCATCCGGTGACCGGCGGCTATCCCGTCGCCGCCGTCGTGGACGAGGACGACCTGGACCTCGCCGCCCAGCTCCGGCCGGGTCAGCGGGTCCGGTTCACCTCCCCGACACCCGCAGCGTGAGGTTGAGCCGCCCGGTCAGGCCAAGATCCGGATCCGCTGTGCCGGGCAGGGTTTTCGGCACTCCGTGGAACGCCAGCCGCGCCGGGCCGCCGAACACGAACAGATCTCCTGAGCGCAGTTCGACGTCGGTGTACGGCCGGTTTCGGTGCTCGGTGTTGCCGAAGCGGAACACGCACGTGTCGCCGAGGCTCAGCGAGACGACCGGCTCTGTCGAAAGCTCGTCTTTGTCCTGGTGCATGCCCATTTTCGCGGTGGCGTCGTAGTAGTTCACGAGCGCTACGTCGGGCTGATAGTCGTCGGCAGGCCGGTCGTAGGCGTCGGCTAACGCGCGGCGACCAAGATCGGCCAGCCAGTCCGGGAACGGCTCCACCGGCGAACCGTCCTCGCGCAGCCGGTCGTAGCGGTAGGGCAGCCACTGCCAGCCAAGACAGACCGTGCGCACCGACATCACCCCGCCGCCCGGCAGCCGGGTCGACCGGTAACCGCGCCAGCCGCGACAGGCCGTGACGAGGTCGCGTTGTTCCTGCTCAGTGAGCCAATCCGGGACGTGCACCGCGCCCGGTGAAATCTCCCGGCGCGGACGCGGCAGCAGCTCCATCACTTCGCTCCGCGGCCGACGGCCGCAGGAACCACCCTGTCGGGCGCTCCTGCGGCGGGTTCCCCTCGCCACTTGCCGCCAAGCTTCGGAGAATTGCACACTGCCGCGGGACCCGCCAGGTTTTCGTCAGCTACAACTCGGACTCGCCACCCAGGGTGTTCGCCGGTCACCATTCGTCACCCGAACTCGACGACAGTCACTCCGGCGCGGGCAGGCACCGGATCACTCATCGCAGCGAGCGCCGCCGGCACTCCGTCCAGCCCGATCCGCGTGCCGATCAACCCGTCCAGATCGATGCCGGACCGCTCGACCACGCCGAGCAACTCGGGGTATTCGTATGCCTGCAGGCCATGGATCCCGACGATCTCCAGCTCGCCGCCGACCACCCGATGCATCGGAATCGGCGGCACCCCCTGGCTGGGCGGCATCAACCCGGCCTGGACGTGCCGGCCGCGCTTGCGCAAGCTGCCCACCGAAGCCGCACAGGTGATTGGAGAGCCGAGACAGTCCAGCGACACGTGCGTACCGCCTTCGGTGCGCTCACGGACGTACGCAGCCAGCGCCGCTGGCCCGTCGAACGCGCTGGCGTCGACGCTCAGCACGGCACCAGAACGCTCCGCCAACGCGCGCGCCTGCGGCGAGACGTCCACCGCAACCACCTTCGCGCCCGCAGCTGCCGCCAGCAGGACCGCGGAGATGCCTACGCCGCCACAGCCGTACACAGACACCCACTGCCCCGCGCGTACACCGCCCTGGCGCAACACCGCCCGGAAAGCCGTCCCGAAGCGGCAACCGAGCGCAGCAGCTTCCGCCGACGACATCGAGTCCGGCAACGCGACCAGATTCGGCTGCGCGTGCTCGATGGCGACCAGTTCGGCGAACGAACCCCAGTGGGTCGCGCCGGGCTGGAACTCGTCGTCGCAGATCTGCTGGTCGCCCTTGGCACACTGCGCGCAAACGCCGCACGCGCACACGAACGGGACCGTCACCCGGTCGCCCTTCGCCCAGCCCTTGACGCCCTTTCCCACCTCAACGATCCGCCCGGCGAGTTCGTGCCCGGCCACGTGCGGCAACCGGACCGCGTCGTCGTGGCCCTGCCAGGTATGCCAATCGCTGCGGCACACCCCAGTCGCTTCGACGGCGATGACGACCCCGCCGTCCGGGGTCACCGGATCCGGTACTTCCCGCACTTCCGGAAGCACGCCGAACTCTTCGATCACGACCGCACGCATGGGTCTGATCGTAGAAGCCGCCGGTTTCAGCTCGACTGGGCCCGCGTGCCCCGAATCAGGTTTTCCCGGTAGCGCACGCGAACTGCCGCGCCCGCCGTCGCCCCCACACCGCCCGAAACCCCGTCGGGCTGCCGTGCCGCGGCGCGCACCCGGCGGAAGGGAGCGGGGCTTCGGGCGAACGCGGCGGGCGACGGCGCGTAGGCGTCGGGATACGCCGGCGCACTCGCCGTCCGCCGCGGCCGGGCGCGCTCAGGAGAGCTGCTGGCCCGGCTGATGGAACTGGCCGCGCGGACGCGGCGGGCCGAGCAACCTGCGCAACGACCCGTCCGGAACGCCGAGAATCTGCTCGAGATTTCGCAATGCCCGCAAGGATTCCGGGCGTTCCGGGCGGCAGCGTCCGGATTGCCAATGACTCAAGGTCGCGAGACTGACCGTGGTTCCCCTTCCCCGCAACCGATATCTGATGCGTTCGAGGCCGAGCCCGCGGGCCCGGATGGCCGCGCGCAGCGCTTCGGCGAACGGGCCGGTTTCGAGCAATTGCCCGAGATCCCGCCCTGTTGTACTCCCCCGGTCGATCGTCGGTGTTCGCTGACCGGTCATCGCACACGCTCCGAACCACGTCGCTGGGAAACCTCGGAGCGTAGGCCGGATAACGCATGATCGGAAGAGCTGTCACCCTTGTGCGGAGAGCGCCTGGGTGATCGCGGCGAACGGTTCCGCGTAGCCGGAATTGACCGTGACACAGGAAATTCCCCACCGCTCGCGCCAGCGGAGAAGCATTTCCCCAGCAGCGCCGGGGTTTTCCGGCAAGACGGTGACAGCTTTCTCTTCGACCAGTTGCGGCACGTCAACGCCGGTGTAGCGGGCGATCTGCGGCGAAGGCTTGTCCCCGATCGCGGTCAGGTTCACCGCCAATTCGACATCCCGGTCTCCCGCGAACGAGCGAAAAGTGTCCACAATGGAGTCAGCCTGTTCCTCGGTCGTGCGCGGCCCCCAGGAAAACGTCACGACGTCAGCGTTGCGCGCGGCGAGCGCGAGCATCTTGGGCCCGGAACCCGCGAGCAATAACCGCGGCCGGTCGGGGCGCTGCGAAAGCACCTCGATGGTGTCCGCCAACCGGGCGACGCGCTCCCCCGGCGAAACGAACTCGCGCCCAAGCGTTTCCGCGTGCTTCCCGGCCCCCGGATGACCGACGCCCAGCCCCAGCAGGAAGCGGCCACCGGTCGCCTGATGCAGTGAATCGGCCTGCCACGCGAGGTTCCGCGCGTCACGGAACGGATCGGCCAGCACGAAGGTGCCGACGGTCAGCGTGCTGGTGACCGCGGCGGCGGCCGGAACGAGCGTCAACGGGTCGAGCCCGCCGACCGGGTCAGTCGCGAACATGGTGTCGAACCCAAGCTCCTCGATCCGGCGAGCCTGCGCGGTCCAAGACGCCAGATCCGGCGCGTACCCGGACACGATCCCGAAGCGGAAGGGTTTGGTAGTGGTCATGCCGCTTATCGTCGGTGCGGGGACCTTCCCGCCACATCCGTCCGGCGGCGACATTCGCGCGTACGCCCCGGAGCGCAGCCGTCGTACGCCAGCTGTGTCAAGGTCAGCGCAGGGTGACTGACAACGCCTGCGCTCGCCAGCCGGGCGCGCACGCACCTCAGCGCAAGGTCACCGACAACGCCTGCGCGATCTCCTTGCCGATCGCGTGCGTGGCGTCGTCCGGCGGCTGCCCGACCTTCACCACCATCGGCCCCCCGAACGGCTGCCGCTCGACCACCTCGATCCGCTCGCCAAGGCCGATCGCGTGCTCGGTGAGGTAACGCAGCAGGTCCGGATCGGTATCCCACACCCGGACGATCTCCCCGACCGCACCCGGCGGAAGGTCGTCCAGAATGCGCATCGGAAGCTCCTCGACGCTGCCGTCCGGAGCCGGGATCGGATCCCCGTGCGGATCGCGCACCGGGTTGCCGAGCTTGGCCGCGATGCGCTCGACGAGCCGATCGGAGACAGCGTGCTCCAGCGCGTCGGCCTCGGCGTGGACCTCGTCCCAGGTGTAGCCGAGTTCGGAGACCAGGTACGTCTCGATCAGCCGGTGCCTGCGCAGCACCGACCGAGCGAGCTGCCGCCCCTCCGAGGTCAGCTCGATGCCGCGGTAGGGCACGTGCGCGACCAGGCCGAGCTGAGAAAGCTTCGTAACCATGCCCGACGCCGACGACGGACTCACCTCAAGCCGCCCGGCCAGCGACGCGTTGGTGACCGCCTCGCCCCGTTCGACCAGCCCGTAGATCACCCGCACGTAGTCCTCGACCGACGACGACCTCCGGACGGAACCATCTCCCATGCCGCATACGATACGGGGCCCGGACTATTGTGGTCGGCCGGTCAGGGCCGCCAGCGGTAGCGGGTCTGGTCTGTCGCGGTCGCTCGGTCCGGGCTCCCATCGGCAGGAGGTCTGGTCTGTCGCGGTCGGCCAGTCAGGACCGCGAGCGACAGCCGGTCTGGTCTGCCGCGGTCGCTCGCCCCAGGCAGCCACGACTGTCCGCCACGGGAACGCGCTCACCCAGCCCTGCCAGCAACGATCGCTCGATCAGGCACCCGCGCTATCCCCAGCCAGGACTGCGCCGCAGCCGCCCCGCCTAGACCACCACTAGCCAGTCCAGCCCCGCCGCAGTCCTACTCCAGACCAATGCGACCGTCCGGTCACGGCCGCCAGCGGTAACGGACCCACCCCGGCACCGGCTCCGCGCCGAGCTGTGCGTAGAACGCCTCGGCCTTGGCATTGCCCGCCTGCATGTCCCACTCGACGCGCCCCGTCGTCCGGGCGCGCAACGCGTCCAGCAGCTCTCGGCCGAGTCCATGCCTGCGGTGCTCCGGACGGATGAACAGGTCGTCGAGCCAGATCCCCGGGCGACCCTCCCAGGTGGAGAAATTCCAGCTGCAGAAGGCGAACCCGGCAACGAGGTCCGGGCGTCCCGGTGGCGTGCAGATCAGCACCCACGCCTTCGGCTCCGGACCGAACAGGTGACCGCTCATCTCGGCGCGGTCGAGTTTGAGGTCGTGCTTGTCCTCGTAGACCGCGTGTTCCTCGATGAGACTGCAGATCTCCTCGACGTCCTCGAAGACGGCGTCGCGAACGGGCATCGGGCACCCCTTTTTTGTCGGTGGTGGCGGTTACGGTGCAGGTATCAGAGCAAGAGAGCAGGAGTCCGGCGCGGCGAAGCCGGGATGGAGCATCGAGAGAGGGAAGGAGTTGGTGGTGGTAGGTCGGTGAATCGACAACTGAATAAGCGGACGAGTCGGCCGGCGAGGTGACCGGCGCGGCTGGCGAGTCGCCCCAGGGCGGGGAGCGCGCGAGCTGACGGGTGAGCGGTGGAGAGCGCGCAAGCCAACCGCCGGACGGCGAGGTGTACCCAAGCGGGCCAGCGAATGGTCGCGAGCACACAAGCGGACCGCCGAGCGCTGGAGAGCGCGCGAGCCAGCCGCCAGGTGACTGGGAGCAGCCAAGCCAACCACCGGAAGGTCGCGAGCGCCCAAGCCAACCGCCGACCGGTGGTGGGCACGCAAGGCAACCGCCGAACCGCGAGGAGCGCCCAAGCTGACCAGCGAACAGCCCCGAGCACCTGACCGGACCGCCGAACGGTTGGGAGCGACCAGGCGAATCGCCGGGCAGCGAGGGGCGTGCGAGCGAATCGGCGAACGGCCCCGCGCTCCCAATCGCGCCGCCGAGCGGCTGGGAGCAACCAAGCCAACCACCGGACGACGAGGCGTGCCCAGGCGGAGCACCGAGCCGCAAGCATCCAGGCCAGCTGCCGGACGGCGAGGAGCACCCACGCGGGCTGCCGAGCATTCGGGCCTCCAAGCCAACCGCAGGGCGGCGAGCGGCACCCGAGCGAACCAGCAAACGACCGCAAGCACCCAAGCCACCCGGCCAGCACCCCAGCCCGCGAGCCGACCGGAACGACGCCCTCCCCATCACGAGGCCTCGTACAGAAGCTCGCCGCCCACCGCCGTGCCGAGCACTCTGGCGTCCTCCACAGTGGACAGTGGATCCGCGGACAGGACCACAAAATCCGCGAGCTTCCCCGGTTCCAGCGTGCCGAGGTAGCTCTCCGCGAAGGTCGCGTAGGCCGAGCCGTACGTGTAGGCGCGCAGGGCCTCCGCCGGGGTCAGCGCCTCCTCGATCGAGAACGGTTCGCCGGTGGATGTCCGGCGGTGGACCATGTCGGCGAGGCCCAGCAGTGGGGCACCGTCGACGACCGGGCGGTCTGAGCTGGCGGGCAGGACGCATCCGGCGTCGAGGACGCTGCGGAGGCGGTAGCACCACGGCACCCGCGATTCTCCGAGTGCCGCGCGCATGCCGTCGCCCAGTTCGTTCACGAACCGGCCCTGCGGGGACGCGATCAGGCCCAGCGAGGCCAGGCGGGTCAGCTCTGCGGGCGGGAGTACGGCGCAGTGCTCGATGCGGTGCCGGTGGTCGGCGCGCGGGTTCGCTGCCAGGGCGGCTTCGTAGGCATCCAGCACCACCGTGATGGCTCGGTCGCCGATGGCGTGGGTCGCGATTTGCCAGCCGGCGTCGTGGGCTTGGCGGATGGTGCGCGTCAGCTCGTCCTCGGGCACCTGGAAGTAGCCGCGGTTGTCCGGTTCGCCGGCGAACGGTTCGTGCATCGCGCAGGTGCGGCCGATGAGCGAGCCGTCGGCGAAGAGTTTCATCGGGCCGACGCGCAGCCACTCGTCGCCGAGGCCGGTGCGCAGGCCCAGGTCCAGGCCGAAGCCGACACCGTCGGGCAGGTCGTGCAGGACGCTCGCGGCGACCATCACCGTGCTCCGCACTCGCAGGACGCCGCGTTCGCGCGCGAGCTGGTACGCGGCCAGCTCGGCTGGCGTCTCGCCGACCAGGCCGCCGCCGATTCCGGCTTCCTGGACGCTCGTGATGCCCTCGGACAGGTACTGCCGGCTCGCCCGGTCGAGCCCGCGGACCACCGATTCGAGCGGTGTCGGGTACGTCAGCGGACGCAGCAACAACTGCGCCTGTTCGCGCAACAGGCCGGTCGGCGAGCCGTCAGCCGACAGCACCACGTCGCCGCCGACGGGGACGTTCGCCAGGTCCAGCCGGTCCAGCACCGCCGAGTTGACCAGGGTCATGTGGCCGGACGTGTGCTTGAGCCGCACGAGCATGCCGGGGGCGGCGCGGTCCAGGCCGTGCCGGTCGGGGTGCTCGCCGCCGGCGAGTTTGTTCTGGTCGTAGCCGCTGCCGACGACCCAGCTCCCGGCGGGCAGCTCGGCCGCGCGCCGCGCCACCGCGGCGTACACCTCGTCGACGCTGCGGCAGTCGCTGAGCGGCACGTCGTCCAGGCCCATGCCGAACCAGGCCATGTGGTTGTGCGCGTCGTGGAACCCGGGCGCGACGAAACCCCCGCCGAGATCCACCCGGCGGCGGGCGGACAGCTCGCGCGCGTCGTCGCCCAGCGCCACGATCCGGCCGTGCAGCACCGCCAGCGCGGTGTCGCCGGTGACCAGCCTGGCGTTCTCGTACACCGCGTCAACCTGCATGCCCTGGACACTATCGATCGATCGATCGAACGTCTAGGCTCCCCTCCATGAGCACCGTTGACCTGGCCGTCGAGGGCGGCATCGCGCAGATCCGGCTGAACCGGCCCGAGCGGCTCAACGCCGTGGCGCCCGTGCTGGTGGACGACTTCCTGACCGCGCTGGAGGAAGTCGCGCACAGCGACGCCCGCGTCGTGCTGCTCTCGGGCAACGGCCGCGCCTTCTGTGCCGGGCACGACCTGAAGGAACCCACCCCCGAGGGTGACTCCCGGGCGAGGCTGGAGCGGCTCCAGGACGTCACGCGCCGGCTGCGCGCGCTGCGTCAGCCGGTGATCGCCGCCGTGCACGGGTACGCGATCGGCGCGGGCGCGGAGTTCGCGCTGGGCTGCGACCTGATCCTGGCCGCCGAGGACGCCGTGTTCGCGTTCCCCGAGGTATCGCTGGGGCTGAGCGTCACGGGTGCCGCGTCGAGGCTGCTCCCGCTGCTGGTCGGGCCGGTCAAGGCCAAGGAGCTGCTGCTGCTCGGCGACCGGTTCGACGGCCGTCGCGCGCACGACCTCGGTCTCGTCAACGCCGCGGCACCGGCGGACGAGCTGATGCCCCTCGCGCTCGGCTGGGCGGAGAAGATCGCGCATCACCCGCCGGAGGCCGCCACGATGGCGAAGCGGGCGCTGGACGCCGGGATCGACCACGCCTTCGACTCCGCGCTGGAACTCGAGGTCACCCACGCCCTGATCACCGAGCACTCGGCCGCTGTCCGCGCGTCGACCGAAGCGTTCCGGAGCCGGGCGTGACGCCGTTGCAGCAGGTCGACACCCTGGTCGCGCTGGTCACACGCGCCGCGCAGCTCTGGCCGGAGCGCACCGCGTGGATCTTCGACAGCACCGATACCCGATTCACCTTCGCCGAGCTCGACGACCGCAGCGGACGCCTGGCGAAAGCGCTCCAAGACCACGGCATCCGGACAGGCGATCGCGTCGCGGTGATGCTCCGCAATGAGCCGGAATTCCCGCTCATGTGGCTCGCGCTCGCCAAACTCGGCGCCGTTCTGGTCCCGGTGAACATCAACTACCGCGAATTCGACGGCGCGCACGTCCTTCGCCACTCCGGCGCGCGACTCGCGGTAGCCGCGGAAGAGTTCGTGGAACTGCTGGAGAAAATCGCACCGGAAACGGCCGTGGAACGCGTCCTCACGCCGGACGCGTTGCAGTCGGAAACGCGCTGCGAACCCGAAGCGGTGGTCGCCGAGCAGCCGGTGAACATCCAGTACACCTCCGGCACCACCGGCGCGCCGAAGGGCTGCGTGCTGCCGCACCGGTACTGGACCACGCTCGCGATCGGTCTCGCCGCCGATTTTCCCGCGGTCGGCGAGGACGACATTCTGCTTACCGCACAACCGTTCCACTATATCGATCCACAGTGGAACGTCGCGCTCGCGCTGGCCGCCGGGGCGACGCTCGTCGTGCTGGACCGCTTCCACCCCTCCACATTCTGGGCGAAGGTCCGCGAGCACGAGGTCACCTGGTTCTACTGCCTGGGCCTGATGCCGACGCTGCTGCTGCGCCAGCCGCCGCACCCAGACGACCGGAACCACCGCGTCCGCGCGATCAGCGCGTCGGCGATCCCGCCGGACCTGCACGCCCAGCTGGAGCAACGCTGGGGCGTGCCGTGGTACGAGGCGTTCGGGATGACCGAGACCGGCGGCGACATCCGGGTCTCCGAGGCCGATCACGACGCCGCGGTCGGCACCGGCTGCATCGGACGGCCGACCCGCGACCGCGAAGCGATGATCGCCGACGAGAACGGGAAACCGTTGCCACGTGGGGAAACTGGCGAGCTGCTGATCCGCGGCATCGGGCTGATGCACGGCTACCACGAGGATCCCGAAGCGACCGCGCGCGCCTTCGCTGGCGGCTGGTTCCACACCGGCGACCTCGCGCGGATGGACGGCGAAGGCCGCGTCTACTACCTCGGCCGCACCAAGGACATGATCCGGCGCAGCGGCGAGAACATCTCCGCCGACGAGGTCGAGCGCGCACTGCTGCAACATCCGAAAGTGCAGCTCGCGGCCGTGCTCGCGGTGCCGGACGAGCTGCGCGGCGAGGAAGTGAAGGCGTACGTCGTATGCGGCGCGGACCGTCCGTCGCCCGAAGAGCTGGCGGAGTTCTGCGCGCAGCAGTTGGCGTACTTCAAGGTGCCGAGGTTCTGGACGTTCGCGGACGACCTGCCGCGCACGCCGTCGGAACGCGTCGCGAAGGGCGAGCTGCGAAAGGTCGCCGACCTCCGCGCCGGCTCCTGGGACCGCAGCACCGGGGAGTGGCAGTGAGCAGCGCCGAGCGAGTCCGGGCGGCGGCCGTGAAACTGTTCGCCACCAAGGGGTTCCACGGTACCGGCATTAGGGATCTGGCCCAGGAAGCCGAACTTTCTTCGGCGACCCTCTATCACTACATGGGCACCAAGGAAGATCTTCTTGTCGAGATCATGACGACCTCGCTGCGCCGCCTGATCGACGCGGTCGCTAAGGCCACCGCGGGCAGCGACGATCCGGTGGTCCGGCTGCGCACGCTGGTCGCGCTGCACGTCCTCGCGCACGCCACCCAGCCTGGCGAAACCCGGGTGGTGGACAACGAAGTCGACGCGCTTTCGGCTCCGGCGCGTGCCCGAGTGGTCGCACTGCGGGACGAATACGAGCAATACTGGGCGAACGCGATCGAAGACGGCGCCGCGGCGAACGTGTTCCACACCGCACAACCGGCCGTGACCCGGCTCGCATTGCTCGAAATGTGCAGCGGCGTGGCCAGGTGGTATTCGCCGAAAGGCCCGCTCAAGCTCGAAGGCCTGGCCACGCACTACGCGGAACTGGCGTTGCGGGCGCTCGGACATCCGGTCGCGGTGCGTGCCCACGACCTCCGGCAATGCCTCGAAGTGGTCGCCCAGGTGTGGGACTTGCCTGTCCAAGAGGGCTTTTAGCGCCATACGCCTTGCTCAGACGGCGAACGTGGGGGACGCTCGAAGGGTGACCGACCAAACGATCCAACTTGAACTGGACGACGCGGGTCTCTCGCCTGGCCTGCCCGCACCTTCAAACCCGCGCGACCAGGTTCAGGACGTACCGTATCGACCAGTCGAGTTTCGCGACGACGATCTGCCCAGCGCACTGGAACGCTGTGCGGTATGGCTGCGCCAGGCGCAGGAGTGGCTCGGAGAGCCGCTCGACGTCCTCGCGATCCACCTGGACTACGACGAGCGACAGGGTTCGCCCTACTACGACGTGAAATTGCTGTGCAACGAGGAGGACCTAGCCGGGGTCCCGATCGCGATGCGCGACAAGAACAAGTCTTAGCACTCGTCATCTCCGCCGCGAAGGCCCTCTCGGACTCCGAGGGGGCCTTCGCCGCGTTCGGGATAGGGGCATGACAAACCTCGGCGCACCCGGGCAAGATCGGAGGCGGACGAGGGAGGGTATGCCGGTGACCGAAATCGTGGTGCGCTGGTCCGAACCGCTGCCCGCGGAGGACCGGTACCTGAAGCTGCTGGACGACCTGGAGCGCGGCCGCTACGACGCGTACCGGCTCGAAATCGACCAGCGCCGCTTCCTGACCGGCCGGGTGCTCGCGAAGACGCTCGTCGCGGAACGCCTCGGCGGCGCGGCGGAGTCCGTGCGCTTCGACGCGACCTGCGACGACTGCGGCAAACCGCACGGCCGTCCGCGCGTACCGGGTTCGGACCTCGTGCTGTCTATCTCGCATTCGGGCAATCTGATCGGTCTCGCGGTCACTGACGGCGTGCCAGTCGGCCTAGACGTCGAAACCGCCAGCCGCAAGGCGGACGCCTCGCTCGTGGAGTACGCGCTGAGCCCGGCCGAGCGGGAAGCCGTCGCGGGCCTGTCGGACGAGGAGCGTTCGGCGGCGTTCTTCATCTACTGGACGCGCAAGGAAGCGGTGATGAAGGCCACCGGCAAGGGGCTGAAGATCCCGCTGCAGAGCATCACGTTCTCCCGCTACGACGCCCCCGCCGAGCTGGTGGCGTCCGGCGACGAAGCGCTCGACCCGGCGCGGACCCGGCTCTCGGACCTCAAGGCGGCCGACGGGCATCGGGCGGCGGTGGCGGCATTGACCGCGGACAGCCTGAGCGTCACCGAGGAGCACTGGCTGCCGTAAGCCTCACGACGCGCTGTCGTCCAGCCCCATCGCGCCGAGCAGCGTGCGGAACTTCGCGATCGTCTCCTGGTACTCGGTGTCCGGATCCGACGCGGGCACGATCCCGCCGCCCGCGTAGAGCCGCATCGACTTCTCGGCCACTTCGGCGCACCGGATCGCGACGGCCCATTCGCCGTCTCCCGCCGCGTCGACCCAGCCGACCGCACCGGCGTAGTAACCGCGGTCGAACGGCTCCAGTTCCTGCACGAGGTCGCGCGCGGGGACGGTCGGGGTGCCGCAGACGGCCGGCGTCGGGTGCATCGCGGCAGCGAGGTCGAGCGCGGTCACCGAGCGGTCCGCCAGCTCGCCGGTGATGGACGTCCGCAGGTGCCAGATCGCGGGCGTGGAGACCAGCTCAGGGCCGGCGGGGACGTCGAGCTTGCGGCAGAACGGCCGCAGCGACTCGATGACGTAGTCGATCACCAGGTCGTGCTCTTCCCGGTCCTTCGCGGACGCGAGGAGGGCTTCGCCGTTGGCCCGGTCGGTCTCCGGGTCGGCCGAACGCGGCATCGACCCGGCGTGCGGGGTCGTGAACACGGAGTCGCCGGCCCGGGAAAGCAGCAGCTCAGGGGTGGCCCCGACGAGAGTGCGGCCGCCGGGCAGTTCGGCGGCGTAGGTGAAGTGGCGCGGGTTGCCGCGCGCGAGGTTGCGCACGATCCCCTCGACCGGGATCGGTGCGTCGAATTCCAGCTCGAGCGCGCGGGCGAGCACGGCTTTGCGCAGGTCACGCTCGCGCAGGGCGGCGACGGCCGCCCGTACGTTCTCGCGGTGGCCCTCAGCGGACGGGAGCCGCCGGGTGGCCGTGGGAGCGGGCAGCTCGGCGGCGGGCGGAGCGGCCGGGGTCTCGGCGTTCGCCTGGGCGCGATGGACCGTCCGGGGCAGCACGAGGTGCCCCGGCGAGGCAGCGCCGGGTCCGGTGTCGAACGGCAGCACGCCGACGGCGAGCGGCACGCCGGAACGCTCCAGCTCAGCGGCTGCCGAGCGGGCGAGGCGGCGAGGGTCGGCGTCGGTGACGGTCCCGAGCGCGCCGCGGGCGAGCAGGGCCCGCCGGGCGGTCGCGAACAGGAAGTCGCCGCGCTGGTAGCGGACGGTGGTCTCGGCCGGGGTCGCCGGCGCGGTACTGGTCGTCACTCCACCAGCGTCTCAGGATCCGGGAGCGCCGCGGGGAAAGTGTCGCCGGGGCAACACCTTCGCGCACACCTTCCCCGCGGCCGCCGGATCAGCGTTACTTGAGCGCGTCGATCAGCGCTTCGCGCTGCCGTTCGCCCAGGCCAGCGGCCCGGCGGTCGGGGTCGATCCCCGCCTGCTCGAGCAGCGCGGCGACCTTGACCGCGCCCAGGCCGGGCACCGCCTTGAGAAGCTGCGTGACCTTCGTCTTGCCGACGGTCTTGTTCTCCTTGGCCCGCTTGAGCACCGACTCGATGCTCTCCTTGCCGGACTTGATCGAAGCGAGCAGCTCCGAACGCGCCTTACGAGCCTCTGCCGCCTTGGCGAGGGCCTCGGCGCGCTGCTCCGGAGTCAACGTGGGCAGAGCCAACGTAATGTCCTTTCCTCTCAGGTCTCCGCTTTCGCGGCCGACGGTCTCAGCCGATGCTTGCAGCTGCAAGCGCTGGCCAGCCGTCACTTACCACGGCCCCAGTAAACGCCACGTGCCCGCAGTACGCGCAACCGACACGCACTTATCACCCGTCGACGGGCACGGCGGACCTGCGCGAGGGGACCCCTCGCGACCTGTGAAAACGGCCTCGAAGGGCTCATTTCCACCCCCATTACCTCACCCGAACGGGAGTGTATTTCCGCACAGTTAACACAACGCGTTTTCTTGTCCCGCAACAGAAAGCGCGACAGAAGTGGATCATGAACGGCCGGGGCCGCCACCCGATGGCGGGAGGGGCCCGACAAGCCGTGACCGAACTTGTTCGTGCCCGATCCGGCGGATGCGCATTAGAGTCGGGCGCACCCCAGTTCACCGGCGAACGAGCACCACGGGAGTCACCCATGTTGAGCACGATGCAGGACGGACAGCTGTCGCTCGCGAAGCTGCTGCGCCACGGCACGAAGGTGCACGCGAAGAGCGAAGTCGTCACCTGGACCGGTTCAGAAGCCCGCCGGGAGACGTACGCGGAACTCGGCAAGCACGCCGCCCGGCTGGCGAACGCGCTGCGCGGTCTCGGCGTCACCGGCGACCAGCGGGTCGGCACGTTCATGTGGAACAACGCCGAGCACCTCGCCGCCTACCTGGCAGTGCCCGCGATGGGCGCGGTGCTGCACACGCTGAACATCCGGCTGTTCCCCGAACAGCTGGTTTTCGTGGCGAACCACGCCGAGGATCACGTCGTCATCGTCGACGGCACGCTCGTTCCGCTGCTGGCGAGCAACCTGCCGGGGATGAAGACGGTCAAGCACGTGATCGTGGCCAACGGCGACGCGTCCGCGCTGACCGCGCCCGAGGGCGTCACCGTGCACTCCTACGACGAACTGCTGGCCGAGCAGTCCGACGAGTTCGACTGGCCGGAGATCGACGAGCGGGCCGCGGCCGCGATGTGTTACACGTCCGGCACCACGGGTGACCCGAAGGGCGTCGTCTACTCGCACCGGTCGATCTGGCTGCACTCGATGCAGGTCTGCATGACGGACAGCATGCGGCTCGCCCAGGAAGACCTCGCGCTCGCGATCGTGCCGATGTTCCACGCGATGTCGTGGGGCCTGCCGTACGCGGCGATGATGGTCGGAGCCTCGCTGCTGATGCCGGACCGGTTCCTCCAGCCGGCTCCGATCGCGGCGCTGCTGGCCGCGGAGAAGCCGACCTTCGCCGCCGCGGTGCCGACGATCTGGCAGGGCCTGCTCGCGCACCTGGACGCGAACCCGCAGGACATCAGCCACGTGCGCGAGGTGGTCGTCGGCGGGTCGGCCGCGCCGCCGTCGCTGATGCACGCCTTCGAGGAGCGCTACGACGTGCCGATCCTGCACGCGTGGGGCATGACCGAGACGTCGCCGCTGGGCAGCGTCGCGCGTCCGCCCGCCAGCGCGACCGGCGAGGAGCGCTGGGCCTACCGCTACACCCAGGGCCGGTTCCCGGCGTCCGTGGCGGCGCGGCTGATCGGCGACAACGGCGAGGAACTGCCGTGGGACAACGAGGCGGTCGGCGAACTGGAGGTCTCCGGTCCGTGGATCGCCGGCGCCTACCACGGCGGATCGGATATCGACCCGGAGAAGTTCCACGAGGGCTGGCTGCGCACCGGCGACGTCGGCAAGATCAGCCCGGACGGTTTCCTGACACTGACCGACCGCGCGAAGGACGTGATCAAGTCCGGCGGCGAGTGGATCTCGTCGGTGGACCTGGAGAACGCGGTGATGGGCCATCCGGCGGTCGCCGAGGCGGCGGTGGTCGGCATCCCGGACGAGAAGTGGGACGAACGCCCGCTGGTCGCCGTCGTGGTGAAGGAAGGCCAGCAAGCCACCGCCGAAGAACTGCGCGAATACCTGTCGGACAAGGTCGCGAAGTGGCAGCTGCCGGAGAACTGGACGTTCGTGGAGGAGGTGCCCAAGACGAGTGTCGGCAAGTTCGACAAGAAGCGGCTGCGCGCGTCCTACTCCGAGGGAAAGCTCGACATCTCACACCTCTGAGCGGTAAATCTCCGGCGAGTTGTCGGCCTGGGAAGGACTCCGTGCGGGAATCTGTTGCACGCAAGGAGTCCTTCCCAGCACGTCGGAGGAGAACTGGGGATGCAGCAGCGAAGCAGGAGGGCGTTCCTGTCGTTGGCGGGAACGGCGGCGGTGGGCGCGGTCACGGCGGCGTGCGGGTCGGATACCGGGCGTCCGGGGGATCCGCCGCCGTCCACGGCGATGTCGGCGGGAGCCTCGGCCCCGTCGCAGGCCCCGAAGGTCCCGCTGCAGCAGTGGTACCACGCCTACGGCGAGGACGGCGTGCAGGAAGCCGTCAAGAACTACGCGGCCAGCTATCCGGGCGCGAAGGTCAACGTGGTGTGGAACCCGGGCGACTACGACTCGAAGATCGTCACCGCGCTGCAGAACAGCCCGGTGCCGGACGTCTTCGAGGCGCAGGTGAAGATCGACTGGGTCCGGCAGAACCAGGTGGTGTCGCTCGACGACATCATCGGTCCGGTCAAGAACGACTTCAGCCCCGCCGTGCTCGCCGCGCAGACCGTGGAGGGCAAGGTCTACGGCATTCCGCAGGCCACCGACACGCAGGTGCTGTTCTACCGCAAGAGCATGCTGCAGGCCGCCGGGGTGCAGCCGCCGCAGACCGTGGACGAGCTGATCGACGCCGCGAGCAAACTGTCGAAGGACGGCGTGAAGGGCCTGTTCGCGGGCAATGACGGCGGCGTCGGCACGCTGACCGGGCCGTTGCTGTGGTCGGCCGGGCTGGACTATCTGAAGAACAACAACCGCGAGGTCGGCTTCGACGATCCGCGCTCAGCCGCCGCCTTCAGCAAGCTGCACACCCTGAACACCAACGGTTCCCTGCTGCTCGGCGCACCCGCCGACTGGTCGGATCCGGGCGCGTTCGTCGACGGGCTCTGCGCGATGCAGTGGACCGGGCTGTGGAACGTCCCGAAGGTCCGCGACGCGCTCAACGACGACTTCGGCGTGCTGCCGTTCCCGAAGCTGGACGACAGCGGCAAGCCGTCGGTTCCGGTCGGCGCGTACGGCGCGATGGTCAACGCGAAGAGCGCGCACGTCAACGAGGCCAAGGCGTTCGTGAAGTGGCTGTGGATCGACCAGACCGACAGCCAGCTCGAGTTCGCCACCCGCTACGGCTTCCACGTCCCCGCCCGGCAGAGCCTGATCGACAAAGCGCAGACGCTGCAAAGCGGTCCGGCCGCGGACGTGGTGAAGTACGTCAAGGAGAACAGCCACCTCATCGGCGGTCCAGTGTGGACACAAACGTCGAACACCGCGTTGTCGGACGCGGTCGCGAAGATCGCCAAGGAGGGCGCGGACCCGGTGGCGCAGACGAAGGCCGCGGTCACCGTCGCGCAGTCCGAGCTGAAACGCCTTTTCGGATGAAGCTGTCCCGGAAGACCCGGGACACGCTGGCGTTCTGGGGATTCGTGGGCCCGTTCCTGCTCGGCCTGGCGATCTTCGCCTACGTGCCGATCGGGTGGAGCCTGTACCTGTCGTTCTTCGACGCGCGCAACACGGTCACCCCGAGCGTCTTCGTCGGCCTGGACAACTACGCGCACATGCTCTCCGACGGCCCGTTCGTCGCGAGCCTCGGCACGTTCAGCGTGTTCGCCGTGTTCATCGTGCCGCTGACGTTCGTGCTGTCGCTGGCGCTGGCGGTCGGCGTGAACCAGCTGCGGTTCGCGAAGGCGTTCTTCCGTTCGGTGTTCTTCCTGCCGTTCGCGTGTTCGTACGTGGTGGCGTCGCTGATCTGGAAGACATCGCTGTTCTCCGGCGTCCGCTACGGCCTCGCGAACACTGTGCTCGGCGTCTTCGGCCTCGACCCGGTCGCGTGGACCGGAACCGTGCACCCGCCGCTGTACTGGATCGTGCTGGTGACTGCCCGGCTGTGGCTGCAGCTCGGCTTCTACATGATCCTGTTCCTCGCTGCGCTGCAACGGATTCCGCAGCATCTGTACGAGGCGGCGTGGCTCGACGGCGCGAAGCCGGGCTGGCAGGTTTTCCGGCACATCACGCTGCCGCAGCTGCGCGCGACGTCGGTGGCCGTGCTGCTGTTGAACCTGATCAACGCCTATCAGGCGTTCGACGAGTTCTACAACATCATGGGCGATTCCCGGGGTTATCCGCCGTTCGCGCGGCCGCCGCTGGTGTACCTCTACTACACGTCGCTCGGCTCCGGCGGCCAGGATCTGGGCCGCGGCAGCGCGGGCGCGATCATCCTGGCGCTGCTGATCGCCGTGGTGACGCTCCTGCAGGGCAAACTCTTCCGGTTCAATCGGAGTGCGACATGATCCGCGCGGTGCTTCGCTGGACGGCGCTCGCGGTGTCCGCCGTCCTGTTCCTGCTGCCGTTCTACCTGTTGCTGCGCAACGGTCTCGCCTCGCGCGCGGAGATCACCTCACCGGACTGGACGCTGTGGCCGAAGCAGATCCACTGGGAGAATTTCTCGAAGCTGTTCGACCAGCAGGACGTCCCGTTCGCGCGCAGCATCGTGAACTCGGTCGTCGTCGCGGTCCTGCAAACCGTCGGCCTGCTGGTCGTGTGCTCACTCGCCGGCTACGGGCTCGCGCGAGTGCCGTACCGCTACTCGAAGCCGGTGTTCTACGCGGTGCTGGCGACGCTGATGATCCCGACCTCGGTGACGTTCGTGCCGAGTTTCGTGGTGGTGTCGACGCTCGGCTGGCTCTCGGATTTCCGCGGCCTGATCATCCCGGGCCTGTTCAGCGCGTTCAGCGTTTTCCTGTTCCGGCAGTACTTCCTGGACTTCCCGAAGGAACTGGAAGACGCCGGACGGGTCGACGGCCTGTCCCGCTGGGGCGTCTTCCGCAAGATCGTGGTGCCCAACTCGCGCGGCTTCTTCGCCGCGATCGCGGTGATCACCGTGATCGGCAGCTGGAACGCGTTCCTGTGGCCGCTGATCATCGCGCAGTCGCCGGACTCGTGGACGGTGCAGGTCGCGCTGTCCGGGCTGCTCACCTCGCAGAACCCGCAGCTGAACCTGCTGTTCCTGGCCGCCGTGCTGTCGATCGTGCCGATTGTGCTGCTCTTCGCGTTCCTCCAGCGTTATCTGGTACGCGGGGTCACCGAATCCGGGTTGAAAGGCTGAAAACGCCACATCAGGCCGCGACGGCGCGTAACGTTTCGCCGTTGGCCGCCGACGACTCACCGTCGCCACAGTCGCAGCAGGAGTGCATTCATGACGGATCCGTATCAGCAGCAGCCTTATCCCGGTCAGGACCCGGCGCAGGGACATCCGTCCGGGCCGGTGCCTTCACCTGGGTATCCGTCCGGGCCGATTCCCGCGCCGGGGTATCCGTCCGGGCAGATGCCGGTGCCGTATGGGGCGCCGCCGATGTACGGGGCGCCGTACGGAGCTCCTTATCCCGGGGGCGTGCCGTTGAAGACCAGCGGGCTCGCGGTGGCTGGGATGGTCGTCGGGATTGTCGCGCTGATCTTCTTCTGGGTGCCGTTCTTTGATGTGATCGCCGCGATTACGGCGATCGGGTTGTCTTGGGCCGGGATGGTGCAGGCGGGGAAGCCTGGGTGGACTGGGCAGGGGATGGGGATCGCCGGGCTGGTCTGCGGGATTTTGGCTGCTATTCCGGCGGTGATCTTTTTGGTTTGGTTCTTTGTGTCGTTGTCCGCGGTGGGGGCTACCTGCGCGTTTTACTGCTGAGGCCGGAGGCTCGTCGCCTGGCGGCGACATTGCTGCGGTGTTGCGCGGGGGCACCCCGAAGCTGATTGTGATGACGGTCTGGGGTTCGGGGGTGGTGTGGGTGCGTGGTTCGGTGGGTGCGTTGGTGGCGGTTTGGTGGTGGGTGTGCGCGGCCTGGTGAGCCGGTCGCGCGGGGTTTGCGGCGTGCGGTGGTTGTGAGGGGAACCCTGAGGGAATCAGATTCCCTCAGGGTTCCCCTCACGGACGTTTGGCCCCTCCGTTCGGCGGTAGTGGCCCTCTTGACTGTGTGACAGAGTCTCTCGCGTTGTCACGGCAAATGTGAGAGACCTTCGCGTTTTGCTTCGGCTTCGTTCACCGACCGGTCATGAACGTCCGGGAACGTGCCAGAGCACGGGCGAGAGGCGGGGAGCGAGACATGGCTGAACTGACCAGGCGGGCGTTCACCACGGCAGGCGCGGCCGGGGTGGGGTTGCGGCTTTGCACTCCGACGGCCAACGCGCTGGACCGGGCGTTGAAGCGGACCGCCCAGCGTGCTGTCCGTACCACCGGCACCACGCTGGACCAGGCTGCTTCCGGTGCGGCCACGGGGTACTCGCGGCTTTCTGCCGGGCCGGGCTGGGCGGTCGCTGTGCGGGCGGATCTTGTCGAGGCCAAGGCCGGGCGTGACGATCGGCGGACTGCGCTCGGGGCGTTCGTGCAGTTCACCGACCTGCACATCACTGACACCGAATCGCCTGCTCGATTTGAGTACTTGCATCCGTTCATCGGGTCCGCGCATCGGCCGCAGGAAACGCTGGGGACGGTCGCGACCAGTTCGCTCGTCAAGCGGGTCAACAGTCTCCGTGCGGGGCCGTTTACCGGGCGGCAGTTCGACTTCCTCATGACCACCGGCGACAACACCGACAACCACGAGCTGCTCGAACTCGACTGGTTCCTCACCACGCTCAACGGCGGCGCGATCACGCCCAACTCTGGCGACCCGAACCGCTACGAGGGCGTCCAGGCGTCTGGCAACCCGGAGTTCTGGAACCCGGGCACGCGACTCGCCGACGACTACACCAAGAAGGGCTTTCCGCAGATCCCCGGGCTGCTCGAAGCCGGGATCGCGCCGTTCACCGCGCCGGGGTTGAACCTGCCGTGGTACTGCACGTTCGGCAATCACGACGACAGCGTCGTGGGCACGTTGCCGGAGGGGATCCCGGGCATCGAGGGCTGGTACACCGGCAAATACAAGGTCATCGGGAAGGACGAGAGCAGCGCGCGCAAGCTCGGCACCGCCATCCAGCGCGGGCAGAGCGTGCCGCTCGGCGAGCTGTTCGGCGGCGGCACCGTTCGCGAGGTCACGCCGGATCCGCGGCGGCGTCCGTTCAGTACCTCGGAGTTCGTCCAGGCGCATCTGGCCGCGAAGAACACGGGGCCGGGACCGGTCGGGCACGGTTTCACCGACGCGAACTCCGACGGTCGCAACGTCTACTACACGTTCCGGATCGCGCCCGGCGTCACCGGCCTCAGCCTCGACACCACCACCCAGGGCGGGTTCGCCGACGGTTCGATCGGGCTCGCGCAGTTCAACTGGGTCGAGTCGACGCTCAAGCGAAACAGCTCGACGTACTACGACTTCTTCGGCCGCAAGGTCACCCACTCCGTCACCGACGAGCTGTTCGTCCTCTTCAGCCACCACACCAGCGGCACCATGGGCAACCTCCTGCCCGACGCGCGTCACCTGCTGGACCCGCGGCTCAACGGCGACACGTTCGTCGCGCTGCTGCAGCGCTTCCCGAACGTCGTGGCCTGGGTCAACGGGCACACCCACCTCAACAAGATCACCCCGCACGTCGGCAAAACCCCGGTGCAGAGCTTCTGGGAGATCAACACCGCCAGTCACATCGACTTCCCGCAGCATGCCCGGGTGATCGAGCTGGCCGACAACCACGACGGCACGCTGTCGGTGTTCACCACGCTCATCGAGGCCGACGCCCCGTACGCCGTGGACTACTCCGCCCGCACCCCCGACGCGCTCGCCTCGATGTACCGCGAGTTCTCCTACAACGACATCCACGCGAACCTCAGCCACGTCGGCGAGGCCGGCGACCGCAACACCGAGCTGCTGCTCACTAACCCGCTCAGCTGATTACCCGCGAGGTAATCGACGCCACGCGTCCGGCTGCGGTTGACTGCTCGGCATGACCGACGTCGAGGGCACGCAGCTGTTCCACAAGACGATGCCGTTCAGCGAACGGCTCGGCATCGAGGTGCTGGAACACGGCGCGGACCTGGTCCGCAGCCGGATCGCGTGGGACGAATCGCTGTGCACGCTCGGCGGCGTGCTGCACGGCGGGGCACTGATGGCGCTGGCCGATTCGACCGGCGCCGTCTGCGCGTTCCTCAATCTTCCCGAGGGCGCGCAGGGCACGACGACGCTGGAATCCAAGACGAACTTCCTGCGCGGCGTCCGTTCGGGGTACGCCACCGCGTCGTCCAGACCACTGCACGCCGGGCGCCGCGTCGTGGTCGTCGAGACCGAAATCCACGACGACGACGGCAAGCTGGCCGCGAAAATCACCCAGACGCAAGCGGTGTTGTAGCGGCGGCTCTTTACTTACCCGCTCCGGAAGGCGAAAATCTTTGGCTACCACTGGGGTCTGGGGACGGAGCCGGAATGCGGGTTCGCGGGTTGGTCACGTTACTGTCCATCGTCATGCTCACGGCTGGTGCGACCCAGGCCGCTGCCGAACCGCAGCACGCGCGTAACGACGAGGCCATCGACTACCACGAATGGTCGTCCGGCTCGTTCTTCGCGGGCCGGCTCGACGGGCTCGGCTTCGGTTACGGCGGCCTGCGGATCACGCATCCGGCGGGCAGCGTCGCGCACACCGAACCGGGGCTCGGCACCACGCGCACCTACGACTACGGCACCTGGACGTCGCCGAAGTACCGACAGGGCTTCGACGCGACGCAGCTGATCGCGTCGTGGAACGCGCGCACCCCGGCGAAGACGTGGCTGGAGGTGCAGGCGCGCGGCCGGACTTCGGCTGGGGCCGAAACCACTTGGTACACAATGGGCCGCTGGGCCAGCGGGGACGCCGACATCCACCGCACCAGCGTCGACGGGCAGAGCGACGCCAACGCCTCGGTCGACGTCGACACGCTCGCCACGAAGGCTGGCGTCACGCTGCGCTCGTACCAACTGCGCGTAACGCTGTACCGCGAGCAGGGTTCGCCGACCACGCCGACACTGTCCTCGCTCGGCGCGATGACCTCGAACGTTCCGGACCGGTTCGACGTCCAGACCACCAAACCCGGCCGGGCGCGCGGGATCGAGCTGAAGGTGCCGCCGTTCGCCCAGAACATCCACAAAGGACAGTTCCCGCAATACGGCGGTGGCGGCGAGGCCTGGTGCAGCCCGACTTCGACCGAGATGGTCGCCGAGTACTGGGGCCGCAAGCCGTCCGCGCGGCAGATGGACTGGATCCCGGCGGACTACCAGGACCGGTCGGTCGTCTACGCCGCGCGCGGCACCTACGACTATGCCTACGACGGCACCGGCAACTGGCCGTTCAACACCGCGTACGCCGCTTCGCTCGGGTTGCGCGGGCACATCACGCGGCTGCACGACCTCAACGAACTCGAGGGTTACATCGCGCGCGGCATCCCGGTGATCACCTCGCAGTCGTTCCTGGCGAGCGAACTCGACGGCGCGGGCTACGGCACCGCCGGGCATCTGATGGTCGTCGTCGGATTCACCCAGGCGGGCGATGTGATCGCGAACGACCCGGCGTCCAGCTCCGACGGCCGCGTGCGCACGGTGTACAAGCGGGACCAGTTCGAGAAGATCTGGCAGCGCACGAAGCGGCACACCGAGAGCGGCGCGGTGGCCGGCGGGCCGGGCGGGGTCGTTTACCTGATCACGCCGTAAACGCGCTGGTTCGCCTTGCCGTTTCGGGGCTACGGTGCCGTCCGTGACCGAACCCTCGGACAGTCTGGCGGACCCTCGCGAGCTGCTGCTCGCCTATCTCGACTACTACCGCGACACGCTGCTGCGCAAGCTCGACGGCCTGTCCGACGACGAGCTGCGCACCAGCAGGCTCCCGTCGGGCTGGACTCCGCTCGAGTTGCTCAAGCACCTCGCGTTCGTGGAGCGACGGTGGCTGCGCTGGGGTTTCCTGGGCGAGCACGTGGATCCGGTCTGGGGCGAGAACGACCCCGAGACCGGAAAGTGGTCGGTCGGCGCGGACGAATCGGCGGACGAGATCCGGGCGCTCTTCCTGGACTCGTGCGCGGACTCCCGGACGATCGTGTCCGGTGCGCGGCTCCAGGACATCGCGCGCGGCGGCGGTCGCTTCGATTCTCCGGCACAGCCGCCCGCGCTGAGCTGGATCCTCTTTCACCTGCTCCAGGAGTACGCCCGGCACGTCGGGCAGCTCGACGTGGTCCGCGAGCTCGCCGACGGCGCGACCGGCGAATAGGGAACCGATCCGGGCTATGGCGATATGCGCATGATCCGTGATTAGCTGCGGCTTGGGAACGCCGTCGCGGGTGAAAGGTTGTGCGCATGCCGTACGAGGTCCAGGGAGTCGTGTCACGGGCCAAGGGCCAGCCGGTCACGCTCGAGACAGTGGTGGTGCCTGATCCCGGGCCGGGCGAGGCCGTCGTGTCGGTGCAGGCCTGCGGGGTGTGCCACACCGACCTGCACTACCGCGAGGGCGGGATCAACGACGAGTTCCCGTTCCTGCTCGGGCACGAGGCCGCGGGACGGGTGGACAAGGTCGGCGCGGGCGTCACCGATCTCGCGCCCGGGGACTACGTGATCCTCAACTGGCGCGCGGTCTGCGGCACCTGCCGGGCGTGCAAGCGCGGCAAGCCCTGGTACTGCTTCTCGACTTTCAACGCCGAGCAGCCGATGACGCTCACCGACGGCACGAAGCTGTCGCCCGCGCTGGGGGTCGGAGCGTTCCTCGAGAAGACTCTCGTCCACAGTGGACAGTGCACCAAGGTCGACGAGCGTGCTGAACCCGCCGTGGCCGGGCTGCTGGGCTGCGGGGTGATGGCCGGGCTCGGCGCGGCGATCAACACCGGCGCGGTCGGGCGCGGCGACTCGGTCGCGGTGATCGGCTGCGGCGGCGTCGGCGACGCGGCCATCGCGGGCGCGCGGCTGGCCGGGGCGACCACGATCGTCGCGATCGACACCGATGACCGGAAACTGCAGTGGGCCAAGGACTTCGGGGCCACGCACACGGTCAACAGCCGCGGCCTGAGCGAGGAGGACGTCGTCGCTGCGATGCAGGACGCGACGAACTCGTTCGGTCCGGACGTCGTGATCGACGCGGTCGGCCGTCCGGAGACCTGGCGCCAAGCGTTCTACGGCCGCGACCTCGCCGGCACCGTCGTGCTGGTCGGCGTGCCCACGCCGGACATGAAGCTCAACGACCTGCCGCTGATCGACTTCTTCTCGCGCGGCGGTTCGCTGAAGTCGTCGTGGTACGGCGATTGCCTGCCCTCGCGGGACTTCCCGATGCTCGTCGACCTGTACCTGCGGGGCAGGCTGCCGCTGGACAAGTTCGTCACGGAGCGGATCGGCGTCGACGGCGTGGAGCAGGCTTTCGAGCGCATGCACCACGGCGACGTGCTGCGCAGCGTGGTGGAGTTCTGATCCTTTTCGCCGACGCGGACTATCCGGCCGACCCGTACCCGGGCACCCGGCCGGACTGCTCGTACGTGCACCTCGACGGCGCTGGCCACGCATTGGACACCGCGCCGCCGGGGTGGCGTTCGCGCACGCCGGTGCTCGCGTACGGGTCGAACGCGTGCCCGTCGAAGATCACCTGGCTGCGCGACCGGCTCGGCCTGACCGGGCCGGTCGTCGCGGCTCGGGTCCGATGCACCGGGCTCGCCGCGGTGTGGGCCGCCGGGCTGCGCCAACGCGACGGTCAGCGCCCGGCAACGCTCACCGCGCTGCCGGGCGTGCCGGAGGACCACTTCGTCTGGTTCGCGACGCCGGAACAGCTGGCCGTACTGGATGTCTGCGAGGGTCGCGGGAATCGGTACGACCTGGCGACGCTGGACCACGCCGACATCCGGCTGGACGGCGTGCTGCTTTCCGGGGTAAACGCTTACGTCGGGGCCTCGCCGATCCGGTTTCCGTTGCTGGTCAACGGTTCCCCGGTCCGCGTCGCTGACGTGGCCCAGGCCGACGCGGCGTCGCTCATCGGCGAAGCGGCGGCGGGGCACGGCCTGGCTTGCACCGTGCTGCCGCCGGAGCACACGTTTAGCTGACCCGCGGAATCGCGCGCACAGTGAGGAAGCCCAGCGGCTCCTGCGCCAGCCGGGCGTGCCGTTCGGGATCGACCAAGGCGGCTTCGGCAGACGGGCGTCCCTCGCGCAGTTGCTCGATCAGGAACCCGGCCTCGCGCAACTCCTCGCAGGTGCGTTCCAGCGGAGCCAGCCAGTACCGCACCTTCCAGCCGCGGCTCCAGACCTCCTCGATCACCCGGACGTCGAAGTAGTTGCCGCCGTGCCGGAGCCAATCGCCGGTCGGATGCTGCCTCGACAACACCAGCGCGCCGCCGGGCCGCAGCACCCGGCGGAACTCGCGCAACGCGCCGACCCGGTCGTCCACGTACTCCAGCGCGAGGGCGAACAGCACCTGGTCCACCGACGCGTCCGGCAGCCAGGTCAGCGGTTCGGCCAGGTCCTGCACGCGGAACTCGCCCGCCGGTACCCGTTCGCGGCTCAGCTCGACCATGCGCGGGCTGAGGTCGAACCCGGTCACTCGCGCGCCGCGTGCGGTCAGTTCTTCGGCGTAGAGGCCGGGACCGCACGCGGCGTCGAGGACGTGTTGCCCGGCGACGTCGCCTAGCAACTCCAGACAGGCCGGGCGGTCGTAGTGCGCGTTGTAGAACCCGTCCTGTGCGTGGTCGAGGAATTCGTCGGCGAACACTTCGTATTGCGGAAAGGAACCCACTGCATCGCTCACCCGCGCCAGTCTGCCCGCGCGGGCGCGTTCAGCCGAGCAGTTTTCCGGGGTTCAGGATCCCGGTCGGATCCACTGCGGACTTGGCCGCGCGCAGCACGTCCAGCCCGATCCGGCCGATCTCCGCCTCCAGGTACGGCGCGTGGTCGACGCCGACCGCGTGGTGGTGGCTGATCGTCCCGATGCCGGTGATCGCCTCGCACGCCGCCGCCTTCGCGCGCTGCCACTGTCCGACAGGATCGGTGTCGTCCCGCGAAGTCAGCACGGTGAAGTACAGCGACGCACCGGTTTCGTAAGCGTGCGAAACGTGGCACATCACGATCGCGCGGCCCAGCGAGGCCACCAAAGCCGCGCGCACCGCGTCGTGCAGTTCGTCCAAATTGGACCAATAAGCCGCGGTCTCGAGGGTTTCCACGCAGACCCCGAGATCCAGCAACGCGTCGCGCTGGCGCGGGCCGGAGAACCGGCCGTGCCGCCACGATTCGCCGAGCACCTTGCCGATCCGCAATGCCCCGGAACAGCGCAACATCGCCGACGTCCGCCGCCGGCGGCGAGCGACGTCGCCTTCCCAGCCGACAATCAGCAGGGACGGGTTCTTGATCCGGCGCGCCGCCAGATAGGCCTTCAGCGCAGTGGTTTTCAGCCCGGCGTTGAGCGAGAACGACACATTCGTCTCGTCCACATCGGACAGCCGGGTGACGTCCGCCAGCGCGTGGTCCTGCGCGAGCTTCCGCACCGCCGCCGCTCCGGCCTCCCAGCCGTCGACGATCCAGCCCTCGTAATGCCGCTGCTCCGGCAACGGCCGGACCCGCAACGCGACCTCGGTGATCACGCCGAGCGTGCCTTCGCTGCCGACCGCGAGCTGCCGCAGATCCGGTCCGGCCGCGGACGCCGGCGCGACGCCGAGCCGCCACTCGCCCTTCGGCGTGGCCAGCCGGACCCCGGCGACCATGTCCTCGAACCGGCCGTAACCGGACGACGCCTGCCCGGCCGAGCGGGTGGCCGCGAACCCGCCGATGGTGGCGCGCTCGAACGACTGCGGCACGTGACCGAGCGTGTACCCGTGCGCCGCGAGCAGCCGCTCCGCCTCCGGACCGCGCACGCCGGCCTGCAGCACCGCGATCCGCGACAGCGGGTCCACCGACACCAGCTCGTCGAGCCGCACCAGGTCCAGCACGACCACCGCGGCCTTGTCGCCGCGCAGCGCCGCGACCCCGCCGACCACCGAGGTGCCGCCGCCGAACGGGACCACGCCGATGTCGTGCCGCACGCAGACGTCCAGCACGGCCTGCACCTGGTCCGGGTCCGCGGGCAGCAGCACCGCGTCCGGCACCGGCACCTCGTCGCCCGCCCGCGCGTGCAGGAGGTCCAGATAGGACAGACCACCGGCCCGGCCGAGCCGTTCCTCCGGGTCGAGGAGCACGTGGTCCGCGCCGAGAAGTTCCTCGAATTCGGTACGGACGGGCACAGTCAGCGCGGACTCGGCGACCGGGGCCGGGGCGCCGGTTTTCCCGCCTCGATCCGGGCCGACCTGGCCGATACGCTGGCCAAGCCACCGGACCGCGCGGTCGGGCAGCCCGGCCGAGGCCGAGCCCTCTTCGGTCCACGAACGCCGGATGCGGTGGTTGATGAGATCGCTCACGACTACAGTGTGACACATGGACGTCAAACGTCACTCCCGACCGGGAGCGGCCCCCTCCGCACTCGCGGACGCCCGCAGCCGCCCGACCTCGGCCCGCGTGGCCGACGACGAGCTCCTCGACGCCGCGCGCCAGTGCGTGCTCGCGGTCGGCGTCCGGCGCACGACGCTCGCCGAGATCGCCCGAACCGCGCAGGTCAGCCGCATGACGGTCTATCGGCGGTTCCCCGATGTGCGCAGCGTGCTCGCCGCGCTGATGACGCGCGAGTTCAGCGGTCTGCTGCAGCGGGTGAACGAGTCCGGCGACCACGCGGCGCACGCGCGCGACCGCATCGTGCACCTGGCGGCGGCCAGCGTCGGCGCGTTGTCGGCCGACCCGCTGTTCCGGACGCTGCTGGATGTCGACGCCGAACTGGTGCTGCCGTACATCGTGGAGCGGCTCGGCGCGACGCAGCACTTCGCCGAGCACGTGCTCCGAGGCCTGCTCGAAGAGGGGCACCGAGACGGATCGGTGCGCACCGCCGAGGTGGCCGCGCAGGCGCGCTCGGTGCTGCTGGTCGTGCAGTCGTTCGCGTTCTCGTTGCGCCCGGCCACCGCCGATGTCGACGAGGCCGCGCTGCTCGCCGAATTCCGGCACCTGGTCGAAGCGGGGTTGAAACCATGAGCACCGGATCCCTCAACGCCCGCCGCCGCGAACGCGAACTGTCCCGGCTGGTCGACGGCGAACAGGTCGACGTGCTCGTGGTCGGCGGCGGTGTCACCGGCGCGGGCATCGCGCTCGACGCGGCTGCGCGCGGCCTTTCCGTCGCGTTGGTGGAGGCGCACGATCTCGCGTTCGGCACGTCGCGCTGGTCCAGCAAACTCGTGCACGGCGGATTGCGGTACCTGGCCAAGGGCGAACTCGGTCTTGCCCACGAAAGCGCCGTGGAGCGCGGGATTCTCCTGACCCGCACCGCGCCGCACCTCACGCGCGCGATGCCGCAGCTTTTTCCGCTCTATCCCGGCACTTCCGCCGCGCAACAGGCTTTGATCGCCACTGGCCTCCGGGCTGGCGACGGGTTGCGGAGGGCTGCGCGTACGCCGTCGTCCGTCCTGCCAGGGCCGCGCCGGATTCCCGCTGCTGAAGCACTCGCCCTGTCCCCCGGCCTGGCTCCCGCCGGACTACGCGGCGCTCTGTTGGCGTACGACGGTGCTTTGGTCGACGATGCGCGTTTGGTGGTCAGCATTGCCCGTACCGCGGCCTTGCTCGGGGCGCGAATCCTCACGCGTTTGTCGGCGGTTTCCTTGTCCGGCAACGAAGCCCGGGTCAGTGATGGGACCTCTTCGTACACGCTTCGCGCGCGTCAGGTCATCAACGCGACTGGCGTCTGGGCCGATACGCTGACTGATTCTGTCCAGCTGCGGCCTTCCCGCGGCTCGCACCTGGTGCTCGCGCCGGACACCGTGCGGGTCGGGGCCACGTCGGTCAACATCCCGGTTCCCGGCGAGACCAACCGGTTCGTGTTCCTGCTGCCGCAGCTCGACGGACGGGTCTACTTAGGACTCACCGACGAGCCGGTGTCCGGCGGGGTCCCCGACATCCCGACGGTTCCGGAGTCCGATGTGGACTTCCTGCTTTCGACGGCCTCTTCGGTCCTGAACCGTCCGTTGACCACTGCGGACGTGATCGGCTCCTACGCCGGATTGCGGCCGCTCGTTTCCGGTTCCGCCGGGCGCAGCGCGGATCTCTCGCGGAAGCACGCGGTGATCACCGGTTCTGACGGCGTGCTCACCGTGGTCGGCGGGAAGCTGACGACGTATCGCCGCATGGCCGAGGACGCCGTCGATGCTGCTTTGACACACGCCGGATTGCCCGCTGGGCCTTCGCGTACTGCGAAGCTTCCTCTGCTCGGCGCCGCCCCGCGCTCCCGACTGTCGCTTGTGGACGCTCCAGCGCGGTTGGTGGCCAAGTACGGCACCGAAGCACCTCGCGTGGCAGCGCTCGGCGAACTGGAGCCGGAATTCGCGGCCCCGCTGTGCGCGTCGACGGAAATCACCGCGGCCGAGGTGGTGTGGGCCGTCCGCCACGAAGGCGCGACGACCGTCGAGGACGTCCTCGAACGCCGCACCCGATTGGCCCTCGTGCCCGCCGACGCCGAGGCCGCCCGGGAGCGAGTGGCCGAACTGGTGGAGAAAACGCTGGCTGGACTGTCGTGAAAACCCGGGTAACTACCGGCAAGGCAGCTTGACGGGTCGTTGGGTTTTTGCAACAGTGCGGTTCATGAGCCCGGTGCGGCGTGGCAAGGAGCTGCCGATCCACAACCGGCTGCCGGTGCTGCGGGCGGAGCGCGGGATGAGTCGCGCGGATCTCGCCGAGGCGGTCGAGGTCAATCCGCAGACCATCGGGGCGCTGGAGCGCGGCGATCACTACCCGAGCCTCGACCTGGCGTTGCGCATTTGCGCGGTGTTCGGGCTGCCGGTGGAGGCCGTGTTCAGCCGCGCGGCTTTTCCGGACGGGGAGGGAGACGCGTGACGCTGGAGATCGACCGGATCAGCAAGCGGTTCGGCACGAAAACCGCGCTCGACGACGTGAGTTTCACCGCTGCGCCGGGCGAGCTGTTCGGGTTCGTCGGCAGCAACGGGGCGGGCAAGACCACCACGATGCGGATCGTGCTGGGCGTGCTCTCCGCGGACTCCGGCGAGGTGCGGTTCGCCGGGCAGCCGGTCACGCACGACACCCGCGCGCGAATCGGGTACCTGCCCGAGGAACGCGGTCTGTACCCGAAGATGAAGGTCATCGACCAGCTCGTCTACCTCGCCGAACTGCACGGTCTCAGCACCAACGACGCGCACCGCGCCGCCGAATTGTGGATCGCACGGCTCGGGCTCGGGCCGAGGCGCAAGGACGACATCCAGAAGCTCAGTCTCGGCAACCAGCAACGCGTGCAACTCGCCGCCGCGCTCGTGCACGACCCGGCACTGCTGGTGCTCGACGAACCGTTCTCCGGCCTCGACCCGCTCGCGGTAGACGTGCTGAGCGGCGTACTGCGGGAGAAAGCGGCGACGGGCGTGCCGGTGGTGTTTTCCAGCCACCAGCTCGACCTCGTGGAGCGGCTGTGCGACCGGGTCGGCATCATCCGCGACGGCCGGATGGTCGCGGTCGGCACCGTGGACGAGCTGACCCGCGACGCCGGACGTCGGCTGGTCGTCACCGCGCCGAGCGCCAATCCCGGTTGGGCAGCAACAGTTCCCGGCGCACGCGTGCTCGAAGACCGCGGTGTCACGACGGTGCTGGAGCTTTCGCCGAGCGCCGATGACCAGGCCGTGCTCGCCGCCGCGCTCGCCACCGGCCCGGTGACGGAATTCAGCCACCGCCGCCGTACGCTCGCCGACCTGTTCCGCGATTCGGTCGCCACGCCGGGAGCACCTCGATGAGCCGAATCCGCTCCACTCGCGCCGTGCGATTGGTGGCCAAACGGGAACTCAACGCACGTCTTCGCACCCGGTCCTTTGCAGTCAGTACCGCGGTGATGCTGTTGCTCTTGCTGGGTTACGTCACCCTGCAGGTTTTCCTCGCCGGAGACCGGGAGACGACTCGCGTCGCGCTAGTGGGGCAAGCGCAGGGCATCGCCACGCAACTGGAGAACAACGACCGGCACCTCAAGATCGTCCTAGTACAGTCCGAATCGGACGGGTTGACCCAAGTCAGCGACGGCGATGTCGACGCGCTCGTCTCCGGCAGCGCTTCTCGGCCGAGGGTGATCGTAAAGTCTACTTTGGACTCTCAGCTGCGGACCGTGCTGGACAACATCGCGCAACAACAGGTCCTGGACGCTCAGCTGTACTCCGCGAACCTCGATCCCGTCGCTGTGCACCAGGCAGTATCCGCCACTCATGCCGACGTACAAGCTCTCGAACCGGCGGATCCGCAAGCCGGGACGAAACTCGTGACCGGGATCGTGGTCGCGATTCTGTTGTATATCAGCATCATGACCTACGGGATGTTCGTCGCGCAGGGCGTGGTCGAGGAGAAATCCAGCCGGGTGGTGGAGATCCTGCTCGCGACCGTCCGGCCCGTGCATTTGCTGCTGGGCAAGGTCATCGGGCTCGGCCTGGTCGGGTTGGCGCAGCTCGCGATCCTCGCCGTGACGGGTTTGCTCGCCGGCGGCGTGTCGGGCGTGTTCTCGATTTCGGGCGTCGCGCTGGGGACGCTGGGCTGGGGTCTCGTCTGGTATCTGCTCGGTTTCCTCCTCTACGCCATGCTGTACGGCGCGGCCGGCGCACTGGTGTCGCGACAGGAGGACACGCAGGCGGTGGTCGGACCGGTGAATATCGCGCTGGTGATCGGGTTCGTCGCGGGAATCAATCTGCTGACGCAAGCACCGCACGGGACGGCGACGCGGGTGGTTTCGCTGATCCCGTTGCTGTCGCCGATCTTGATGCCCGCACGGATCGCGCTCGGCGCGGTGGAGCCTTGGGAAGTGGTGCTGTCCCTGGTGTTGACGGTGGTGCTGATCGCGGTGGTCACTTGGGTGGGGGCGCGGGTGTACCGGAATGGAGTGCTGCGGGTCGGCAGCCGGGTGCGGCTGCTGGACGCGTTGCGACGTTAGACCGGCAGCTGGATGAGTTCGAGGACCGTGCCGTCCTGCTCGTCACGCAGGTAGACGAACCGGGTACCCGCTCTCGGACCTTCCGGCATGGTCTGCGGCGATCCGGCGGCCGTCCATCCAGCAGGGGCGGCGGCCTCGAGGACGGCTTCGATGTCGTCCACGATGAGCGCGAGATGGACCGAACCCACGTCGCAGGGCCGGGGCCGCAGGCTGCGCCGGTCCTCGGGCTGATGGTATTGAAGAAGCTCGACCCGGTGCCCGCCCGGCGCGACCAGGACGGCGGTGGAGAAGTCCGCGCCGGCAACCCCGATCGCCCGATCAAGGTCGGTGACCGTGATCCCGGCGTGTTCCGCGGCGTGCACGGTGAAACTCATCGGCCCATGCTACGACCCCGTAATCGCCCCATACCGCTGCAACGCGACCTGCCGTTCCTCCGCATGGTCGACGATCGGCTCCGGATACCCCTCCTGCCGCTCCTTCAGCACATGCACCGCTTTTCCTTCCACTCCACGCAATTCCGGCACATACCGGCGCACGTAATCGCCCCGCGGGTCGAACTTCTGGCCCTGCGTGGTCGGGTTGAAGATCCGGAAATACGGCGCGGCGTCCGTCCCGGAACCAGCGACCCATTGCCAGTTCAGCTGATTCGACGCCAGATCGCCGTCCACCAGATGCTTCATGAAGTGCCGCGCGCCCCACCACCACGGCAAATGCAGGTCCTTCACCAGAAAACTCGCCACGATCATCCGGACCCGATTGTGCATCCAGCCCTCGGCGAGCAGCTGCCGCATTCCGGCGTCGACGATCGGGTACCCGGTCCGCCCCTCGCACCATCGCGCGAACATCTCCTGCGCGGTTTTCCCGGTGTCGTAACGCATCCCGTCGAAGCGCCGGTCGTAGTTCTTCCGCGCGGTTTCCGGCCGGTTCCACAGGACGTCAGCGTGGAACTCGCGCCAGCACAGCTCGGAGCGCAACGCCTGCGCCCCCTCGGACCGGTTGCCGGCCAGGTCGGCCAGCATCGTCCGCGGATGGATCGCGCCCCAGCGCAGATAGGGAGAAAGCTTTGTGGTGCCAGCGTGATCCGGCCGATCGCGTTCGGAAGCATAATCCGCGAGGCCGTCGGAGAGGAAGTCCTGCCACACCGACAAAGCGGCCTCCTCCCCCGCGGGCGGCAGCTCGCAATCCACCTCAGGAGTTTGCGGCAGCGCCGCCGAAGAAGAAGGCTTAACCCAGTCCACAATAGACACATTGGTGTCCGCCGGACGGGGCCAGCCGTGCTGCGCCCAAGCGCGGTAGAACGGGGTGAACACCCGATACGGGGTACCGTCCGGCTTGGTGACCCGCCCCGGCGTCACGGCATACGGAGAACCCGTCTCCACCCACTGAATTCGATGCTCTGCCAGAGCCTCGGCAACGGCTGCGTCGCGCTCACGCCCATAGGGTGCGGTATCCGTAGAGACATGCACTGCCGCCGCCCGGATTTCCCGCGCTGCGGCGACGACCTCCGTCGCCGGGTCGCCGTAGCGCACCAGCAACCGGCCGGACAGCGCTTTGTCCAGTTCTCGCAAGGAATTCAGCAGAAACGCCACGCGCGGCGAACCGGCGGGTTTGAGCAGCCGGTCGTCCAGCACGTACAGCGCCAGGATGTGTTTGCTGTGCTTGGCCGCCTCGAACAGCGCGGCATGGTCCCGCAACCGCAGATCCCGGCGAAACCACAGCACGACCGGCGCTTCCATCGTCATGCCGCACAACGATAAACGCCCCGCCGCGCGAAAGCACGGCGGGGCGTTTCACCAAGCAGAGGCTCAGCGCTCCGACATCGGGGTGTAGTCCCGGGAGGCGTGGCCGGTGTAGATCTGGCGCGGGCGGCCGATCTTCGTCTGCGGGTCGTTGATCATCTCGCGCCAGTGCGCGATCCAGCCGGGGAGCCGGCCGAGCGCGAACAGCACGGTGAAGAACTTCGTCGGGAACCCGAGCGCGCGGTAGATCAGACCGGTGTAGAAGTCCACGTTCGGGTACAGCTTGCGCTCGACGAAGTAGTCGTCGGAAAGGGCGGTTTCCTCGAGCTTCTTGGCGATGTCGAGCAGCTGGTCGCCGCCCTTGAGCTTGCCGAGGATCTCGTCCGCGGTGTTCTTGATGATCTTCGCGCGCGGGTCGTAGTTCTTGTAGACCCGGTGCCCGAAGCCCATGAGCTTGACACCCTGCTCTTTGTTCTTCACGCGGTTGACGAACGTCGCGACATCGCCGCCGTCGTCGCGGATGCCCTCGAGCATCTCCAGCACCGCCGCGTTCGCGCCGCCGTGCAGCGGGCCGAACAGCGCGTTGATGCCCGCCGAGATGCTCGCGAACAGGTTCGCCTCGGACGAGCCGACGAGCCGCACCGTGGAGGTGGAGCAGTTCTGCTCGTGGTCGGCGTGCAGGATGAACAGCAGGTCGAGCGCCTTCGCGACGTCCGGGTCGACCTCGTACGGCTCGGCCGGGAAGCCGAACGTCATCCGCAGGAAGTTCTCCACCAGGCCCAGCGAGTTGTCCGGGTACAGCAGCGGCTGGCCGACGGACTTCTTGTACGCGTACGCCGCGAGCGTCGGCACCTTCGCCAGCAGGCGGATGGTGGACAGCTCGACGTTGGGCTCGTCGAAAGGGTTCAGCGAGTCCTGGTAGAAGGTCGACAGCGCGGAAACGGCGCTGGACAGCACCGGCATCGGGTGCGCGTCGCGCGGGAAGCCGGAGAAGAACGCCTTGAGGTCCTCGTGCAGCAGGGTGTGCCGCTGGATCCGCTCGGTGAAGTCGGCCAGCTGGGCCTCGGTCGGCAGCTCGCCGTAGATGAGCAGGTAGGACACCTCGATGAAGGTGGACTTCTCCGCCAGCTGCTCGATCGGGTAGCCGCGGTAGCGCAGGATGCCCGCATCACCGTCGATGTAGGTGATGGCCGACGACGCGGCGCCGGTGTTGACGAACCCGGGATCGTAGGTGATGTACCCCGTCTGCGCCAGCAGCTTTCCCAGCTCGATACCCGGCGCGCCCTCGACCGGGTTGACGACCTTGAACTCGTGCTCGCCACTCGGCAGGCGCAGCGTCGCGGTTTCGCCGCCGGACTGCCCCGCATTCGTCGCGTCGGACATGCAGGTCCCTCTCACGTTGGGCACGGGACGGCGGCGTCTGCGGGTTCCGCAGTAGCCACGTGTTCACGCGAGGAAACACGCGCCTCGCTGCACACCGACCCGCTGGGTATGAATTCACCACTACGCTAGTCGAAGGGTGGGTCAGTCCGCACTCGCTGCGTTGCCCCAAAAGGCCCCATTGGGACCAGGTTCACACGGTGGCCGCCATATCCGCCGCGGTCGGCGGCTCCGCTCCGCTGCGGGAAACCGTGATCGACGCCGCTTTCGCCGCATAAGCAAGCGCTTCGGTCCACGCGTCGGCGTCGAGTGAAGCCAGGTCGCGCACGGTGCGCTCGTGCAGCCAGGCCAGCAACGCGCCCTGCACGGTGTCGCCGGCGCCGATCGTGTCGGCCACCTCGACCTCACGGGACGCGACGTGGGCCAGCTCACCAGCCGAAGTGATCACAGACAAGCCATCCGCGCCCCGGGTGAGCACGACGGCGTCCACACCGGACTCCACCCACGACTTCGCGGCGGCCACCGGGTCGGCCCCTTCGGCGAGCCACGCGGCGTCGTCGTCGGAGATTTTCAGCAGCCGGACGTCGGGCAGCCACGAGGCGAAGCGCGCGCGATAGGCCGCCGGGTCGGCGATGAGCGCCTCCCGGATGTTCGGGTCGAGCACCGTCAGCGTCCCACGCGCGGATTCGCGGCGCAGAATTCGTTCGTACGCGCTCGCGCCGGGTTCCAGCACCATGCCGAGCGTTCCGAGCGACAGCGCGGTGGTTTCTTCCGGCAGCGCACCAGGATCGGAGACCAGCCGATCGGCGGTTCCCTCGACGTAAAAGGTGTATTCCGCGGCACCGCGTTCGTCGAGCGCGACGACGGCGAGCGTCGTCGGCTCGTTGCTTCGCTGCAGCAACGAAGTGTCGACGTTCGAAGCGGAAAGGCGATCCACCAACGCGACGCCGAACCGGTCAGTGGAAACCCGGGACAGGAACGACGCGGGCACGCCGAGCCTGCCAGCGGCCAGCGCGACGTTGTACGGACCGCCGCCGAGTCTCGGCAGCAGCGCGCGCAGTCCACCGTCCACAGTGGAATCCAGCGGTTCACCCGGAACGAGGTCGACCAGCGCCTCTCCACCCACCACGATCACAAGCGGCGAGTGTAGAGGAACCGGCGCTGACAATTCCTGTCCCGATGCGGACGAATCAGTTCTTGTCGAGGCCGCCGAGCAGAAGTTCGCCGAGCGCGGTGAACGCTTCCGCGTCGGACACGTCGGTGCGGCGGCCGAGCACGCCGGTCTGAATGCCCTCGATGATCAGTCCGGTCATTTCGGCCACGAGCCGGGCGTGCACGTCGCGGAACACCCCGTCGGCGACGCCCTTGTCGATGAACGCGCGGATCCGGCGCGCGGCGGCGCGGCTGTTGAGCTGATAGGTGTCGCGGGCGGGGGCGAACGCGGCGATATCGGCCATGAACTCCGGCGACGCCCGGTTCAGGTGCTCGGAGACTCCGGAGAGGTACTCGCCGATCAGCTCGCGCGCGTCGTCGATGCCCGCGATCCGCTTCTCCAGGCGTTCGGCGGCGTCGCGGAAGAAGTGCGCGACGACCTTGACCGCGAGCTGCTCCTTGCTCGGCGCGAGCGCGTACAGCGTCGACTTCGAGCAGCGGAGCCGGGCGGCCAGATCGTCGAGTGTGAAACCGGCGAAGCCCTCCGCCAGGAACAACGCCTCAAGCTCGCGCAGCAGAGCTTGCTGCCGCGCGGTGGGCCGGCGACGGGCTTCAGGGGTGGACATCACGTCACTATCTCCTATCGATCAGGGACAGTCCCGCTCCGCATACGGTACTCTCAATCGGCCGTTAGTACTGTTTTCAGTACCAATGTCTGGGAGGAAGCCATGCCGGTCGACCGTCTGCTGCCGACGCCGGAATCAGAAGACCTGCTCGCGCTCGTCACGGAAATCGCCCGTGACGAGCTGAAACCGCGTGCCGCGGCCGACGAGGAAGCCGAGAAGTTCCCGCGCGACCTGTTCACCCTGATGGGCAAGTCCGGCCTGCTGGGCCTGCCGTACTCGGAGCGCTGGGGCGGGGCCGAGCTGCCGTACGAGGTCTACCTGCAGGCGCTGGAGGAGATCGCCGCCGCCTGGATGAGTGTCGGCGTCGGACTGTCGGTGCACACGATGTCCTGCTACGCGCTCGCGAACTACGGCACGGAAGAGCAGCAGGACCGCTGGCTGCCGGACATGCTGGGCGGCTCGCTGCTCGGCGCGTACGCCCTGTCGGAAACGCAGGCGGGCTCGGACGCGGCCGCGCTGTCGACTCGTGCGCGGCTTTCCGAGGACCAGTACGTCGTCAATGGCACGAAAGCGTGGATCACCCACGCCGGAGTCGCGGACTTCTACACGACGATGGTCCGCACGAGCGACGACGGCGGGCACGGCATCTCGTGCCTCCTGGTCGACTCGTCGACTCCAGGCCTCTCGGCGGCTCCGCGCGAGCGGAAGATGGGCCTCACCGGCTCGCCGACGGCGCAGATGCTGTTCGAGGACGCCCGGGTGCCCGCCGATCGCCTCATCGGCGGCGAGGGCGCGGGACTGAAGATCGCGCTGGCGTCACTCAGTTCCGGCCGGCTCGGGATCGCCGCGTGCGCGGTGGGCCTGGCGCAGGCGGCGCTGGACGAGGCCGTGGAGTACGCGAAGGGGCGCACGCAGTTCGGGCGTCCGATCGTGGATTTCCAGGGGATGGAGTTCCTGCTGGCCGACATGGCGGCGACGGTCGAATCGGCTCGTGCGACTTATCTGGACGCTGCTCGGCGTCGCGACCGCGGACTGGACTTCCAGCGGCAGTCGTCGATCGCGAAGCTGGTGGCGACGGACGGCGCGATGAAGGTGACGACGGACGCGGTGCAGGTGCTCGGCGGCGCGGGGTACACGCGGGACTTCCCGGTGGAGAGGTACATGCGGGAGGCGAAGGTGCCGCAGATCTTCGAGGGGACGAACCAGATTCAGCGGATGGTGATCGCGCGTTCGCTGAAGAACGCCTAGTCCCGTCGGTTGTCGTAGGCCTCGCGGGCCGTGTGGACGCGGCCCGCGTTGGCTTTCGACCAGTCGGCGATCGCGCCGGTCGACGTGCCGATCCCCAGGCCGAGGCCGGTGAGCGCGTACTCCACGCGCGGCGGGATCGCCGGGTAGATCGTGCGGGTGACCAACCCGTCGCGTTCGAGGTTGCGCAGCGCCTGGGTAAGCGATTTCTGCGTCACTCCCTCGACGCCGCGGCGCAGTTCGGTGAACAGGCTTTCGCATACTTGGTATGCATTGGGTACCTATAGATCGTCGAGGTGCCTTCTTCGCAAGCGATACCGGCAGCGAGCAGCCTGTTCGGCTGCTCGGAGCGCGCTGGCGGCGCAGATCGCGGTCCTTGATCGCGCGGTCGCGCACGGGGTACGGCACGCCCGTCGCCCGGCGGCGGGAGCACGCGCGGATCGATGCGCACCTCAAGGCTTCGGGGATGGGGTACACGCTGCTCGCGCCCAACTTCTTTATGCAGAATCTGCTGAGCCTCGCGCCGGAGATCACGGCGACTGGCGGCTTTTCGAACTCCGCGGGCGACGGCCGGATCGGGATGATCGACGCCCGCGACGGGGCGGCCGGTGGAGTATCGGCGGATCTCGGCTGAGGAGCATCGCGCGGCGATGGAGTCGAACGGGGTGCCGGAGGCGGGGTCGAACGCGCAGGTTTTCTCGTTGCTGGCACAGGGGGACGGGACCTGGCTGAGCGGGGATTTCGCTGCGGTTACCGGGGGTGCGCCGCGGGGGGTGCGGACGTTCCTGGCGGACCACGTTGGCGGAAAGTGTCGTACCCCTCGCTTACCGTGAGCGGCATGGACACCAGGACACTGCCTCGGCAACTGCTCTCGATCAAGGAATACCTCGCGCTCGGCGAGGTCGAGCCGGGATTCACCGAACTCGTGGAAGGCCGTCTGGTCTTCTCGCCGTCACCGGGAGCACGGCACAACCGCGCTACGTACGAGCTCGCTTTCCAACTGCACGATCAGCTGTCGGACGAATTCTGCGTGGTGCCGCGAGTCGATATCGATCTGGGTCTCGCACCGGACGGGGCACCGGGTTTCTCCCGATGCCCCGATCTCCTGGTCACCACGTCGGCCGTGATTGCCCGGACTCGCGAAGAAGACATCCTTCGCGCCGAGGACCTCGTCTTGGTGGTCGAAGTCGCGACGCCGGATTCGAAGCGCACCGACTACACCGCCAAACACGACGAGTACGCCGACGCCGGAATCCCCTTCTACTGGATCCTCGACCTCGACGATCCGGTCTCGCTCGTCGCCTGCCACCAGGCCGGGGAACTCGGTTACCAGGACGCCCCGGCCATCACCGGGAAATTCCGCACTGCCGAGCCATTCCCCGCGGAAATCGACCTCACCGCGTTGCTCGATTGAGGCGGCCGCCCGGGCCGCCTCGACCCAGCGTTCAGCGAGCTTCCCGGTACCGCCGATCCGCCGACACGCCCTCGCCGGTCGTCTCGTCGAAGTGGTAGACCTCCTGGCCCCGCACGAACACCCGCATCGCGCGGTTCATCACGTCCAGCGGGTCGCCCGACCACAGCACCACGTCCGCGTCCAGGCCGGGCTTCAGCGTGCCGACCCGGTCGTCCAGGCCGAGCATCTGCGCCGGGTGCAGCGTCAGTGCCTTCAGCGCGGTCTCCGGGTCGAGACCGTCCTTCACCGCCAACGCGGCTTGGTACACCAGGAAGTTGATCGGAACGACCGGGTGATCAGTGGTGATGGAAATACGGACCCCGGCCCGCGCGAGGATTCCCGCCGAGCGCAGGGATCGGTTGCGCAGTTCCACCTTGGACTTCGTGGTGAACAGCGGGCCGAGGATCACCGGGACGTCGCGTTCGGCCAGCAGGTCCGCGATCAAATGGCCTTCGGTGCCGTGGTTGATCACCAGTTTGTAGCCGAACTCGTCGGCCAGCCGGATCGCGGTCACCATGTCGTCGGCGCGGTGCACGTGCTGGTCCCAGTACAGCTCGCCGTCCAGGACCTTCGCCAGCGTTTCGTTGGTCAGGTCCGTTTCGAACGGCTTGCCCTCGGCCAGCGCGTGGTCGCGCTTCGCCTGGTAGTTGCGCGCCTTCGTGAACGCCTCGCGCAGGATCGCGGCGACGCCGAGCCTCGTCGAGGGCGTGACCTTCTTCTCGCCGTAAACCCTTTTCGGGTTCTCGCCCAGCGCGCTCTTCACGCTCACGTGCTCGGCGAAGATCATGTCCAGAATGGACCGGCCCCACGTCTTCACGCCGATGGTCTGCCCGCCGATCGGGTTTCCCGACCCCGGCTTGATCACCACGCTCGTGACGCCGCCGGCCAGCGCGTCGTCGAAACCCGGCTCGTACGGGTCGATCCCGTCGACCGCGCGGAAGCGCGCGCCGTTCGGGTCGGTCATTTCGTTGGTGTCGTTGCCCGCCCAGCCCTCGCCGTCCTCGTGCACGCCGAGGTGCGCGTGCGCGTCGATGAATCCCGGCAGGACCCAGCTGCCGGACGCGTCCACCAGCTCCGCGTCCTCCGGAACCTCGACGTCGGCCTCAGCCCCGACGTGGGTGATCCGGCCGTCTTCGATGAGCACAGTGCCGCCCTCGATCGGAGCGGCGCCGACGGGGACCACATAGCCCCCGACAATCGCCTTGTAAGCCATAGTTTGACACGCTAACGAACTCACCCGGGTTCGCGCATCCGGGGTTTTTCCAGGTGCACCAACTGATAGTCCGCTTCCGGCGACCGATGCGTCTCGCGGTAACCGAGCTTTCGGTACAAATAGAGCGGTCCGGCCGAACGTTCGCCGGTGAACAGCCGGAAGACCGTCACCTCCGCCGGGGTCGCCTCCTCCGCGGCCGCCAGCAGCGCGGTACCGAGTCCCTCGCCTTGGCGATCCGGTGCCACGACGAGCCGGCCGATCTCGCCGACCGGACCGTCCACTCGCATCCGCACGCTCGCCACCAACCGGCCACCGTCGCGGAAACCCCAGACCGTGATCGACGGGTCGGCGATGGCCGCGCGCACGTGGTCGAGGGTGTCCAGCAACGGCGGCAGGTCGAAGTTCTGGTGCGCCCGCGCCTCGGTGAGGTACGCGGCCTGCTGCAGGGTCAGCAACTCGCCCGCGGCGACGTCGGTCAGCAGCTCGAGTTTCACGGGACCCGGATTCCCCAGCTGCCCGTCCACGACGTGGCCGGCTCCAGTTCGATCAGGTCGGTGCGGGTGTTGAGCGCGTCCGCCGGGCAGGTCATCGGCTCGATCGCCACCGCGCGGCCGCGACCGGTCAGGTCGTCCGGCGTGAACACCTGCGCCCAGCGGAAGTCCGGGCCGGTCCAGACCACCAGCTGACGGTCGCCGTGGGACAGCACGTAGTGGTGGGTGCCGTCGGCGGCCAGCTCCAGCCCGCCGAACGCGGTGTCCAGGTCGACGCCCTCAAGCAGCTTGCCCTGACGGAAGTCGTATTCGGTGCCCTCGACGTCCTGCTCGTCCGCGTACGGCATCTGCTGATCGCCCTCGTACGGCCGCACGCGCGTGGCGGGCAGCGTGAGGGTCAGTTCGTCGGTGGGCGCGTCGCCGATCCGGAAGTACGGGTGGGTCCCGACGCCCACGCCGATCGGCTTCTCCCCCTCGTTGCGGATCTCGTGCGTGATGACGAGTTCCCGCGGCTGCAGGTCGTAGGTGATCGTCGCGCGCAGCGGGACCGGCCAGCCGGGCTGCGCCTCGACGTCGATGGCGAGCGTGATCGACGTTTCGGCGTGCTCCAGCAGCTCCCATTCCAGGTGCCGGGTCAGGCCGTGGATGGCGTTGCCGCGCGCTTCCTCGGTGATCTCCAGCTGCTGCTCTTCGCCCTCGAACTCCCACTTGCCGCCCTTGGTCCGGTTCGGCCACGGCAGCAGGACCTGGCCGAGCCCCTTCGGCGGCTTCTCGTCCTCGGCGAACGTCTCGACATACGGCACTCCGCTGATCTCGAACGCGCGCAGTCCGGCACCGATCTCGGTGATGACGGCGCGCGCGTTGCCGCGGGTGATCTCGAACTGCTCTCCGGTGGGGTTCGCCATGGCGCTGAGATTACCGATCGGCCGCGCCGAGCGGGCAGGCCTCGAAACTAACTAGACCGGTCGTCATAGTTTGAGCTACGGTGGGCACATGGTCAACCGCACTGACACCCGCCGGCGGATGCTCGAATCGGCGGCCGAGCTGTTTCGCACCCAGGGCTACCACGCCACCGGGATGACCCAGCTCGTGTCCGAAAGCCGGGCCCCGAAGGGCTCGCTGTACTTCCATTTCCCCGGCGGCAAGGAACAGCTGGCCGCCGAAGCGGTACAGCTTTCCGGCGAACGGCTGGCCGAAGCGTTCCGCGAAATCGCTTCCAGCGCACCGGATCCGGCCACCGCCATCGACCTCATCGTGACCGCGCTAGCCACCGGACTGTCCGAATCAGACTTTCGCCACGGCTGTCCAATCGCGACAGTCGCGTTGGAGGCGACGAGCAGCGACCTGATCCGCGCCGCCTGCGACCAGGGTTACGAAGGCTGGCTGCACGATATTTCCGCTTACTTCACCGAGCACGGTTTGCCCGAGGACCGCGCCGCCTCCCTGGCGACGGTCGTGTTGTCCGCGATCGAAGGCGCACTGCTGCTCGCGCGCACTCGGCGGGATACCGCGCCGCTGCAAGCCGTCGCCGCCCATCTGCACACCACTGTCGAACGGGAGTTCGCCTAATGCGGGTACACCACTTCAACTGCGGCACCATGCGTCCGATCGGCGGCAGGCTGGTCGACGGAAAACCCGGTCTGCTGCGCCGCGCCACCCTCGTGTGCCACTGCATGCTGGTGGAAACCGGCACCGGACTGACCCTCATCGAAACCGGGATGGGTTCGCCCATCGTCACCGATGCCGCACGCTGGCTCGGCCCGCGCTTCCTGCGGACGTCGAACCCGATGACGGACGAAAGCGAGACCGCGCTGAGCCGCATCCGCGCGCTGGGTTTCGACCCGGCCGACGTCCGCGACATCGTCCTCACCCACCTCGACCTCGACCACGCTGGCGGCCTCGTCGACTTCCCGCAGGCCCGCGTGCACGTCTACGGCAAGGAACTCGACGCCTACCGCGCCGGAAATCCGCGCTACCGCGACGTCCAGTTCCGTCACGGTCCACAGTGGAAGTCCTATTCGGACGCTGGCGACAGCTGGTTCGGTCTCGACGCGGTCCGCGAACTGGACGGAGTCGAGGGCGTCGCGCTCGTGCCGCTCGCCGGGCACACCGTCGGCCACGCCGGGGTGGCCGTCGACACCGGGTCCGGCTGGGTGCTCAACGCGGGCGACTCGTATTTCTTCCACCAGGAGATCGACGCCGACTCCTATTGCCCGCCAGGATTGGCTATGTTCGAACGGCGGGTCCAGACGCTGCCCGGGCCGCGGCGCGAGAACCAGCGCCGGTTGCGCGAGCTGCGCCGGGACCACGCCGACGAGGTGACCGTATTCGCCTCGCACGACCTGACCGATTTCGTCCGGCTCAGCGAGAGGAGCACGGTATGAAGGTGCACCACCTCAACTGCGGCACGATGCGCCCGCTCGGCGGCAAGGCGCTCGACGGCCGCCCCGGAATGCTGCGGCGCAGCACCATCGTGGCGCATTGCCTGCTCGTGGAGACCGCCGACTCGCTCGTGCTGGTCGACACCGGCTTCGGCACCCGTGGCGTCACCGAATCGCGCCGCTGGCTCGGCGGTCCGTTCATGACGATGGTCGGCGCGAAGCCGACCATGGAAGAGACTTCCGTGGCACAGATCCGCGCGCTCGGCCACGACCCCTCCGACGTCCGGCACATCGTGATGACTCACCTCGACGTCGACCACGCCGGCGGCCTGGCCGATTTCCCGGACGCCACCGTGCATGTCCGCACCACCGAGCGGCGAGCCGCGGACAATCCGAAGAGCTTCCCGGAGAAAACGCGTTACCGCGCCGAGCAATTCGCGCACAGTCCACTGTGGAGCACGTACGACGAGGCCGGCGAAAAGTGGTTCGGCTTCGACGCGGTGCAGCCGTTGCGCGGTCTGCCGCCGGAGATCCTGCTCGTTCCGCTGCCCGGCCACACGCACGGTCACTCCGGCGTCGCGGTCGACACCGGCGACGGCTGGCTCCTGCACGCCGGCGACGCGTACTTCTTCCACGGCGAAGTCGCCCCGGTGAGCCCGCACTGCCCGCCCGGCATGCGCGTGTTCGAGGCGATCAATCAGATGGACGGATCCGCTCGCCGCGCCAACCTCGCCCGGCTGCAGACCCTCGCCCGCGAGAAGCAGGACGAGGTCTCGGTGTTCAGCGCGCACAGCCCGGTCGAATTCCAGGCACTGCGCCGGAATACCTCGCAGCCCTCCCCGAGTTGAGTACTCGCATGACGCGCATCCGGTACGTCGGCGGCCCGACCGCCCTCATCGAGTACGGCGAGAACCGCCTGCTCACCGACCCCACCTTCGACGCCCCCGGCGACTACCCGATCGGCACCCGCAAGCTGGCGAAAACCGTCGGCCCGGCGGTCACCGCGGCGGAAGTCGGCGAGGTGGACGCGGTGCTGCTTTCCCACGACCAGCACCCGGACAACCTGGACGCAGCGGGGCGAAAATACGCCCTCGACGCCCCGCTGGTCCTGTCCACCGCCTCGGCGAGGGAACGGATCGGCGACCCCGTTCGCGCGCTGGCCAACTGGGAGTCCTACGACCTCGGCGGCGTCCGCGTCACCGGAGTTCCCGCGCAGCACGGGCCGGACGGCAGCGAGCATCTCGTCGGCGAAGTCACTGGTTTCGTGCTCGAAAGCGACGGCCAGCCAACGGTTTACATCAGCGGCGACAACGCTTCTCTCGACGTCGTGCGGCAGATCGCCGAGCGCTTCGATCGGATCGACATCGCCGTCCTGTTCGCGGGCGGGGCTCAGACGCCGCTGGTCGGCGACGCGTACCTCACGCTGCCGAGCGAGGATGCAGCGGAGGCGGCCCGGATCCTCAACGCGCGTCAGGTCGTCCCGCTGCACTTCGAGCATTGGGCTCATTTCACCCAAGGTCCGGACACCCTCGAACCGGCTTTCACCCAGGCTGGGCTCGCGGACCGGCTGCATCTGCTCAAGCCGGGAGAACAGGTCAGCTTCCGGTAAGCACGAACCCTCCGTCCACAGTGATCACTTCGCCGGTGACGAAACCGTTCTCCATCAAGTACACATTCGTCGCCGCGATCTGCTCGGCCTTGCCGACCGCCTTGGTCAGCGTCCGTTCGGTGAACGCGGCGACCATCGCGTCCAGCTGAGGTTGCGGGAGGCCGTCCCACATCGGCGTGCGGATCGGGCCCGGCCGAACCGTGTTGACGCGGAGCGGGGCCAGCTCGACGGCCAGGCCACGGGCCAATCCCTCGATCGCGCCGATCGAAGCGGCCGCGAGCGCCGCGCCGGGCATCGGGCGGACGCCGATGATCCCGGACGTCAGCACGATCGAACCGCCCGGCCGGAACCGGGGCGCGGCGTGCTTGACCGCGGCGACCACGCCCCAGTAGCGGACGTCGGACCGGCTCCTGGCCGCTTCGAGCGACAGGTCCGCCAACGGCCGCTGATCGAGCGCGTCACCCGCGGTGTACACGAGATGGTCCAGCTCTCCGACGTGCTCGAACAGGGCCGCGACGTTCGCGTCGTCGCGTACGTCGGCGACGAATCCTTCGCAGGTATCCGGTAATTCGGCGAGCGCGGCGTCCAGCCGTTCCTTGCTGCTCGACGCGATCGTGACGGACGCGCCCGCCTCCGCCGCGGCCCGCGCGGTCGCCAATCCCATGCCCGAGCTGCCGCCGATGACGACGACCCGCTGGTCAACCAAAGACATGATCGGTCCTCTCAAGTTGATGACTCAGTGAGACATCAACAGTAGCAGTGATGTCCCATTGAGTCATCACTGCTAGAATCTCGACATGCCGCGCTGGGATCCAGAAGCCAAAGAGCGGCTCCGCGCGGCCGCGCTGGAGCTGTTCGCCGAGCACGGCTATGAGAACGCCACGGTCACGCAGATCACCGAGCGCGCCGGACTGACCCGCCGCACGTTCTCGCGGTACTTCGCGGACAAACGCGACGTGCTGTTCGCCGGGTCGGAGCAGCTGCCGGACGCGATGGCCGACGCTGTCCGCCGCGCCGACCCCGCGCTTCCGCCGTTTCAAGCGCTATTGGCCGCACTGGTCGACGCTGGCGATCTGTTCGCTGGCCTGGTTTCGTCTGCCGCGCAACGACGCGCGGTCATCGCGTCCAGCCCGGAGTTGCAGGAACGCGAGCGCACGAAACTAGCCGCCATAACCGCAGCACTCGTCGGCGCGCTGCAGGAACGCGGTGCGACCGAAGCGAGCGCGAAGATGCTCGCCCAGGTCGGCGTCGCAGTGTTCCAAACCGCGTTCGAGCGATGGTCGGAGCAGCCCGAGGACGCGGATTTCGCGGCGCGGGTACAGGAGGCGGCGGCCGAACTCGCCGCCCACCTGACGCCGTGATTACGCCTCTTCACGCACCTCGACCAACGTAGAGTCTTCCAATTCCGCTTCGACGGCCTGCTTCGTGCGCCCGGTCGCCCTCAGCACCAGATAAGCCACCACCAGCAGGACGAAGAACGGAATCCCGAACTTCCACGCCGGGTCGAGACCTTCGATCCAGAACGTCGAAATCAGCACGGTGGCAAGGAAAGCGATCACCACGACGTTCACGACCGGCGCGCCCCACAACCGCACCGGCGACGGCGGCAGCCCGGCGCGGCGACGCCGGATCCGGAACGCCATATGGGTCACCAGAATGATCATCCACACGACGAGCGCGGCGAAGATCGAAATGCCGAACAGCACGAGATACGCGCCTGAATCGGAATTCTTGGACAGGATGGTCGCGATCACCAAGCCCGCGGTGGACAGTACGAGTGCGTTGCGCGGCACTCCGGACCTGGTCAGCCGTCCCGCCCAGGACGGAGCGAATCGGTGCTCGGCAAGGGAATGCAGCATCCGCGTGGTGAGGTAAAGGTTGGTGTTCGCGCTGGACAACGCGGCGGTCAGGACCACGAAGTTCATGATCGTCGCCGCCGCCGGAACCCCAGCGGATTGGAAGACTCGGACAAACGGGCTGGCCGTAATAGATCCGCCCTCGCCGGTCACTGTCCACGGCACCACCAACACAACGATGAGCATCGCGGCGACGTAGAAGATCGCCAGCCGCACCACCATCGCCCGGGCCGCGCGCGGGATGTCGCGGGTCGGGTTCTCGGATTCGGCCGCGGTCACCGAAACCACCTCGGTGCCGATGTAGCTGAACAGCACGAACACCATGGCCAGCAACAGCCCGGACACGCCGTTCGGCAGGAATCCGCCGCCCGCGCTGAGATTCGTGAGACCGGGAGCGGGCGCCTTCGGCAGGCCGAAGAACACGAGGATCAGGCCGAGCGCGACGAACACCAGGATCGCGCAGACCTTGATCATCGCGAACCAGTACTCGAACTCGCCGAAAATGTGCACCGCCGCGCCGTTGACGACGATCACCAGCAGCGAAAACACCGCGACCGGCACCCACAGCGGAATCTGCGGCCACCAGAACTGGACGTACACGCCGGCCGCGATCGTCTCCCCGCCGATCGCGATCACTTGCATGGCCCAATACGCCCAGCGCACCACGAACCCGCTGCCCGCGCCGAGATACTTCTGCGCGATACTGCCGAACGCGCCCGCGGCCGGATGCACCACCACCATCTCGGCCAGCGCCCAGGAAATCGTCAGCGCCACCAGTCCACAAAGGACGTATGCGAGCACCACGGCCGGCCCCGCGTGCGAGATCGCCAGGCTCGATCCGAGGAAAAGGCCGGTGCCGATGGCCCCGCCGATTCCGATCATGGTCAACTGCCTGCCGCGCAGCCTCCGCTGCAACCGGTTCGGGGACGGGGACTCGGCCATGTCTGCTCCCTACTGGCTCGCCCGGTACTCGGCGATCGCCGCGACGACGGCGTCGAGGTCGGACTCGACGTTGTAGTAGTGCAAGGACATCCGCAGCACGTCGCCGCGGGCACTGCACACGATCCGCCGCCCGGCGAGGAACGCCGCCAGCGCGTCGGGATCCCGGTCGGCCAAGGCGACGAGCGGACCGCGCCGCGCGTCGTCCAGCGGGGACCGGAGCTGTTCCCCAGCGTCGAGCAGCCGCTGCTGCAGCTGCCCGGTCAACCCGCTGATGTGGGCACGCACCCGGCGCGCGTCCACCTGGTGCACCAGCTTCAGCCCGGCGACCGCGCCGTACGCGGACGGGATCGACGGCGTCCCGGTCTCGAATCGGCGGGCGTGCTCGGGATAGTCGAGGTGCCGCGGATCGAATTCGAACGGGTTCGTGCGGCCGAACCAGCCGGTCAGCGGCGGGGAAACCGCGTCGCGCAAGCCTGGCCGTACATAAAGGAAGGCGATCCCGGAGATGCCGAGCAGATATTTCAGGCTTCCGCTGACGAGATAGTCGCAGCCGAGTTCGGCGACGTCGACCGGCTCGACACCCAGACCCTGGTAGGCGTCGACAAAGCTTCTGGCACCGTTTTTCCTAGCCAGCGCGGCGACTTCGCGCACCGGGAACCGCAAACCGTTGGCGTAACTGACCAACGGGACGGACACCAGCTGCGTTCGCTCGGTGATGAGCGCGGCGTAATCCTCGGTATCGACCAGGCCGTCGTGGTGGGCGACGAACTGGACGTCCGCGCCGCGGCCCTGCTGCGCCAGCCAAACATGGCCCAGCGACGGGAATTCCAGGTCGGTCGTGACGATTCCCGGCCGCTCCGCCCACGCCTGCGTGGACGCGACCTGATACGCCCCTTCGGAAGCGGAGGGCACGACGGCGATGTCATCCGCGTCCGCGCCGATCAGCTGAGCGAACAATGCCCGGGCCTCGGCGACCTTCACCATCCACTTGTCCCACGGCGCCCCGTGCTCGCGGATCGTGTGCTGGAACTCGAAAAGCTCCGCGGTCAGCGCGTCCGAGAGCGCGCCCTGGCTGCAGCTCGCGAGGTGCACCGAGTCGGCGAAGGCGGGGAAATGCGCCCGGAAAGCGACTGGGCTGGGCTGGTCGGTCACGACACTCCGTTCCGTAACTGGCGGGCGAGACCGGTCCGTTCGCCACCGTAACGGCGCGAGCACCGTGCGTCGATGCTCCGTCCCGGCGGCCTTGCGACACCGGAAGCCCTGGTCGAGGCTCCCGTGTTCACCCTGGCTGATCTTCGGCAGCTATTCCGTCAGTGCTGCTGAAACCGGTACTGTAGATATGGCCTTCCGCGCTGTCAACGACCGTCAAGGATCCGCAATAGCGCGCCCCGCGACCGAGAGGACGCACCGATGAGCAGCCCCGCCGAAACCGCGGTCGACCAGCTCCTGACCCAGCTGGCCGAGGGCCGGCTGGAGGTCGTCGACCTCACCAACAAGCTCAGCGCCGCCACCCCGACCCTGCGGCTGCCCGAGCCGTTCGCGAACCTGATCGACTTCAGTCTCGAGCCGGTCAGCGAGTTCGACGATTCCGGACCGTTGTGGCGGCACAACAACATCCACACCGGCGAGCACATCGGCACCCACCTCGACGCGCCGCGGCACTGGATCTCCAACCGCGACGGCGCCGACGTTTCGGAGCTGCCGGTGGGCAGGCTGATCGGGCCCGCGCACGTCCTCGACGTCTCCGCGCGCGTCGCCGACGATCCGGACTTCCTGCTGGAGATCGACGACATCCGAGCGTGGGAAGCCGAGCACGGTCCGTTGCGCGCGGGCGGCTGGCTGCTCGTGCACTCCGGGTGGGACCAGTACGCGCAAGACCGCGACGCGTTCCTCAACTTCTCCGACGGGGCCAGCCACACCCCCGGCATCTCAGCCGCGGCGGCGAAATGGCTCGCCGAGGAAACGCCGATCGCTGGCTACGGCGTGGAAACCGTCGGCATCGACGCCGGGAACGGCTTCGCGCTCGACCCGCCGATGCCCGCACACCACCACCTGCTCGGCGCGGACAAGTACGGCATCACCTCGTTGCAGAATCTCGGCTCGCTGCCGCCGGCCGGTGCGCTCGTCGTGGTCTGCCCGCTGCCGATCGTCGGCGGGACCGGCAGTCCGGCGCGGGTGCTCGCGGTGGTGCCGGGAGGTCAGGCGTGAACGTCGCCCAAGCCGCCGGGATCGCGTTGGCCCGATTCGGCGTACGCAAGGCGTTCGGCGTTGTCGGGAGCGGAAATTTCCACTTCACCAACGGCCTGATCCAGGGCGGGGCCGAGTTCGTCGCGGCCCGGCACGAGGGCGGCGCGACCACGATGGCCGACGCCTACGCGCGGTGCAGCGGCGAGGTCGCGGCGGTGTCGGTGCACCAGGGTTGCGGGCTGGGCAACGCGACCACCGGACTCGGGGAGGCGGCGAAGAGCCGGACGCCGCTGGTCGTCGTGACCGGCGAGGCGACGGATCCGCTGTCGAACTTTCACATCGACCAGGACGCGCTCGCCCGGTCCGTGGGAGCGAGCAGCATCCTGGTGCGGTCCGCGAAAACCGCGCTGGCTGACGTACGGCGCGCGTTCACTCAAGCCCGGCGCGACCGGCGGACTGTCCTTTTGCGACTCCCGCTGGACGTGCAGGCCGAGCCTTTCGAGGAAAGCCTTCTCGATGGTCTTACCGCTATCGAACCGCTGCCGCAGCCGCGCGCCGCTGCGGCGGAAGTGAAGGCGCTCGCTTCAATTCTGCAGCAGGCCCAGCGGCCGGTATTCCTTTGTGGACGCGGTTCCCGGGCAGCGCGGGCGGAACTGGTCGCGCTGGCCGACCGTTGTGGCGCACTGCTCGCCGAAGGTGCGGTCGCGAAAGGACTGTTCGCTGGCGAGCCGTGGGCGATCGGGGTGTCCGGCGGGTTTTCTTCACCGCTGACGACCGAACTCATCCAGGGTGCGGACGTCGTCGTCGGCTGGGGCTCCGCGCTCAACGACTGGACCACCGCACACGGACGGCTGCTCTCTCCGGAAACGACTCTCGTGCAGGTCGACCTGGAATCCACCGCGCTGGGCCGCAATCGGCCGGTCGATCTCGGCATCGTTGGCGATGTCGCCGGTACCGCGCTGGCGGTGGCCGAACAGCTCAGTGTCCACAATGGATATCGAAGCGACGAGCTTCAGGCCCGAATCAGCCGGGAAATCCGTTGGCGCGACAACGAACACGACGACGCCGGGACCGCCGACGTCATCGACCCGCGCACCCTGTCCGTCGCACTGGACGGACTCATCCCGGCCAACCGGGTCGTCGGCGTCGATTCGGGGAACTTCATGGGCTACCCCACGATGTACCTCGACGTCCCCGACGAGAACGGCTTCTGCTTCACCCAGGCGTTCCAGTCGATCGGCCTCGGACTGGCGACCGCGATCGGCGCGGCGCTCGCCCAGCCGGACCGCTTCCCGGTCGCGGCGTGCGGCGACGGCGGGTTCCTGATGAGCATCGCCGAACTGGAGACCGTCGTACGGCTGAAGCTGCCGATGCTGATCGTGGTCTACAACGACCACGCCTACGGTGCCGAGGTGTACTTCTTCGAACCCGGCGGACATCCGGCCGACACGGTCACCTTCCCCGACACCGATATCGCCGCCATCGCCCGCGGCTATGGCTGCGATGCGGTCACCGTCCGAGCCAAGGAGGACCTCGACGAGGTGGCCACCCGGGTCGCCGCCGGGCTCGACCGTCCGCTAGTAGTCGACGCGAAAATCGCCGGGTTCAGCGCCTGGTGGCTCCAGGCCGCGATGACGCACCACTGAGCATCCGCTTCACCAGGAGGTTCACCACCCACAACAGGACGCCCACGGCGAGCAGGATGCCAGCCACCTGGTAGTCCTGCGCCGGGCGGCCGGACAGCGGACTGACCAGATAGAGGCAGAACACCGCGGCCAGCACTGGCAGCACCGTCGGCACCCGGAAATGCTTGTGCGGCACTTTGTCCTTGCGCAGCACCAGAAGCGCGATGTTGACGATGGCGAACACCACGAGCAGCAGCAACGCGGTCGTGCCGCCGAGCGCACTGATGTCCACAAAGGACACCAGGCCGATAGCGATGACGCTGGTGAAAATGATCGAAACCCAGGGCGTCCGGCGAGTCGGGTGCACGCGGCCGAAAACCGGCGGCAGCACACGCTCGTTCGAGAGGCCGTACAGCAGCCGGCTGGCCATCAACATGTTGATCAAGGCGGAATTGATCACCGCGAACAGGCCGATGGCGGAGAAGATTTCGCGCGGGAAGCCCGGCGCGCCGACGTCGAGCACCTTCAACAACGCGTCGCTTTTCGCGCCAGCCAGTTCAGCCGCCGGGACCAGCAGCGACGACGTCACCGAGACCAGCACGTAGATCGTCGCGGCGATGACCATGCCCCACAGCATCGCGCGCGGGAAAATCCGCACTGGATCATGGCATTCCTCGGCCATGTTCACCGAGTCCTCGAAGCCCACCATCGCGAAGAACGCGAGTGACGTCGCCGAGGAGATGGCGACCAGCCACGTCTTGTCCGCGGTGTCGATCTCGACGAGCCGGGACGGTTCGCCGTCGCCGTTCAGCACCGCCCACACGCCGACGCCGATAATGATCAGCAAGCCGGACAGTTCGATGCAGGTGAGGACGACGTTGGCCTTCACCGATTCGCCGATGCCGCGGAAGTTGATCAACGCCAGCATCACCACGAACGCGATGCCGACCAGCACCGTCGGCAGCTTCACGAACGCCGCGAGATAGGTCGCGCCGAACGCGACGGCCGCCGACGACGCCGAGGTGATCCCGGAGCACATCACCGCGAACGCGACCATGAAGGTCAGGAACGGCACACCGAACGCCTTGTTCGTATACAGCGCCGCGCCGGCCGCGCGCGGGTACTTGCCGACCAGTTCGAGATAGCTGAACGCGGTCATGAACGCGACCACGAACGCCAGCAGGAACGGCAGCCACAACGCACCGCCGACGCGTCCGGCGACCTGCCCGGTCAGCGCGTACACGCCGGTGCCGATGATGTCGCCGACCACGAAGAACAGCAGCAGCTTCGGGCCCATGACCCGCAGCAACGCCGGCTCGGCGACCTTGGAAGTGCCCTCGCTCACGTCCGTCATGGGCGATTAGTGTGCCTTGTCCGGGCTTGAACGGGAAGTCGGCCGATCAGGCCTTGGCGACCGCCGTGTGCACGAGCGGGGTCATCATTTCCTTGGTCATCTTGACCGGTCCGGTGTAGTTGACCAGCACCGGAACCCCGTTGGACACCTTGGCCGCGGCGAGCGTCGCGGTCTTCTGCTCGTCGGTGTAGAAGACGGCGCCGTCCGGGAAGCCCGCCACGTCGACCGCGCCCGGCTTGGCCTTCTTGATCGCGGCGATCATGTCCGCGGGCTTGGCCTTGCGGCCCTCGTAACGGGTCACCGCGAGCGCGCCGGCGGTCTTGCCTTCGACGACGTATTCGCAGCTCGTGGCCTTGCCGCCGTTGCTCGGATTGTCGTGGGCGGGCCCGGCCTTCGACGTGATGTTCGGGATCTTGATCGCCTTGCTGACGTCGTCGGACGGCAGCAGAGCGCAGGTGTCCGCCGCCTTGCCGGCGGGCGCGGACGAGGCGGGCTGGGAGGACGGGGCCTTGGTTGCGGGCGGCGGCGCGGCGGCCTTCTGCTCGCCGGAACAGGCGGTGAGGACAGCGGCGGCGGAGATCAGCAAAGCGATCGGGTATGCACGCATATCGGGCATGCTATTCCGATCGGAGTAACGCGAGCGTCAGTGGTCCTCCTCCACCGGCGCCCGATACCGCCAGAACCCAGGAAGAACGGCCAGCGAGGCCACCGTCAGCACGATCACCAGCAGGCCGCCGCCGGTCGCCGCGATCTTGGTGCCCCACGCCGCGGCGGACCAGCCGTGCGTGAGGTCGGCGATCCGCGGCCCGCCCGCGACGACCACGGTGAACACGCCCTGGAGCCGTCCGCGCATCTCGTCGGTGGTGGCGGTCTGCAGGATCGCCTGCCGGTACACCGAACTGACCATGTCCGCCGCGCCGCCGAGCGCGATGAACACCAGCGCCAGCCACAGCGAATGCGCGAGCCCGAACGCCGCCATCGCCGCGCCCCAGCAGCAGATAGCGATGACGACCGCGGCCCCCTGCCGCCGCACCCGGTGCAGCCAGCCGGAGAACAACCCGATGAGCATCGCGCCCGCGGGCAGCGCGGCGTAGAGCATGCCGAGCGCCGGACCGCCGCCGGGCGGGTCGCCGAACGTCCGCTCGGCCATCTCCGGGATCAACGCGCGCGGCATGCCGGCGACCATCGCGATAATGTCCACGACGAACGACGCCAGCAGCACTTTTTGCTTGGCCAGATAACGGAATCCGTCGATGACCGAACCGAGCCCCGCCTTGCGCGCGCCCTCGCCGAGCGGCGGGATCGAGGGCAGCCGCCACACCGCGATCAACGTGATCGCCAAGGCGCAGACGTCCACCAAGTACAAAGTGGACAGACCGATCACCGGGATCAGCGCCCCGCCGAACAGCGGTCCGAACACCGCGCCGAACGTGGCCATCGTGGTGTTGAGCGCGTTCGCCGACGGCAAGAGCGAGGCGGGAACGAGCCGCGCGACGACCGCGCCGCGCGTGGGCATGTTGATCGCGAAGAACGCCTGGTTCGCGGCGAGCAGCCCGAGCACGAGCCACACCGAATGCATCCCGGCGAACGCCTGGAGCCACAGCAGCGCGGAGGTGACCGCGACGCCGACGTTGGTGACGAGCAGCAGCTTCCGCCGGTCGACGGCGTCGGCGATCGCCCCGCCCCAAAGCCCGAACACGAGCAGCGGGACGAGCGCGACCGCACCGGTCAATCCGACGTAACCGGACGATCCGGTGATATCGAAGACCTGCTTCGGCACCGCGACGGCGGTGAGCTGCGACCCGACCGCGGTGACCGCGGTGGACATCCACAGCCGCCGAAAAGCCGGGATCTTGAGCGGACGGGTGTCGACGACGATCCGGCCGAGGAGCTTGCGGGCCCCGGTACGGGGCGGGCGTATCCCCGGTTCTGAAGTCACGAGCTATCAGCTTAGTTGCGCTAACGAAGCTGGCGCAGGTGATTTTCCCCGCAGGCTGGCGGGATGGCCGTTTGTTGACGGCCGGAGCCGCGCTGAAGAGCGACTTGGCGGAGGCCGAAGCGCCCCACGTGGCGTTTGGTGCACGGGTCTCGTCGCGGAGAAGTCCGTGAGGGCCACCTTGAGGGAATCAGATTCCCTCAAGGTGGCCCTCACGGACTTCGCGTTGTGGACCCGCCCGGCGAAACGAAACGCCGCCCCCAGGCCAAAGCCCGGAAGCGGCGTCTGAGAACAACCGGCAGATCAGGGAGCCAACCGCTCCACGTGCCAGCCGTCGTGGGTGCGGTGGAAGCGGAGGCGGTCGTGCAGCCGGTCCTCGCGACCCTGCCAGAACTCGACGAAGTCCGGCCGGATGCGCCAGCCTCCCCAGTGCGGCGGGGCGGGGATGTGCTCGACGTCGGCGAAGCGGCGTTCGATGTTGCGCAGGGCGTTGTCCAGCGCGCGCCGTCCCTCGACCACTCGCGACTGCGGCGACGCCCACGCCCCGAGCTGCGAACCGCGCGGGCGCTGGGCCCAGTAGGCGGCCGTCTCGTCCGCGCTGACCTTTTCGACCTCGCCGCGGACCGTGACCTGGCGGTGCAGCGGGTACCAGGGGAAGGTGGCCGACGCGTAGCGCGTGGCCGTGAGGTCGTGGCTCTTCGACGACGTGTAGTTCGTGTAGAAAACCACTCCGCGTTCGTCGAAGCCCTTGCACAGCACCGTGCGCGAAGAAGGCCTGCCTTCGGCGTCGGCGGTCGCGAGCACCATCGCGTTGGGCTCCGCGAGCGCTTCGGAAACCGCTTGGCTCAGCCAGCTCTCCAGCTGTTCATGCCACGTTGCCGCGAGCGCCGACTCGTCAAACGGCGCACCGTCGTAGGCCACCCGCATGCCAGGCAGCCGCACGACCGCCTCGTCGATCTCCGGTGTCATCCGGCCCAACCTCCGTTACCCCTGGTGAGGGTGTCGAATCACGGCTATCCAGCGACGGTATTGGGTCGCCGGTCCCGGCGAAACCCACCGAACGGTGACTCCTGCCACGCCCGGCTCGCCACCGGGCCTTAACCGCAGGACGCCGAGTTGTAACGCGCCGTTCACGGGCAGGCCCCTGATCGATACAGCCCGCACCTACCTTTCGACCTGCTCCGGCACCCGTCCCCAGTTACGGAGGCAGGTCAAATGACCGAAACTCTGTCCGAACGCGACGATACGCAAAAACCGCAACGCACCTACGCCGCGCTCGCCGCCGACGAAAACCGCGAGGACTACTCGCTGCGCTTCGCCGCGCAATCGTTCCGGCGCTGGTCGCCGTTAGTCGTCGCGACGACCGCGCTGGGCGGGATCGCCTACCTCGCCGACTTCGCCATCGGCGCCAGCATCGTGCTGTCCTACGGCTTCACCTCAGGAGTTCTCGCCATCCTGGCCGCCGCGGTGGTGATCTTCGTGACCGGGGTACCGATCGCGCGCGCCTGCGCGACCTACGGCGTGGACATGGACCTGCTCACCCGCGGCGCCGGGTTCGGCTACTTCGGGTCCACCCTCACCTCGCTCGTCTATGCCAGTTTCACCGTGATCTTCTTCTCCCTCGAAGGCTCGATCATGGGCCAGGCGTTCCAGCTGGCGCTCGGCATTCCGCTGCCGATCGGCTACTTGCTGGCGACGCTGATCGTGCTGCCGTTCGCGCTCTACGGGATGGGCGCGGTCGCGAAGATGCAGACCTGGACGCAGCCGATCTGGATCGCCGGGCTGGTGCTGCCGTTCGTCGTCGTGCTCGTGCGGGAACCCGGACGATTCGCCGATTTCGCGGCGTTCGGCGGCATCGAGGGCGCGGGTTCCGGATTCTCCGCGGTCGGCTTCGGTTTCGGGATGGGCATCGCGCTGTCGCTGATCGGGCAGATCGGCGAGCAGGCCGACTACTTGCGCTTCATGCCGGCGAAGACGGCGGAGAACAAGCGTTCCTGGTGGGCCGCGGTGCTCGCCGCCGGGCCGGGCTGGGTGGTGCTCGGCGCGGCCAAGCAGATCGGCGGCGCCCTGCTGGCCTTCCTCGCGCTCGGAGCGGTCGGCAAGACCACGGCGCTGGAGCCGATCGCGCCCTATCTCGAGGCGGTGCGGCCCGCGCTCGGACCGGCCGCGCTCACTTTCGCCGCGTTGTTCGTGGTGGTTTCGCAGATCAAGATCAACACGACGAACGCGTACTCCGGCTCGCTGTCGTTCGCGAACTTCTTCTCCCGCGTAGTGCACCGCCACCCGGGCCGTGCCTGGTATGTGCTGGTCAACTGCGGGATCGCGCTCGCGCTGATGGAGTTCGGCGCGTTCGGTTTCCTGAACAAGATCCTCGGCTTCTATTCGAACGTCGCGATCGCCTGGATCGGCGCGGTGTGCGCGGACCTCGTGATCGCGAAACCGCTCGGCCTTTCCCCGCGCTACATCGAATTCAAACGGGCTTACCTGCACAAGGTCAACCCGGTCGGCTTCGGTGCCATGGTGCTCGCTTCCGCGGTGTCGATCGCGGCGTACTTCGGCGCGTTCGGCGAATACCTGGCGGCCTTCAGCCCGCTGCTGGCGCTGGTGATCGCCGTCGCGCTGGTGCCGGTGCTCGCGGCGGCCACCCGCGGCCGGTACTACCTGGTGCGGCCCAACCTCGTCTCCGGCCCGGAGGTCGACCAGGACCCCACCGCCACGCACAATTGCTCGGTCTGCGGCGACGCCTACGAACTGCCGGACATCGCCGACTGCGCCAACCAAGGCGGCGCGATCTGCTCGCTGTGCTGCACGCTGGACAGCGGCTGCCACGACATGTGCCGCGAGGCCGGCCCGGTCTCACTGCCCGAGCCGACTTTCCGCACCGCCGGATAAACCGAGTCTCGACGCGGCCACCACATCCGGACCGACCGCGGTCGTCAGCGTGCCGCCCGCGGCGAGCGGGGTCCGCGACCACCAGGGTCCGGACTCCGCTCGCCGCGGCGGTCTGCCGAACTCGACCTCAGTCACCAGCACTCGATGCCCAGCCAGCACGGCGAGGCTCGCGTCCAAAAGAGCGTCACCGACGGTCTGCGTCTGCCGGAGAGCCGGGACGTCGCCGCAGGTCACGTGCACTGTCGAGGACAACCTGCCCGGACGCTCGCCCTCCCGGCCGAGGACGAGCACCTCGCGGGTGTGGAACCGGGCGTCCGCGGCCAGGTCGGCGCGCAGCACGGCGACGTGGTCGGCGCGAGCGGTGACGACGGTCGGCTCCGGCAGGTATTCGAACGAACCCCCGTCCTCGACGACGATCTCCACAGTGGACAAACTCGGCACCTCGCGCAGCCCGGGCAACGCGAGGGTCGCCGCGACGCCGGAAAGCTTCAGCTCCGCACCGGGCCCGACCTGGATCTCGAGCCGTAGCTCATCACCGCCGAGCGGCGCGGTCGCCGAGTTGACCAGATGCACCACCGCACCAGCGCCACGCTGCCGACGCGGGACGAGCATCAGCGGTGCCATCGACCTCAGCTCGCGCAGCACCGTCCGTCCATCGTCGAGGGCGGCGACCAGGCGTGCGTGCGCCTTCACCCCTGCCGGACCGGCACCAGCGAACGCACCCAGTCCGCCACCGCCGGAGCGTCCGGGGTGTCCACTAGGGACTGCGCGAACACCGGCAGTTCGCCCCGCATGCGGTGAGCGTCCGAGGTCATCACGGTCAGGTCGGCGCCGACCAACGGGGCGAGGTCGGTTTTGTTGATCACCAGCAGGTCGGCCGTCGTGACCCCGGGACCGCCCTTGCGCGGCACCTTGTCCCCGCCCGCGACGTCGACCACGAAGATCTGGCTGTCGGCCAGTCCGCGGCTGAACACCGCGGTCAGGTTGTCGCCGCCGCTTTCCACGATGACCAGCTCCAGGCCGGGGAACTTCTCCTCCAGCCGTTCCACCGCGTCGAGGTTCGCGGTGATGTCGTCGCGGATGGCGGTGTGCGGGCAGGCCCCGGTCTGCACCGCTTCGATCCGCTCCGGGTCGAGGACGCCCGCCCGGCGCAGGAAGTCCGCGTCCTCGGTCGTATAGATGTCGTTGGTGACCACGGCCAGGTTGTATTCGCCGCCCAGCGCGCGGCACAACGCGGCGGTGAGCGCGGTCTTGCCGCTGCCGACCGGGCCGCCGATGCCGATCCGGTACGCCCGTCCGGCGGTCGGCGCCGCGTCGTAGTGGTCCGGTTCGGCGGCGGTCGGGTCGAAGTTGACGGCGTGAAAGTGCCCGTGACCGTGTTCAGCTGGCAAAGAGACGCACCTCTTCCTGGTGATGCCGAGAGTGTTCCTCGGCGAACAAATCCAGCGCCGGCGACGCCGGTGCTGGCAAATCGGCCGGATCGGCACCGGCGGTCTCGGCGGCCTGGCCGCTCACCTCGCGCAACGGTCCGGCCATCCGTGCGACCACCGCGTTCACCGCGAACGGGTCCAGCCCAAGCAGCCGTACGGCCGCGCTCGCCGGGCCGCTCACGGCGAGGTAGGCCACCGCCATGGCCGCGTCGAACGGACTGCCGCCGCCGATACCGACGAGCGCGCCGCTGACGATCGGATGATGCGGGCGCGGAGTTTCGGTCAGCAGCTGCGACAGGACTGGGGACGGCCACGCGGCACGTCCGGCTCGCGCCGTGCCCCGGCCTTGTGCCCGCGACGCTTCCCGTTGCGCGAGCGAGGGCGTGCGGGCGTCGAGTTCCTGATCGAGTTGTCGCCAATGGACACTCTCGACGGCTCGGGCGGCAGCATGCGCTGAGGCAGCGGCGAACGCGGCGGCGAGCAGCCCCGCCGTGTGCAACCGTCCAAAGAGGAATCCCGGCAAGTCGCGTTCGGACCGGACAAGGCCTCGCGCCGCTATCTCTTCGAGGCCGCCGGAATGCACGTGCCCGCCGCCCGGGAACCGGGAGTCCGCGAGAATGAGTGCGACTGGGTCCATCAGAACAGGAAATACCTTTGCGCCATGGGCAATTCGGCCACCGGATGCGGTTCGATCAGCTCGCCGTCCACCCGCACCGCGAAGCTGTCCGGATCCACTCGTACCGCCGGGGTGGCGTCGTTCAGCACCATGTCCGCTTTCGTCCGGCGGCGGGTGTTGGCGATCGGTACCAACGGCCGGGCGATGCCGAATCGTTCCGGCAACCCGGACTCCAGCGCTTCCGGGGCCACGAAGTGCAGGCTGGACGCGGCCGCCACGGCGGGCGCGGCACCGAACATCGGCCGTGCGAGCACCGGTTGCGGCGTGGGGATCGAAGCGTTCGCGTCCCCCATCGCCGCCCACGCCGGGAATCCGCCTTTCAGCACCACATGCGGGCGCACGCCAAAGAATTTCGGTTCCCACAAAACAAGATCGGCGAGCTTGCCGACCTCCACCGAGCCGATCTCCGCGTCCATTCCGTGCGCGATCGCCGGGTTGATCGTGTACTTCGCGACGTAGCGGCGGGCGCGCAGATTGTCTGCCGCACCGTCGCCGGGAAGCGCGCCACGGCGGGCTTTCATCACGTGCGCGGTCTGCCAGGTCCGGATGATCACCTCGCCGATCCGGCCCATCGCCTGCGAATCGGAACTCATCATCGAGATCGCGCCGAGGTCGTGCAGGACGTCCTCGGCGGCGATCGTGCTCGGCCGGATCCGGCTTTCGGCGAACGCGAGGTCCTCGGGCACCGACGGGTTCAGATGGTGGCACACCATCAGCATGTCCAGGTGCTCGTCGAGGGTGTTGACGGTGTGCGGCCGGGTCGGATTCGTCGACGACGGAAGGAAGTTCGCCATTCCGGAGACCTCGATGATGTCCGGCGCGTGCCCGCCGCCCGCCCCCTCGGTGTGGTAGGCGTTGATCGACCGGCCGCCGATCGCCTCCACAGTGGACTCCAGGAACCCGGCCTCGTTCAAAGTGTCGGTGTGGATCGCGACCTGCACCCCGGATTCGTCCGCGACAGTGAGGCAAGCGTCGATCGCGGCGGGCGTCGAACCCCAGTCCTCGTGCAGCTTGAACCCGCCCGCCCCGGCGGCCAGCTGCTCCCGCAACCCCTCGTGCCGGACAGTGTTTCCCTTTCCCAGCAGCAACACGTTCACCGGCTGACCGTCCATCGCGGACAGCATCCGGCCGAGGTTCCAGGCGCCGGGTGTCACCGTGGTCGCCTTGGTGCCCTCGTTCGGCCCGGTGCCGCCACCGACCAAAGTGGTCAGTCCGGCCGCGAGCGCGGTGTCCACCAGCTGCGGGCAGACGAAGTGCACGTGACAGTCGATGCCGCCGGCGGTGAGGATCTTCCCGTTGCCCGCCAGCACTTCCGTCGACGGACCGATCACCAGCGCCGGATCGACACCGTCCATAGTGTCCGGATTGCCCGCCTTCCCGATGCCGACGATCCGGCCGTCGCGCACCCCGACGTCGGCCTTCACCACGCCCCAGTGGTCGAGAATCACCGCACCGGTGAGCACCAGATCCGGCGCGCCCTCGGCACGGGTGGCCATGCCCTGGCCCATCGACTCGCGAATCACCTTCCCGCCGCCGAAAAGCACCTCGTCGCCGCTGCCGCCGGGTCCCATCGACCGGTCCTCGGTCACCTCGATCAGCAGGTCGGTGTCGGCGAGCCGGATCCGGTCCCCCGCGGTCGGGCCGAACAGTTCGGCGTAGCGGGCGCGGTCGATCTCCGGCATCAGAACTCCCCGGCGTATTCGGCGCGCAGCCCCGGCACCCGCCGGTTTCCGCTGAGCGGCACGAGGTCGACCTCCCGGTCGATCCCCGGTTCGAACCGCACCGAGGTCCCGGCGGGCACGTCGAGCCGGTGCCCGCGGGCCGCTTCGCGGTCGAACTCCAGCCCGGGGTTGACCGCGGCGAAGTGATAGTGCGACCCGACCTGCACCGGCCGGTCGCCGAGGTTGCGCACGCGCAGCCGGACCCGGGACCGGCCCGGATTCAGCGGCACCGGCTCGTCGCCGGGAATGATCTCGCCTGGCCGCAAGAATTCCTCCTCAAGCAATCGGTTCGTGCTCAAGCAATCGGTTCGTGCACCGTGACGAGCTTCGTGCCGTCCGGAAAAGTCGCTTCCACCTGCACCGACTCCACCATTTCCGGCACCCCGTCGAGCACTTGCGCCCGCGTGAGCACAGTGCGCCCGCCCGCGGCCAATTCACTGACCGCGCACCCGTCGCGAGCGCCCTCGAGGACGTAATCGGTGATGAGCGCGACGGCTTCGGGGTAATTGAGCCGGACACCGCGTTCGAGTCGTTTGCGAGCAACGTCCGCCGCGACGTGGACCAGCAGTTTGTCGCGTTCCTGCGGGCTCAGGTGCATGGCCAAGGTCTACCACCGGAGGGCGCGCTCCGCCCGATTCGGCAACGCAGTGTTTACGTGGCCGGGACAGCGCTTGTTCGCCGAACTCGAAAAGAATTCGGACAAGCCGGGAACGCCTCGGCGAGGATTCCGCAATTCCCGCCCGGCAGCCCGCCACTCCCGGAGTACGCCCGGCGCCCGCCGCGCTCACCGAGCGTGACACCCGTCCGCCTCCGCAAGTCTGGGTTCACCTCAAGTCCACCGGGGTACCAGTCTGCGGTCACCTCACTGGACCGGAGAAAGTGGCGTCCTAGGCTCACCTGGACTGAATCGTTCTCGTAATCGTGACCGAAACCACGACTTCTTCCGTTGCCCCAGCCGGGCAAAGGGAGCATGGTTTGTCCCACCGTGCGATGAGGCGCGCAAGGAGCCAGCGTGTATCCCGTCCGCGCGTGCACAACACAGCCGGGGAATGCGCATCGAAAGGGTTCGCGAAGAGTGACTACCTCCACGATCAGCAAGACCAACGAAGCCGACGACGGGTTCCGGCCTGGCCTTGAGGGCATCGTCGCGTTTCGTACCGAAATCGCCGAACCCGACCGGGACGGCGGTGCACTGCGCTACCGCGGCGTCGACATCGAGGATCTCGCCGGGAAGGTGACCTTCGGCGACGTATGGGGCCTCCTGGTCGACGGCCGGTTCGGGCACGGGCTCCCGCCCGCCGAGCCGTTCCCGCTTCCGGTGCACACCGGCGACGTGCGGGTCGACGTCCAGGCCGCGCTCGCCATGCTCGCCCCGATCTGGGGCTACCGTCCGCTGCTCGACATCACCGACGAGGAAGCGCGCGACCAGCTCGCCCGCGCCTCGGTGATGGCGCTGTCCTACGTCGCGCAGTCCGCGCGCGGCATCGGCCAGCCCGCGGTGCCGCAGTCGCGGGTCGACGAGGCGAAGTCGATCACCGAGCGGTTCATGATCCGCTGGCGCGGCGAACCGGACCCGGCGCACGTCAAGGCGGTCGACGCGTACTGGGTTTCCGCCGCCGAGCACGGCCTCAACGCCTCCACCTTCACCGCGCGCGTCATCGCCTCCACCGGGGCGGACGTCGCGGCGGCGCTGTCCGGCGCGATCGGCGCGATGTCCGGCCCGCTGCACGGCGGGGCCCCGGCGCGCGTGCTGCCGATGATCGAGGAGGTCGAGCGCTCGGGTGACGCCCGCGCGCTGGTCAAGGGCATCCTCGACCGCAAGGAGCGGCTGATGGGCTTCGGCCACCGCGTGTACCGCGCGGAGGACCCGCGCGCCCGCGTGCTGCGCCGCACCTGCAAGGAACTGGGTGCCGAACGCTACGAGGTGGCCGCCGCGCTGGAGCAGGCCGCACTGGCCGAGCTGCGCGAACGCCGTCCGGACCACCCGATCGAAACGAACGTCGAGTTCTGGGCCGCGGTGATCCTGGACTTCGCGAAGGTGCCGCCGCACATGATGCCGGCGATGTTCTCCTCCGCGCGCACCGCCGGATGGGCGGCGCACATCCTGGAGCAGAAGCAGACCGGTCGGCTGGTCCGTCCGTCTGCGAAGTACGTCGGCCCCGGCCCGCGCACGCCTTCCGAGGTCGAAGGCTGGGACCTCATCTCCCAGGCCTGACCCAAGTACGTGAGGGGAACCCTGAGGGAATCTGATTCCCTCAGGGTTCCCCTCACGGCTTTTTGGCCAGGTGCGCGTCGGTGGCGGCGAGCATCGCGGTGAGCTGGTCGACGAGCCATCCGTCCAGCGTTTCGCGCGGGACGGTGCCTTCCTGCAGCCACGACAGCAAAGCGCCCTCGACCACTGCGGTCCAGCAGCGCAGGGTCAGGAGCACCAGCGGCGACGGTTCGGGAATCGCCAGCGCTTCCAGGATCAGTTCGACGGCACGGTTGCGGACCTCGTCGATCGCCGCGTCCGTTTCCGAAGTAGCGATGACTGAACCGCTGCGCAGCAACGCGACATAGCCCTCGCGATAATGCGCCGCGACATCGACGAGACCGCGTACGGCCGCGCGCAGCCGTTCTTCCGGCGGGCCTTCCTCAAGGGTCGCGAGCCGGTCGACCAGACCATCGGTGACCGTCCGCAACGCCTGCATTTGCAGTTCCCGCAGGCTCGGGAAATACCGGTAGAACAACGGCCGCGACACCTCGGCGCGCGCCACGATGTCGTCCACCGTGACCAATTCCGGGGCCCGGCTGCCGAACAGGTCCAGCGCCGCCGCGATGAGGTCGTCCCGCCGGGCCTGCGCGGTCATCCGGCGCGGACGGCTCACGGCGTGACGTCCAGTTTCGCTGCCGCACGAAGCAAACCCGGGGTCAGTCGCGAAAGGACCAGCGCGACCTTCGCTTCCGGAGTGGACGGCTGGATCGCGACGTTCTTCTCCACCGCACGCAGAATGTCGCGCGCCACGCGCTCCGGGCCGAAATTGCGCCGGGCGTAGAGCTTCGACGATTCCTTCTGCCGCCGCTTCTCCTCGACCTCGTCCACCCCGACGAACTTCGTGGTGCTGGTGATGTTGGTATTCACCAGCCCCGGGCACACCGCCGTGACGCCGATTCCCTCGGCCGCCAGCTCCGCGCGCAAACCATTGCTCAGCGCGAGAACGGCGGCCTTCGTGGTCCCGTACGCGGTGAGAATCTTCGACGGCAGATAGGCCGCGGCCGACGCGAGGTTCACGATCTGCCCGCCCTCGGCGCGTTCCTTCATCATCGGCGCGAACGCGCGGCACCCGTGGATCACGCCCCACAGGTTGACGTCCACGACCTTCTCCCAGTCCTCGATCGTCGTGTCGAGGAACGGGCCGGACATTCCGATCCCGGCGTTGTTCACCACGATGTCCGGCACGCCGAACTCGTCCCGCACCTGCTCGGCGAACCGGGCGACCGCCGCGCCGTCCGAAGAGTCCACTGTGTACTCACCGGCGTCGACTCCGCGCTCCCGCAGCAGTTTCGCGGTTTCCGCCGCCGAATCGCCGTTGATGTCGCTGACGACCACGTCGGCGCCCTCGGCCGCGAACGCCAGCGCGGTCTCCCGGCCGATCCCGCTGCCCGCACCGGTCACGACGACGAGGTGGTGCGCGAAGCGACCGCTGGGGCCGCCGACGCGAGACCGCCGCAGCGCGCGAGTTTCCTCGCCGGTTTCCACCGACGCGATCAGTTCCGCGGCCGCGGAGGCAACGACCGCGGGCTTCGTCCGGGTGATCCAGTGCGACCCGACCACGCGCCGGACGTGCAGATCCGGCACCCAGCGTTCGACCTCGGTCTGCAGCGGAGCGGTGACGTACGAATCGCCGGTCGGCGCGAGCACCTGCACCGGGATTTCCGCCGGACGCGGGCGCGGCCGGGACAGCCGCGGCCCCATGTTCGCCCGGTACAGCTTCAGGCCGTGCACGCCGTCGGCCGTCTTCGGCGACGTTTCGGCTGGCTCCAGTTTCCGGATCATCGTGCGCATGATTCCGGTGCGCCACAACAGTTCCGGAATCAACGGCACCTGGAACGCGACGATGTAGTACGAGTGCAGGAACTGCCGCAACGCGTGCCCGAGACGACGCGGCGTCGGCCGGGTCAGCTGATCGCGGAACCAGGCGCCCGCGTGATCGAGACTGGGCCCGGAAAGCGAGGTGTACGAGGCGATCCGGCCGCGCAGCTGGTCACCGGTGACCGCGTGCCAAGCCTGGATCGAACCCCAGTCGTGCGCGACGAGGTGCACCTTGCCGAACGGCTGCACCTCGTCGACCACCGCGGCCAGGTCGTCGGCGAGCTGGTCCAGCCGGTACGCCCGGCGCGCTCGCGGTTTGTCGGATTCGCCCGCGCCGCGCACGTCGTAGACGACCACGCGGTGCTCGCGGCGCAGCTCCTCGGCGACGCCGTCCCACATCGAGCTGTTGTCCGGGTATCCGTGCACGAGCACGACCGTGGGCCCGTCCGGGTTGCCGCTCACCCGGACCGAAAGGCGGACTCCGTCGCTGGCGGTCACCTGCTTGTGAGACATCTTGTCATGTTAGACAACTTGTCAACAGTGAGTCGCGTGGTTCCACGGGAAACCAGCGTGTCCACCGTTCGGTGGACAGCCGGATTCCACTGCCCGGGCGTTCCGCCGACCGGCCCCGGCGGCGCACGCTGAACGCCATGAGCACAGCAGTGCGGGTGCGCGGACTGCGCAAGGAGTACCCGGGCCACCTCGCCGTGGCCGGGATCGATCTCGACATCCACGACGGCGAGGTGTTCGCCCTGCTCGGGCCCAACGGCGCGGGCAAAACGACCACCGTCGAGATCCTGGAGGGGCACCGGCAGCGGACGGCGGGGGAAGCCGCTGTCCTCGGCGAGGACCCGGGTACCGCGGGACGCGCGTGGCGCGCCCGCCTCGGCATCGTGCTGCAGACGGCCACCGACGCGGCGGAACTGACCGTCGCGGAGACCGTGCGGCACTTCGCGAAGTACTACCCGAACCCGCGGGATCCGGAAGAGGTGATCGACCAGGTCGGCCTCACCGCGAAGGCGGGCGCGCGGGTGAAGTCGTTGTCCGGCGGGCAACGCCGCCGCGTGGACGTCGCGCTCGGCATCATCGGCCGTCCGGAACTGCTCTTCCTGGACGAGCCCACCACCGGCTTCGACCCGGAGGCGCGGCGGCAGTTCTGGGCGCTCATCGACGCGCTCGCGCACGAGGGCACCACGATCCTGCTGACCACGCACTATCTCGACGAGGTCGAGGCGCTGGCCGACCGGCTCGCGGTGATCGCGCGCGGTTCGGTCGTCGCGGAGGGGACGCCGGCGACGCTCGGCGGCCGCGAACGAGCCGAGGCCGTCGTGCGGTGGCAGGACGAGCACGGCAGTCACGAGGAACGCACGCAGTTCCCGACGAAACTCGTCTCGCAACTCGCTGGTGCGCAAGGGGAACTCGCTGGCCTCACCGTGACGCGACCCAGCCTGGAAGACGTCTATCTCGACCTGATCGGGGAAAAACCGTGACCACGACAATGGCCGTGCCGGGCACCTTCAGCCTGGGCCTCGCCCGCGGCGCGCTCGAACTGCGGCAGTTCTTCCGCAACCGCGAGCAGGTGGTGTTCACCTTCTCGCTGCCCGCGGTGCTGATGATCCTGCTCGGCTCCATCCTCGACGGCCCGACCGCGCAGACCGGGGTGTCGTCCGGCCAGCTGCTCGCCGCCGGGATGATCGGCGCGGGCATCGTGTCGACGTCGTTCAACAGCGTCGGCATCGGCATCGCCGCGGACCGGGAAATCGGGGCGCTGAAACGATTGCGCGGCACGCCGATGCCCGCGGCGGCCTATTTCGTCGGCAAAATGGTGATGGTCGCGGTGACCAGCGTGGCGCAGACCGTGCTGATGGCCGCGGTGGCGATGCTGATGTTCCGCCTCGAACTGCCGTCCGACCCGGCGAAGTGGCTGACGCTGGTCTGGGTGCTGCTGCTCGGGATCGTCTCCTCGACGCTGCTCGGCATCGCGATCAGCTCGGTCGCCCGTTCCGCGGCCGGGACCGTGGCGCTGGTGCAGCTGGTGTACTTGGTGCTGCAGTTCATCTCCGGGGTGTTCGTCACGCCGATCACGCATCTGCCGAGGATCATGGTCGACGTCGCGTCGTTCTTCCCGCTGAAATGGATCTGCCAGGGCTTCCGCTCGGTGTTCCTTCCGCCGGAGGCCGCGACCCAGGAGATGGCGGGGACATGGGAGCTTCCGAAGGTGGCGCTGGTGCTGGCGGTGTGGTGTGTGGTGGGCCTGGTGCTCGCGAGGGTGACGTTCCGGTGGACCAACGAAGCGAAATGAACCAGACCGACGCGTGGGAGCGGTCGTACTGGTCCTGGGAGGTGATGTTCGCGGTCGCCTACGTGGCGACTGCCCTCCTGGTGCTCATCAACGACGGTTCGGCGACGACGAAGGTCGTGACCGAAGCGGCGCTGGGCGCGATCGCCGCCGGGTATCTCGCCACGGGTCGGCGCATCGTGCACGGCGAGGACAACGAGACGGCTCGCGGCATCGCGGCGGTGGCGCTGATCGCGCTGAGCGCCACCGCCATCATCGCGACCACTACGGCGAGCTTCGTGCTGTTCGTCTCCTGTCCGCTGCTGTTCATGCTGCTGGAGTTGCGGCCCGCGGTCCTCGCGACGACGCTGCTGATCCTGCTCGAACCCGTCTCCGCGGTGCTGAACGGCGGCTGGGACAACCAGTTGCTTTCGGTCCTGCTGCCGATGACCGCGATCCTCATCGTCTTCAGCGTGCTGGCCGGGAAGTTCACCAGCGACGTCCTGCAGCAGAGTCGCGCCCGCGCCGAGCTGATCCGCGAACTGGAGTCCAGCCAGGCCGAGGTCGCCCGGCTGTCGCGGGAGGCGGGCACCGCGGCCGAACGCGAACGGCTGGCGCGGGAAATCCACGACACGCTCGCCCAGGGGTTCACCAGCATCATCACGCTGACCCAGGCGATCGAGTCCGAACTGGACACTGATCTGTCCACAGTGCGCAAACACCTCGCGCTCGCCGGACGCACCGCGCGCGAGAATCTCGCCGAGGCCCGCGCGATGGTCGCCGCGCTCGCACCGTCCGATTTGTCCACTGGCTCGTTGCCGGAAGCCGTACAGCGTCAAGCAGATCGGCTCGCCGAGGAACTCGGTATTCCGGTTGAGTGCGAAGTGGATGATGCGCTGCCGCCACTGTCCACTGCGGTCGAAGTGGTGCTGCTGCGCGCGGCGCAAGAAGCGCTGTCGAACGTGCGCAAGCACTCGGGCGCGACGCTCGTCCGCCTACAGCTGTCCGCTGTGGACGGAGCGATACGGTTGCGGGTAGCCGACAACGGGTGCGGCTTCACCCCGGACGCCGATGGAACCGGATTCGGGTTGCGCGGCATGCGTTCGCGGGCCGAGCAGGTGGGCGGCGCTCTGGAAGTGCGGACCGGCGCGAACGGCGGCACCGAACTGGAACTGGAGGTGCCCGCGTGATCACGATCATGCTCGTCGACGACCATCCCGTGGTGCGCGAAGGACTGCGCGGCATGCTCGAAGCCGAGGACGACCTCACGGTGGTCGGCGAAGCCGGTTCCGGCAACGAAGCGGTGGCGCTCGACCGCGTGAAACAGCCCGACGTCATCCTGATGGACCTGCGCATGCCGGGCCTCGACGGCGTCGGCGCGATCCACGCGATCCTCAAGGAGACGCCCGCGCGCCGGATCGTCGTGCTCACCACGTACGAAACGGACGCGGACATCCTGCGCGCGGTCGAGGCCGGTGCGTCGGGATACCTGCTGAAAGACGCGTCGCGCACGGAATTGGCCGGTGCGATCCGGGCCGCGCACCGCGGCGAGACCGTGCTGGCGCCGTCGGTCGCGGGCAAGCTCGTGCACCGGATGCGGAACCCGGTGCCGGTGTCGCCGCTGTCCGCGCGCGAGGTGGACGTGCTGCGGCTGGTCGCGAAGGGCCACACCAACGCCGAAATCGGCCGCGAGCTGCACATCGGCGAGGCGACGGTGAAAACGCATCTGCTTCGGGTGTTCTCGAAGCTCGGCGTTTCCGACCGTACGGCGGCGGTGACGACGGCACTGGACCGGCAACTGCTCGGCTGACGCTTCCGGGCAGAATGACGCCATGCTCGACTCCACCGAACTCGCCCTGTACCGACGGCTCGCGCAGGAGCAGTCCGTCAGCCGCGCCCCGTCCCTCGTCGCCGCTGTCGTGCGGGGCGGCGACGTCGTCTGGTCCGGAGCCCGCGGCCGCGTCGGCGACCAGCGCCCGGACGACGACACGCAGTACCGGCTGGGGTCGATCACCAAAACGATGATCGCGACCGCGGTCATGCGGCTGCGTGACGAGGGCGAACTCGATCTCACCGATCCGCTGGAGCGACACCTGCCGGGCACCGCGTTCGGCTCGGTCACCGTCGCGCAGCTGCTGTCGCACACCTCGGGCCTGACGTCGGAATCGCCCGGCCAGTGGTGGGAACGCGCGCCCGGCGCGGACTGGGCGGCGCTCGTCGCGAGCCTGGAAAAGGGCGCGACGAAGCTGCGTCCCGGCTCCAAGTTCCACTACTCGAACGTCGGCTACGGCGTCCTCGGCGAGCTGGTCGCCCGGCACCGCGAACGACCCTGGTACGACGTCGTGCGCGACGAAATCCTGACCCCGCTGGGCATGAACCGCACGACCCCGCACCCGGAAGGCGCGCACGCCGAGGGATTCGCCGTGCACCCGTTCGCCGACGTGCTGATGCCGGAGAAGTGGCCGGACGCCGGCGCGATGGCCCCGGCGGGCCAGCTCTGGTCCACGATCACCGACCTCGGCCGCTGGACGTCGTTCCTCGGCGGCCACACCGGCGACGTGCTGTCCGCCGACACCGTCGACGAGATGCGGACGATGAACACCGTCGACGACACCGAGGTGTGGTCGACCGGGTTCGGCCTCGGCCTGATGGTCATGCGCTACCAGGGCAGGCACCTGGCCGGGCACACCGGCTCGATGCCCGGCTTCCTCGCCGCGACCCTGGTCGACCCGCGCAGCGGCACCGGCGCGCTGTGCCTGGCGAACTCCACCTCGGGGGTCAACATCACGCAGCTGTGCCTCGACCTGCTCACCACCGCCGACGACCTCGAACCCGCGCTGCCCGAAGAGTGGCTTCCGTCCACTGTGGACCCGGAACTGCTCGCGCTGACCGGTCTGTGGCACTGGGGCCCGTCGCCGTACTTCCTGCGGGTGCAGGGCGACGGCCTGATCTCGCTTAACCCGGCCGTCGGCGGCGGGCGGGCCTCGCGGTTCCGTCCCGAAGGCCCGGACACCTGGCTCGGCCTGGACGGCTACTACGCGGGCGAAACGCTCACCGTCGGCCGCGACGCGGACGGGACGGCGAACCACCTGAACCTCGCGACGTTCATCTTCAGCCGCACGCCGTACGACCCGGCCGCGCCGATTCCGGGCGGGCTGGACGAGGCCGGTTGGCGCTGAGTCATCCCGCTTCGACCTTGACGCCGGGCTCTTCGGCGTCAAGGTCGGGCGCTCGCCCGGCCGGGGACAGCCACGCCTTCGCGTAGAGGTCCTGGCCGGGCAAGCCCACCAGAACGTCGCCCAGCTCCGGCGTACCGAACACCCACAGCCGCCGGTGCTCGATCAGCTCGGCGGCGAGTTCCGGCGGGCAGTGCTCGATGCCGAACCGTCCCGGCCAGCCGGGTTCGAGCACGAGCCAGCCGGTCACCGACGTGCCGGGCCACACGTGCCGGTCCGGCAGCGCTGCCCAAACCGAGGTGAGCGGCCCCTGCCGCAACCGCCAGGTTTCGCGGGTCTGCCTGGCCCAGGCCACCGCGACCCCTCCCCAGATCAGCGCGGGAATCAGCACCGGCCACCCGGAGCCGCCGAGGAACCGGAACGCCGCGACCACGCCGCCCACCGCGATCGCCACCGCCAGCACCGCGGCGGGTACGGCGATGGCGGCTTGCCAGCGCAGCCTTCGCAGCGACAACCGCCGCCGCGGCAAGCCCGTCGGGTCAGTCGTGAAGAGCCCCGGCGTCGCCACCCCGCCGATCTCCGCCGTGACCCGGCCGTGCGCGTCCGGCTCGTCCAGCCGCAACCGTCCCGTCCGACGAAGTTCGCGCGCTTGCTCCGGCGGGCAGTCGAGCAGGGTGAGGTAGCCGCGCGGACGGACCGTGACGCGCAGCAGGCTCGAAGGCTCCTGGCCGTGGTCCCACTGAGTGGTGTCCCCGTCGAGCACGGCGCGGACCTCGCGCACTGATCCTTTCGGCGGCACCCGGCGCCACGGCCGCCACCACCACAGCGAGCCAAGGAGAAACGCGACGGCGAGCACGACCGCGAAAACGGCTGAACTGACCTCGTCGGGATTCGGCGGCTCGACGAAGAACCCGGCGGCGACGAACCCGGCGAACGCCACGGACAGAGCGAACAGCGCAGCGGGGACCACTCGACGGCGGAACCACGCGCGTCGCCACGGCACGAAAACCATCAGCAATGTCGCGGCCGCCCCGATTGGAAGGCCGATCAGCGCAGTCGAGTCCCACGGGTGCACCAACGCCGTCAAGGCGAAGAGCGCAACCCACCCCCAGCGCGGCCGATAACCGTGCGATTCCGTCACGATTCCACATGTCGGACACCCGCCAACCGCCGTTACCTGCGTTGTCCCGACCTGAGAGACTAAGCACATGACCGACGCTGAGTTGACGATCCCAGCAGACCTCAAGCCGGCCGACGGCCGCTTCGGCTGCGGACCCTCGAAGGTCCGCGAAGAGCAGCTCGCCGCCCTCGCCCGGTCCGGTTCCACCTACCTCGGCACCTCGCACCGGCAGAAGCCGGTCAAGTCGCTCGTCGGGCGGGTGCGCGCCGGGCTGTCCGAGCTGTTCTCCCTCCCGGACGGCTACGAGGTCATCCTCGGCAACGGCGGGACGACCGCGTTCTGGGACGCCGCCGCGTTCGGCCTCGTGCGCGAGCGCGCCCAGCACTTCACCTACGGCGAGTTCTCCTCGAAGTTCGCGACCGTCACGAACAAGGCCCCGTTCCTCGGCGAGTCGATCGTGGTGAAGGCCGACCCGGGCAGCGCGCCGGAGATCGCCTACTCCCAGGGCGCGGACCTCGTCGGCTGGGCGCACAACGAAACCTCCACCGGCGTCGCGGTGCCGGTGCAGCGTCCCGAAGGCAGCGACGGCGCGCTGGTCGCGATCGACGCGACGTCCGGCGCCGGCGGTCTTCCGGTCAAGGCCGAGGACTTCGACGTCTACTACTTCGCGCCGCAGAAGTCGTTCGCGTCCGACGGCGGGCTGTGGATCGCGCTCGCCTCGCCCGCCGCGATCGAGCGGATCGGCGAGATCGGCGGCGGCGACCGCTGGATCCCCGAATTCCTGTCGCTCACCACGGCGCTCGACAACTCGCGCAAGGACCAGACCTACAACACCCCCGCCGTCTCCACGCTTTTCCTGCTCGCCGAGCAGATCGAGTGGATGAACGGGCAGGGCGGCCTCTCCTGGACCACCGCGCGCACCAAGGAATCCTCGACCCGGCTGTACGAATGGGCCGAGAAAACCTCGTACACCACGCCGTTCGTGGCGAACCCGGACCTGCGCTCGCAGGTCGTCGGCACCGTTGACTTCGCCGACGAGGTCGACGCCGCCGCGGTCGCGAAGGCGTTGCGCGCCAACGGGATCGTCGACACCGAGCCGTACCGGAAGCTGGGCCGCAACCAGCTGCGCGTCGGCCTGTTCCCGGCGATCGACCCGGACGATGTCACGAAGCTCACCCAGAGCATCGAATACGTCGTGGAACGGCTGGGCTGAACGGAAAACGCCCATACCGCCCCGCCAGCCGCCCGGCTCGCGGGGCGGTGTGCGTTGATGACCACTCGTTCGTGACGCACCGTGGTCGGCGTGTCACGGCCGTGCCGGATTACCGGCACCGCGAAAATAACCGGGAAAGGGTCGTCGGATTGAGTTCGGATGGGTGAGGCGTCGGCGCGCCTCGCACGTCAAGCCGACGCGCCGTTCTAACGTGGGCACCCACAAAGGTGAACACCGGGGAGGCGAGAAATGCGGGCGTTGCGGGTGGTCGGGCTGCACGAGGACGGGAAGTCCCTCGTGCTGGAGGACCCGGCGAGCCGTACCCGCTTCCTGCTCCCGGCCGACGAGAGACTGCGTGCGGCGGCGAGGGGGGACATAGCCCGGCTGGGCCAGATCGAGATCGAGTTGGAGAGCCAGATGCGGCCACGCGAGATCCAGGCGCGAATCCGCGCGGGCGAGTCCGTCGAGCAGGTCGCGAGCAGCGCGGGCGTCTCGACGCAGCGGGTGGAGCGATTCGCCTACCCGGTGCTGCTCGAACGGTCCCGGACGGCGGAGCTCGCGCAGTCGGCGCACCCGGTCCGCGAGGACGGGCCCGACGTCCAGACGCTCGGCGAGGTCATCGCCTACGCCTTCGGCGTCCGCGGCCACGACTACAACCAGGCCGCCTGGGACGCCTGGCGCGGCGACGACGGCAAGTGGGTCGTCGTGCTGCGCTGGAAAGCCGGCCGCTCCGACAACCGCGCGCACTGGTCGTTCTCGCCCGGCGCGCACGGCGGAACGGTGCACGCGCTCGACGAGAACGCCGAGGTCCTGCTGAACCCGAACTCGTACGTCGCCCCGCGCACCGTGCGTGCGCTGGCCCCGGCCCGTGATTCGGTGGTGCAGCCGACGCTCGACGCCGTCGAGGAACCGCGCGCCATCGAGGGTCCGGACGAGGGCGACGACGGGACCCGCGAGATCCCGCGCGTCCCGGGCGAGCCCGACGGCGACGACGTCGAACAGCCGCGCACGAAGGCGAAGAAGAGCCATCCGATCGTGCCGTCCTGGGAGGACGTGCTGCTCGGGGTCCGCACCCAGCGCGGCTGACCTGCACTGACCTGCGATTGTCCGTGAGGGGAACCCTGAGGGAATCAGATTCCCTCAGGGTTCCCCTCACGGACTTTCACTCAGGCGGGCCAGGCCGGGGTCACGCGTCCAGCAGGGCGGCCAGCTTTTTCGGCGCCACATGCCGGTAGGCCTCGCGCACGATCTGGTCTATCTCGGTCCAATCGACGTCCACGTCCAGCCGCACCCCGAGCCACCCGCTCGGCCCGACGTACGGCGGGCGGAAGAACCGTTCTGGTTCGGTGCGCACCAGTTCCTCCTGCACGCCGGGCGGCGCGGGGCACCAGAACGCGACCCGGTCGTCGTGGTGCTGGTCGGCGAACATCACGAACGTCTTGCGGCCGCGGACGAACCATGCCGGTTCACCGTGACTGAGCCGTTCGGTGGCTTCGGGCAGGGCGAGGCAGAGGGCGCGCAGTTCCCCAAGCTGCCGCCCCACCACCGCCCTCAACGGAACGGCGGAGCCGTACGATTCATCAGACGGAGCCATCGGGCCAGTATCCGCGAGTCAGAACACCGTGGCCAGCACGCCGATCCACGCGAGCACCAGGCCGCCGCCCGCGCCGTACACCGCCCAGCGCAGGATCGGCACCTTCCGCCCCAGCCACAGCGACGGCGCGACGCCGCCGGTGACCACCAGCGACGCGATCAGCGCGAGCCACGTGCTCGTCTCGCGGGCGAGCGTGCCGGCCAGCGCGAGCATCGCCACGATCACCACAGCAGCGGCGAAAACCGACACCGTAAGCCCGGTGAACCAAGGCGTCGGCTCGTCCGGGGTCCGGGTCCGCGCGGGCTGATCCGGCCGCGGCGGCGGCTCGACGACCGTCTCCACTCCAGTCACCGGGTCGACAAAGCGCACCTCGGTGCCCATCACGGCGGCCAGCCGCGCGGCGAGCTGACGGCCGCGCTGCGACACGACCGAACCGGCGACATCGGCTTCTGACTCGGATCGCGCCAACGCCGACGCCACGCGCGCCCACTCGTGCAGCGCCTGCGCCAGGTCGGCACCGATCGCGAGCCGGCGCGGGTCGACCTCGCGCGCGTGCTCGCCGCCCGGCCCGGCCAGCACCGCCTGCTCGCCGCGGATCCGCAGCTCCATGGTGCCCCTCCCCGCAAGAAACGTGCCGGGGGTCACTCTAGTGGGGCGACCCCCGACGAGACCTCGTGGAACGCGATCGCGGCGGCCGTGGCGACATTCAGCGAGTCGACGCCGGACACCATCTCCACGCGGACCGCGACATCCGCGGCCTCGATCGCCTCGTCCGTCAGCCCCGGCCCCTCCGCGCCGAGCAGCAGCGCGATCGGGCCCGGCACCTTTTCGCGCAATCCGCGCAGCGGCACGGAATCCGCGCGCGGCGTCAGCGCGGCCACCGTGAAACCCCGTGCCCGCAGCACATCCAGGCCGCCGGGCCAGCTGTCGAAAGTCGCGAACGGGACGCGCAGCACGTGCCCCATCGAAACGCGCACACTGCGCCGGTAAAGAGGATCCGAACAACCTGGACCGAGCAATATCCCGCCGACGCCGAGCGCGGCCGCGTTGCGGAACAGCGCGCCGAGGTTTTCGTGGTCGCCGACCCCTTCGAGCACGGCCAGAACCTGTGCGCTGTCCACGATTTGGGAAACCGCGGGCGGTTCCGGCCGGTCCGCGACCGCGAGCACGCCGCGATTGAGATGGAACCCGACCACGTCGGCCATCGTCTCCGCCGACGTCACATACGCGGGCACGTCGACGGCGGCGAGCTCGTTTTCCAGTTCCCGCAGCCGTCTCTCCACCCCGAGCAGCGCTCGCACCGGATAGCGCGAAGCAAGCAACCGTCCGACCACGACGGTTCCCTCGGCGATCACCAGCCCGCGCCCGCCGGGCCGGTCCGGGCGACGGTCCGCTGTGGACAGGTCGCGGAAGTCGTCGAGGCCCGGATGCGCCCGGTCCTCGGTGAAGATCAGTTGAGCCACATCGGACAGTCTCGCACCCGCCCGAACCCGTGCCCATTGATCCGAACGCGTGGCTCGCTCTAGTGCAAACGGCGTAATTACGCACTGGGTCAACCGCCGGTGACGGAGAGCACCAGTTTGGCCGCTAGCCCAGGACACTTCGCTGTGCGACGGTGGTCTGCCTGGCGTACTAGCCGCCCAGACCACCGCGGACAGCAGCCAAGGAGCGCGTCGAACCATGGGTACGGATCTATCGGCACACCCCGGCCGGCTCGATCGCGGACGGTACCGCCGGAAGGTCCAGCGGTGTCTGGACGCTCTGGCGCGGATGCTCACCGACGGCAGTTTTTCCTTTCCCCGCAAGAACATCGGCCTCGAGGTCGAGCTGAATCTGGTGGACGGGCAGCTGCGTCCGTCGATGACCAACTCGGTCGTGCTGGAGGCACTCGACGACACCGTGTTCACCACCGAGCTCGGCCAGCACAACCTGGAACTCAACGTGCCGCCGCGCCCGCTCGCCGGGGATTCCGCGCTGCGGCTGGAAGAAGACCTGCACGCCTACCTCGCGAAAGCCGGGGAAAGCGCGGCGCACACCGGTTCGTCGGTGGCCATGATCGGCATTCTGCCGACACTGCGGCCGGAACACTTCGACCAAAAGTGGCTTTCCCACAAAACGCGCTATTCGTCACTGAACGACGAGATCTTCGCCGCGCGCGGCGAGCGGATCGCGCTCGCGATGGACGGACCGGCGCTTCCCGGAACCCAGCCGGAACGGCTGCGGCATTACGCGGAGTCCATTCTCCCGGAGGCCGCTTGTACTTCGGTCCAATTACATCTGCAGGTGGCCCCCGAGGAATTCGCGGCGCACTGGAACGCCGCGCAGTGCCTGGCCGGCGTGCAGACCGCGCTCGCGTCGAACTCGCCCTTCCTGCTGGGCAAGGCACTGTGGCACGAAACCCGGATCCCGTTGTTCCAGCAGGCCACCGACACCCGGCCGGAGGAGCTGAAAAACCAGGGCGTCCGGCCGCGCGTGTGGTTCGGCGAACGGTGGATCACGTCGATCTTCGATCTGTTCGAGGAAAACGTCCGCTATTTTCCCGGCCTGCTGCCGGAGACTGATCTCGAGGACCCGATCGAAGCGCTGGAATCCGGGCAGGCGCCGAAACTTTCCGAACTGCGGCTGCACAACGGAACGATTTGGCGATGGAACCGGCCGGTGTACGACGTAGTCGACGGCCTGCCCCACCTGCGCATCGAGAACCGCGTGCTGCCCGCCGGCCCGACGGTCGCCGACATGGTGGCCAACGCGGCGTTTTTCTACGGCGCACAACGCGCGCTGGCCGAGCAGGACCGGCCGGTCTGGTCGCAGATGTCGTTCCAGGCAGCGGAAGAAAACCTGTACGAAGGCGCGCGCAAGGGTTTCGACGCGCAGCTGTACTGGCCCGGCATCGGCTGGATCCCGCCGGACGAGCTGGCGTTGCGCGTGCTGCTGCCGCTGGCCCACGAAGGCCTGCGTCGTTCGGATGTGTCCGACGAGGCCCGGGTGCGCTACCTCGGCATCATCGAACGCCGATGCCTCGCCCGCCGCAGCGGCGCGACCTGGCAGCGGGACTACGTACTGCGCGCGCATGAACGCGGAGCCGACCGCGAGACCGCGCTCAACTGGATGCTGCGGCGGTACCTGGAACTCTCGGCGGCAGGCGAGCCGGTGCACACCTGGGCGCTCGACGACTGAACCGTTTCGCGCGGTCCCCTACAGTGTTTCGCACGGGAAGGGGTGGCGCGTGCCGAAGGTGCTGGGCGGTTCGCTCGAAGCGCACCGCCGCGAAGTGCGGTCACGAGTGTTCGACGTCGTCCGTGCGCAGCTGTACGAGCGCGGGTTCGACGCGATCACGCTCGCCGGTGTCGCCGCGGAGGCCGGGCTCGGCCGCACCGCGATGTACAACCACTTCCCGGACAAGGAAAGCTTGCTGGTCGCGTTCGTGGAGGACGAGGCCGCGCGTTATGTCGAGCGGCTGCGCGCGGCGGTGGACGCCGAAGACGACCCGATCGCCCAGCTCGCCACGTTCGTCCGGCTGCAGCTGCGCGTGCTGGCCGAACACCACCTTCCGCCCGGCACCGCGCTGGAGTCCGCGCTCGCGCCCGCGGCGTATCAGCGGATCAGCGCGCACGCCGACCCGATCATCGAACAGCTGCGCTCGGTGCTGCTCGCCGGAGTCGACGCGGGCAGCTGGCCGGCGCAGGACCTCGAGGTGGCGGTCCCGATGATCACCGCCGCGCTCGGCAGCCGCCAGGTCATCGATGTGCCCGCTGACCAGCTGGAAGACGCCATTGAGGCCGCCGTGCGGTTCGTCCGGCGGGCGGTCGGTTCGAGTGAAAATGGCTGATTTTAGGGTAGCCTAAGTGCCAGTCGTGGCCTACAGTTCTTTCTGACAGCTTGTCAGAAAGAACGTCGGGAGGCCTTTGATGACGGTGACCGCGGACCTCGAAGCCAGCCCGTTCTCCGGACAGCTGCGCGCGTCCACGAGGACGGTGCACGACAAGGCCAACCACTCCACGTACATGAACGCGCTGCTCGGCGGCGAGCTGACACTGGCGGGCTACGCGGCGCTCGCCACCCAGTACTACTTCATCTACCAAGCGATCGAGCGCGCCGGTGACGCGATGGCCGACGACCCGGTCGGCAGCCAGTTCGTGTTCGAGGAGCTGCGCCGGCTGCCCGCGCTGGAACGCGACCTCGCCCGCCTGGTCGGCCCCGGCTGGCGCACCGAGATCGCCCCGCTCGCCGCCACCAAGGCCTACACCGCGCGGATCGCCGAGGCGTCGCGCTGGTCCGGCGGGTTCGTGGCGCATCACTACACGCGCTACCTGGGCGACATCGCCGGCGGCCAGATCATCCGTCGGCTGCTGGAGAAGAAGTTCGACCTCGCCGAGGCGGGCACGCTCTTCTACCGCTTCGACGACATCGGCAGCGCCCCCGCTTTCCGCGACCGCTACCGCGCGAAGCTGGACGAGGCCCCGTGGAGCGAGGAGGACCGCGCCCGGGTGATCGACGAATCCGTGGTCGCGTTCGAGCACAACGTGGCGGTGTTCGACGAACTGGCCCGCGACCTCGCGCGGTACCGGGACCCGTCGGCATGAGCCGGGTCACAGCGGGTTGACCTCCACCTAGCTTGAAGTACGAGGCTCGGTTTCAGAAGGCTCCCGCGAGGGAAGCCGCCAAGCAAAACCGCGCGTCGACCAGAAGGAGGGCCAATGGCCCGGTACGAGCTGCCCGAACTCGATTACGACTACGGCGCTCTCGCGCCCTACATCTCGGGTGAGATCAACGAGCTGCACCACAGCAAGCACCACGCGGCGTATGTGAAGGGCGCGAACGACACGCTGGACAAGCTCGCGGCCGCG
>NZ_JBVKDQ010000023.1:0-129063 GCF_055633755.1 Amycolatopsis sp. NPDC114484 | reverse complement strand
GCCGGACGGGAAAAAAGAAAAAAGACACCCCACGGGGGGCCCGGCCCACCCCCCCCCCCCCCCCCCCCGACGCGATCCCGCGTTGTGGTCCGGATCCGGGTGTGTCGCGGGGGTTTCGTGAGTTTGGGCGATCGTTCTGCCACTGCGAACGCGATCTGCGGCGTGCGAATGATCTGTGCGGCCGCGGCCCGAGAGTCTGTGGTGATCGGCACGTGGACCGAATGCCGCGCTCGCCGGTCCCTGGCACTCCGACAGCCAAGGATTCGTCCCTGAGGCCAGCTATCTGGACCGCGTGTCCGGACTTCTGGGACAGGTGTCCTGAGAACTGCTGGTGATTCCTGGCGGGTTTTTCTCCTGGTGAGCCCTGGCGGGGCGGTGCCACGTAGGCTGGACGGGTGCTCGCAGTCGTTCCACCACCAGTCACCGTCCGGGTCCCGGCCAAGGTCAACCTGCACCTGGCCATCGGCGACCTGCGGGCGGACGGGTTCCACGAGCTGGTCACCGTCTTCCAGGCGCTTTCGCTCACCGACGAGGTGACCGTCGCGGCCGCCGACGAGCCCGGGCTCGAGGTGTACGGCGAGGGGGAGCGCACGGTGCCCACCGACGGCACCAACCTCGCCTGGCGCGCGGCGTGCGAGCTGGCCTCCTATGTCGGACGGCCGGACGCGGACTTTCCGAAGGTGCGAATCGTGCTGCGCAAGGGCATTCCGGTCGCCGGCGGCATGGCGGGCGGGAGCGCGGACGCGGCGGCGGCGCTAGTCGGGCTCTCGTCGCTCTGGAAGCTCGACGTCACCCGCGACGAGCTGGCCACCATCGCCGGCAGCCTGGGCAGCGACGTGCCCTTCGCGCTGTACGGCGGCACCGCGCTCGGCACCGGCCGCGGCGAACAGCTCGTGCCGGTGCTCGCACGGCACACGTTCCATTGGGTGCTGGCCTTCGACGAGGAAGGCCTGTCCACCCCCAAGGTGTTCGGCGAACTCGACCGGCTGCGCGCCGACGGGAAGCCGCCTCGGATCGGGTCGCACACTCCGGTCGTGGAGGCGCTCGCGTCGGGGGATCCTCGCCAGCTCGCCCTGCTGCTCGGCAATGACTTGCAGGCGGCCGCGGTGTCGCTGCGGCCCGGTCTGCGCCGCACGCTGCGCGCCGGGGTGAACGCGGGCGCGCTGGCCGGATGCGTGTCCGGCTCGGGGCCCACGTGCGCGTTCCTGTGCTCCGACGCGGAAACCGCGGTCGAGGTGGCCGCGGAACTGTCCGGCGCGGGAGTGTGCCGGACAGTGCGGGTCGCGCACGGCCCGGTTCCCGGGGCCCGGGTAGTCGGCGGCGACGACGCGCCGCGCAACGCGCCGCCGCGCGTGCACGCCTGAACCCGATCTTGAATCAATAGTCCACAGTGGAAAGGATCCGGATGGCCAACCTGGTCAACCTGGAATCGGTGAGCAAGTCCTACGGCGTGAAGCCGTTGCTGGACAACGTTTCCCTCGGGGTCGCCGAGGGGCAGCGCATCGGCGTCGTCGGGCTCAACGGCGGCGGCAAGACGACGCTGCTCGAAGTCCTTTCCGGACTGAGCGAGCCGGATTCCGGCCGGGTGAGCCAGGTGCGCGACCTGCGGATGGCCGTCGTCACCCAGCGCACCGAACTGCCCGCGGGCAGCACGGTCGGCGATGTGGTGCTGCAGCGCTACGGAGCCGAGCACGAATGGGCCGCCGACGCGCGCGTCCGGTCTATTGTGGACGGTCTCGGCATCACCGCGATCGGGCTCGACACCCCGACCGCGAACCTGTCCGGAGGCGAGCGCCGCCGCGTCGCGCTGGCCGCCGCGCTGACCGGCGAACTGGACCTGGTGGTGCTCGACGAGCCCACTAACCACCTTGACGTCGAAGGCGTGCGCTGGCTCGCCGATCACCTGCTGGGCCGCCGGATCGCGGTCGTGGTCGTGACGCACGACCGGTGGTTCCTCGACACCGTCGCGAGCCTCACCTGGGAGGTCGCGAACGGCCGGGTCGAGCAGTACGAAGGCGGTTACGCCGACTGGATTTTCGCGCGTGCCGAACGCGCCCGCCTCGCCGCGACCGCGGAGGAGAAGCGGCAGAACCTGGCGCGCAAGGAATTGGCGTGGCTGCGGCGTGGTCCGCAGGCGCGTTCGTCGAAGCCGCGCTACCGCGTCGAGGCCGCCGAAGCGTTGATCGCGGATGTGCCGCCGCTGCGCGATTCCGTGGAGCTGATGGCGTTCGCGAAGCGCCGGCTCGGCAAGACCGTGCTGGAGCTGGAAGACGCTTCGCTCAAGGTCGGCGAGCGGACCTTGCTCGACCACGTGACGTGGCGGATCGGCCCCGGCGACCGGATCGGTCTCGTGGGCGTGAACGGTTCCGGCAAGACCACGCTGCTGAAACTGCTGGGCGGCGACGTCGAATCGCCGACCGGACGGCGCGTGCAAGGCAAGACGGTCGCGCTCGCGCACCTGCGCCAGGAACTCGATGACCTGCCCGCCGATCTTCGCGTGCTGCAAGCGATCGAGCAGATCGCGGGCCGCGTCGTGTTCGGCAAACAGGAGATGACCGCGTCGCAGCTCGGCGAGAAGCTCGGCTTCCCCGCGGCGCGGCAGTGGACGCCGGTCGGCGACCTCTCCGGTGGCGAACGCCGTCGCCTGCAACTGTGCCGGTTGCTGATGGCTGAGCCGAACGTGCTGCTGCTGGACGAGCCGACGAACGACCTGGACATCGACACCCTGCAGCAGCTCGAAGACCTGCTCGACGGCTGGCCGGGCACGATGGTGGTGGTTTCGCACGACCGGTACCTGGTCGAGCGTGTCTGCGACGCCACGTACGCGCTCCTCGGCGACGGCAAGGTCACGCACCTGCCGGGCGGCATCGAGGAATACCTGCAGCGCCGCGCCCGGGCGAAGGAAGCCGCGCCGCGTCGCGAGGCACCGGGGGCGGAGAAGACCGAGGCCAAGCGCAGTGCGGCGGAAACCCGTGCGGCGCAAAAGGAACTAGGCCGGTTGGAGCGGAAGCTGGACCAGCTCGCGAAGCGGGAAGAGAAGCTGCACACGGCGCTGGCGGAGGCGGCTACCGATCCGGAGAAGCTGATCGAGCTGAACACCGACCTGAAGGCTGTGCTGGCGGAGAAGGACGACGTCGAGGCGCGGTGGCTGGAGACGTCCGAACTCGCCGAGTGACAATCGGCCGGACGACGTCCAGATCGACCGCCCAGCGGACAGCGACCGAGCTGAATCCGCACCGCAGCACCATCGGTACTCGCCTGGACCGGATCGACGATCGGGTGGCCGGTCGACGCGGACGGTCTGACCACCACAGAGGATTCCTACCCATCCGGACCGCTGGAATTCCGGAAACTGACCCGCTCCGAGCTGCCGCGGGCGTACCTGGACCCGCGTGCATCCGTAACCCGCCTGACGCCGGACATCCGCTGTTCACGCCGCCGCGGGCAGTGCCGGAAAACCGGACAGTAATCTGACGCACATGAGTCGGTTTGTGGACACACTCGTCGGGACTGCGGCGGACCGGGGGCAACGGCGCGGCATGGTGACCGGCGAGCCCAAGGAGCCGGTGCGCCGGACCTGGGCCCAGGTGCACGACGAAGCGCGCCGGATCGCGGGCGGGCTGGTCAGTGGCGGATTGAAGCCGGGAAGCGCGGTGGCGGTGCTGGCCGCCGCGCCGGTGCTCATCGCGCCGACCGTGCAGGCGGTGTGGCTCACCGGCGGCAGCGTGACGATGCTGCACCAGCCGACGCCGCGCACCGACCTCGCCGAATGGGCCGAGGACACGGTGAAGGTGCTCGAGATGATCGGGGCCGAGCTGGTCGTGCTGGGCGAACCGTTCGACCAGCTCGCGCCCGTGCTCGAGGGCAAGGGCATCAGCTACCGGCTGATCTCCGAGCTGGCGGGGGCCGAACCGCTGGCCGAGATCGTGGAGACCGCCGAGGGCGACACCGCGCTGCTGCAGCTGACCAGCGGATCCACCGCGGAGCCGAAGGCCGTCCGGATCACCTACGGCAACCTGTACACCAACGTCAAGGCGATGGTCGACCGCGCGGAGTTCGAGTTCGACACCGACGTGATGGTGTCGTGGCTGCCGACCTTCCACGACATGGGCATGGTCGGCTTCCTGACCGTGCCGATGACGTTCGGCGTGGAACTGGTCAAGATCACCCCGGTCGAATTCCTGACCGGCCCGCTGATCTGGCCGGAACTGATCAGCAAGTACGGCGGCACGACGACGGCCGCGCCGAACTTCGCGTACGCCATCGTCGGCAAGCGCATGGCCCGGGTCGAGGACGACAACGCCTACGACCTGTCGAAGCTGCGCATCGCGCTGAACGGCGCGGAGCCGATCGACGAAACGGCCGTGAAGACTTTCGTGGACGCCGGAAAGCGCTTCCACATGCCGCCCGAGTGCGTATTCCCCGCCTACGGCATGGCAGAGGCGACGCTGGCGGTCTCGTTCGCGCCGCTGTTCACCGGCCTCACCCTGGACGTCGTCGAGGCGGACGCCCTGGAAGCCGACAACCGCGCCGTGCCGGTCCCCGAAGGCGACCCCCGTCGCGGCACGGACGAGGTGCGCTCGTTCGCCCTGCTCGGCCGTCCCCTGGACGGACTCGAAGCGGACATCGTCGATGAATCCGGCACGACCCTGGGCGAACGACAGGTCGGCGAGATCCGCCTGCGCGGCGAGGCCGTGACCCCTGGCTACCTGACCGTCAACGGCCCGGTGGACACCCAGGATTCGGACGGCTGGATGAAGACCGGCGACCTGGGCTACCTGGCAGGCGGCCAGATCGTGATCTGCGGCCGCCGCAAGGACGTCATCATCATGGGCGGCCGCAACCTGTACCCGACGGACATCGAACGCGCGGCGGGCTCGGTGGACGGCGTACGGGCAGGCAACGCGGTCGCGGTCCGCCTGGACGCAGGCAGCCGCCGCGAACGCTTCGCGGTGGTCGTGGAGTCCAAACTGGCCGGTGACGCGGCCGAGGAAACCCGTCTGTCCAAGGAAATCGCCGCCCGAGTCCGGGACGCGGTGGACATGCGCCCCTTCGCGGTAGTGGTCCTCCCCGCCGGCAGTCTCCCCAAGACTCCTTCGGGCAAGGTGAAGCGGGCGGCCACCGCGGTGCAGTACGCGGAGAAGATCGCCAAGAACGCGGACAGTTGATCTTTCTCGGCCAGTAGCGGCCTTTGCCGCGTCGGTACGCGACGAAGGCCGCTTCGAGGGGGTCCTCGAAGCGGCCTTCGCGGCAGAATTCGCGGGGTTACCGGCCCGGCAGCCGTTCGGCCGGTGCCTCGGTGACGACGGGCCAGGAGGCGCGTCCCGCGGTGGCCTCGCTGTGGTCCCGGCTTCCCGGAATCATCGGCACCCTCCGCCCGGACCTCTCCGCCAGCTGCGTCTCCGCCTCGTCGAGAAACTGGTCGACCTCGCGCTCGTCATACCCGCGCTTGCCGATCAACGGCTTGGAGAACAGCACGTGGTGGACCTCGGCCGCGGTGAGATCGTCCTCGTCGGCGATCGTCTTGGCGATCCGCCGCACGAAGTCGTCGACCTCCTGCTTGGCGTAGCCGCGACGGCCGATCGGGGCGTTACCGAAAGCGACCTCAGCGAGATCCTCGGCGGTAAACGACATTGATCATTCTCCGATTCAGGGGTCGGGGTGATGCGTTCTCCTGAATCCGTCCTAACTGGTCCCGGCCACTCCGGGAAGCCCGCGCCCGCCCGGACGACTCGATCAGGGCCCCATAAGCCGCCCATCGAGTGAGAATTCCATCACGCACGGCCACAGCCGCTCACCCACATGCACAACGGCCCGAAACGCCGCACGGGGTGCCTCAGTAGCGCGTGCGGTGTGGGCTGGTGTGCGGTCCGGGGAAAGCCGCGTAGCTTGCCGTCAGGCGGCGTGAAACGCGTTCTGCGCCGCCGCCAGCCCCTGCGAAAGCAACGCCTCGGTGGCGTCCGCGCACCGGTCGACCTCGAACGGGAGCTCCTTGCGCTCGACCGTCGAGAAATCCTTCAGCACGAAATCCGCCGGATCCTGCCTGCCCGGCGGCCGCCCGATGCCGAACCGCACGCGGTAGTAGTCACGCGTGCCGAGCGATTTGGTGATGGACCGCAGTCCGTTGTGTCCGTTGTCGCCGCCGCCGAGCTTGAGCTTCAGCGCGCCGAAATCGACGTCCAGCTCGTCGTGCACCACCACGACGCCGGACGGCGGGACCTTGAAGAACCGGGCCGCGCCGACCACTGGTCCGCCGGAGAGGTTCATGAACGACCGCGGCTTCACCAGCACGACGCGGGAGCCCGAAAGCCTGCCCTCGAGCACCTCGGCCCCGCTGCGGTGCGCCTTGAACTTCCCGCCGATCCGGCGGGCCAGCTCGTCGAGCACCATGAACCCGACGTTGTGCCGGTTCCCGGCGTACTGCGGCCCGGGATTGCCAAGGCCGGCGAGCAGAATCAGCTCGCCGGCCCCGGGCACGTCTTCACTCACGAAAGGGAGTTTATTCGGCCGCTTCGGCGGCGGCTTCCTCGGCTTCGGCGTCCTCGTCGGCCGAGCCGCGCGGGGCCTCGTTGACGGCGACGACGAGCGCCTCGGCGTCGGTGACCAGCTCGGCACCGGCGGGCAGGGCGATCTGGCCCGCGGTGATCTGGACGCCGGCCTCGATGCCCTCGACGGAGACCTCGAACTGCTCGGGGATGTGCAGCGCCTCGACCTCGACCTGGATCGTGTCGATGTCCTGGGCGACCAGGGTGCCCGGGCTCGCGGTGCCGGTGACGACGATCGGAACGTCGACGGTGACCTTCTCGCCGCGCTTGACGACCAGCAGGTCGACGTGCTCGATGTAGTTCTTGAGCGGGTGGACCACGATGGTCTTGGTCAGCGCCAGCTCGACGTTGCCCTGCAGGTCCAGCGTGATGACGGCGTTGGTGCCGTTCTCGCGGACGACGCGGGCGAACTCGATGGCCGGCAGCGCGAAGTGCCGCGGGTCCGAGCCGTGCCCGTAGAGCACCGCGGGGATTTTGCCGGCGCGACGGGTGCGGCGGGCGGCACCCTTTCCGAACTCGGTGCGCGGTTCGACGGAAAGACGTACCTCGGACACGGTGTAGCACTCCTTCAATCACACGACGTGCGGCAGGGGGCGGCGGGATCGTCGATCTCTGCTCGGGGGCGGTTGTGCACGGCGGCGAGATTGCGGGCGTGAGCAGACCACGGGGCTTCTCGAGCCGCCGCGTCGATCACGCCGGGCACCTACAGGCGCACCCGCCTCGCCGAGACAACCCGAGAAGTGTAAACCAGCCGGTCCGCACGGGCACGCACCGGGTCGGCCGACGCTCCCCCGCGTGGGTGGGTGACGACACAAATCCCGTCCCGCCCGTCGATCTGATGGGGGTGGCATGATTCCCGCGGAAAGAGGGGCGGCCGACATGCGAGTTCGATGGACTGCGACAGCACTGGTGCTGCTGGGTGGGCTTCTCGCGGGCTGCCAGGTCGCGGTGACCGGCACCGCGGGACTGTCCGATGCCGACCGGCAGCTGGCTGAGCAGCGTGCGCAGCAGCAGACGGCGATCGACGCCGCGCTGCAAGCGCTGGAGCAGGCGCCGGCGCTGCAGTACGACGCGACGCTGAAGGACGGCGCCGGCAACCCGGCGACGCTGACGTACCGCGTCGCGCGCGACGGCAACGGCTTCGGCGCGCTGCCGATGGAAGGCAAGTCGGTGCGGATCACCGAGCCGGCCGGGCAGCTGTACCTCGCGGCCGACGCGGACTACTGGAAGTCGCACGGGCTGGAGGAGAACAGCACCCAGTTCGGCGGCGGATGGGTGCACACCGTCGGGAGCGAACTTCCGGTCGACCCGGCCGCGCGGCTGGCCCCGCCGAAGCTCGCCGGCGAACTGCGCAAGGCGCTCGGCGGTCTCGGCTCGGGCGCTCCGCGGAAGCAGAAGCTGCCGGACGGCACCGAGGTGTACGACCTCGGCGGCGCGCTGCAGGTGACCACCGCCGCACCGCACCGGGTCGCCGGGTTCGCGCCGGCGCTGCTCGACCCGCGCGGCGGCCCGAAGCTGGGCGCGGCGTTCCGCGTCCGGCCGCTCAGCGCCGCCGAGATCAAGCAGTTCCACAATGATTTCAACGCCGCGGTCGACGCGATCGGGCAGCCGTTCGACGGGCTCGCGCAGGCGAGCGTCACGGTGCTCAACGACAAACTCGACTGCCAGGACTACGTCGGTTCCTGCAAGACCACAGTGGACGTTTCGAACAGCGTCGTCGGCAATCAGCCGGGTTCCAAACCGAATGTGCACATCAAGCTTTCGGTGGAGATCAGCGCGGACTCGCTCGGCTCGCAAAGCTGTGCCACCGAGGGCGACGCGGCCGCGGACGCGACCATCACGATGTCCTGTTCGGTCAAATTCTCCCTGCCCAACCGCACCGCTAGCTACCAGGTGCTGGCGAAGCCGACGGCGGTCGCCGAGGTGCGCTCGCCGGTCGACGCGAACGCGGTGAAGGCGAAGCTGGCCACCGCGTTCGCCGCGCTCGGCGGCTGACCTGCACGCTCACCTCGGGGTGCGTTTCTTCCGTTGAAGTAGCCGAAGACCGGTCCTTACCATCGGATTCGACGAGACGGACTTTCTTTTCGAGGAGCGGCAAATGAGCAAGCTTGTGGTGTTCGGCGCGACGGGATTCGCCGGCAGCCGGATCACCGACGAGGCGCTGCGGCGCGGGCACTCCGTGACCGGAGTCGCGCGCAAGGCCGAGGGCCTGCCCTCCGGTGTCGAGGCGCGGTCGGGATCGATGCATGACGCGGAGTTCGTCGCTTCGGTGGCCAAGGGCGCGGACGTGCTCGTGGTCGCGACGCCGGGCCGCGCGGACGACGAGGGCCGCCGTCTGGTGGACGCCCTGCCGACGCTGCTGGAAGCGGCTCGCGCGAACGGCGCGCGGCTGGCGATCGTCGGCGGCGCGGGTTCGCTGCGGGTCAGCGAGGACGGGCCGCGAGTGATCGACACCCCGGAGTTCCCGGAGGAGTACAAGGCGGAGGCGGGCAGCCACGTCCTCGTCCTGGAGGCCCTGCGCGAGCTGCCCGGCGACGATGTCGACTGGTTCTACGTCAGCCCGGCGGCCGAGTTCGGCTCCTGGATCCCGGGCGAGCGCACCGGCAAGTTCCGTCTCGGCGGCGACGTGCTGGTCAGCGACGCCGACGGCCGGTCGCACATCAGCGGCGCGGACCTGGCGATCGCGTTCCTGGACGAGATCGAAGAGCCGAAGCACTCGCGCGCCCGGTTCACGCTGGCGTACTGAGCGCGGAACCCGGTGGTGCTCGTGGCACCACCGGGTCGCTTTGTGTCTCAGCCGGGAGATCCGGCGGTGCAAAGGAATTTCTCGGCGTGCGCCGGGTCGAGCGCGTTGGTGACCAGGTTCCAGACGTTGAGGTCGTAGGCCTCGCCGATGTGCCCGACCGGATCGAACGGGCAGGTGTCCTGGATGTACTCGTTCGTGACGCCCGGCTCGCGCACGAAGGACGTTTCGGTGGGCGTGACCAGTTCGTCGAACCGCGATGTGAGCACCGTGTAGCGCACGCCGGGCTGCGCGATGGGACCGTTCGTGAGCGTCTGGACCGCGCTGCCGTCGGTGATCAGGTTGTCGCAGGCCGGGCAGCCGAACGCGGTGAGCACCTTGCCGACTTCATCGCGAATTCCCAGCAGGTACGCCAGTTTCGTCAGATTGGCGAACGTGGTGCCGTGCGCGGGCGGCGCGATCGCCACGACGGAGCCGATCCGGTCGGCGATTCCTTGAGTCTTCGTGACGTACAGGGACTGGAAGCCGCCTTCGGAGTGGCCGACCAGATCCACTTGCGCCGCACCGGTTTCCGTCAGCACCTCACCGACGAACTGCTTGATTTCCGTTGCGGAGTCGGCGATCGGGCGAAGTCCGCCGACTACCGGGAACTGCGGGTACGCGCCGTAGGTCCGGCTGAAGGTGCAGTATCCCTTGGCGGCGACGTGCTCCTGGAGGAAGTTCAAGTCCTCATAGGACGTCGCGCCGAGCCCGTGGAGGAACACCACCGGACGCGGATGCGCGCTGCTCGGCCGGCACGCCGGATCGTTGACGCCGCCGGTCGCAGCGGCAGTGGCTGGGGCGGCGAACGCGGCGGTCAGCAATGCCGCGGCGGCCAGGACGATACGCAACCTCATCGGAGCGGTCCTTCCCTGTCGTCCTTGACAGTGGATACCCGTGGGTATTGGATACCTGAAGGTATTGAGCGGGCTGAGGCAGTGTCAACCCCCGGATGAGGGAGAAGCCGATGACCGGCCGGACGCGGCCGACGCGGGCGGAGACCCGGCGGCGCATCCTCGACGCGGCCTTCGCCGTGTTCGGGGAGCAGGGAATCGCCGCGACGAAACTGACCGAGGTGGCCGCCGCTGCTGGGTTGACGAAAGGTGCGGTCTACTCGAGTTTCGCGTCGAAAGACGAGCTGGTGCTGGCGTTGATGGAAGAGCACGCCGCGCACCGGCTCGAGGCGAGCCTGGCGAGTTTCGCCGAAGCGGACGACGGCGGCGCGGGTCTGGCGAACGTCGCCGCGGTGCTGATGTACGAAATGCGCACCGACGCGGTGTGGCACCGGCTGCTGGCCGAGTTTTTCGCGATGGCGCACCACGACGACCGGCGGCGCGACGCGTTGCGCCGGCGCCGCCGGGAGGTTCGCGACACGATCGCCCGTGCCTTGAACCGGCTCGCTGAGGGGTTGGCCCTCGAACTTCCTTTGCCTGCCGAGGAATTCGCCGTCGTGCTGCTCGCGTTGAGCAACGGATTGGCGGTGGAAGCCGACATCGACGACGAAGCCGTGCCGGACGGTCTCCTCGGCCGCGTGCTCACGCTGATCGCCGGAGACGCCGTCGCGAAGGTGCAGGCGGCGGCTAACGACCCCGCAGTTCAGCCACCACCGGAGCGAAAGTCTCCATCATCGCCTCGAACACGGTGAAGTAGGAGAAGCCGTACCGTTCGCGGTGGGCAATCAGCTGCTGCACCATTTCGTCCACCGTGCCGAAGAGCAGCTGCGGCGCGCGTAGCAGTTCGTCGACGTCCGCCGCGCTGCGTTCCTCGGTCTCGGCATGCCATTCCTCGGCGGCCGCGCGGCGATCGTCGGTGACCACGACGCGCTGGACCAGCATGTTGTAGTCGATCTCGCGATCCCCTGCCAGGGAACGGAAATACGCGATCCGCTCGTCCATCGCCACGTCGTTGTCGAGCACGAACGTGCCCGGCGGACGTCCTCGATCCTGACGGAGACCGGCGAACCCGGCGATGTCCGCCTGTTCCGCCGCGAGCTTCAGCACGCCGTCGCTGTTGCCCGCGATCAGCAGCTTCGGCATGCCGCCCTCGTCCTCGACGCGCGTGCGCAGCTCGGCGAGACCTTCGGTGAGGTACGTGATCCGGTCGGCGGCTTTGCGCCAGGGCAGTCCGGCGTCGTCGAACTCGTGCTTCATATGGCCCGAGCCGAGGCCGAGTTCGAAGCGGCCTCCGGTGAGTTTGTTGGTGGTGGCGACATCGCGGGCGAAGAGCGCCAGGTTGTAGAAGGGCACATTGGACACGAGCGTGCCGACCCGCACCCGCTCGGTCACCGCCGCCGCGGCCGTGAGCGCGGGGAACGGAGACAGTCGCCCCGGCCCGAGATGGTCGGGCACAGTCAGGTGGTCGTAGCCGAGTTCCTCGGCACGCTGGCACTTTTCGGTCCACTCAGTGCCGTCGGCGGTGAGCCGCAGGCTGACGCCGAATTCGAATTTCCCCATGGCTGCGACGCTAGTCAGTCCCGGATGGGTGACGCATCGGTTTTCGCCGCCGGCGGAACCCGGTTTTTGTCGTACCCCGGGGCTAGCTTCGGGGGCATGGTGTTGTCGAGTGAAGAACGGGAACAGTTTCTGGCCGAACCGCACATCGGCGCGCTCGCGGTGGTGGAGCGCCCGGACCGAGCGCCGCTGACGGTGCCGATCTGGTACCAGTACACCCCGGTGGCGAGCTGTGGGTGATCACGGAACCGAACTCGCGCAAGGCGAAAGCGATCGAGGCGGCCGGTCGGTTCAGCCTGATGGTGCAGAGGGTCGAGCCGACGGTGCGGTACGTGTCGGTGGAGGGTCCGGTGGTCCGGACGCGGCCGGGCAGCTACGAGCTGACGTGGGAGATGGCTTCGCGGTACCTGCCCGCCGACAAGGTGGCCGGGTATGTGGAGTACGAGCGGACGCAGCTAGGGGAGCACATGGCGATCCATATGCGGCCGGAGAGGTGGCTGTCTTCGGATATGGGCGCGGCGTGACGGTCGGCGCGGCTGAGCTGGGGCGGCCGTGGCTGAGTTGGGCGACGGTCGGGCCAGGCGGCGTGGCTGGGTTGGGCGATCCGGCTGACGCGGCCGGTTAGCTTGGCTGGGGCGGCCGTGGCTTGAGCTGGGCGACGGGCAGGGGCCAGACGGCGAGGTCTCGGCGAGGCGGCGTGGCTGGACCGGTGGCGGTGCCGCATGCCTCACCCCGGGCCGCCCGGTTCGGCCGCCTGGTTCAGGCTGTCCGGCTCAGATTGCTCGGTTCAGGCCGCCTGGTTCAGGCCGTGCGGCTTAGGCCGCCTGGCTCAGGTAAGCCTTTCCCCGGCAAACGGGCGCGGTCTCGCACGCGGAGCGTGCTCGCCAAACGACGCGACCCGAGCCAGCGGGGTGCGACCTGATCCAGGCCGCGCCGCCAACTCGGGCCGCGTTGTTCAGAACCGTTCAGAAGCTGCCGAGACTGAAGATGCTGAGACTAAAGCTGCCGAGACTGAAGATGCTGAGACTAAAGCTGCAGAGACTCAGGCGTTGCCGTCGAACAGGGAGGTGACCGAGCCGTCCTCGAACACCTGCTGGATCGCTTCCGCGAGCATCGGCGCGATGGACAGCACCGTCAGCCCCGGGAAGCGCTTTTCCTCCGGGATCGGCAGCGAGTTCGTCACGATGACCTCGCGCGCCTTGCACTGCGAAAGCCGCTCGGTGGCCGGGTCGGAGAGGATGCCGTGCGTGGTCGCGATGACCACGTCCGCCGCGCCCTCTTCCAGCAGGGCCTCGGTGGCCTTCACGATCGTGCCGCCGGTGTCGATCATGTCGTCGATCAGCACGCAGAGCTTGCCCTCGACCTTGCCGACCACGCGGTTCGCGACGGCCTGGTTCGGCTTGTCCGGGTCGCGCGTCTTGTGGATGAACGCGATCGGCCGGTCGCCGAGCTGCTGCGCCCACTTCTCGGCAAGGCGCACACGGCCCGAGTCCGGCGAGACGACCGTGATGTCCGCGTCGCCGTAGGTCGACTTGATGTGGTCGGCGAGCACCGACTGCGCCAGCAGGTGGTCGACCGGGCCGTCGAAGAAGCCCTGGATCTGCGCGGTGTGCAGGTCGACCGTCATGATCCGGTCCGCGCCCGCGGTCTTGAACAGGTCCGCGATGAGCCGCGCCGAGATCGGCTCGCGGCCCTTGTGCTTCTTGTCCTGGCGGGCGTACGGATAGAACGGCATGACCACGGTGATCCGCTTGGCGCTCGCGCGCTTCAGCGCGTCCACCATGATCAGCTGCTCCATCACGTACTCGTTGATGGGCGTGGTGTGCGCCTGGATCACGAACGCGTCGGTACCGCGCACCGACTCCTCGAACCGCACGAACAGCTCGCCGTTGGCGAACGTGTGCGCGGTCTGCGGGGTGATCGTCACGTTGAGGTGCTTGGCGACCTCTTCCGCGAGCTCGTGGTGCGCACGCCCGGAGAAGAGCATCAGATTCTTCTTCGGCGTACCTGACTTCGGACTCATGCTGGCGACTCCCCGTCGGTTCCTGCTGCTGACTCGGACACAACGGTGTCCTGCTGGGAGGCGAGTGCGGCTTCCGCCGCCTCCGCCGCGGGCGTGCCCGGCCTGCGCCGGACCGCCCAGCCTTCGATGGTGCGCTGCGGACCGGCCGACAGCGCCAGTGAGCCAGGCGGGACGTCGTCGCGGATCACCGCACCGGCTCCACTGTAAGCGCCGTCCCCGATCCGCACCGGCGCGACCAGCGTGTTGTCCGCCCCAAGCCGGACATGCGAGCCGACAACGGTCTGGTGTTTGGCCACCCCGTCGTAGTTCACGAACACACTGGAACAGCCGATGTTGCTGTGATCGCCGACGATCGCGTCGCCCACGTACGTGAGATGCGGCACCTTTGTACCGGTGCCGATCTGCGCGTTCTTCGTCTCGACGAACGCACCCAGCTTGCTCTTCGCACCGAGCTTCGTGCCCGGCCGCAGGAACGTGTACGGACCGACATTCACGCCGTCGCCCAGCTCAGAGTCCGAACCGTGCACGCGGACGACCGAAGCGCCCGCGCCGATCTGCACGTCGGTCAGCGTGGTGTCCGGGCCCACAACGGAGCCCTCACCGACCGAGCAATGGCCCTTGAGCTGGGTGTTCGGCTCGATCAGCACGTCACGGGAGAGCGTGACGTCCGCCTCGATCCAGGTGGTGTTCGGGTCCGTGACCGTGACGCCTTCGCGCTGCCAGCGGCGCACGATGCGACGGTTGTACTCGGCACCGAGCACCGAAAGCTGCACGCGGTCGTTCACGCCCTCGGTGACCCACGGGTCGTCGACCACCAGCGCGCCGACGCCCTTGCCGTCCTCGCGGGCGATGCCGAGGACGTCGGTGAGATAAAGCTCACCCTGCGCGTTGTCGGTGGACAGCCGCGACAGGCCGTCGATCAGCACAGCCGCGTCGAAGGCGTAGACGCCGGAGTTGATTTCGGTGATCGCCCGCTGCTCCGGCGTCGCGTCCTTGTGCTCGACGATCGCGCTGACCGAGCCGTCGGTGCCGCGCACGATGCGGCCGTAGCCGGTCGGGTCGGCGACCTCGGCGGTGAGCACGGTGACCGCGTTGCCCGCCTTGGCGTGCTCGGCCCGCAGCGCTTCCAGGGTTTCGGTGTCCAGCAGCGGAACGTCGCCGTAGCTGACGACCACGGTGCCGGTGAGTCCTTCCGGCAGTTCCGCCAGCGCACACGAAACGGCGTGGCCGGTGCCCTTTTGCTCCTCCTGCACGGCGGTGGCGACCTCGCGGCCCAGCGCCTGCCCGACCCGGTCGAGTTCGGCGCGCACGGCGTCGCGGCCGTGTCCGATCACGACCACCAGATGCTGCGGCGCGAGGCCGGCGGCGGCGCGCACAGCGTGTTCCACCAGCGGCCTTCCGGCGATCGGGTGCAACACCTTAGGAGTGGAGGAACGCATGCGGGTGCCCTCACCCGCAGCGAGGATCAGCGTGCTCAGCGGGCCGCTCACGAGTCTCCCAACGATTCACCGGTGCGTTGACGAGCACCAACGATCCTACGTGGGGTCCCCAGCGCTCCACGCGGGGTCGGTCGGAGCCGTTTCCCCAGGCCAGCCGCCCATGCCGTCGCCCGCCATCGAGTTGGCCGACGCCACCTGGTTGCCACCGCCGCGTTTCGCTTCGTACATCGCCGCGTCTGCGCGCGCGAGCACCTGCTCGGCCCGCTCCTGCGGACGCAGCGACACGAGTCCAATGGACAACGTCACCCCGTGCGAAAGGTGATGAGGCAGCGTCGCGACCGACTTGGCCGCGCGGCCGAGCGCCATCTTCGCCGCCGACGCCGGCGCGCCGGGCAGCAGCACGATGAACTCGTCGCCGCCGTAGCGGGCAACGACGTCGTCGCCGCGCAGAGCGTCGCGCAGAGTGCTTGCGACAACACGCAAAACGTTGTCGCCCTCGGCGTGCGACTGCCTGTCGTTGACGCCCTTGAACCCGTCGAGGTCGACCAGCGCGACCGCGAGCGGCTGCGCGTCCGCCGACGACGCCAGCGAGCGCAGCCGTTCGTCGAGCGCGCGCCGGTTCGGCAAGCCGGTGAGCGGATCCTGCAGCGCCTGCTGGGTGATCGCGCCGTGCTCGGCGGACAGCCGTTCATGCTCGCGGCGCGCGTTCAGCGTGGCGATCTGCGATTCGCGCAGCGCCCACATTTCGGTCTCCAGCGCGGTCGCGTAGTCGATCAGCGACTGGCTCGCCGCTTCCGGGTCGAGCCGGGCGAGTTCGCGGGAGAGGGTGAGCCGCATCGACGGCTGCGAGACGTCATCGGCCAGCACGTCACGGACCTCGCGCAGCACCTGCAGCGCGTCGCCGCGGCGGCCTGCCTGATCGAGACAGCGGGCCAGCGCGATCGCGACCAGCTCCTGCTCGTGCGGGTAGTGGTGGCCGAGATGCATGCCCTGCAGGCGTTCGACGTGTTCGGCGGCCGGGTCGTGCAGCGCGAGCGCCGCGGCCAGCACGCCGACCTGGTCGACCGCCGACACCCCGATCTTGCGCGGGAACAGCGATTCGGCGAACGGGCCCTCCGCGGCCACCGCCATCGACGCGGCGGTGCGGAACTTCTCCGCCGATTCGTCGTACTGCTCGATCCGCTCGAGCCGAAGGCCCCAGCCGAGCAGCATCTTGACCCGGTTCATCAGCTGCAGGGTGATTTCGTGCGGGCTCGCGCTTTCCCGGATCGCCTGGTGCGCGCGGCCGATCACCTCTTCGGCGGCCTCGTAGACGCCGAGCTGGTTGAGCACTATCCAGCAGTCGATGAGCGCCATCGACTGCATGCGGTTCCAGTTGCGGACGCCGACCTGGCGGTCCGGAATCGTGGAGTCGTCGAGGATCGCGAGCGCGCGGGCGATCTCGGTGAGCGCGGCGTCCTCCTGCGCGGCGAGCACGAGCCGGCGTCCGCGCAGCGCGTGCGCGTCCGCGCGAAGCAGCGACAGACCGTGCCGGCGGGTGTGCGCGAGCATCTCGTCGAGCCGGGGTTCGGCCTCGGCGGCGAGGCCGCGCGTGACGAGCCGGGAGAAAGCGGAGGCGCGCAGCAGTTGGGCGACGAGCGTGGGTTCTCCCCGGCGCAGGGTCTCCTCGAGCAGCTCGTCCATGATCTTGACGATCTCGAGCTGGTTTTCGTGCTCCTGGCGCTGAACGGCCGCGATGAGTTCCCGCGCGCGCCCCACCAGCCACGCGTCCGACATCTCGACCAGGGTCGGGCGACGGGCGCCCGCGGGGTCGCTCGGTTCCTCGCTCAGCCGCCCCCACTCCCATCGCCCTCGCCGGATGTGCAGCTCCGCCGCCAGGATTCGAACCTGAACTGTCAGAACCAAAATCTGAAGTGCTGCCGATTACACTACGGCGGATCGGTCCTGGTCAGGATAGCGATGATCGAGGACGGGGGCGCCAGGAGGGGGAGGCGTGCGCCACAAGGCCGTCCCGGGCACCGGGCAATCGGACTTTTCGGGCCTCCACAGCGCCGGAAACCTCCTGTACCGTAACTTACGACACCGTAGGTAAGGGCACCCTCTGTGCGGGTGTTGTCAGAGGAAGAAGTGTGCGTATGACGGCTACCCTCGACCGTTCCCAGTCAGCCGGAGGCCCGCCGAAGGGCCCCAAACCGATCACCGAGGGGCAGCGTTCAGTCGGCGTCCAGGTCTCGGTGTACCTCGGCGTCCTGATGCCGCTCGTGGCACTGCTGATCGCCGTGCCGTTCGCCTGGGGCTGGGGTCTGACCTGGCTGGACGTCGCGCTGTTCGTCGTCTTCTACGGCATCAGCGGGCTCGGCATCACCGTCGCCTACCACCGCTACTTCACCCACGGTTCGTTCAAGGCCAAGCCGTGGCTGCGCGTCGTGATGGCGATCGCGGGCAGCATCGCGTTGCAAGGCCCGGTGATCACCTGGGTGGCCGACCACCGGCGCCACCACGCGTTCTCCGATCGCGACGGGGATCCGCACTCGCCGTGGGCCTTCGGCACCTCGCCGCTGGCCATCGCCAAGGGTTTCTGGCACGCGCACATGGGCTGGCTGTTCGATCGCGACACGAGCAACCAGGCCCGGTTCGCCCCGGATCTGGTGAAGGACCCGGCGATCCGCAAGGTCGACGACCTGTTCTGGCTGTGGGCCGTGGTGAGCCTGTTCGGCCCGGCGCTGCTCGGCGGACTGATCTCGTGGTCGCTGTGGGGCGCGGTGACCGCGTTCTTCTGGGCGGGGCTGGTCCGCGTGTGCGTGCTGCACCACGTGACCTGGTCGGTCAACTCGATCTGCCACATGATCGGCGAGCGGCCGTTCGCCGCCCGCGACCGTTCGGCGAACTTCTGGCCGCTGGCGATCTTCTCCTTCGGCGAGTCCTGGCACAACCTGCACCACGCCGACCCGACCTCGGCCCGGCACGGCGTCAAACGAGGCCAGATCGACATGTCGGCGCGGCTGATCTGGATCTTCGAAAAGTTCGGCTGGGTGCACGACGTGCGGTGGCCGACCCCGCAGCGGCTGGCCCGGATCGCGGCTGAGGCCAAGTAGGTTTTCCTTTGCCGGGGCTGAGTATTCCCGGCGCACACACTCTCGAATGAACCCCGTCGTCCGGCGGGGTTTGTTCATGTTCGGGCCGAGCCGGCCGCGGCTCCCTGAAGCCCGCCGGAGCCAAGCCCGCTACCCTGCTGCGAATGGCGGCGAGACGACGGGCGAAACGAGAAGCGGCGGTCACCGGCGCGCGGCCGGCCGCACCGGTCGCCCGGGTGCGCATGACGGGCACCGAGCGCAGGCAGCAACTGCTCAACGTGGCGCGTGCGTTGTTCGCCGAGAAGGGTTTCGACGGCACCTCGGTCGAGGAGATCGCCGCGCGGGCGAACGTGTCCAAACCGGTTGTCTACGAGCACTTCGGCGGCAAGGAAGGCATTTACGCCGTCGTCGTCGACCGGGAGACGCAGCTGCTGCTCGACCGGATGATCTCGACGCTCCACGGCGGACATCCGCGGGTGATGCTGGAGCAGGCCGCCGTCGCGTTGCTGAGTTACGTCGAGGATTCCCACGACGGTTTCCGCATTCTCGTCCGCGATTCCCCGGTCGCCAGTTCCACCGGCACCTTTTCGACTGTCCTCAACGACATCGCCAGCCAGGTCGAGCACATCCTCGCGCAGCAGTTCGCCGCGCGCGGGTATGAGGAGAAGCTGTCCGCGCTCTACGCGCAGGCGCTCGTCGGCATGGTCGCGCTCACCGGGCAATGGTGGCTGGACGCGCGCAAACCGAAGCGCGACGAGGTCGCCGCGCATCTGGTGAATCTGGCCTGGAACGGGTTGTCGCACCTGGAAAACAAGCCCCGGCTGCTCGGCTGAATCCTTATCCGCCGGACGGCGCGTTGCTCAGATCGACTACGCAGAATAGGCTTTCGTCCGGGTCGGCGAGCACCACGAAGTCCGGCTCGGGCGGGTAATGCTCCGAGTCGACCCGTTGTGCTCCGAGTCCAAGTGCGTGCGCGCCGCCAGGGTCCGCCATGTCTCACTCGCCCATTCCGGGTCCTCGACGAGCCCGAGCGCTTCGGACCAGAACCCGCGTCGCGCGTTCGACGTCGGCGACTCCGGGCACCGTCGTCCCGAGGCGCGGCGTCAGACCAGTTTTCCTTGGGCGTGCAGGTCATCGAGGATCAGCTGGACTGTCGCCGACACCCGGTCGCGGTCGGCGTGGGCGAGCCAGCCGAACGACTCGATCTCGCTGCTCGGCTTCAGCTCGCCGGTGTAATCCGCGGTGTAGCAAGTCATTCGCACCACGACGCCGTCCGCCTTGCCGTGCGCCTGTGCTTCCCAAGCCCCGGCCAGCTGCGCGGACGCCAGATCCAGCGTGACGCTCAGTTCCTCGGCGATCTCCCGGACGAGCGTCTCGACGTCCGACTCGCCCTCCTCGCGTTTCCCGCCGGGCAGGTACCAGGTGTCCTTGCCCGCGGAACGCGCGGCGAGCAGCTGGCCGTCGACCACGTGCAGCCAGGCGACTTTGTCGATGGTGGGCATGTCAGCCACCTTACCTCCGCGCTCGCTGGTCCAGGTCCGCGAGCAGGATGCGCAGGAGATCGGCCAGCTGCTCGCGCTGCGCCAGGGACAGCGAAGACACCAAGTTTTCCTCGTGCTCCAGCAGATCTCCGACGGTTCGCTCGATCAGCTCGTGGCCGGCTTCGGTCAGTTCGACGTACACCCCGCGACGGTCCGAAGTGGACTTGACCCGGCGGACGTGGCCGTCACGTTCGGCGCGGGCGGTCTGCTGGGAGATCGCGCCAGGGCTGACCCGGCAGCGTTTCGCGAGTTCGCCCGCGCTGAGCCGGTACGGCGGCCCGGCCCGGCGCAGCGTGCTGAGCAGCGTGCGGGTGGAGGCGTCCATCCCGAGTTCCAGCATGGTCGCGCGCCGGTCGTCCTCCAGCAGTTTCGCGATGTGCCAGATCCGCGTGATCACGCCGATGGACGACACCGGCGTGCCCGGCCGCTCTCGCAGCCACGCCCGCTGAATCTCGTCCACCTCGTCGCTTGACGGGTTTTCCCCGCCGCCGGTACCGTCGTCCACAAGAGGTACTTTAGCAATAAAGGATGTGGGGATGAATCGGGACGTAGTAGTGACCGGGGGCGGTACCGGAATCGGATACGCGATCGCCGCGGCGTTTGCCCGGGACGGTGATCGGGTCACGATCACCGGACGGCGCGAGGACGTGCTCACCGAGGCGGCGACGCTGCTCGGCGCGCGTGCGGTGAGCTTCGACGCGAGCGATCCCGAGGCGGTCGAGGCGGCGTGCGACCAGTTGCCGGAACGGGTCGACGTGCTGGTGAACAACGCTGGCGGCAACACGGATTTCCTGCGTTCCGACGGCCGGGGGCTGAAAGCGCTCGACGCTGCCTGGACGGCCAACATCCGGGCGAATCTGTTCTCCGCCGCGTTCGTGACGTCGGCATTGGGGCAACGGCTGGCCGACAACGGCCGCATTGTCACCATCGGCTCGATCGCCGGGCACACCGGCGCGGAGTCGTACGGCTGGGCGAAAGCCGCGGTGGAGGTGTGGAATGCCGAAGCCGCGCGCCAATTCGGTCAGCGGGGGATCACCGCGAATATTGTCGCGCCGGGGCTGATCGTGGACACCGAATTCTTCCGCGGCAAGCTTTCCGCCGAACGCCAGGAGCGGCTGGTCGAGAACACGATGACGAAACGCGCGGGCAAACCGGACGATGTCGCCGAGGTGGTGCGCTTCCTGGCTTCCCCGGGGGCCGGACACGTCACCGGGCAGGTCGTGCACGTGAACGGCGGCGCGTACGTCGGCTGATCTCACCTCGGGGTCACGCGCAGGACTTTGTCGTTGCTGCCGTTGGAAGTCGTCACGTACAGCGAGCCGTCCGGGCCGCTCCGGGCGGCTCGCAACCGGCCGAATTTGTCGTTGAATTCCGCGGGCAGCGTGACTCCGGTGACCTTCGCGGCGGCGTCGAGGTGCAGCAGCAGGAGTTTCTGTCCCTTCAGTGCCACCACGACCAGCGCGCCTTCGTTCGCGCCCCATTGTCTGCCGGTGAGAAACGCGTCGCCGCTGGTCGCCTCGGTGATCTGGCCGGAGGTCCACAGTGGACGAATCGCGGCCGGGAACCGGGTGCTGTCGGTCATCGGCACGCTCTCGTCATAGCTGGGATCGGCGCCGCCCTTCGACGGATCCCAGCCGTAATTCCCGCCTGGCCGCAGGAGATTCACCTCGTCGTCGAACGCCGGTCCGTGTTCGGAGGTGACCACCTGCCCGGTGCCCGGCCGGATCGCGACGCCTTGCACGTTCCGGTGGCCGTAGGTGTAGATCCGGCGTTCGTTCGGGTCCGCGGACGACAGGAAAGGGTTGCCGGGCAACGGTTCCCCGGTCTTCGCGTCGATCCGCAGCACCTTGCCGCCGAGGCTGTGCCGGTCCTGCGCCACGGTGGACCGCGCCGTGTCGCCGGTGCCGACGAGCAGCGCGCAGTCGGGAGCGAGCGTCGGACGGCAGCCGGAATGCCGTCCGCTCGGGTTCACCGGCAGACCGGTCAGCAGATCGCGCACCTTGTCCGCGCTCGCTCCGTCGTCGGCGAGCCGCCAAGTGACGAGCCGGACATCCACCGCGCGTCCGTTCTCCTGGTGCGTCTGGCAGGTGGTGAACTCGCGCGACTTCGCGAAATCCGCCGCCAGGACCAAGCCCATCAGACCGCCTTCGCCCTGCACGAGGACATCGGAGAAATCGGCGCGCACGTCGGTCTTCCGGCCGTCGCGGATCAGCGCGAGCTTGCCGGGACGCTGCGGCACGAGCAGCGACCAGTCGGGCAGGAAGGCGATGTCCCAGCCGTGTTCGAGGCCGTCCGCGACCTCCTGCACGGTGAACCGGCCCGACTCCGGCTTCGCTGGGGCCGGGACACTCGCTGGCGCGGCCGAGCAGGCGGCGAGCACCAGAACGGCGGCGAGCAACGCGACGAGACGCATGGGTCCAGCATGCCCCGATTCAGCCGCCGGGACGTACCAATCCGGATTCATACGCGAACACGACCGCGTGCACCCGATCCCGCAGCCCGAGCTTGTTCAGCAACCGTCCGACGTGCGTCTTCACCGTCGTCTCGCCGATGAACAGCGTCCCGGCGATCTCGGTGTTCGACAATCCGCGGGCGATCAGGCCGAGCACGTCCTTCTCGCGTTCGGTCAGCGTCTCCAGTTTCTGCTCGTCCAGCGGCGTCCGGTGCGCGCTGAGATAGCGGTCGAGCAGGCGTTTCGTCACCGATGGCGACACCATCGCGTCGCCGCGCAGCACGCCGCGGATCGCCACCAGCATCTCGTCCGACGGCGCGTCCTTGACCAGGAATCCGCTGGCCCCGGCACGAAGCGCGGAGTAGGCGTACTCGTCGAGGTCGAACGTCGTGATCACCAGCACCGAGGTGTCCGGCAGCTCGGCGCAGATCTGCGCGGTGGCCGCGACGCCGTCGAGCACCGGCATCCGGACGTCCATCAGCACGAGGTCCGGCCGTCGCGCGCGGGCGAGTTCGACGGCTTCCGCACCGTCGCCCGCCTCGGCGACCACCTCCAGATCGGGCTGGCTGTCGACGATCATCCGCAGCCCGACGCGCACCAGTTCCTGGTCGTCGCAGATCAGCACGGACGTCATGCGGCGTCCGTCCGCAGCGTGGCCGAGACGCGGTAGCCGCCGTCCGGCAGCGCGCCGGTTTCGAGCTTGCCGTGGTACATCGTGACGCGCTGGGCCATGCCGGTGAGCCCGCGCCCGGATCCGGGCAGTCCCGCCGCGACCGGTTGGCGGCCGCCGGAGTTGGTGACCTCGACGTGGATTTCCGGACCGGCGAAGGTGACCCGGACGCGGCCGGTCGCGTCCGGCGGCGCGTGTTTGAGCATGTTGGTCAATGCCTCCTGGACGATGCGGTACGCCTGGAGCGCGACACCGGCGGGCAGGTCGGCGATGTCGCCGTTGACTTCGAGGGTGACTTCGCGGCCGGACTGCGCGACGAGTGTGCGCAACTGGTCGAGTGTCGGCTGCGGAGCGCGCGCGGGTTCGCCGGCGTGCATCACTTCCAGCAGTCGCCGAAGCTCGGCGAGTGCGGAACGGCCGGTTTTGCTGATGGTGTCGAGCGTACGGTCGACAGCGTCCGGGTCGTGGTGGCGCGCGAGCTTCGCTCCTTCAGCGTTCAGGACGATCACGCTCATGCTGTGCGCGAGTACGTCGTGAAGCTCGCGCGCGATCCTTGTGCGCTCTTCGGCGACTGAAGCACGACTGCGCGCTTGTTCCTCGGACGCTGCCAGTTCAGCTCTCAGTCGTTCTTCTTCGGCGAGTTGTTCCTTCGTGCGGAAGAATGCGCCGAGAGCCCAGGCCGCCAGGTAGAGCGGCAGTGCGCCGATAACGGTGAGCGTCGGGTTCAGGGTGTTGGTGCCCCAGGTGAATCCCCAGAAGGCGTCCAGGCCGGCGATAGCCACCGCGAAGCCGATGAACCATCTGTCGCCGGCTTTGACGAGCGTGTACAGCACCACCGCCATCGCGAGGTCGCTACGGCCACGGTCATACGCCCATACCTCGTTCGTATAGACGAGCGCTACTCCGATGAGGATCAGGAGCGCGACAGTGCGCGGGTAGCGGCGACGCACCAGCAGAGGGAGCAGAAACAGCATCGAAACCATGCGCAGCAGCCAGGTCTGCTGATCCGCGATGTTGGGTCCGAAGGTGATGAAGACGGCGTACAGCGGCAAGTCCAGCAACCAACGCTGCTTGCGCCCCCACATAACCAGTCTCCGCACGAAACGAACGTAACGCGAGATCGTCGTCGCGCGCGTCGTTCCGGAGGATGGCCGTGGTCCTCCGAGCGAACGACTTTTCCCGCCGCCCGAGCCGATCCGCGACGACCGAAGCGCTTCCTACGGTCGAAAACATGTCGATTACCAGGGAGTTCTTCCGACACCCGATGCGGACCGGCGCGATCGCCGCCAGCTCTGCACGGCTGGCCGGAGTGATGACGGCAGGGCTGGGCGTCGAGAGCGCGCACAGCGTGGTGGAACTGGGGGCGGGAACGGGAGTGTTCACCGAAGTACTGCTTCGCATGCTTCAGCGCGACGCGCACTTCACCGCGGTGGAAATCAATACGCACCTCGTACAGGAGCTACGCGAACGCTTCCCGTCGCTAAATCTTGCGGAGGGCTCTGCGGAACACGTCGCTGCGTACGTGACGATGCCGGTCGACGTGGTCGTCTCCGGCCTGCCGTGGACAGCCATGCACGCCGCGCCACAGGCTGCGGTACTGAACTCCGTCTGCGAGGTGCTTTCCCCGCAAGGCCGCTTCACCACCTTCGCGTACGCGCACACCTCCTGGACCCCGCCAGCACGTCGGTTCGCACGGTTGCTGCGAAGCCGCTTCGCGGTCGTCGAACGCACCAGTGTGGTTTGGCGGAACCTGCCGCCGGCGTACGTGTACCGCGCGGCTTTGCCGGTGCGGTCGGGACTGGACCGCTATGGACAGCCTGCTTCAGTCGCTTCTTGAGGCTCCCGCGCCGCTGGTCTACCTGATCTGCGCGCTGGTGATCATGGCCGAGACAGCGCTGTTGCCCGGCATCGTGTTGCCGACGCTGTCCACCTTGCTGCTCATGGGTTTCCTTGTGCAGCGCGGGACTTTACAGCTGTGGCCAGCGCTCACGGTCTGCGTCGCGTCGGCGCTCGCGGGGGATCAGCTTGCGTACTGGGAAGGTCGACTGTGGGGACCGAGGCTGCGTCGGTCCCGCGTAGGGCAGCGGATCGGCGAAGCGAAGTGGGACAAGGCCGAAGCGACCGTCGCGCGTTACGGCGTGCCAGCAGTCGTCCTAGGGCGGTGCCTCGCTGGCGTACGCACTCTCGTGCCGCGTGTCGCCGGTTCTGCTGGACTGTCGTACCGACGCTTCTTCATCGGAAGCCTGTGCGCGGCGGTGCTGTGGGCGGGCGTGGAGCTGACGATGGGTCAGGTCACCGGTTGGGTTGCGCCTTGAGCAGCTCCGCGGTCGAAGCGTCGGCGGGCAGGAAGGTTTCGAGACTCAGCTCGGCGACCGTTACGTCGACTGCGGTGGCGAACTGCGTGATCGCGGTGAGCAGCCGCAGTTCGCCCGCCGAGCTGGACAGTCGCAGCGGCACAGCGAAACCGAGGTGGTCGCCGGACGGTTCGCCAGGCGTCGGCAGGTAGCCGGTGAGTTCGTCCAGCAACGCCTGATGCCGTGGATCGGGCCCGTGAGCCAGACCTCGGCGCGGGCGTTCGAGCACGTGCTGCGCCCAATCGGCGAAGTTCTGGATCCGCGGTGCCATCCCGCGCGGGTGCAAGGCCAGCCGCAGCACGTTGATCGGCGGTTCGAGCAGCTCCGTCGCGACGTCCTCGGTGAGCAGATCGAAGCCGTCGTTCGCCGCGACGAGATCGCCGTAGCGATTCACGACCAGCGCCGGGTACGGCTCGTGCCCGGCGAGCAACGCGCGCAGCGACTCCAGCACCGGCGTCAACGCGGGGTCGTCCAGCCGCGTTTCGGGATAGACCGGCGCGTATCCGGCGGTCAGCAGCAAGGCGTTGCGCTCGCGCAGCGGCAGGCCGAGCGCCTCGGCGACGCGCACCACCATGCCGCGTCCGGGGAGCGAACGGCCGCGTTCCATGAAGCTGACGTGGCGTTGCGTCGTCCCGGCTTTCAGCGCGAGATCGAGCTGGCTGAGCCGGCGGCGGGAACGGGCGTCGCGCAAGGCGTCGGCGAACGAAGTGGGCACCTGCGCGATTCTTGTCGGTCTCCGCGTCCGCTTGCCATTCCCTCCAGGGAATTGCCGGTACACCGGGCTGAGCTGGATCGTCGACGGCGTGGAATTCGGACTTCTTCTTCCCGCCGGACAGGCGCAGCTCGAAGCAGGCGGCACCCCGCGTGCCCTCGTCGCGTTAGCCCGCGAAGCCGAACGGCTCGGCTTCGCGTCGATCTGGGCCGGTGACTCGCTTTCCCGGCCGCGGATCGAACCGCTCACCCTGCTCACCGCGGTCGCGCAGGCGACCGAGCGCGTCACCGTCGGGACCGCTGTGCTGCTGCCCGCACACCGCAACCCGGTGCAGACGGCGATGACGCTGGCCTCGGTCGACCTGATCTCCGAAGGACGGCTGGCAGTCGGCGTCGGCGCGGGTTTCCCCGGTTTCAGCGAGCGGGAGTTCGACCTGGCCGGGGTCGATTTCCGGACGAGGTTCTCGCATCTGGACGACGTCGTCACGCTCTGGCGTGAGCTGTGGACCGGGCAGCCGCGCTCGTTCCACGGCAAGGTGCTGAACTACGACTGGCTGCCGCCAGCCGTTCGGCCCGCGCGTGTTGGCGGCCCGCCGATCTGGCTGGGCGGCGCGACGCCAGCCGCGCTACGCCGCACCGCTCTGCGTTACGACGGCTGGCTCCCGTACCCGCCGGACCCTGCGGATTACGCGTCCGGCCTCGCGACGATCCGCGCCGCCACTGATCGCACGGTCACCCCATCGCTGTTCCTGACGGCCTACGTCGACCCCGATCCGCGCCGAGGTCAGCGCGTCCTGGAGGACTACGCGCAGGCGACTTATCAACGGTCGCTGGCGCAGATCAGCACCGTCCAGGCGACCGTGACCGGCCCGGTCTCGGAGGTCGCGGCGACCGTGCGCCGATACGCCGAGGCCGGAGCGGAGCACGTGCTGCTGCGCGTCGGCTCGCTGGAACCCGGTGCGGTCGAGCGGCAGCTGCCCCTGTTGGCGGAGGTGATCGCCGGGGAGCGGAAACCTGTCGGTGCCGCGACGTAGGCTGGGATGGTGACCGACGCTGTACTGTCCGGACTCCTCCAAACCATCCTTCCCGACCCGGCGCTGCGCGGCGTTGTCGAGCGCGCCGGCGCCCCGCTGCTCGAACTGCAAGGCGCTGTCGCCGTACGGCAGCTCGTGGCCGCCGCGCTGGCCGAAGACCCCGAGCGCGGCGGCGCGGGCCGTCCGGTGCTGGCCGTCACCGCCACCGGGCGGGAGGCCGACGAGCTGACCGCTTCGCTCAGCGCGCTGCTCGGGCCCGGCCGCGTGGCCGACTTCCCGTCCTGGGAGACGCTGCCGCACGAGCGCCTTTCGCCGCGCGCGGACACGGTCGGGCGGCGGCTGGAAGTGCTGCACCGCCTGCACGCCGGCGACGACGAGCTGCGGGTCGTGGTCTCGACTGTGCGCAGCCTCATCCAGCCGATGGCTCCCGGGCTCGGTTCGCTCGCGCCGATCGACCTGGTCGTCGGCGAGGAGCAGAGCTTCGAGGACCTGCTCGAACGGCTGGTCGAGCTGGCGTACACGCGCGTGGACATGGTCGAGAAGCGCGGCGAGTTCGCGGTCCGCGGCGGCATCCTCGACCTGTTCGGGCCCACCGCGCAGCATCCGGTCCGCGTCGAGTTCTGGGGCGACGAGGTCAGCGAGATCCGCGCGTTCGCGGTGTCCGACCAGCGCTCGCTCCCCGGCGAGATCCAGCGGGTCACCGCGCCGCCGTGCCGAGAGCTGCTGCTCACGCCGGAAGTCAAGACGCGCGCGGCCGAGCTGGCCACCACGTACGAGGCCGACGCGCACCTGGCCGAAATGCTCACCAAGCTGTCCGACGGCATCCCGGTCGAGGGCATGGAGGCGCTCATCCCGGTGCTCTGCGAGGGCGAGCTGGCCCTGCTCACCGACGCGATGCCGCAAGGCAGCCACGTGCTGCTGGCCGATCCGGAGAAGATCCGTGCCCGCGCGGCCGACCTCGTCCGAACCGGACAGGAGTTCCTCGAAGCCTCCTGGACCACCGCCGCGGCGGGCGGACAGGCCCCGATCGACCTCGGCGCGTCGGCGTACCGCGATCTGTCCGAGATCGCCGCGCACGCGCAGGACACCAAGCGCCCGTGGTGGACGCTCACCCAGCTGACCAGCGAAGACCCGGACGTCTACCGCGTAGCCATCGAGCCAGCCCCCGCCTACCGGGGCGAGCTGGAACGCGCGATGACCGACCTGCGCGCGCACCTCGCGTCCGGCGGCACCGGCGTGCTCGTCGTCGCCGGGCAGGGCACCGCCAGCCGCGCGGTCGAGCAGCTGATGGCGGCCGAGGTCCCGGCGAAGCACGCCGAAGTGCTCGCCGACGTGCCGCCCGCCGGGGTCGTCACGGTCACCTGCGGCGGGCTCGCGGAGGGCTTCGTCTCGCCGGAGCGCGCGCTCGTGGTGCTGTCCGAGGCGGACCTGACCGGCCGCGGCGCCACCGCTGGCTCGTCCACAAAGGACTTGAACGCCAAGATGCCGTCGCGCCGCCGCGGCGCGGTCGACCCGCTGGCGCTCAAGGCGGGCGACTACGTGGTGCACGACCAGCACGGCATCGGCCGGTTCGTGGAAATGGTGCAGCGCACGGTCGCCGGCGCCACCCGCGAGTACCTGCTGCTGGAGTACGCCTCGTCCAAGCGCGGCCAGCCCGGCGACCGGCTGTTCGTGCCCACCGACCAGCTCGACGAGGTGTCCCGCTACGTCGGCGGCGAGCTGCCCACGCTCAACAAGCTCGGCGGCTCGGACTGGAAGAACACCAAGGCGCGCGCCAAAAAAGCGGTCAAGGAGATCGCCGCCGAACTGGTGCAGCTCTACGCCGCCCGCCAGGCCGCGCCCGGCCACGCGTTCGGCCAGGACACGCCGTGGCAGTCCGAGCTGGAAGACGCCTTCCCGTTCACCGAGACCAACGACCAGCTCGCGGCCATCGACGAGGTCAAGTCGGACATGGAGCGCGGCGTCCCGATGGACCGCGTGATCTGCGGCGACGTCGGCTACGGCAAGACCGAGATCGCGGTGCGCGCGGCGTTCAAGGCGGTGCAGGACGGCAAACAGGTGGCCGTGCTCGTGCCGACCACGCTGCTCGCGCAGCAGCACCTGAACACCTTCACCGAGCGCATGCGGTCGTTCCCGGTCACCATCAAGGGCCTTTCGCGGTTCACGCACAAGGCCGAATCGGACCGGACCCTCGAACAGCTCGCCGAAGGCGAGGTCGACATCGTCATCGGCACGCACCGGCTGCTGCAGACCGGCATCCGCTACAAGGACCTCGGCCTCGTGATCGTGGACGAGGAACAGCGGTTCGGCGTGGAGCACAAGGAACACATCAAGGCGCTGCGCACGCACGTGGACGTGCTCACCATGTCCGCGACGCCGATCCCGCGCACGCTGGAGATGTCGCTGGCGGGCATCCGCGAGATGTCGACCATCCTCACCCCGCCGGAAGACCGGCACCCGATCCTGACCTATGTCGGCGCGTACGACGACAAGCAGGTCGGCGCCGCAGTCCGGCGCGAGCTGCTGCGCGACGGCCAGGTGTTCTACGTGCACAACCGGGTGTCGTCGATCGAGAAGGCGGCGAAACGGATCCGCGAGCTGGTGCCGGAGGCGCGCGTCGTCACCGCGCACGGGCAGATGAACGAGGACAAGCTCGAAAAGATCATCCAGGGTTTCTGGGAGAACGAGTACGACGTCCTCGTCTGCACCACGATCGTCGAGACCGGCCTGGACATCTCCAACGCCAACACGCTGATCGTGGAACGCGGCGACATGCTCGGGCTCGCGCAGTTGCACCAGCTGCGCGGCCGCGTCGGGCGTGGCCGCGAGCGCGGATACGCGTACTTCCTGTACCCGCCGGAAGCTCCGCTCACCGAGACCGCGCACGACCGGCTGGCCACCATCGCACAGAACACCGAACTCGGCGCGGGCATGGCGGTCGCGATGAAGGACCTGGAAATCCGCGGCGCGGGCAACATCCTCGGCGCGGAACAGTCCGGGCACATCGCGGGCGTCGGGTTCGACCTGTACGTGCGCCTCGTCGGCGAAGCGGTCGAAGCGTTCCGGCGGCACGCGGGTGCGGAGCCCTCGGAGGACGAGGAACTGGCCGAAGTCCGCGTCGACCTGCCGGTGGACGCGCACATCCCGCACGACTACGTCCCCGGCGAACGGCTGCGGCTGGAGGCGTACCGCAAGATCGCGTCGGCTCCGGACACGGCGGCCCTCGACGCGGTGCGCGAGGAACTGGTCGACCGCTACGGCCAGCCGCCCGCCCCGGTCACCCGGCTGCTCGCGGTCGCGGCGTTCCGGCACACTTGCCGGGCCGCCGGTGTCACGGAGGTCGCGGTGCAGGGCAACACGATCCGGTTCGCCCCGCTGCCGTTGATGGACTCGCAGCTGGTGCGGCTGAAACGCTTGTACCCCAAGGCGATGTACAAGGCGATCACCAACACGGTGTCAGTGCCGAAACCGACCGAAGGGCCGGCAGGCGGCCGGATGGGTGCGCCGGTGCTGCGGGATCAGGAACTGCTCGACTGGTGCACGAAGTTGTTGTCCCAGTTGACGAAAACCCCTGCGGCGGTGTGAGTGCTATTCCGTCACTAGCTTGGTGAACGCCTTGGCGGCGGCCCCGGGGGTGCGTCCCGCCGGGGTGGCCAGTGCGATGGGCCAGTCCAGGTCGGCGTCGGCGATCGGCAGTGCGACGAGGTCGTCGTCGGCCGGGAGGATCGCCCGGGGCAGCAGTGCCACGCCAAGCCCCTGCCGGACGAAATCGGTACCCGCGGTGATGTCGTTGATCTCGATGGCGAGGTGCCGTCGTACCCCGGCGGCGGCGAACGCGCGGTCGGTCACGGCGCGATTTCCGTAGCCGAGCGGGAAATCGATGAACGGTTCCTCCGCCAGGTCGGTCAGCGCCAGGTCGTTCCGGTGGGCGAACGGATGATCTCGGGGAACCACGAGATCGAGCGGCGTGGACGTCAGTGTCCGCAGCTGCACCGTGGCTGGCGGGCGAGATCGAGCCGCCCTTCGGCGATCGCCGCGATCAGCCCGGGCGATCCGCCTTCGGACGACGCGGTCGCGAGGTGAACCGACACGCGCGGGTGCTCGCGGTGGAAGCCGCCCAGCAACGCGGGCAAGTCGATCAGCCCGAGGGAACTCATCGTCCCGATGCGCAGCCCGCCCCGGACCGCGTGCACGGTGTCGCGAGCATTGGGCGGCATCGAGCGCGGCGCGTGCTTTCGGCAGAAGCGCGAGGCAGGCCTCGGTGAGGCTGACGCGCCTGGTCGTGCAGCTCTCGTTCCAGCGAAGCGATGGTCGCCGACACCGTGGCCCGCGCGAGGTGCAGCCGGGTCGCGGCACGGGTGAAGCTGGCTTCCTCCGCGATCGCGACGAAGCACTCGAGCTGCCGCAACTCTATGGCCGATTCATAGCACTGCTCGATCAATGCGACCACTAATCTTTGTTGGACTCGATCAGCGAGCGGGGGAAGGTGGGGCGCAGAACCGAATTCCCCGCGGAGGCACCCCTTGACGGTCCTGACCACCGGCGCTCGTGGCGGTATCGGCGCGATCCTGCTGCGCTGCTTGCCCGACGTCCGAGCTGCCAGCCGCGCCCCGGAACAGCATGTTCCTCTACGCCGAGCCGTCCGGCGTCGAGGAACTGCTGAACGCCGCCGTTTCGGCCGGAGTCCGCCGGCAGTGCTGCTCTCCTCGGACTCAGTGACCTTGCCCGACGCCGAGCACAATGCGTTGGCCCGCCACCATTCGCTGGTGGAACGGGCCCTCCTGTCCGCACCGCTGACCTCGCCGAACTAGCGCTGTCCACCGACGAATTAGCCAGCGAGACGATCAGCTTGGGCGGGCCGGAGGTGCTCAGTTTCCGGGACCAGGCAAAGATTTTGGCGGAAGCGCTCGGCCAGGAGATCGAGCTGCGCGATCACCGGACGCCCTGGCCGCATTTTCCGCCAGTGGGCGACGGAGAACCTCGCCGCGTTCCGATGACCGCCCTCAATTCGCCGGGCAGACCTCGAACCCCGGCGGTTGCGCGGTAGCCAGCCGCAACGACACTTCCTCCTGCGGCGTCGGCAACGCACCGCAGCCGGACATCGGCAACGGCCGGGGACGCCGCGGCACCCGGGCTCCCGAACCGCCGCCGCGACCCGGGTACACGAGCAGTCCGCGTTCTGGATCCGGTACCGCGTCGAGGGCGCCGGTCACGGCGGGCAGTTGCCGGAAGCGATCTCGTTCTTCTTCCGAGGAGAACTCGATCTCCAGCGTCACGCCCCAGCGGTGAACGTGCCACGTCCACTGCTCGGCGCCGTTGGTCAGCGCGGCCTCGGTCAGACGGTCGCCGTGAGCGCGTTGCCACGCGCTCGCCGCGAAGGCCCCGTCGAGGACTTCGATCGACAACCAAGAGTCCATATGTCGACAATAGCCCGCTGAATGCCTCGATGGTGTTGCGTTTCGAGGGCATGTGAGAGGGTAGGACCTGTGATGCGGATCATGGGGTGCCGTCGTGCGCTGGGCGCCGTTCTCGCCGGAGCTTTCCTTCTCGCCGGATGCGGTACCGGCTCCAGTCAGGTGGGCACCGCCGCGGTCGTCGACGGTCAGGTCACCACCATCGACCAGGTCCAGGCGCTGCTCGACCGCGCCGTGCAGGAGCAGCCGTACGCCCGGCAGCTCGCCACGCGGCACCAGCTCGACCTGGTCGGGCGCGAGATCGTCCGGCAGACGCTGCTGCACGAGGTCGTCGTAAAGGCCGCGCAGAAGGAAGGCATCTCGGTCGACGAGGCCACCGTCACCGAGGCCATGCAACAAGATCCGCTCGCGTCGCCGGTGCCCGAGTCCGTCACGCAGGACCAGTCGGCGGCCGTCACCCAGCTCGTCTGGCGGCTGCGCGATCACCGCGAAGCCGTCACCGATCAGTACTTGCAGCAGCGGATCGCGCTGAAGTACCTGCCGACGCTCGCGGTGAACTTCGACTACACCAGCATCGGCGCGCCGACCTCGGAGAGCCAGGCCCCGTCGATCGACCCGAAGGCCGCGCGCGGCCAGGCCATCGCCAAGGCCGAGGAGTACGCGGCCAACCCGGGTGCGATCCAGGCCGACATCCGCGGCGGCGCGCAGGGCAACGTCGGCCAGCAGGCTCCCGCGCTGTCGTCGCCGCAGGACGCCGCGACCGTGCTGTTCGGCGTGCCCGCGAACACCGCCATCGCGTTCCAGCCGAACCCGGCGAGCGCGCCGACCTGGTGGGTCACCGCCGTGGTGCGGAAGCGGACGACCGATTCGAAGGTCGCCACCGACCAGGTCCAGCAGCCGACGGCGGCCCAGCTGGGCGCGATCGGCGTGCGGATGCTTCAGCCGTATGTTGGCAAGGTGGACTTCAAGATCAACCCGCGCTACGGCGTGTGGGACCCGGTCGGCATGAACCTCGCTCCGAGCGCGGCCGAGGTCACGGGCGTGGCCGTGCCGCTGCGCGGCGGCGGTGCCCCGGCGCAGCAGTGACCGGCACCGTAGTCCTGGTCCACGGCGCGACGCTGCCCGCGGCCGCATTGCCCCTGCTTCGCACTAGTGCCGTGTATGCCGCGAGCGACGTCGATCCCGCGCAGTTCGGCGTCCCGCCAGTAGGCCAACCCTCCGCGGACATCGTGCTGCTCGCCGCCTCCCGCGCGGAACCGACCGCCGCAGCGATGCTCGCCGACGGTGCGCAGTTGATCGAAACGCCGGTGCCCCCGCTCGTGGAAGCGGTCGAGGTCATGGACCGCCTGCGCTCCCCGGGCGGCTGCCCGTGGGACGCCCGGCAGACGCACGAATCCCTGCGGCAGTACCTGGTCGAGGAAACGTACGAACTGCTGGAAGCCATCGAGGACAACGACCGGGCGGCGTTGCGCGAGGAACTGGGCGACGTCCTGCTGCAGGTCTTGTTCCACGCCCGCGTCGCCGCCGAACACGGCCGCGCCCCCTTCACCATCGACGACGTGGCCGGCGACCTGGTGGACAAACTGGTCGGCCGCCACCCGAACGTCTTCGCCGACGCGGCCCGCATCGCCACGGCCGAGCACCAGGAGCTGAAGTGGGAAGAACTGAAGCAGGCGGAGAAGCAACGTAAGTCCATTGTGGATGGTGTGGCGCTCGGTCAGCCCGCCGTCGCCCTTGCCGGAAAACTGGGCCAGCGCAGCGGCCGGGCCGGGATCCCGCTGGACCTGTTCCCGCAGGACTCCTCGGCCCCCGCCCAGCTGTTCCGGACGGCGGCGACCGCGCGCCGAGGCGGGTTGGACCCAGAGGGTGAGCTCCGCGCGGTAGCGAAGCAGTTCGCCCGCGACATCCGCGCGGCGGAGACGGCGGCACGGAAAGCCGGGGTGGAACCGGCGACCTTGGAGGCTGAGGGCTGGCGGAAGTTCTGGCCTTCGGCTTGAGCCGGTTTTGTTGCGCCGCTTAGGTTTCTGTGGCTTGTGGAGTTGACGGCTGTCGAGGGTTTAGTCTGGCCCCGCGCGGGTTCTGGCGTGCTGCTTGGTCTCTCGAGTCTGTGCTCGATTCTTGTGCTCTCGCTTGCCTTCCGCGAGTCGCTGCGCTTTCGTGTGCACTGGCCGATTTGCGGAGCGCGGAGCACCCGCGCTGGCCATCGTTCCTCGCAATGACGGGCACTTCGCGCTGGCGTTGATGGGCGCTCGCGCTGGCTGACGGGCACTTCGCGCTGGCGCTGATGGGCGCCCGCGCTGACCGACGGGCACTTCGCACAGGTTGGCATTGCCCTGCTCGCCACCCCGGCCGCACCTTCCTCCATCGACTCTCGCTGGCCGCTCTCACCCGATTGACGGAGCCGTCCCCCATCCGCCCCCGCCCCCTCCGTCCCCCGGGCACGATTGCGCCCGGCGTCCGGATCACCCCGGCTCCACAAATGTGACCCAAGTCACTCATTTTTGAGAACCGGAAGCGCGGAGGTGGCGTCTTGCCTGGTGTGAGACACAAGCCACCCAGGGAGCCGGACGAGGAGCATCTCCTCCGGCGCACCGCCCGCGGTGACCGTGCGGCGTTCGAAGAGCTCTATCGCCGCACGTCGCCGTGGCTCGCGATTCGCCTGCGGCACCGCTGTTCCGACGACCAGATGGTCTCGGAGGTGATGCAGGAGACCTACCTCGCCGTGTGGCGCGCCGCGGGTTCGTTCGCAGGCGTCGTCGCCGGTGGCTCAGCCGTGGGCTGGGTGTGGACGATCGCGGTGCGGCGGCTTATCGACGCCTACCGGCGGCGTGCGCACCACGCGCATCCTCCGCCCGCGGCGCAGGAGGCGCTGTCCGCACCGGCCGCCGAGGAAGAGGCGCTGGCCGGCACGGTCGGCGATTCGGTGGGCGAGGCCTTGCGGAGTCTCGCGCCGGAGCTGCGCGAGGTCCTGCAGGCCATGGTGCTCGACGGATTGTCGGTCCGGGAGACCGCGATCCTGCTGGACCTGCCGGAGGGCACGGTCAAAACCCGGGCCCGCCGTGCCCGGATCGCGATGCGGGAGGCGTTGTCGTGAAACCAGGACTCGCCGAAGGAGGTCAAGCCGTGAACCACGTATCCGACCGGATGCTCGCCGGTTACGTCGCCGGTCGCGAACTGCCGGGGGACGAGGCATGGGCGATCGAAGGGCACCTGGAAAAGTGCGCGCAATGCCGGGCGCGGCTCGCCGGCGCGTCCACCGCCGAGGTGGCCGGTCTGCTCGGCACCGTCTGGGCCGGGCTGGAGCCGGACCTCGCCCGCGCGCCGCAGCCGATGCCGCGGCGGGCCGCCGGGTGGCTGCGGTGCTGGGCGACCCCGGTGATGGTCCCGTGGCTGGTGATGGTCCTCGTGGTCGGCGCGCTGTCGGTCTACCTCGACCGGTCGCTTCGCGACGGGCTGTCGTTCGTGCAGCTGCTTTCCCCCGTGCTGCCGGTCTTCGGGGTGGCGGCGGCGTGGTCGCGCGGGCTGGATCCGTCGTACGAACTCACCGCGGCGACCCCGCGGGCCGGGCTGGAGCTGATCCTGCGGCGGACCACGGCGGTCGTGGTGCCGGTGCTGGCGGTGCTGCTCCTCGCCGGCTGGCTGGTCGGCGCGCGGATGGGGTTCGGGCTGCTGCCGAGTCTCGCGTTCACCACGGGGACCCTCGCGCTCGGCACGTTCATCGGCGTCGCCTGGGCGGCGTCGATCCTGATCGGCCTGTGGCTCGGCGCGCTGGTGGTGCCGAGCATCGCGTTCGGGGGCTCGGTACTGCTGGAGGCCGCCGCCTGGCCGGGCTGGCTGGCGGCCGCCGTCGTCGCGGCCGTGTTCGTAGTGCTTCGCCGGAACACCTTCACGCGGCTCGCCGCGCATCACTGACGGAAACGAGAGGGGACACCGATGCGGGCTATGGAAGCCGCCGAGGTCGCTCCGGCGACCTACGCCTGGGAAATCCAGGCACAGGGACTGAAAGTGCGGGTCGGCCGCAACCGGATGGCGGTCGACGGCCTCGACCTCACGCTCGGCACGGGGGTGCACGGGCTGCTGGGGCCGAACGGCGCGGGCAAGACCACGTTGATCCGCACGCTGGCCACAGTGCTGCGGCCGACGGAAGGCGAGCTGGCGCTGCTCGGGGCGCCGATCGGGGGGCGCTTCGACCAGCGCGCACTGCGCCGCCGGATCGGGTACCTGCCGCAGACCTTCGGGTACTACAAGCGGTTCACCGTCCGTGAGTTCGTCGAATATATGGCGTGGCTCAAGGAAATGCCGAAACAGGAGGTGCCGGGGGCGGTACAGCGCGCGATCGAGCGCGTCGGTCTCGCCGAGCGCGCCGAGGACAAGATGAAGACCCTGTCCGGCGGAATGGTCCGCCGCGTCGGCATCGCGCAGGCGATCGTGAACGATCCGGTGCTCCTGTTGCTCGACGAACCCACGGCCGGGCTCGATCCGGCGCAACGGCTGCGATTTCGGGAGCTGCTGCAGGAAATCGGCCGGGACGCGTGCGTCGTCGTGTCCACCCATCTGGTCGAGGACGTCGCCGCGGCCTGCTCGGACGTCGTCCTGTTCGCCGCCGGGAAGCTGGTTTTCCAAGGCACGCCGGCCGATCTGGCCGGGGCGGGCAGTGAGGCGGACGTCGGCGACAGTGCGATCGAGCGCGGCTATTCGGCGCTGCTCGGGCACGCCAAGGGGAAGGGAGCCTGGTGATGAGCGCGTTCCGGATCGAACTCCGGCGCACCGTCGCCCCGTGGCTGCCCGTCGTGTTCCTGGTGGTGGGGCTGGGGTTTCTGCTGTTCTCCCGAGGGCCGTGGAGCCACGGTTCCGCGGCCTGGGACGCCACCTGGCTGACCGCGGTCGGCTGGTCTCGCTACCTGCTGGTGCTGTTGTGGCCGATCATCGTCGGGACCGCGGCGATCCAGGGGATGCGGGACGCCCGCGCCGGCGTCGGCGAGCTGTTCCGTTCCACGCCAAGGCCCGCCGGGCAGCGGGGCAGGACGCTCGCGTCCGCCGTCGGGCTCGCCGCGGTGGCCGGCTATCTGGTGCTGGTCGCCGCCGGGGGCGGGCAGGCCGTAGCCGACGGCGGGATGTTCACCGCGGCGTGGATGACGCAACTGCTGCTCGGAGTGCTGTCCGTGGTCGCCGGGGTGGCGCTGGGGCTTGGCCTCGGGCGGCTGCTGCCGTATCCGATCACCGCTCCGGCGCTCGCGGTGCTGGCCCTGGTCGGCGGGCTGGTGCTGCAGGTGTCGGGCGAGACCGAACGGGTCCCGAATCCGGCCGCGTTGCTGGGGATCGGGCAGTTGCAGCCGCGAGGTCCGTTCGACGTGCCAGCGCCGGCGGTGCAGATCGGGCAGCTGGCCTGGTTGCTCGGGCTCTCCGCGGCCGGATTCCTGGTGCTGTTCGCCAGTTCGGCGCGAGTCAAGGTGCTCGCGCTGCTCCCGGTGGCGGCCGGGCTGGCTGTGGCCTTGCCGTTGTTCCCCGCAGCGCCGGAGAACAACTACACCGTCGACAAGACGGCCGCCGCTCTCGTGTGCGACGGCCCTGTGTGCGTCACGCGGCTGCACGAGGATTGGCTGTCCACTGTGGCCGGACCGGGCAAGGAAGCCTTGCGGCTGCTGGAGAAACTGCCGCAACGTCCGAGCCGGGTCGAGGAATCGACAGTGTCGTTCCGGAACACCAAAGTGGGTCCGCGAGATCCATCCCGGCTGCTGATGCAGCAGGACTCCTATGCGTTGTATGACAAAAACGGTCACCGCCTCACCATGGCGCTGCTGAATGGTGCCGGGACGCTGCCCTGCCACGCCCCGTCCTACGGCGGCGAGAAGAACGACCGGGAGGACGCCGCGCGCTGGGTCATGGCGCAGTGGCTGGCAGGCTCGTACGCGCCGCCGACCTCGTACTCGCAGCCTCCGCTGCGGACTCGAACGGACCCGGCGTGGTCCGCGCTCAAGGTCGTGCCCGAGGCGGAGCAGACCGCTCGGGTCGCTGCGGCCCGGCAGTTGGAGCTGTCCTGCACTGGTGACCCGCTGAAGGTCCTGATGGAAGGTGCGCGCTAATGCGGTGGATAGCGCTGTACGCGCGTTCTCGCCACCTCACGGCGGCATTGGCAGCGGTGTTGCTCTGTGCCGTCGTTCTCCCGCTGCTGCTGGGAGACGGCTGGTCGATGATCTTCGCGACAATCACCCTCGGCGCCGCGGTCGCGGTGGCGGGCGTGGGCCTCAGCGGACAGGACCTCGATCTGGACCGCACGGCCTCCTTCCTCTGGCCGCCCCGGAGGCTGTCGCACCTCTTGTTGATCGGTGTGGTGGGCAGCGGAGTAATGCTCGCGGCACAAGGCCTCGCCGACCTCTCGACGGACACCGCCTGGACCCTCCGCACCACGGCCGGGCTTCTCGGTCTGACCGGTCTGGCGGCCACGCTGTTCGGCGGACAATTCGGCTGGACGCTGCCGATGGGCTGGGCGATGACGGCGGTGTTCGTCCCGAGTGCCGTTGGCCGGGCCTACGACGTCGTGGCGTGGCCGATGGCGACGGCGGACGCCGAGGCGGCGTGGTGGACGGCCGGGTTGCTGTTCGTGGCGGGCACGACGGCGTACGCGATGGTGGGTGCTCGGCGTTGAGAGCCCGTGGACCGGTGAAGCGAGCCGCAGCCCCGTCCCTCCCCCGGGCAGGGGCGGGACTGCGGACTGGCGCGGCTTCAAACGTTCCGGTTGTTCGGCTTCACCTCGAGCGGTTCGCGGTCGGGGTCGTCGATGCCCATGCTGATGATGCGCTGCGGGTGGATGCGGATGACGGCGCCGTCGAGGTGGCCGTCCGGTGCGAAGGCGTCCGGCACGGCTTCCGCCCGGCCGCGGATCTCCAAGCAGCGGATGCGCATCGGCGTCGTCGAGGGCTGGTCGTCGATCACGATGGCGACCTGGCCGTTGGCCTCGACGTTGCGGTATTTCCGGCTCTTGGTCAGGTGGTACCCGGTCACGTCGATGGTCCGCGTCTCCGGATTCCAGGCGAACGCGACCGGGCTGACCTGCAGGGTTCCGTTCGGCTGCTGCGTGGCGACCCGGGCGAGGGGCTGGTCGGCCAGGTAGCTGAGTTCTGCGTCGGTGAACATGCACCTACTGTGCAAGTTCAAGTTTGCTTGAAGTCAAGCGCACGCGGGGGATCACCTGCTCGGCGAACCGTCGCATCTCCGCTTCGAAGGGCTGAAATTGCAGCATAAACGTCTCGATTCCCAGGTCAGCCCACTCGCGGATCCGCTGTGCGACGGTGTCGTAACTGCCCACCAGCCCGGCCGCGGTGCCGCCGTTCGTGCCTATGTGCGGGTACTTCGCGAACGTCTGGAACATCACCGCTTTCGGATCGGCGTCCGCCACCAGCGCTTCCCAGCGCGCCTTGCCCGCCTCGGCCAGTTCCCACAGCGTCGCCAGTTCCGCTTCGGCCTCGGCGTCGGTTTCGCGGGCGACCACGAACGCCGACAGTCCAAATCGGACCGGCGGGCCGACCCTCGGGCGCGCGGCGACGTCGTCGATCAGCCGGGCGACGTTCTCCCGCGGCTGCCCGTTGATGAACCACACGTCGGCCTTGTCCGCCACCAGCGCTCGCGCCGGGTCCGACTCGCCGCCGACATACACCGTCGGCGAAGAACCAGCGGGCCGCAGCTGGTACCCGTCGACCTGGAAATGCCTGCCCTCGAACGAAACCCGCTCACCGGCCAGCAAACCGCGCACGACGCTGATCCACTCGCGGCCGTACTCGTACCGTTCGTCGTGCTCGGCGAACGGAATGCCGGCTCGCGCCAATTCCGGCTTGTACCAGGCGTTGACCAGGTTCAGCCCGAACCGGCCGCCACTGATCTCCTGGATCTGCAGCGCCTGCTTGGCCAGCACCACCGGATGCACGAGATACGGCTTGATCGCCGCGATGATCTCGATCCGCTCAGTGAGCGCGGCGAGCGCCGCTGCGGACGTCCACGTTTCCAGCTGATCCAGCTCGTCGCCGAACGGGTTCACCACGTGCTGCGCGATGAGCGTCGAATCGAAACCGAGCCGGTCGGCCTCGACGATCAGCCGCCGGTTGCGTTCCCAGCTCGCGTCCACCGGATCGTCCGGATGATCGAACGGGCCCCACGACCCGTAGACGACCGCCCACACCCCGAACCGCGGCTGTGCCACAGCGACCACGACCGAACTCCTCACCTCGCACGGATGAACGCGGTCACCGTCGCTTGCCCGGAAGGCGCCGGCAACCGGTCCCACGCAGTGGCGGGGCGGCGAGGTTTGTACTGGTCAGGAGAAGAGCCCGGTACCCCAGTCGCTGGTCGGGGTAAGGCCCGGCGGGATCGCGAAGTGTGCGGAACCGGTGTGCTGCAGGTACTCCATCATCGCGTCCTTCGACGACAGCACCTGCTGCATCGGGACGTACTGCGTGCGCGTATCCCGGTTGAACGCCAGGAAGAACAGCCCCGCCTCGAGGTGGCCGACACCGTCGGAGCCGTCGACGAAGTTGTAGCCGCGGCGCAGGATCTGCACGCCCTCGCGGGTCTGGCGCGAGGCCAGCCGGATGTGCGCGTCCTCGGCGATCAGCGGGGTCCCGCCCGCGCCGCCGACCTGCAGGTCGACCTGGTCGAACTCGCCGGTCTGCCCCAGCGGCGCACCAGTTCCCTTGGTGCGCCCGACAATCTGCTCCTGTCCGGCGAGCGTTTCGCGGTCCCACGTTTCGATGTGCATCCGGATCCGGCGCGCCACCAGGTAGGTGCCGCCAGCCATCCACGCCTGTCCGTCGCCGGCCTGCGCCCACACCTGGTCGCGGAGCACGTCGGTGTCCTCGGCCTTGACGTTGTTGGTGCCGTCCTTGAATCCGAACAGGTTGCGCGGCGTCTGCTGCGAGCGCGACGTCGACGAACTGCGGCCGAACCCGAGCTGCGACCAGCGCACCTCGGTGACGCCGAAGCCCAGCCGCACCAGGTTGCGCACCGCGTGCACCGCGACCTGCGGATCGTTCGCGCAGGCCTGGATGCACAGGTCGCCGCCGCTGCGAGCCGGGTCGAGCTTGTCCTTCGGGAACGCGGGCAGGTCGATCAGCTGCGGCGGACGTTTCGCGGCGAGGCCGAACCGGTCGTCGAAGAGCGAGGGGCCGAAGCCGATCGTCAGCGTCAAATCGGAGGCGGGCAGGTCGAGCGCCTCGCCGGTGTCGTCCGGCGGGGCCTGCGCGGACCCGGCGAGCGCGCCGTTCGGGCCGACCTCCTGGCCCGCCGTCATCCGCCTTGCCGCGGCCGTCCAGGTGCGCAGCAGTTCGCGGAGCTTCTTGGCGTCCTTCGTGGTCACGTCGAGCGCGGCGAAATGCAGGTTCGGCTGTGCCGGGGTGACGATGCCCGCCTGGTGCTCGCCGTGGAAGTCGACCTTGGACGTCGCGGCCGCGGCAGGGGTGTCGCCGCCGAGCCGGTCGAAGCCGACACCGGCCGCCGCGCCCGCGCCGGCCAGCGCGACTCCGGCGCCGGCCAGCCCGAACAGCTTCCGGCGGGAAACCTGGGTTCCCTCCTCAGTCACTTGGCCACGACCTCCGCGACCTTGCTGAGCGGCTCGCTCAGCGCGTCGACCGCCGAGGCGAACGCCTTGATCTGGTCCTGGGAGAGCTCGTTGTAGTACTTGAAACCGTCCCCGGAGCGGGTCTTGTCCAGCAGCCCCTGCACGTTCGCGAACTCCTTGTCCAAAGTGGACACCAGAGTCGCGTCGCGCTCCTGCAGGATCGGCCGCAGCGCAGCGATCGCGCCCTTGGAACCGTCGAGGTTGGCCTGGAAGTCCCACAGGTCGGTGTGCGAGAAGGTCTCCTCCTCGCCGGTGATCTTCTTCGTCGCGACCTCGTCGAGCAGGCCCTTCGCGCCGTTGGCCAGGTCCAGCACGCTCAGCTGCAGCGTCTTGGTCTTGGCGACGAGTGCCTTGACGTCGGTGAGCAGCTTGTCCGCGATCTGCGGGCTGTCCGGCTTCAGGCCGGTGGTCCACAGGTCCTTCTCCAGCCGGTGGAAGCCGGTGAACTGCTGGCCCGGCTCGACGTCGGCCTCGCGGGCGTCGATCGACGGGTCGAGATCGCCGAACTTCTCCGCGACCGGCTCGATCCGCTCGTAGAACACGCGGGTGCGCGCGTACTCGGCCTTCGCTTCGTCAGTCTTGCCTGCCTTCACCGCGGCGACGAACTTCGCCGTTTCGGCCTCCAGCGCCGAGCTGTTGTTCTCGACGTAGGCGGCGTAACCCTTGGTAGCAGCGGCTTTCTGCGCGTTGGCGTTGCTCGCGCCCTGCGCGCCGCCGGTGACGGTGAAGTCGCCGCGGATGCCGTTGCCGACCATGCCGGGCTTGCAAGCGGTCTGGTACTTGCCCGCGTCCGGGACCTCGACGATGAGCCGCCGGTTCAGTCCTGGCGCGATGTTCTCGACCTCGCCCATGATCCGGTCGCCCTCGGCGTAGAGGTAGAACTCGGTGACCTTGCTGCCCTTGTTGGCGATCTCGAAGGTCAGGTTGCCCGCGGCCGCGGTCGTCGCCGACACCGAGCAGGCGGTGTCGGACGCCTCGACCTTGATCGGCCCGCCCGAGGCCGCGCCGGAGGGACCGGACGCGGAGTTCGTGCTGTCGCAGGCGGTCAGCGCGACGAGGGCGCCGAGGCCGGTGAGCACAGCCGTCGAGGTTTTGCGGAACTGGGGCACGGTCACTCCTTGACGGCGGCCGGGGCGGCGGGTGCCGCTTCGGTCTTGTTCTTGCGGGCAGGCTTGAGGAACAGCGGAAGCACGATCGCCACGTACGCGACCCACGCGATCGCTTGCAGCACAGTGGTTTGCTGCGAATAGTTGAAGATCCCCTTGAGCAGCGCGCCGTACCACGAGGTTTCCGGCAGCGTGCTCGACGCGTCGAAGGCGAGCGTGGTCAGGCCGGGAATGAAGCCGGCTTCCTGCAGGTCGTGCAGGCCGTAGCCGAGGACACCGGCGGCGACGAACACGAGCAGCACGCCGGTGATCGTGAAGAACTTCGCCAGGTTGAACCGCACCGCGCCGCGGTAGAGCAGGTAGGCGAGCACGATCGCGGCGGCGATCCCGATCACGAACCCGATCAGCGGCTGCAGGGTGTCGGACTGCGCGGTCTGCACGGCCGAGTAGAAGAAGACGGCGGTTTCGAGCCCTTCGCGGCCCACCGCGAGGAACGACAGCAGCAGCACCGCCGCCGGACCGACCTTGAGCGCGTCCTCCATCTTGCCGCGCAGTTCGGCCGCGATGTGCCGGGAAGCCTTGCGCATCCAGAAGATCATCGCGGTGACGAAGATGACCGCGACGATGGAAAGCGTGCCGCCGAGCAGTTCCTGATGCTCGAAACTCAGCTGCGCGGTGCTGTAGGTGAGGATCGCGCCGACGCTGACCGACAGCAATACGGCCGCGCCGACCCCCGGCCACACGAACCGCAGCGCGTGCCGTCGCTCCGTTTTGACCAGGAAGGCGACCAGGATGCTCACCACAAGCGCGGCTTCGAGGCCTTCGCGCAGCCCGATGAGCGCGCTTGAAAACACCACTGTTCAGCCCTCCTTCGACTACCTGACCTGATGTTTTTAGGTAAGGCTTGCCTGTAAGTCCAGAGGGAGTTTCGCTGAACGGGTCCGGCAAAACGGGCAAAACGACGTTCTGCGGGGAGTTAGGTTAGGGTAACCGCAGGTCAGGGCGTCGCCGAGGAGTCACGTAACGAATTGTGTGACCTGGGCGGCTCAAGTGCCGAGTTAACCATCCGCTTGCCATTCGCCCAGTCCAGCGTCCCTCAGCCGGGTTCATCAGTAACCTGTCCGGGTGGCCGATACCACTCAGCCGACCATCGCCCCGTCTCCGGCGGGCCCGCCGCGCCGCTACCCGAGCCGCATCGCGTTTGCGCTGGGCCTGGTGCTGACCGGGGTCGTGCTGGTGGTGACCATCGGAATCCAGAATCCGAACCCGCCCGCCCCTCCCGCCGCGGCCGGTCCGCCCCCCGTTTCGGCCAAGCCGGAACCGCGTCCGCAGCCCGGCACCGAAGCTCCCCGGGTCGGCTTGGCCGCCCCGCCGGACCGCCCGCTGGTGTCCGATCAAGCGGAACTGGACGCGTGGGCGACCCGGGTCGCCGGAAAAACGCGATTGGACGCGCGAGTGCTCGCCGCGTACGGCCGCGCGGAAATGTGGATGCAGCGGCAGAAACCGTCGTGCCACCTGTCGTGGGCGACGCTGGCGGCGATCGGAAACCTGGCCTTCGGAACGGAAAAACCCGGCGAGGACGGCACCATGGCGGTGAACCCCGGCCCGGCGGAAGGCCCGGACACCGACCAGGGAAAACTCGACGGCGACCGCACCGCCGACCACCGCGTCGGCCCGCTGCGGATCATGCCCGCCGCCTGGCACAAACACACCCAGCGAGCAAACGGCGACGGCAAACCCGCCGACCCCCGCAACCTCGACGACGCGGCCTTCACGGCCGCCCGCTACCTCTGCTCCGGCGACGACGACCTGGGCGCTCCGGGGGGTTGGTGGAAAGCGATGCTGTTGTACAACCCGGCGGTGAACTACGTGCAGGACGTCTTCATCGCGGCGGATTCGTTCGCGGCGGAAAGCGTGGCACCCTGAGCGGGGTTGGTCGGGCTGGCCAGCGGTTGGCCAGCGGCTGGTCGGCGAGATGGCCTCACCTGGCTGACGGCACGGCTTGACCTGCTCGGTGGTCGGCGAGATGGCCTGACCTGGCCGGTTGGCGACGGCGGCTTGGCTCGATCTTCGGCCGCGTTGATTTTTGCGGCTGTACTTGGCTTTTTCGATGTGCAGCTAGCGATGTGCCGTTACGGCTCGCCAGTGCGGCGGACTGGGTCGATGGCTTGCCAGGGGTCTGGTCGCCTCGAAGTCCGGTCCGCCCGGGTGAGCGGCTGAATCCGCAACCCGTTTCCAGCCTGACCAACGGCCCGACCCGGCCCGATCCAACGAGGTCAGCAGTCAGTGGGTCGTCAGCGCGGCGCTCACTCGCACCGGCTTCTGCGGCAAACCCTCGGCGCGCACCGGCTGCTTGCGCGGCTGGACCGGGTGGCGTTCGTTCAGTTCCACGAGCGTCGGCGCCAGCGCCATCAGCACCAGCACAATCAGCCCGGCGGTCGCTCCGATCACGGTCAGCGCGGTCATGTCGGCCTCCTCTAATCGCTCTCTGTGATGACACCAAGGATCGCGCTTCGCCCGGTCTGCCCGGATCGGCCGACCGGCCGAGCCGAGGCGCCGGATGGCCAGGCTTCCCCGCTGCCCTGTTCACTTCAGAAGACGCGCCGGAGCCGTGCTGGATCCGGCGGTTGCCCGGGAGTGCCTCCGCGCGTGCACATTCGGGAGACGCGGGCTCAGCGGTCGCTCAGCGTGATCCTCGCCCTGACCTCGCTGATCGCCTCGAGATACTCCGGCACCGGGTTCATCGCCGACGCCATCCGCAGTTGTGCGAGCGCCTCGGCCAAACGGCCGAGGCGCTGGAGGGTGCGGCCGAGCACGAACCTGGCGTAATGATCAGTGGGGTCCAGTTCCAGCACGCGGGTGAAGGCTCGTTCGGCGCGGCGCAGCTGGGCGGAATGGAAGTACGCACGCCCGGCGAGCAGTTGCACACTCGGCTTGTCCGGCTCGTCGACGAGCAGGGGTTCGAGCTCTTTGAGCGCGTCGAGCGGACGTCGCCGCGCGACCAGATGCTCGGCGTTGCGGAACCTGCGGAAGCGCGATTCGCCGTCGGGTTCGGGGGCTGCTGCGGCGTCCGTCATGGTCGCCTCACGATACCGGCGCGGAGGGCGTTGCACGACCGTCAGGCGAGTCGTGATGGACTGTTCCGCCATGAGCAGCGATCAGGAACCCGACTACCTGGGACTGGCGCCGTACCTCTACTACAGCGATGCGACCGCCGCGCTCGCGTGGCTGACCAGGGTGTTCGGCTTCACCGAGGAAGTCCGCTTCGAGGACGGGGCCGGCGAGGTCTTCCAGGCGACGCTCCGCGCGGGCGGCGCGCGCCTCCAGCTGGCCGGGGTCGGTCCCGAATACTGGGAGGCCAAGGGGGTCGAGGGGCCGGTCGGGCAGTTGAACGTCGTCTACGTGACCGACGTCGACGCGCAGCACGAGCGCGTGTCCGCGGCGCTCGGCGAGGACGCCGCGCCGGAACCGCCGCAGGACCAGCCTTACGGCGCGCGGATCTTCACCGTGGCCGATCCCGGCGGCAACAGCTGGACGTTCTGGCAGCAGGTGACCGATCAGGTCGAGCTGCCGTCGGGGTGGCGCGAAGTCCGGCCGGACGACCAGGCCGCCGACGAGACCGGCGAAGTGCCCGGCTGAGCTGGAGAACACGCAGCGGAACGGCCCGGTACCGGCCTGGCCTCCAACGGGTGAACCCGCTGGGCGGTTACTCTGGGCGGCGTCACCGCAGGCACGACCCACCAAGGAGCAGAGCGTGGCTCTCATCGAGCAGGTAGGCGCGCGCGAGATTCTCGATTCGCGCGGGAACCCGACCGTCGAGGTGGAGGTGGCGCTCGACGACGGCACTCTGGCCAGGGCGGCGGTCCCGTCCGGCGCGTCGACCGGCGAGCACGAAGCGGTCGAGCTGCGCGACGGGGACACCGGTCGCTACAACGGCAAGGGCGTGGAGCGCGCGGTCGCCGCGGTGCTCGACGAGATCGGGCCGGACCTGGTCGGCGTCGAAGCGGTCGACCAGCGGATCGTCGACCAGAAGCTGGTGGACCTCGACGGCACGCCGGCGAAGTCGCGGCTGGGCGCGAACGCCATCCTCGGCGTTTCGCTGGCCGTCGCGAAGGCCGCCGCGGAATCGGCCGAGCTGGAGCTGTTCCGCTACCTGGGCGGGCCGAACGCGCACGTGCTGCCGGTGCCGATGCTGAACATCCTCAACGGCGGCGCGCACGCCGACACCGACGTCGACATCCAGGAATTCATGATCGCGCCGATCGGCGCGGAGTCGTTCCGGGAGGCGCTGCGCTGGGGCACCGAGGTGTACCACGCGCTGAAGTCCGTGCTGAAGGGCCGCGGCCTGGCCACCGGCCTCGGCGACGAGGGCGGTTTCGCGCCGAGCCTCGCCAACAACCGCGAGGCGCTCGACCTGATCCTCGCCGCGATCGAGAAGGCGGGCTACGCGCCGGGCCGCGACGTCGCGCTCGCACTGGACGTCGCCGCGACTGAGTTCTACTCCGACGGCGCCTACACCTTCGAGGGCTCGAAGCGCAGCGCCGAGCAGATGTCCGCGTACTACGGCGAACTGCTGCGCGACTACCCGCTGGTCTCCATCGAGGACCCGCTGAGCGAGGACGACTGGGACGGCTGGGTCCAGCTGACCTCCGAGATCGGCGACAAGGTCCAGCTCGTCGGCGACGACCTGTTCGTCACCAACCCGGACCGTCTCGAGGAGGGCATCACCCGCCGCGCGGCGAACGCGCTGCTGGTGAAGGTCAACCAGATCGGCACCCTGTCGGAGACGCTGGACGCGGTGTCGCTGGCCACCTCGTACGGCTACAAGTCGATGATGAGCCACCGGTCCGGCGAGACCGAGGACACCTTCATCGCCGACCTCGCGGTCGCCACCGGCGTTGGCCAGATCAAGACCGGGGCCCCGGCGCGCGGCGAGCGGATCGCGAAGTACAACCAGCTCCTGCGCATCGAGGAAACCCTCGCGGACGCCGCGCGCTACGCCGGCGACCTCGCCTTCCCGCGGTTCAGCGCGGAGGCCTGAGGGGCACATGGCCGACCGGGGGAGGGCGCGCAGCCGCCGCGGCGGCCGGGCGGCGGGAAGCGGGTCCAGCAGGGCCCGCCGTCCCGCGTCGGCCCGGCGCCGCACCGGCGCGGGCACGACGGAGACGACCAGGGCCCGGCTGCGCCGCGGCCTGGCGGCGAAACGCGCCTCCGGTGCGGCCAAGGTGCTCGGCATGTCGACCACCCGGCGCGCCGCCGTGGTGGCGATCGTCGTGTGCGCGCTGGCGTTCACCGTCGCGGTCCCGTTGCGCACCTACCTTTCCCAGCGTTCCGAGGTCCGTGACCAGGAAGCGCAGCTCGCCCAGCTCCAGCACGAGGTCGCTCAGCTGCGCGACCGCAAAGCCCAGCTGAGCGACCCGGCCCAGATCGAGGCGGAAGCCCGCCGCCGGCTCCGGTACGTGAAGCCTGGCGAGACCCCGTGGATGGTCCAGCTGCCCGAGGACCAGCCCGGTTCGCCGACGGCCGCTCAGCCGGGGCAGCAGCCCGCTCCGCAGGCGCCTTGGTACGAGAACCTTTGGGCGCAGGTTTCCGGGGGCTGAGGTTTCCGGCCGGTTGGTTCTTGGTTCGTTGGGCACGCTCCTTGATGTCGTGGGTGCTGGTCGTTCTCTCGCGGCTGGGATGGGCTGTTCCGGTGTCTTGATTTCGTGGCGAAGCTTCGACTGCCATCCACGTTAAACACTTCGGAAGCGCGGCGGAGGCGGCTGAGCCGAGTTGTCCACACGGTGTGCCGGTTGTGGACAACCCGGCCGTTTCGGCAGAGGTCTCGACGGGTCGGACGGACGGCGGCATTAGCCTGGAGAGCGTGAACAGCAGCACGGAGACACCCCGATTCGAGCCCGTCACCGATGCCGACCGGGAGGTCATCGCGCAGCAGCTGGGACGGCCGCCGCGGGCCTTGCGGGCGGTGGCCGCGCGGTGCCCCAGCGGGCATCCCTCGGTGGTCCAGACCAGTCCGCGGCTGGAGAACGGAACGCCGTTCCCGACGTTGTACTACCTGACCTGCCCGCGGCTGACGTCGATGGTGGGCACGCTGGAGGCGTCCGGCGTGATGAAGGCGATGACCGAACGCCTCACCACCGATCCCGAACTCGCGGAGACTTACCAGCGCACGCACGAGACGTACCTCGCCGAGCGGGACGCCATCGAATCGCTCGGCACCCAGGTGACCGCGGGCGGGATGCCCGGACGGGTGAAATGCCTGCACGTCCATCTCGCGCACACACTCGCGGCCGGCCCGGGAGTGAACCCGTTCGGCGACGAGACCCTCGCCTGGGTCCGCGAACAGGGCTGGCCGACGGGCGACTGCGCCGGGTAACGCTCCGGTCTCGGGCGCGGATAGGCACAGCAGAGGCCGGTGCCCGCCCGGGTGGGAATGCTTCGCGGCGCGCACCGGAGTGTCACACCGAGCAGGCGGGCCTGGGCGCACCGCCGGGCGTGCCGGGGAGGGGCGGAAATTGCGGGTGCCACGCAGATCTCGGCGGTCGGTGCGCGCTGAGGCGTCTCCTGGTGCGGAGACTCGGGCGGAACCGGCGGCGGACGGTGCGGGTGAGCGGGTTGCCGGTGGTGAGTTGGGTGCTGGCGGCGAAGTAGCTGGCGACGCGACGATCGGTGAGTCCGGGGCCGGTGGTGGTGCGGACGGTGGCGGGGCTGCGGACGGGATTGCCGTTGGTGGCGAGGCCAGTGCTGATGGCGGGGCTGCTGATGCAACCAGTGATGGGGGCACCGACGGGACTGCTGGTGGTGGTGAGGTCGGCGAGCGCGGGGTTGTTGGTGCAGCTGACGGGATCGCTGCTGACGGCGATGCAGCTCGCGGCGTGGACGGCGCTGGCGGCGATGTAGTTGGCGATGCGGCGGCTGGTGAGTCCGAGGCCGATGGTGGAGCGGTCGATGACGAGGCTGCGGACGGGATCGCTGCTGGTGGTGAGGTCCGTGCTGACGGCGGGATCGCTGATGCCACCGGTGACGGAGTCGCTGACGGGACTGTGGTTGGCGGCGAGGCTGCGGACGGGATTGCCGTTGGTGGCGGGGTTGCCGATGCGCTCGGTGGCTCGGCTGATGGGATCGCTGCGGGTGGCGAAGCCAGTGCTGATGGCGGGGCTGCCGATGCCGCCGGTGAAGGGGTCGCCGACGGGACTCTGGTTGGCGGCGAGAACGTCGGCGAGCGCCGGGTCGCCCCTGTAGCTACCCCTGCCGGTGGCGATGCAGCCGGTGGCGACGGGACCGGCGAGGGTGGCACCGATGGCGAAACCACTAGCACAACAGCCGACGGAGGCCGCACCGACGATGAGGTAGCTGGCGCTGAAGGAGACGAACCCACCGAAAGCAAGAAGCGAACAGCCGTGCTTGTCGGGCCGCCGCCGGATAAGCCTCGGTGGATGGGCCGGGTGCGGGTTCGGGCGCGGCGGGGGCGTTATCGGGCTCGGCGGGTGGCTTCGCGGCATCGGACGGTGGTCGCGGTGCTTGCGGGAGTTCTCGGAGTACTCCCGGCGACCGTCGGTGCTGGAGTGGTCGTCGGGTGGGTCGGGCGGATGCCGGTGGTGCACACGGCGGACGTTATGCCTGATCAGGGCTACGACCCAGGGATCCGCGGAGTCGCCGTAGACGGGCGGTTGCCTGATGCGCCCGCACCGATTCCCCTTCCTGCGTATGACCTTCCGGACGGGCCGCTCGGGATTCCGGCTACCGCGCTCGTCGCGTATCGGCACGCGGCTGACGTTTTGGGGAAAGAGCAGCCGGGGTGTCATATCGACTGGGCGCTTATCGCGAGCATCGGGCGGATCGAGTCGAATCACGCGCGGGGCGGATACGTTGACCCCGCGGGAACGACGCTTCAGCCGATTCTCGGGCCGCAGCTCAACGGAACTGGCCCGTACGCGGCGATCCCGGACACCGACCACGGCGTGCTCGACCACGACCCGGTCTGGGACCGCGCGGTCGGGCCGTTCCAGTTCATCCCGGCGACCTGGCAAACGTACGCGGCGGACGGCAACGGCGACGGCAAGGCCGACCCCAGCAATCTCTTCGACGCCTCGCTCGCGGCGGCGCGTTATCTCTGCTCCGGCGGGCTCGACCTGGCCAATCCGGACCAGTTGCGGACTGCGATCTACCGCTACAACAACTCCGACGCGTACGTGACCACGGTCATTCTCTGGGCGGAGGCCTACCGCAAGGGCGTCGCGCAGGTGCCGGACAGTCCGGTTCCGGTCGGGGCTCCCGGGCCGGCGACGTCCAGCGCCGCGCCGCCAGCGAATCCGGGGAATGGGCCGAGGCCGCCGGGGACTACTGGGGTGTCGTTGCCGCCGGTCTCTACTGGGGCTCCGTCAGTGACGCCTACCGGGACGACGCTGCCGGGCAGCTCGTCCGGGGCTCCGTCGGGCAGTCCGACCGATACGCCGACCAGTCCGACGTGCGGGTCCACCACCACCACGACTACTACGACGACGACTGCGCCGACGACTCCGACCTGCACCTCGTCGAGCAGCAGTCAGGCGAGCAGCGGGGCGTCGGCTGCCGGTTGACCAGCGAAACCGGCAATGAGATCTTCTCCGGTAACCTCGCTTACACCATTACAAACCCTCGCCACCGCAGGGGAGCCGATGAGTCTTCGTCAGTTCGAGTACGCCTTGGCGGTCGCCGAGGCGGGGTCGGTGACCGCTGCGGCCGAGCTGCTTCACGTCGCCCAGCCGTCGGTGTCTCAGCAGATCCGCGGGCTTGAGCGGGAACTCGGCGTGCAGCTTTTCTCCCGCACGCCTACCGGACTGGTGCCGACCGTCGTGGGGCGGGCGTTTCTCAAGGACGCCGAAGTCGCAGTGCGGGCGGCGCGGCGGGCGCAGGCCACGGCGCGGGCGGGCGCGGACGAGCTGGTCGGCGAGTTGCTCGTCGCGGCGCAGATGGGGTTGGGGACCCGGCAGCTGCCGGGCGCGCTGGCTGCTTTGCGGAGGCGGTTTCCGCGGTTGGCGGTGACCGTTTTCGAGGAGCCGAACCCCGCTGAGCTGGAGCAGCTGGCCCGGCGTGGGGTGCTGGATCTCGCGTTGCTGGGGTCGGCGTGCGACGAGGGGCTTTACGAGGGGCATCATCTTGGCGACGAGGAGTTCGTCGTCGTCCTTGGCACCGGGCACCGCTTGCTCAAGAAGGACCGGATCGCCTTGCGGGAGCTGGAACAAGAACACTGGATCCGGTTCGATCCGGACAGCGCGCTCGACGGTCATCTGACAGAAGTGTTGCGCGACAACGGATTGGAGCCGACCGCGGTCGCGCGGGTGTCGCAGACCTCGACGGCGGTGCGGTGGGCCGCGCACGGGCTGGGCGTGACGCTCGTTCCGGCGTCGGCGGTGCCGGAGGGCCATGAGCACCTCGTCCGGCCGGTGTTTCCGGTCGTGGCCCAGCCCGTCGTCGCGGCGGTGCGGCCCGGGGCTGGGCCCGCGGAGATGGCGTTGCTCGAGTTCCTGCGGCAGGAGACTTGGTATCAGTCGGTGGCACCTGCCGCACAACTTCAGAGTTGCGTGTCGCCTCCGTCTACGACCAGTTCGATGCCGGTGGTGAAGGTGGCGTCGAAGGCCAGGAAGGCGACGGCGCGGGCGATCTCGTCCGGGGTGCCCAGCCGTTTCATCGGGTTGGCCGCGGCCCGGGCTGCCTTGAACTGCGCGGCTTCCTCCTCCGACATCCCGGCTTCCAGGATGTCGGTGTCGATGGGGCCGGGGCTGATCGCGTTCACCCGGATGCCGCGCGGGAGCAGTTCGGAGGCGAGCGTGCGGGCCATCGACCGCAGGGCGGCCTTGCTCGCGGAGTAGACGCTGGTTTCGGCCAGGCCCATGACGTTCGCGGTCGAGGTGGTCAGGACGACGCCCGCCCCGGAGCGCAGCAGTGGCGCGAGCTTCTGCACGGTGAAGTACGCGCCCTTGACGTTGACCGCGAACTGCTCGTCGAACTGCTCCTCGGTGACCGACTCGAACGGTGTCGTCCGGGCCATCCCGGCGTTGACGAACAGGGCGTCGACCGGGCCGGGTACCTGGGCCGCCAGCGCGTTCAGGTCGGAGAGCGACGCCACATCGCCGCGGACGGCTGTCGCGCCGTTACCGAGTCGGGTTAACGCCGCCTCGAGGCGTGGCTGCGAACGGCCGGTGATGATTACCCGAGCGCCGCCGTCGGTGAACAATTTCGCGGTGGCGAAACCCATTCCGGTGCTGCCGCCAGTAATGACGACAATTTTGTCCTGATAAGCATTCATCGCGGGTATTCGCCTCCGTCGACGGCCAGACCGCTTCCGGTCAGCCAGTTCGCTTGGTCGGACAACAGGAACAGCACGGCGTTGGCGATGTCGTCGGGTTCGCCGTCCCGGCCCAGCGGGACACCGGGGAGTTCAAGGCCGCCGGACGACAGGCTCGCCCACTGCTCCCGGGTCGCTACGCCGCCGGGGGTGGCGGTCCGGCCGGGGGACACGGTGTTGACCCGGACGCCGGCGGGCGCCAGTTCGGCGGCCAGGCCTTGGCTGTACGCCTCCAGGGCCGTCTTCGCCGCGACGTAGTGCAGGAATGGCGGGAACGGCGGGCGGACCGCGGCGGTGGAGATGTGCACGATCGCGCCCGAGCGGCGGTCCCGCATGCCCGGGGCCAGCAGCGCGTCCAGGCGGACCGCGGCCAGGAGGTTCACCGACAGCGCGTCCTGCCATTCGTCGTCGGGGATGGCCAGGGCGTTGGGGTGCGGACGCGCGCCGCCGGCGTTGTGGACCAGCAGGTCGACGCCGCCGAGGACCTCCTGCGCGGCGGAGGCGATCGTCTGGGCGCCGTCCGGCGTGCGGACGTCGGCCTCGACGAAGGACGCGCCTTCCGGCACCGGGCCGGCCGACCGGGCCGTGGTGAGCACGGAAGCGCCCGCCTCCAGCAATTGCCGCACGATTGCCGCGCCGATTCCGCGGGAACCGCCGGTGACGACCGCGCGCTTTCCCGCTATCCCGTAATCGGGCATGCTGCTAAACCTCTCGATAAAAGAAGAAGAAAACCGCCGCGAAACCGAAAGCGGCGAACACGGCAACCGTACGTGCGGAAAAGAGCGGAAAGCAAAGACCAAATGTCGGTGAGGGGGCATAGGACCCGCCTATGCCCGGCTTGCCCGCGAAGCGCCGGAGACCAAGTAAAGTCGGGGCCATGCCTCGGGTAGCTGCGATCGACTGTGGGACCAACTCCATCCGTCTGCTCGTCGCCGAGTTGACGCCGCGCCACGACGGCACGGTCGACCTGCGCGACCTGCACCGCGAGATGCGCATCGTGCGGCTCGGCCAGGGAGTCGACGCCACCGGCAGGCTCGCGCCGGAAGCGCTCGAACGCACCCGCGCGGCGCTCGCGGACTACACCGTCGCCGCGCGGCGCAAGGGCGTGGAGAAGGTGCGCATGGTCGCCACCTCGGCTACTCGCGACGCGAGCAACCGCGACGAGTTCTTCGCGATGACCCGCGAGACGCTCGGCGTTGAGGCCGAGGTGATCAGCGGCGACGAGGAAGCCCGGCTGTCCTTCACCGGCGCGGTCGGCGAGCAGGACCCCGAGGACGGCCCGTTCGTGGTCGTCGACGTCGGCGGCGGCTCCACCGAACTCGTCCTGGGCACCTGGAACGGCCGCGAGGCCGAGGTGATCGCCGCGAAATCGGTCGACATCGGCTGCGTCCGGATCACCGAGCGCGCGCTGAAGGGCGACCCGCCGACCGCCGACGAGGTCGCCACCGCCCGCGAACTGGCCCGCGGCATCCTCGCCGAGGCGTTCGACGTCGTGGACGTCGCGAAGGCCCGCACCTGGATCGGCGTGGCCGGCACCGTGACCACGTTGTCAGCGGTTTCGCTGGCGCTGCCCGAGTACGACTCCGAGCGCATCCACCTGTCGAAGCTGACCCACGGCGAGATCGACCGGGTCGCGCAGAACCTCCTCGCGGCCGACCGCGAGACCCGTGCCGCGAACCCGGTGATCCATCCCGGGCGGGTCGACGTGATCGGCGGCGGCGCGGTCGTCGTCCAGGTGCTCGCCGAGGAACTCGCCGCGCGCGGTGGTCCGGACCAGTTGGTCGTCAGCGAGCACGACATCCTGGACGGGATCGCTTTGTCGCTCGCCTGAACGCTCCGCAGTGCCCCGGTAACCACGCGCGCACCCCGCGTCCGAACCCGTACCAAAATGACCGAACGTCATCAACCGCAGTTCGTTGTGAGCTGTCTGGGTGACGGGCGGCGTTGTTATTCATGTGCAACCCGGTGATCCGGTTACGAAGGGCCGATCACGCTAGCCTCCATCTCGCTATTCGGACGCTAGAAACGGAGGGGACATGCGGGGTTCATCCAGGCTCTGGAGCGCGGCCGCAGTCGTGACAACCTTGTCACTGCTCCTGACTGCCTGTGGGGGCGGCGGATCCAGCAGCGGGTCGTCGGGAGAGGCGGATCCGAACGGGACCTTCACGGTCTACGGAACGGAGCCGCAGAACACGCTGATCCCCACGAATACCAACGAACTCGGCGGTTCCAAGGCCGTCGACCCGATGTTCGCGGGACTCGTCGTCTACAAGGGCGAGAACGGCGAGCCGTCGAACTTGATGGCGGAATCGATCACCACGAGCGATTCCAAGGTCTACGACATCAAGATCAAGCACGGCTGGAAGTTCCACGACGGGACCGAGGTCAAGGCGAAGAACTTCGTCGACGCCTGGAACTACGGGGCCAATTCGGCGAACGGCCAGATCAACAGCACGTTCTTCGAGAACATCCAGGGCTACTCCGACGTCCACCCCGCCGACAAGACGGCGAAGCCGACCAAGGACACCATGTCCGGCCTGGTCGTCAAGGGCGACTACGAGTTCCAGGTGACCCTCGAGGCCCCGTTCTCCGTTTTCGCCACGAAGATCGGCTACACCGCCTTCGACCCGCTGCCGGACTCCTTCTTCAAGGACCCCGCGGCCTTCGCGAAGCACCCGATCGGCAACGGCCCGATGAAGTTCGTCAGCCGCACGCCGAACGTCGAGATCAAGCTGACCCGCTTCGACGACTACCAGGGCGCGGACAAGGTCAAGTTCAAGGACCTGGACATCAAGATCTACGCCAGCCAGGAAACCGCGTACCAGGACCTGCTGAGCAACAAACTCGACTTCATCGAGACGCTGCCGCCGTCCGCCCTCACCGCGGAGAAGTACAAGACCGACCTCAAGGACAACCTGGTCACCGGGCACCTGCTGGGAATCAGCACGATCGCGGTGCCGTACTACGTTCCCGGCTACAACAACCTCGACCTGCGCCGGGCGATCTCGATGGCGATCGACCGCGCGCAGATCACCAAGACGGTCATGCACGACACCTACGTGCCGGCGGACAGCTATGTCTCGCAAGGCATTCCGGGCTACCGGCCGGGCGTGTGCGGCGAGTACTGCAAGTTCGACCCGGCGAAGGCGAAGGAACTCTTCGCGAAGTCCGGGTTCAAGGGCAAGCTCACCATCGCCTCGAACGCCGACGGCGGCCGCAAGGAGCCGTTGGTGGCCGCGTGCAACAGCATCAAGAACACCCTCGGCGTCGAATGCGATTTCGTCCCGGCGACCGACTTCGGCCAGTGGCGCAGCATCGTGACCGGCCACAAGCTGACCGGCATGGGCCGTTCCGACTGGTCGGCGGACTATCCGTCCATTGAGGACTTCCTCAACCCGCTTTACCGGACCGGGGCCTCATCGAACGACTCGACGTACTCCAACCCGCAGGTCGACGCTCTGCTGAAGCAGGCCGACTCGACGGCGGACAAGGACGCCGCGGTCAAGCTGTACCAGCAGGCCGAGGACCTGATCGCGAAGGACCTGCCCTCGATCCCGGTGTGGGACGAGAAGGGCGTCGCAGCCAAGTCCAAGCACACCAAGACCGTGGTCCTCGACTTCCGCCGCCGCGCGGACTACTCCTCGGTCGAGGTCCTCAAGAAGTGATGCGCTGACTCGTCCGTTCCCACCACGCGGCTCGTGAGCGGCGATCCCGGTTAGAACCGCGATCGCCGCTCGCGAGTCCGGCGCGCACTCCTAGGAACCACGCATGATTCGTTACGTCCTGCGTCGCCTGCTCCAGCTGATCCCGGTGTTCTTCGGCACCACGTTCCTGATCTACGCACTGGTGTGGGCCGTGCCCGGGGACCCGTTCTCCGGCAAATGCGGTCAGCAGGCCTGCCCGCAGGCCTACATCGACCTGATGACCGAGAAGTTCCACCTGAACGACAATCTGATCGTCCAGTATTTCAAATACCTCGGGAGCCTGTTCAGCGGCGACTGGGGCGAGACGTTCAACGGCTCCTCGGTCGGCGAACTGATCTCCACCTCCTACCCGATCACGCTGCGCCTAGCGCTTGTCGCGGTGCTCATCGAGGCGATCATCGGCCTGACCGCCGGGGTGCTGACCGGCTTGCGCGGCAAGGGTTTCCTCGACAACCTGGTGCTGGTCTCGACCACGTTCCTGATCTCGCTGCCGGTGTTCGTCACCGCGATCGTGCTGCAGATCGTGCTCGGCGTGAACCTGGGCATCATCGACGCGAGCGTTTCGGACGATCCGAGTTTCGGCGAGCTGATCGTGCCGGGCATCGCGCTCGGCAGCCTCTCGATGGCTTATGTGGCCCGGTTGACGAGAACGTCGATCGCGGAGAACCGGCACGCCGATTACATCCGCACCGCCATCGCCAAGGGGCAGCCCAACAGCCGCGTCATCGGCATCCATTTGCTGCGCAATTCGGTGATCCCGGTGCTGACCTTCCTCGGCACCGACCTCGGCTCGCTCATGGGCGGGGCGATCGTGACCGAGGGCGTGTTCAACATCAACGGTCTCGGCGGGCTGATCTTCCGCGGCCTCCAGAACCGGGAAAGCGCGACCGTCGTCGGCGTCGTCGTGCTGCTGGTGCTGGTGTATCTGCTGATGAGCCTGATCGTGGACCTGCTCTACGCCGTTCTCGACCCGAGGATCCGTTATGACTGACCCGAATCTCGTCGGTGGCGGAGGGATCGACGCGGCGCAGCTGTCGCATGTGGACAGCTCGGCCGACGCCGGTCCGAAGAAGCCGCGCAGCCTGTGGGGCGACGCGTGGCGGCAGCTGCGCCGCAAGCCGGCGTTCGTGATCTCCGCGTTGATCATCCTGCTGGTAGTGCTGATCGCGATCGCGCCGGGGCTGTTCTCGCATCGCGACGCCGGCTACAGCGATCTGACGCACGCCAACGAAGGCCCGTCCGCGGACGCCTGGTTCGGCTACGACAACCAGGGCTACGACGTCTACGCGCGGACCATCTACGGCACCAGGGCCTCGCTGCTGGTCGGTGTTTTCGCGACGCTGCTGACCGTCCTTTTCGGATCGTTGATCGGCATCGTCGCGGGCTACTACGGCCGGCTCATCGACAGCCTGCTGTCCCGCCTCGGCGACGTTTTCGCCGGACTTCCGTTCGTGCTCGGCGCGATCGTCATCCTCACTACGTTCAACGCGCCGGGCACGAATCCCGGGCAGGTCACCATCATCGTGCAGGTGGTGTGCTCGATCGCGGTGCTGACCTGGCCGGTGGCGATGCGCATCATGCGGTCCGCGACGCTGGTGGCCAAACAGCTGGACTACGTGAAGGCGGCCCGCGCGCTCGGGGCCAGCACTCCGCGAATCGTGTTCCGGCACCTGCTGCCGAACACGATCGCGCCGGTGCTCGTGTATGCCACGATCGCGCTCGGCGCGGCCATCGGAGCCGAGGCGACGCTGGCGTACCTCGGCATCGGCGTGCGACCGCCGGTGGTGTCGTGGGGCGTCATGATCAGCGACGCGCGCGACTATTTCCGCGCGGTCCCGCACATGCTCCTGTTCCCCGGTGCGTTCGTCACCGTCACCGTGCTCGCGTTCGTGATGCTCGGCGACGGTATCCGCGACGCGCTCGACCCGAAGTCGAGGTAGCCGCAATGTCCACAGTGTCCAGTTCACCTGGTCCGACGGCGGAGAACGAGCTGCTGCTCGAGGTCGAAGACCTGCACGTGGAGTTCCGCACCTCCGACGGCGTGGCCAATGTGCTCAACGGCGTCGGGTACTCGGTGCACGCCGGGGAAACCCTTGCCGTGCTGGGCGAATCGGGCTCCGGCAAGAGCGTCACCGCGCAGACCGTCATGGGAATTCTCGACACTCCGCCGGGCGTGATCACCGGCGGGTCGATCCGCTATCGCGGCGAGGATCTGCTCACCGCGTCGGCGGACCGGCGCCGTCAGGTGCGCGGTGCGGAGATCGCGATGATCTTCCAGGACGCGCTTTCGGCGCTGAACCCGGTGTTCACCGTCGGGTTCCAGATCGAAGAGCAGCTGCGGGTCCGGCTGGGGATGTCCAAAAAGGACGCGCGCAAGCGGGCGGTCGAACTGCTCGACCTGGTGCGGATCCCGGCCGCGCAGCGGCGGATGAAGGACTATCCGCACCAGTTCTCCGGCGGGATGCGGCAGCGCGCGATGATCGCGATGTCTCTTGCTCTCGACCCGGATCTGCTCATCGCGGACGAGCCGACGACCGCGCTGGACGTGACCGTGCAGGCGCAGATCATGGACCTGCTCGCGGACATCCAGCGGGAACGGCGGATGGGGCTCGTCCTCATCACGCACGACCTCGGCGTGGTCGCGGAGGTCGCGGACCGGATCGCGGTGATGTACGCCGGGCGGATCGTGGAACAGGCCGACGTGCGGGAATTGTTCAGCTCGCCGGGGCATCCCTACACCGCCGCGCTGATGGATTCGCTGCCCCGGCTGGACCTCAAGGGACAGACCCTGGAGACCATCAAGGGCCTGCCGCCGAGCCTGCTCGACATTCCGGCCGGATGCCCGTTCCATCCGCGGTGCAAGCGGGCCGTGGGGCGGTGCCGCGACGAGCGGCCGTCCTCGCACTCGCTCGGGTTCGGCCGGGTCAGTGCGTGTCACTTCGCCGAGGAGGTGGTGGAGAGCCGTGGGTGAGCCGATTCTCAGCGTGCGCGATCTGGTCAAGCACTTCCCGGTGCGCGACGGCGTGCTGTTCAAGCGGACGATCGCACACGTGAAAGCCGTTGACGGCGTGTCCTTCGACCTGCAGCCCGGCGAAACGCTCGGCGTGGTCGGCGAATCCGGCTGCGGCAAGTCGACGCTCGCCCAGGTGCTGATGCGCCTGGAAGAGCCGACGAGCGGGGCGGCGACGTTCGAAGGCCGCGATCTGTTCAAGCTGCGCGGTGCGGAACTGCGGCGGATGCGCCGGCAGATCCAGATCGTGCTGCAGGACCCGTACACGTCGCTGAATCCGCGGATGACCGTCGGCGACATCGTCGGCGAGCCGTTCGAGATCCACACCGACGTCGCGCCGAAGGGTTCGCGGGCGAAGAAGGTGCAGGAACTGCTGGAGGTGGTCGGGCTCAATCCCGAGCACGTGAACCGGTATCCGCACCAGTTCTCCGGCGGGCAGCGGCAGCGCATCGGCATCGCGCGGGCGCTGGCGTTGCGGCCCAAGGTGATCATCTGCGACGAGCCGGTGTCCGCTTTGGACGTTTCGATCCAGGCGCAGGTGATGAACCTGCTCGGGGAGCTGCAGGGCGAGTTCGGACTGTCCTATGTGTTCATCGCGCACGACCTGTCGGTGGTGCGGCATCTGTCCACCCGGGTCGCGGTGATGTACCTGGGCAAGATCGTCGAGATCGGTACCGAGGACGAGATTTACGAGCGACCGTCCCATCCGTACACCCAGGCGCTGCTGTCGGCGGTGCCGGTCGCGGATCCGGCGGTGCGCGGGCAGCGGCAGGTGATCCGGCTGGAAGGCGACGTGCCGAGCCCGATCGATCCGCCGTCGGGCTGTCGTTTTCGCACGCGGTGCTGGAAGGCCGCGGACATTTGCGCATCCGAGGCTCCGAAGCTGGAACCGCGGACGGACGGGCATCTGTCGGCTTGTCACTTCGCCGAGGTGAAGTCGGTGGTTCCGTAACAAGACGATTCCTCCGGTTTGCCGATTGCCGCACTCAGTGTCCGCTATGTACGTTGCATTGTCGGTTTTCGTGAGGAGGACTCGTGAAAAGACCAAGATTGCTCGCTGTGGCACTCGCGGTGCCATTGTTCGGTGCGTTGTCCGGCGTCGCCGTTCCGGCGGCGTCGGCCCAACCGTCCGGGCCGGTAACGGAATTCAGTGTCCTGGCGCGGGACGGTCAGAGCGTAGCCGCCGCGCAGCAGGCCGTGCGTGACGCCGGCGGGACGGTCGTCGAGACCAATACCGCCGTCGGGCTCATCACCGCCACCGCGCCCGCTACTGGCTTCACTGAGCGGGTTTCGGCCAACCGCGCGGTGTTCGGTGCGGCCAAGGCGAAAGCGATCGGCAGCGCGCCGAAGGCGGGCAAGAAGGAGAAGCCGGACGGGGTCGAGAAGGAAGGCCGCGGCAGCGTTTCGCGCAAGGCCGCGGCGAACAAGGCGGTCGGCACCGATCCGCTGGACGACCAGCTCTGGGGCCTCAAATCGACCCGCTCCGACCTCGCGCGCACCAAGCAGGCGGGCGACAAGCGGGTGAAGGTCGGCATCATCGACACCGGCGTCGACGGCAGTCACCCGGATATCGCGCCGAACTTCGACAAAGCCGATTCGCGCAACTTCACCAAGGACATCGTCGCGGACGTCAACGGCACCGTGGTCGACGGGCCGTGCGAGTTCCGCGGTTGCGTCGACCCGGTCGACCACGACGACAACGGCCACGGCACGCACGTCGCGGGCACGATCGCCGCTGCTGCCAACGGATTCGGCGTTTCCGGCGTGGCGCCGAACGTGACGCTGGTGAACATCCGCGCCGGACAGGACGCCGGATTCTTCTTCCTGCAGCCGACCGTGGACGCGCTGACGTATTCCGGCGACGCGGGAATCGACGTCGTCAACATGAGCTTCTACGTGGACCCGTGGCTGTACAACTGCCGCTCGAACCCGGCGGATTCCGCCGCGGAGCAAGCGGAACAGCGCACGATCATCGAGGCGACCACGCGGGCGTTGAACTACGCGCACCGCAAGGGCGTGACGATGGTGGTCGCACTCGGCAACCAGCACGACGAGCTGGCCGCGCCGCACGATGACGTCACGAGCCCGGACTACCCGGCGAACGGGCCGCATCCGCGCAAGATCGACAATGCTTCGTGCTTCTCGCTGCCGGTCGAAGGCCCGCACACGATCGGTGTCGGCTCGTTCGGTCCGACGCAGGCGAAGGCGGATTACTCCAACTACGGGACCGAGCAGATCTCCGTTTCCGCGCCGGGCGGGTTCTTCCGGGATGGCTACGGCACGCCTTGGTACCGGACGGTGGAGAACGAAATCCTCTCTACCTACCCGCGCAACGTCGGGGTAGCGGCCGGAAACATCGACGCGGCAGGCAATGTGACCCCGGCTGGGGTCGCGCTCGGCGTGCAGAAGGTGACCGCGGCCGACGGTCGGGTCGGCTATTACCAATGGCTGCAAGGGACTTCGATGGCCGCGCCGCACGCGACCGGTGTCGCGGCGCTGATCATTTCCCAGTATGGCAAGAAGACCGGGCATTCGGTCTCGATGGATCCGGACGTCGTGCAACGGGTGCTGGAAGGCACTGCGGCACCGATCGCGTGTCCGGTGCCGCGGACGGTCGATTACCTGAAGGAAGGCCGGGACGCTTCGTTCACGGCTACCTGCTTGGGTGACGCGTCGTTCAACGGGTTCTACGGACATGGCTCGGTGGACGCTTACTCCGCGGTGACGCGGGGCTCGGCGTTCCTGCGCTGAACGAGCGGCGGTGGGGCGGGAATCCCCCCCCACCGCCGGTTTCAGGAGCGCCGCAGCCGGTCCATGATCTTATCGGTTGCCTGTTGTTGTTGCGGGGTAAGCGATCGCGTGGCATTCGCTTCGGCAGCACAGAATTTGTCGGTCGCTGGCCGGGTGCCGTTCACCAGATAGTCGATGACGGCGTTGAAACCGCAGCTGTTCAGGAACGGAAGGGCGGCACCGTGCCCGCCTTGGTCCACAGTGACCATTCGGGCCCGGCCGCCGAACGCTTCGCGGGTGTCCTGCGCGCCGGACAGCGGTGTCGCCGGGTCTCGCAAGTTCTGTACTAGCAACAGATTCGACGGTCCCTGGTCGCTGAACTGCACTGGCGACTCGACCGGCTGGTACGGCCAGGACGCGCACGGCCAGACGTTCGCTGTCGCGCCGCCGAGCATCGGGTACGCGACCCGGTCGTGCGCGACATTGCGCTGGTAGGTGGAAATCGATCGCGGCCACGCGTGGTCCCCGCACACGATCGAGAGCATTGTGGTCACCTGGCTCTGGATCGGGCCGGTGATACTCGGCAGCGAATCGCCCGGGGGTGCCTGGTCCGTGCGGATGGCCTGCCAGAGCTGCGCCAACTGGGGGAACCACGAGGTCTGGTAGAGCAGGCCGTGCGTTGCCGAGCGGAAGAGCGAACCGTCGTATCGCCCGGCGAGATGCCGGTCGAGTTTGTCCGCGAGCTTGAAGAAAGTCGCGGTGACTTCGGCCGGTGTGGCACCGAGCCCGTAGCTCGAATGGCGGATGGCGGCCCACTTGGCGAAGTCCGGGAAGCGGTCCTGCATTCCTTCGGCGAACCGACGTGACGCGGTGATGTCGTAGCCGTCCGGGCCGAGAATGCTGTCGAGCACTACGCGATCGGCCTGCTCCGGGAACAGTGACGCGTAGGTCCCGCCGAGGTAGGTGCCGTACGACAAACCGAAATAGGAAATCTTCGACTCGCCGAGCGCGGCCCGGATCCGGTCCATGTCCCGGGCGGTGTTCGCGGTGGTGATGTAGGGCAGGATCGACGCGGACGCCGAACTGGTGCACTGCTGCGAAATCCGCTTGGAGGACGCCGCGGCCGCGGTGACTTCGGCGGGGTTGTGCGCGTAGTTCGGCACGATGGCGAGGATCTGCTCTGGTTTCAGGTCGCAGCTGACCGGGCTGCTGTGGTCGACCCCGCGCGGGTCGAAGCCGATCAGGTCGTACTCGGCGAGCAGGCTCGCGGGCAGTCCGGATTGAGCCATCTCCAGTGGGTACGTGAGGCCGGTGCCGCCGGGGCCGCCCGGGTTGAACAGCAGGACCCCGCGTCTTTTCGCCGGGTTGGTGCTGGGCAGGCGGGAGATTGCGACGCTGATCTTCTTGCCGTCCGGATTGCGGTAGTCGAGCGGTACTTCGATGGACGCGCATTGCAGTACTGGAGACGTGACGTCGGCAGGGCACTTGCCCCAGTCCACTTCAGACTTAGCCGCTGCGGCGGAGGCTGGAACCGCGGTCGCCGTCAATGCGGCGGCGGCGAGTACGACGAGCAATTGTTTGCGCACTGGTTTCCTTTCCGCGTGGAGAGCCCGAACTCGGGGAACCGGGGTGAGGGGCATAAAACCAAGCGGGCAAACGGCGGTGGGGCGGGAAGCCCGCCCCACCGCCGATCATCGTCCCACCCATCGTCTGTTCAGTGCCGCACCATCCGGTCGAGAATCTTGTTCGCCGCTTGCTGTTGCTGCGGGCTGAGCCCTCGTGCGCTCGCTTCGGCGCCGCAGAACTTGTCGGTGTCCGGACGTGTTCCGTTCACCAGGAAGTCGGTGGCGGTGTTGAAGCCGCAGCTGTTCAGGAACGGGAGTGCCGCACCGTGGCCGCCCTGGTCCACGGTGACCATCCGGGCCCGGTCGCCGAACTGTGCGCGGGTTTCCATCGCGCCGGACAGCGGGGTCGCCGGGTCACGGGTGTTCTGGACCAGCAACAGGTTCGACGGTCCCTGGTCGCTGAACTGCACTGGCGTTTCGATCGGCTGCTTCGGCCAGTGCGCGCACGGCCAGACGTTCGCCGTCGCGCCGCCGATCAGCGGGTACGCGGCTCGGTCTCGCACGACGTTGTCCTGATACGTCGAAATCGTCCGCGGCCACGCGTTGTCCCCGCACAGAACCGAAACCATGGTGCCGACCTGGCTCTGTTCGGCGGGCGTCGGGGCAGGCGGCACGGCACCCGACGGGACCTGGTTCGCGAGGAGGGCCTGCCACGCCTGGGCCAGCCTCGGGAACGAATTGTTCTGGTAGATCAGGCTATGCGTCGCCAGCCGGAAGTACGAGCCGTCGATGCCTGCCACGGGGGTTTCGTCGAGTTTGTCCGCGAGCTTCGTGAAGGTCGCGGTGACCGCGGCCGGGGTGGTGCCGAGACCGTAGGAAGAATTGCGTACGGCGGCCCATTTCGCGAAGTCCGGGAAGCGGTCCTGCATGCCTTCGGCGAACCGCCGGGCCGCGGTGATGTCGTAACCGCCCGGCCCGAGAACGCTGTCGAGCACCACTCGGTCGGTCTGGTCCGGGAACAGCGTCGCGTACGCCCCGCCGAGATAGGTGCCGTAGGAGTAGCCGACATAGGAGATCTTCGACTCTCCGAGGGCGGCCCGGATCTGGTCCATGTCCCGCGCGGTGTTCGCGGTCGTCAGATACGGCAGCACTGAAGCGGATTCCGAGGCCGCGCACTGCTGCGCGATCCCCTTGGCGAACGCGGACGCGTCGACGACGTCAGCCTCGTTGTGCGCGTACTTCGGGCCGATCACCGTCTGGTCCGCGGTCAGGTTGCAGTTCACCGGGCTGCTGTGCGCGACTCCGCGGGGGTCGAAGCCGATCAGGTCGTAATGGGCGAGCACGCTCGTCGGGAGGCCGGCCCGGACCAGGTCCAGCGGGAACGTCAGGCCGGGACTTCCGGGGCCGCCCGGGTTGAACAGCAGCACCCCGCGCCGAGCGGCCGGCTCGATGCTCTGCAGCCGGGAGATCTCGATGCTGATCTTCTTTCCGTCCGGCTGCCGGTAGTCCAGCGGCACCTCGAGCGACGCGCACTGCACTTGCGCTGGCGCGCCGACGTCGGCCGGACAGGCTCCCCAGTTCACCGTGGCCTTCGGGGGAGCCGCGTACGCCGGTACAGCGGTCACCGTCAACGCGGCGGCCGCCAGTACGACGAATAGTTGTTTTCGCACTGTCTTCCATCCTTTGCCGAGATCAATCGAACTCAGGAAACCGACGGGAAAGTGCACGAAATAAAGTTCTGTTCGCGAACGCTGCGGTTCGGCCGCCGGTCGGGGCCGACTTCCGGCCGCGTCGCCGCGGACACGTCGACGATCGAGAGCGTCGCCGAGGTTACTCCGATCTCCTCGGTGCCGGAAGGGGTTTCAGCGACGCGGTTCCCAGCGGAATAGTCGGGTCGCCAGGGTGACGCTGAGAATCAGCCACGCCGCGATCGGGCCGAGCAGGACGAGTGAGTCGGCGGCCGAAGTTCCGCCATTCCAGGAATTCAACACGAGTTCGGTGGCCGCCCCGCCGGGAAGAAGGCGTTTCAGGAGGGAAAGCTGTTCCGTTCCGGTGATTCCGATCCAACTCGCCGCGGCGAGGACGGCGAGGGTGATCGGCAGCGTGGTGACCTGGGCGTGCTCCGGGGAGTTCGTGAGACCGGCGGTGGCCAGGCCGAGGGCGAGCATCATGGCGACGGTCGCGACGACCGCGACCACCAGCAGCAGCGGGTTCTTCGGCAGTCCGGTGACCGCGGCGAGCACGGCGAGGATCACGGAGACCTGGATCGTGGTGATCACCGTGATCGGCAGGAGCAGGCCGACGAGAATGCCGGAGTCGCTCGCCGCGGTGGAGCGCAATCGCTTGAGGAACAGGTTCTGCCGCCGGGCGGCGAGAGTGGTGACGGTGGTCGTGTACAGGCCGATCGCAGTAATGAAGGAAAGCGTCAGTGCCGCGATATAGCCGAGGCTGCCGAGTTTCGCGAAGGTCTCGTGTCGGGAGATGAAGAAAGCGCTGAATGCGACCGGCAGGATCAGTGAAGTGACCAGTACTAATCGATTGCGGAAGAGCTGGATGAGTTCGCCGCGGGCGATTGAGAGCATGGGAAAGCCTTTCGAGAATGGATTAGGCGTTGCTGATGGCGCGGAAGACGTCGTCGAGGCGGGTCGGACCAGCCTCCAATTCGGCCAGTTCCACCGCGCTGTCCTGTGCCCAGCCGAGCAGGGTGTGCAGGTCTTTCTGCAGTCCGAAGGTCTCGATGAGGAACCGGCCGTCCTCCTCGCGGGTCGCTTGCAACGGCGGCATCGGCGCGTGTGGCGGAAGGCCGAAACGGATGGTCGCGGGCAGTGTCCGGGTCAGTTCGGCGACGGTGCCTTCGCGGTTGAGCGTGCCCTGGTGCATCAGCCCGATGCGGTCGGCGCGCTGCTGCGCTTCCTCGAGGTAATGCGTGGTGAGGACGATGGTGGTGCCGTCCTCGCGGAGCCGGTCTACCGAGTTCCACAGCGCGTCGCGCGACTGGATGTCCAGACCAGTGGTCGGCTCGTCGAGGAACACCAGGTCCGGCGTCCCGTACACGGCGGTCGCGAAGTCCAGCCGGCGCTTTTCGCCGCCGGAGAGCTGCGACACCCTCGTCGTGGCTTTGCGGGTGAGATCAGTGATGCCGAGCAGTCGTTCGACGTTGTCGCTGCGCTGGGTCAGGCTGCCGATCAGCCGGATCGACTCGCGTACGGTCAGGTCCGGCGAGAAGCCGCTTTCCTGCAGCATGATCCCCATCCGCGGGCGGATGGCGGCGCGGTCGCGGGGGTTCTTTCCGAACACCCGCACGGTGCCTGAGCTGGGTGCCCGGTGGCCCTCGACGGTCTCCAGCGTCGAGGTCTTCCCCGCGCCGTTCGTGCCGAGCAGCGCGTACAGTTCGCCGCGGCCGACCTGGAACGACAGGTCGCGCACGGCCTGGAAAACGCCGTAGGTGAGGTTCAGGTGGTCGACGTCGATGACTGGGGTCGTGGACATGCTCAGATTCCAGCCGGTTCTCACCGTCCTGGAGTAGTGCGGCCACGTCAGGCGAAGACATGACGCTGCGTCACTGGTGGGCCTTCGGCGGCTGCGGCATGCTGGGGTCGCAATCCGTGGCCGAAGCTGGAGCACCATGACCGAGATCCGTCCCCTGTGGACTCGTCGCGCGGCGTGGACCAGCGACGCGGTCCAGGACCGGCTCCGACGGCTCAACCTCATCACGGTGATGCCGCCGCTGCTGGTGGTCGGCGTTCTGCTGATCGTTCTCAGCAGCCGGACCTGGTGGCACGTCGTCGTCCAGGTGATCGGGCTGCTGGCCGCGACCGCCACCGCCGAACGCTGGACCGCGGGTGACTTCGTCCGGGTCGCGCGCCCCTGCCTGGTGCTCACCGCGCTCGTCTGGTTCGCCGGTGCGCTCAGCGACATCACCATGGCGTTCTACGGGCTGAGCATGGTCGGGTCGTTCCTCATCCCGCCGCTGCCGCGGCACCGGTTCGCCGCGCTGGTCGGCTTCGCCGTCCTGACCGGCGTGATCGGCGCGGCCAATATGCTGCTGCACCACGACCATCTCGGCGCGCGCGTGGTGGTCTATGTGGTGACTCCCGCGGTCGGCTCGGCGCTGTCGACCTTGTTGATGTTCGCCAGCCAGCGGCTCTACGACCTCGTGGCGGAGCTGGAAGAATCGCGGGAGAAAGAGGCAGAGCTGGCGGTGGTCCGGGAGCGCGTCCGGTTCGCCAGCGAACTTCATGACATCCAGGGGCACACGCTGCACGTGGTGAAGCTGAAGGTCGCGCTCGCGGAGAAGCTGCTGCACCGGGATCTCGAACGGGCACAAGAGGAACTGCGCGAGGTGCACACCCTGGTCGGCGAAACCATCGTGCAGACCAAGGAACTCGCCTACGCGCAGCGGCGGCTCAATCTGTCGGCCGAACTGGAGAACGCGAAGAACCTCTTCGAGGCGGCCGGGATCCATGTGCGGATCGACCGGCACGCGGAAGCTCGTTCCGGCGTGGACGAACTGCTCGGGCAGGTGCTGCGCGAGACCACCACCAACATTCTCCGGCACGCGCAAGCCCGGCAGGTGCGGATCACGCTGAACGAAACCGGGATCAGCATCGTCAACGACGGTGCCGCGGACGGCGCTCCGGAGCTGAGTGGACTGTCCACCTTGGCGGACCGGCTGGCGGATCAGGGCGGAGAATTGACAGTGGAGCAGAAGGACGGCCGATTCGTGACGGCGGCGGCCTTCCCGGAGAAGGTGTCGAGATGACGACGGTGGTGCTTGCCGACGACGAAGCCCTGCTCCGCAAGGCGATGGCCGCGTTGCTGCCGATGGAAGGCGAGATCACTGTGCTCGCCGAGGCCGAAGACGGCGAGGCGGCGGTGCGGGCCACTGTGGAGCATCGGCCGGACGTGCTGGTGATCGACCTGGAGATGCCCAATGTGGACGGACTGGGCGCGGTCGCGCGGATCCGGCGGGAACGGCCGGAACAGGTGATCCTGATGCTGACCCGGCACGCGCGGCCGGGTGTGCTGCGCAAGGCGTTGAAACTCGGCGTGCAGGGATTTGTCAGCAAATCAGCGGAACCGGCGCACATCGCGTCGGTGATCCGGACCCTGGACGAGGGCAAACGCTGGATCGACCCGGACGTCTCGGCGCTCGCGGTCGTGGACGACTGTCCGTTGACCGTGCGGGAAATCGACGTGCTGCGCGCGACGCGGGAGGGGTACTCGGTCGCCGACATCGCGGCGCAGCTGCACCTGGCGGAGGGGACTGTGCGGAACTACTTGTCGAACGCGATGCAGAAGACGCAGACGCGGACCCGGCACGAGGCGGCTCGGTACGCCCGGGAGCACGACTGGTTGTGAGTGCCTGTCGCGGTTCTCGCCGCGACAGGCACTCACGAGGTCAGCGGTTGGACGCCTTCTTCACGAACTTGCCCAGGTCCTTCGACTGCTGCACCCGCGACGGTTCGTGCACGTACATCATGTGCCCGGCCGGGTAGTAAGCCGTGTCGATGTTCTCCCGCAGTTCCTCCGGGATCTTGAGCTGCGAGAGCACGTACTCGGACGCGTAGTACGCGGTCGCGCCGTCGTAGTGCCCGAAGGCGACGTGGACCTGCAGGTGCGGGTTAGACCGCATCGCCGCGCTCAGGGTGTCCACAACGGACACTGAACGGCCCTCGAACTCCTTGTAGGACCAGGCCTTGAACACGTCGGTGGACAGGATCTCGTACGGCAGGTCGTTCTCGTACCCGAGTTCGGCGCGCACGTAGTGGTTGAACCCGGCCGAGTAGGCGCCGATGATCCGCGACACCGACGGGTCGTCGCTCATGTGCTCGACGCCGCCGTCCGGCTCCCACGTGGTGAACCGGCCGTCCATCCGGCCGACAGCCTTCCCCTGGTCGCGCAGCAGCTCGGTGAAGAACCGGATGTGCTCGATCCGCAGGTTCACGCGATCCACATAGGACTCGCTGAGCCCGGTGAGCGACGCGAGCGTCTGCACCGCCTCGGTGCGGTCCTGAGTGGACAGCCGCGCGCCGCGGGAAAGCGCCCACGGCAGCTCCTTCGAGGCGAAGTCCTCGGCGTCGGCGAGCACGTCGTCGAGCGGACGGTCGCCGTGGTGCCCGTGGTAGTGCGCGATCGCCGCGTACGTGGGCAGGTACAGCGAGTACGGCAGGTCGTTGCCCTCGTGGAAACGCAGCGTGCCGAGGTCTAGAACGGACGAGATGAGCATCAAGCCGTTGAGGTACAGGCCGTAGCGCTCCTGCAGGTGCCCGGCCAGCGCGGCGGCGCGCAGCGTGCCGTACGACTCGCCGGCGAGGAACTTCGGCGACAGCCAGCGCTCGTTGCGCGAAACCCACAGCCGGATGATCTCCGCGATCGATTCGACGTCGCCCTGGAATCCGGTGTACGGCTGGGATTCGCCGCCTTCGGTCACCCGCGAGTAGCCGGTCTGGACCGGGTCGATGAACACCAGGTCGCTGTGCGCGAGCAGGCTTTCCGGGTTGTCCTCGAGCCCGTACGGCGGCGGCACCGGGTCGTCGACGTCGCCGGACAGCACCCGGCGCGGTCCGAGCAGGCCCATGTGCAGCCAGATGCTGGAGGAACCGGGGCCGCCGTTGAAGGCGAAGGTGACCGGCCGCGAGCCCGGGTCCGCGTCGTCCAGGGTGTAGGCGGTGAGGAAAACCTCGGCCTTGGCCTGGTGGCCCTCGGACTTGCCGTCCTTTTTGACCTCTTGGCGGAGCACGATCCGGCCGGTCTGGGCGGTGTAGGCGAGCTTGCGCCGCTTGACGGTGAGCGTGTGCTGCGTCGTGACGAGGTCGTCGACGGGCTCGGCCGCCTTCGTCTCCTCGTCCTTGGTCTTCTCGGCGGTCTCGTCCGCGGTGGTGTCGGCCATGGCCCCAACCTATCCCGCGTTACCGTGGCAGCACACCGACGCGGAGGAGATCGATGCGCACGTTCGCCGACCTCGACGCGCAGCTGGTGCAGTGCCGCGCGTGCCCGCGGCTGGTCGAATGGCGCGAAGGCGTGGCCGGAACGAAGGCCGCGTTCGCGGGCGAGCGCTACTGGGCGCGTCCGGTCCCCGGTTTCGGCGCAGAGGACGCCTCGCTGGCCGTGGTCGGGCTCGCCCCGTCCGCGCACGGCGCCAACCGCACCGGGCGGATGTTCACCGGCGATCCGTCCGGAGACTTCCTCTTCTGCGTGCTGTACGAGGTCGGTCTCGCGTCGCAGCCGGTGTCCACCGCCATCGGCGACGGGCTCACGCTGCGCGGCACCCGGCTCGTGTCGCCGGTCCGCTGCGCGCCTCCGGAGAACCGGCCGACCCCCGGCGAGCGGGACAACTGCCGGCACTGGCTGGCCGACGAACTGGACCTGCTGCGGCCGACCCTGCGCGCGATCGTCGTGCTCGGGGCGTTCGGCTGGCAGGCGCTGCTGCCCGTGCTGTCCGCCGCGGGCTGGCCGGTGCCGAAACCGCGTCCGGCCTTCGCGCACGGCGCCCGGATGCAGCTCGGCGACCTAGCGGTGTTCGGCTGCTACCACGTGTCACCGCGCAATGTCCAGACCGGACGTGTGACACAGCCCATGGTGGTGACCGCGTTCACCGCCGCGGCCTCGGCGGCCGGGCTCATCTGAATCGTGACAACCAGCGTGGCGATGCTGGTCACAGCGGGGTGGGGTACCCGAGCGGAGCCGCTTCGGAAGTGCGACTATAGGTACATGGCTGCTGCGAAGTCGGAACCGACTCGGATCCTCGTCCTCGGTGGTGGATACGTCGGCCTGTACACCGCGTACGGGCTTCAGAAGATGCTGCGTGCCAACGAGGCCTCCGTGACCGTCGTTGACCCGCAGCCGCACATGACTTATGCCCCGTTCCTGCCCGAGGCGGCGGCCGGCGCGATCGAGCCGCGGCACGTGGTCGTGCCGCTGCGCCGCGTGCTGAAGCGCTGCCACGTGCTGACCGCGCGGGTCACGAAGATCGAGAACGAGCGCAAGTCCGTCACGGTCGAGGCGGCCGACGGCCACATCGAGACGCTGAACTACGACGTGCTCGTGGTCGCGCTCGGCGCCGTCGCGCGGATCCTGCCGATCCCCGGCCTCGCCGAGGAGGGCATCGCCTTCAAGACCATCGGCGAAGCGATCTACCTGCGCAACCACATCATGACCAAGCTGGACGAGGCCGCCAGCACGCTCGACCCCGAGCTGCGCAAGCGCCTGCTCACGTTCACCGTGGTCGGCGGCGGGTTCGCGGGCATCGAGGCGCTGGCCGAACTCGAGGACATGACCCGCTTCGCGGTCGAGAACTACTACCCGAACATCAAGCCGGCGGACATCCGCTGGGTGATGGTCGAGGCGGCCGGGCGGATCCTGCCCGAGGTGCGCGAGACGCTGGGTGTGTACACGGTGCAGCAGCTGGAGAAGCGCGGCATCGAGGTCTACCTGTCGACCGCGGCGAAGTCGTTCGAAAACGGCCACGTCGTGCTGTCGGACGGCACCGAGTTCGACACCGACACGATCATCTGGACCGCGGGCGTGAAGGCCAACCCGGTCCTCGCCGGCTCGGACCTGCCGCTCGACAAGCGCGGCCGCGTCGAGGCGACCGCCGCGATGCAGGTCGTCGGCCACCCGGACGTCTGGACCGCGGGCGACAACGCGGCCATCCCGGACCTGTCGCGCACCGAGCAGGACCCGACGGCGACCTGCCCGCCGAACGCCCAGCACGCGGTCCGCCAGGCCCGCCTCCTGGCGAAGAACATCATCAAGGTGATCCGCGGCGGACAGCCGAAAGACTACTTCCACAAGAACCTGGGCGCGGTCGCGAGCCTCGGCCTGCACAAGGGTGTGGCCGACGCGCTGAACCTGAAGATCAAGGGCTTCCCGGCGTGGCTGTTCCACCGCGCGTACCACCTCAAGGCGATGCCGACGTGGAACCGCAAGATCCGCATCCTGTTCGACTGGATGCTGGGCGGGCTGTTCCGGCGGGAGGTTATTTCGCTGGGGCAGATCAACAACCCGAAGGAAGAGTTCAACCGGGCTAGCAAGGGCTGAGCCTCTGTCTTGATGAAGCCGGGTCGCTTTGGGGCGGCCCGGCTTTGTCGTGGGTGGGGGCGGGTTCGCTAGGGTGGGTGGGCCCCCGTAGCCCAATTGGCAGAGGCAGTCGACTTAAAATCGACCCAGTGCGGGTTCGAACCCCGTCGGGGGCACCGTTTTTGCTGGTCAGCCTCGTCTGAAACAGTCCGCCCGAGGCTGCCGCGTCGCGTCTCCTGCCAGACAGGGGCCGCTTCAAAAGAGCTTCGCTCAACGGCACCGGAGCGGTGACAGGCCTCGTTTCGGTTCGGATGATCTCCGCCAACTCCATAGCGGTCATCCTTTGCGGCGGCGGCTTGACCTTGACCAGACAGGATGACTAGCCCGGGGGCTGGCGAGCTATGTCGGCGGGCAGGTCATCGAGACCTGACGTTCCGGCCACAGAATCAGTTCGAGTAGCCGACATCGCAATCCGGGTCCGGCCGGTTCAGCACCAGCAGCATCGCGTCCACCCGGTCGTTCCGGTCGACGAAAAACCGGTACACCGCGGCCGGATTGCCCGGGACCGCCGCTCGGTAGTGAGTGTCCATCTCGATCTGGCCGTTCCCCATCTCGGCTTCGGTTTCCGCTTTGACGTCTGGATAGGCCCGCCGGAGGTCGTCGAGGTTCGCACCGAGGCTGATGTCTTCCGGGGTGCGCACTCCGGCATAGCTCGCGATCTTGACGACACCGAGCGAAGCGGAGACGGACACCGCACCGTCGGGAGTCTGTCCGGTTTCCGTGGCTATCGTGCAGCCGGACAGGCCAGCCAGTTCGTTCTTGGTGACCTGTCCGGTGGCCAGTGCGTCGGCGAGTGGCATGCCCAGGGTGATTTTGCCGAAACCCTTGGGCCCCAGCCGATACTGCTTGGCCAGAGCGGCCGCCTTCTCGGTGACCGGGCCGGTGTCGGGGCGGTGGGTGTCGGTGAATCGGCCGTCGCAGGCGGTCAAGGCTAAGAGCAGGGCCAGGGCCGCCGGCGCGATGTGCCGGCGGCCCTGGGGCGAGCGAGTCATCGAGTGGTGCCTTCCAAAAGAATCAGCGGTGCGGTCGGAGATACGCGGGTTCGTCGTCGGTGCCCTGCCGGAACACGTTCCGATTGTCCCGGATCACCTGGAGGATGACGTTCGGATCCCGCAGGTCGGCGGAGTTCGGATGGGACTGGAAGAGCCGGGCTCCCGCACGGATCGCGGCTTCCTTGCTGGGGCCCCAATGGTTGCCCGGCGACAGGTAGTGGAACGCTTTGGCCCCGCCGACCAGGTCGCCTTCGGAGAAGCCGCAGGTCGCGCCCACGTAGCCGTAATGCAGGTTCGACCAGAAATCGTAGTTCAGGTCCTCGTTCGTGCCCGGGACCGGGAAGTAGAAGCCCCCGGTGGTCGAGTCCAGGATGGCCTTCAACCGTCCCTTGTGGTCCCACGGACCACCGGTTTTCACCTGCAAGCCGAACATCACGATGCCGGCGTTGATCTGGTTCGGGTCGTACCCGATGCAGCCGAGACCCTGGCACGGGGAGAGCAGGGACCGGATCGACTTCGCGATGTCGCTGTTCGGGTTGTTGGACATTTCGCTGGTCATCAAGGCCACTGCCTGGTCCCAGGCCGAGTTGTCCGGGATGCGCTGCCCTTGCGGAACGCAGTTGGGCGGGCAGTCGAACCCGCCATCCGCGCCGGTGACCGGACCCGCGTTGCGGCGGGCGTTTTCCTCGTTCTGCAGGGCGATGATCGCCGATTTCCAAGCCTCCACCGCCGCTTGTGCCGCTTCCTCGGCGGACTTGTGCGCGGCGATCGCGTCTGCGCGGGCCTGTTCCGCCGAAGCCCGGGCGGCTGCGGCGTAACCGGCGGCGCGGGACGCTGAATCGCGGGCGGCGGCTGCCGAGCGGGCCGCGTCGTTGGCTGCGTTCTGTGCGGTCTTGGCTGCGTCTCGCGCCTGCTGGGCGGAGTGCGCGGCCTGGTCGGCGGAATTTTGCGCGTCGTCGGCGGATTTCTTGGCGTCGGACGCGGATTTGGCTGCGTCGTCGGCTGATTTTTGCGCTGCGGCGGCGGCTTCGGCTGCCGCGGCGGCGTCGTTGCGGGCGTTGGCGGCGTACAGGGCGGCTTTCGCGGCGTTGTTGCGGGCGTCGGCTGCTGATTTGGCCGCGTCGGCTAGGTAACCGTCGATCTGCGCGTTGTGCATCGCGGTGTCGGCGTCTCGCAGCGCGGCCTGGTACTGGTCGACGTGCAGGAACTGCTTCACCAACGACCACGGGCCAGACAGTGCGGCGTTGGCCGCGGCGCGGACTTCGGGGCCGCCGTTGTTGAGGACCTGTTGTGCGGCGACTCGGTCGTCGTCCTCGGCTGCGCGGTACTGGCCGGTGGCGAGGAATTCCCGGACGTCCTCGACGGTGCCGGACAGCGCCTTGTTCGCGGCGACCTTCGTGGCCGGGCCGCCGTTGTTCAGGATCCGCTGGACCGCGACCCGGTCGTCGTCGTTCTTGCCGGGGTAGTAGCGGGTGCGCAGGAATTCCTTGACCTGGTCGTAGGTTCCGGCGATCGCGGCGGTGGCGGCGGTGCGCTGGGCCACGATCGTGCTGGTGTCGGCGATCGAGGCGACGCTGGCGCGGTCATCCTGTTCGGTGGCGGTCGCGAGTCCACTGTGGACGAACGAGATGACGTCGGCGGGCACCCCGGCGAGGGTGTCCCGTGCCGCGGATTTCACCCAGGGGCCGCCGGTGTGCCACAGGCGGGCGGCGACCTTGCGGCCGTCGGCCACGACTGTTTCGGCGGGGGTGGTCGGGGCCTGGGCTTCGGTGAGCAGTCGCTGCGCTTCGGCGTCGAGTTTCGCTGCTTCCCCGGCCTTCCAGTCGACGCTCGCCTGCTTGTCCTGTTCGGCCTGCTTCGCCGCCTCGGCGTCGCGTACGCCCTGGTTCTGCTGGGCGGTGAGCCGTTCCGCGTCTGCCTTGCGCGCGGTTGTGGCGGTGGCCTTCGCCTGGTCGGACGCGGTCTGCGCGGCGGCGGCTTCGGTCTTGGCGGCGTCCGCGGCCTCCTGTGCCTGTGCGGCGGCGCGTTCGGCGTTGTAGGCAGCGTCCGCCGCTTCCTGGGCGGCTTGGGCCGCGGCGTCGGCGTGGGCGGCTGCTGCGTTGGCGGCGTCTCGGGCCTGGTTCGCGTTGGCTTGGGCTTCGTTGGCGATGGACTGGGCGGCGGCCGCGGCGCGGGTCGCTTCCCCGGCGTACGCGCGGGCCTTGTTCGCCGCACGCTGCGCGGTTGCGGCGCTGGCTCCGGCCTTTTGCGCCCAACCGCCGGCTTCGGCGGCGGCCGCGGATGCCGCGGCGGCGTCGTTCGCGGTGGCGGCGGCACCGATGGCGGCCTGGATCGCCAGGCCGAGCGCGTTGAGTGCGTCGCCGATCGCGGCTACCGCTGAACGGGCGCCGTTCGCGGCGTCACGGGCATTCGCGGCTGCGGCGCGGGCTGCGTCCCGGATGGCCGCGGTGTTGGCGGCGTCCAGATGCGCTGCTGCGGCAGCGTTGCGGGCCTTGGCCGCGGCTTGGCCTGCCATCGAAGCCGCCCACGCTGCCTGCTGGGCCGCGGCCGACGCGGTCCGCGCGGCCGACGTGGCTGCCTCCGCGGCTTCGATCGCGGTCCGGGCGGTGTCGGCGGCACGGTTGGCCGCGTCCGCTGCCCGGTCCGCGGCATTGGCGGCGTCACCAGCGGAATTTTGGGCGGCCTGTGCTTCCTGCGCCGCGCGCTGTGCCGCGTCCTTCGCGACCTTCGCGGCCGCCGCGGCGCGATCCGCGGCGTCCTTGGCGTTCTGGGTCTGCGTGGCCGCGCGCTGGGCGGCGGCGTGCGCGAGATCGGCCAGCTGCGAAATGCTCAGCGTTTCCTGATCCCGTTGCGCCGCGACCTGCCAGCCGGTTTCGAGGAAGTATCGGACGTCGTCCGGCGTGCCGTTCAGGGCCTGGTTCGCGGCCTTGCGCACCTCCGGGCCGCCGTCGTTCAGCAGTCGCTGCGCGGCGATCCGGTCGTCGTCGTTCTGTGCCTGGCGAACGCCGGGGCCGAGGAACTTTTCGAGATCCTCGATGGTCCCGCTCAACGCCGCGTTGGCGGCCGCCTTGACGGTCGGCCCGGTCGCCGCCTGCAGCAGCTGGGAGGCCTTGATGCGCTGATCGTCCTTCCACGGCTGGGTCCAGCCGTTGTCCAGGAACGACTTCACCGCGTCCGGCGTGCCTGACAGTGCCTGGTTCGCCGCGAACCGGGTCGCGGGGCCGCCCGCGGACAGCATCCGCTGCGCGCTGATCCGGTCGTCGGTGATCTGGCACTGCGTGAGCGCCGAGGTCAGGAACGCGTGCACGTCCGCGTCGCTGCCGGTCAGCGCGGTTTCCGCGGCGGCGGCCACCGCCGGTCCGCCCGAGGAGAGCAGCTGGACGACCTGGGCCCGTTCGGACTGCGCCGGGGCCGGATCCGCGGCGGCGGGCGTGACCGCGGCGCCGGCGCCGAGCAGGGCCGCGGTCAGCACCGAGACCGCGGCGCGGAATCTGTGTCTGTGAAGAGAACTCATCCCGTTTCTTCCCCTCCGTCCCGCACGCACGCCGAGAGCGCGGCCTGTCGCGGGCAGGACGGAACCAGGGCCGGGCCACCGTGCGACAGAAACCGCAGCCCCCGTGCTGCGTGACCGGACAACGTCCGGATTTCCCCCGAAGAAATGCAGGAATCTGGGCGACGCACCGGTAACGGTCCGTACCACCCTTGGTCAAGTTTGCCGGTGGCCGAACGCGGCGACAAGCAGCCGATCAGGGTAATCGGAACGTTCGTGTCCCGGTGACCGTGTCAGGGCGAAAACCCGGAATGTTCCGCGTCGCGAGGTTATGGGACGAGACCCACGTCAGTGCTGATCCGGCCGTGCTCCAACGCGATCACGGTCCGCGCCCGGCGCACCGTCGCCGGCCGGTGGGCGATGACCAGCAGTGCGCATTCCCCGGCGACCTGGTCCAGCGTCCGAGCGAAAGCGGCTTCGTTGGCCGCGTCGAGCTGGGAGGTCGGCTCGTCGAGGAGAAGCAGTTCCGGTCGGGCCAGCAGGGCTCGGGCGATGGCCAGCCGTTGGCGCTGGCCGCCCGAAAGCATGCCGCCGTGCTCGCCGGCGGGGGTTTCCAGTCCGGCCGGAAGGCGGTCGACGAATTCGGTGAGGTTGGTTTTCGCCAGTACGTCGCGGATTTGCTCGTCGGTCGCGTCGGGGGCGGCGTAGGTGAGGTTGTCGCGCAGGGTGCCGTGCAGGATGGGGGTGGTTTGTTCTACCAGGCCGATTCGCTGGCGGCAATCGGCGATGGACGGCTGGTGCCCGTTGAACAGAATGGTTCCCCGATCCGGTTCGTAGAAACGCTCGACCAGCGCGAGAATGGTGGATTTCCCGGCACCGGAAGGGCCGACGAGCGCGACGTGGCCCTGGCGCGGGACAGTGAAGGAGACACCGCGCAGCACTGGGCGATCGGGGTGGTAGCTGAACCAGACGTCTCGCAGTTCCAGGACTGGGGCGGAAGCCGCGGAGGTGAGCGCGGTAGTGGTGCGGTCGGTTTCGGTGGGGAGCTGGGTCATGTCGTGGACCCGCTGGAACGCGGCGAGTCCTTTTTGGATAGTGGCGGCCACTTCGAACAGTCCTGCGCTCGGGACGGCGATGTAGCTGACGTAAAGCAGGAAAGCGACGAGTTCGGCGAGAGTGAGACTTCCGTTGGCTACCTGGATTCCGCCGGTCACCAACACGGCGATGAGGGCACCGTGGGCGGAGAGGGTCACGGCCGGTCCGGCGATGGAGTTGAGCCGCGCGGCTCGGACGTTGTCCTGATAGGTCGTGCGGGCGTAGTGGCCGATGCGGTCGGTTTCCCGGTCTTCCGCGCGGGTGGCGCGGATCGTGCGGATGGCGCTGAGCGCTCGTTCCAATTCCGCTGCCATCCGGCCCAGGTTGTCCTGCGCGTTCTCGGTGGCGTTTCTGATGCGCGCCAACACAAAGAGCGTGACGCCGCCGACGCCGCCGACGATCACTGCCACGATGCCGAACAGCAGCGGGCTCAGCCAGAGCATGGCGACGGTGCCGCCGACGACCACGAAACTGCCGGTCAGCATTTCGACCAGATCGTAGGCGAGGGTGTCGCGCAGCAGGGTCGTGTCGGCGGTGGTCCGGGACAGCAGGTCGCCGATCCGGTGCTGGTCGTACAGCCGCATCGGCAGCCGCAAAAGGTGGCTGACCAGGCGGACTCGCAGTCCCAGCACCACGCCTTCGCCGGCGCGTTCCAGCCAGTAGCGGCCGATGGTGTCCGCGACGGCCTCGGCGACGAACACGGCGACCAGGACGACCAGCAGCCAGCCGATCGCGCCGCCTGACCCGACGGCGTCGATGGTGTGCAGGGCCAGCATCGGTTGCAGCAGACCGAGTCCGGCGCCGATGAGGGTGAACAACAGGGCGACGGCGATGTTTCGCCGGTGCCCGCGGGTGGCGGCGATCAGGTGGCGCAGACCGACCCGGGACCGGGCGGGCTCCTCGGTCGCCGACGGACTGGACTCAGTGGCGATGGCGGTCATGCGTGCGGTCCTCGGCGGTGATGGGGGCGACGGTCAGCAGCGGAGCGAAATAACCCGCGGGATGGATTTCGTCGACGACCTGGCCGTCGGCTTCGACCCACGCGTGTGCGCTGAAAGGCTGCGTGCGGACGCCGGTGCGCCAGGTCGGCCATGTGCCGTGCGCCCGGCAGAGCAGCGCGGTGGCGACGGAGCGGAGCAGGCAGCCGTCGCCCGCACAGCGCAGGCTGACCGCGACTACTGATCGACGCGCGGTGCGGGCTTGTTCGAAAGTCGCGGGCCGAGCGCCTCGCCGGGCGAAGGTCAAGATCGCGCAGAGATGCTTGGGCGGCAACGAGGTCAGCAGGGTCGCGAAGCCGACCACGAGCAGCGGCAACGGTTTCCGATGCAACGGAAGGCGAATTCGGTGGGGTACCACGGACGGCTGGCTCACGACGGTTCGACCAGCCCGGCGGCGAGCAGGCTTTCGGTCATCGCGCTGATGTCGGCCGTCACCCGGCTGGCCTCGATGTCGTATCTGGCGGCGAGGTCGGCGGCGATCCGGTCGGCGGATTCGCCTGCCAGCAGGCGATCGAGCGTGTGCGCGCCGGTTCGGTTGACCTGCCAGTAGCTTCCGGTGCGTTTGTTGAGCAGGACCGAGCCGTCCGCGGTGTCGGTGACGGCGGTGTCAGGGTGCAGGTGCATGGGTCCTCCGGTCGGTCGCTGGTCGGCCCTCGGCGATCGCCCGCAGCCACATTTCGCAGCCGAGCGCGGTTTCCAGGTGTGCTTCCCACTCGTCGTCCATCCGGGGTTCGAGCAGATGCGCGCGGAACGCGTCGAGGTCGAGCAGGCCGCGAGCCGCCAAGGCCGAGTCGGCGAAGTAGCCGAGCAGGTCGGGCACGTGCCGGTGCGCCTCGGCGTCGTCGTCATCCTGGTAGTTGCCCTTGGTGGTGCGGTCGAGGATGACGTCCGGGACGAGCCCGCGCATCGCGGCGGCGAGCAGCGGTTTGTATCGCCAGGGCGTGAAGCGGTCGGACGTCCGGACCGCGAGCGCGGCTTCGACGACCCGGTCGTCCAGATACGGGAAGTCAAGCGGTACGCCGTCGGCGGCGTACTCGCGCTGGATCTGCTGGCACAGCGGTCCGGCGGCGCGCAGGCTGGTCAGCGCCTCGTGCTGACCGCGGTCGGCCGCGAGAGGGGTGGCCTCGTCGGCGATTTCATAGAGGACCCGGCGGGTCGTCGCGCGCGCGTCGCCGGTGGCCCACGGCGCGGCCCGGACCAGATCGGCCCAGCCCAGTTCCGGTGCCCCCGGCCGGGGCAGCGGGTCGGTGAGATGGTCGGCCGACTCTCGCCACCAGTCGCCCCAGCTCTGCCGGTTCACCAGGGCGGCGAGGGTGCGCGACCACGACCACCGGCCGAGGCACCGGTAAACCCGCAGATGCCGCAGCGCGGTGACCGGGCGGCGGCGGATCAAGGTGTGCAGATAGCTGGGCGAGGTGGTGAAGACCTCGTCCCCGCCGTGCCCGGCCAGGTGCAGGCCGGAACCGTGTTCGGCGAGCATGCGCACGCCGTGGGCGGAACCGTTCAGCCCTCGGGTCATCGTCCACGGGGCTTCGAGATCGAACGTCGAATAGGGCGGGGCGAACAACGCGGGCGCGCTGGAGTCGGCCTGTTCCAGGTGCTCGACCCCGGGGAGCAGCCGGGCCGCCTCGGCGGCGTAGATCGGATCGTCGTTGGCGACGCTGCCTCCGGTCCACCGGAAGGTGAACAGGTCGGAAGTGTGCTCGGCGGCGAGGAAACACAGCGTGGTCGAGTCCATTCCGCCGGACAGATCCAGCGACAACCGGCCCTTCGCGGGGCGCCGGTCGGCGACCGATTCGCGCAACGCGGTGCGCACGGCGGGAGCGCCCTCGCGCAACGGGAGGACCGGTTCCGGCGGGTGCCACCAGCGCACTGTGCGGGCCGTTCCGTCGTCGGCCAGCACGACCGACGAATCCGGTGGCACCGAACGCACTGTGCGCCACCAGCATTTCTCGATCATCGGGGGAAGCAGTTGCATCGCCGTCAGGTGCGCGGCGAGGAGATCCTCGTCCAGGTCCGCTCCGGTCATCTCGGCCAGCAGGTCGGCGCGGGTGCTCGCGACCGGGACGGCGTCGATCCGGGTGTGGAAGGCGCGGCGCAGGTTCGTCAGCGTGCCCTGCAACCGGACTTGCCCGTTCACCGAGGCGATGAGATGCGCGCTGCCGGGCAGAACGCGGGCGAGCGCGTCCGCGTCGGCGGCGGTCCGCAGGCGGGCGGTGTGAGCGGTCAGCCGCTCGACCGGCATCGGGCAGAACCCGAACACGGCGACGCGCGCCCGGCCCGCGACGGCTACCCGGATTTCTCCCGGCGCCCAGCGGCCGGCCAGCCAGGGCCGCCCGGAGGAATGGAACAGGACACCTGGCCGCTGGTAAGGGACTCGCGGCAGCAGCGCGGCGCCGCCCGGCGAGTCGGGGAGGACGACGAGGCTGCTCGGCTCTGCGTTCATCGGCACCCCGACCGGGATCGATTCGAACGACGGGACGACGAACGTGGCTGAAGACCGGTTGCTCGGCCTCCGGCCACGTCGGGTCAGAACAGGTGTTATCCGCGTGCTCGGTAGAGCAGACGCCCGAGGAAGCGGCTGTCGAGCGCGCCCCGGCCGAAACGGCGGGTGTCGGTGGTGAAGCGGCCGACGGGGGAGGCGGCTGGGGCTTGGTAGCGTTCGGGAAGGGTTGCGGTTTTCACGGGAATCAGTCCTCCGCTCAGCTCTTTCTGAGGTCGATCGAGCGACGAGATGACGAACGTGGCTGAAGACCGGTTGGCTCGACCTCCAGCCACGTCAGCTCAACGGGCAACGGGTGCTGCCCGCGAAGGGATCGCCCGCTCAGCGACGACGGCGCCCGTGGCGGCGGTGGTCGCGTGCGCCGCGGCGCAGCCGGCGGGTGTCGGTCGCGAAGCAGCCGACCGAGGAGGCCTCAGGGGCCTGATAGCGCTCGGGAAGGGTCTTCACAGAAACCAGTCCTCCTTGTTCGCATCTTTCTGATGGCATTTCTTATGGGTTCGATAGCGATCGCTGATGAACTGTTCCGATGCGCGAAGTTCTCCGCCCAGAAGACGCTAGCAGGGTCGCCAGGTGCTGACACTCAGGCGTTCAGTCGAATCAGTTGGGCCGACGGCGAAGTCCGTTTTGGTTTTGATGAAAAATATGCGAAACAGTGCATCCGGCCTGGTCGTACGGTTTCCGTGGGAAATGCTTCTGGGTGCGTACTGAATTCCCGGAAGGGGCCAGCGCCGGTGCCCGCGGTGCGTTCAGGGGATGCCGGGGTAAGTCTCGCGGCGGAAGCTGGCGAGTGCGCCGGGAGCATCGGCCGGGACCGCGGGATGCTTCGGGGCCACTGGGTCGATGCGTTGGTACGGCGCGCCGAGCGCGGGTCGTCGGTCTTCCTCGCCGCGGTTGGGCCAGAGCGACATCGCGCGTTCGGCCTGGGCGGTGATCGTCAGGGACGGGTTGACGCCCAGGTTCGCGGAGATCGCCGAACCGTCGACGACGTGCAGCCCGTGGTGGCCGTGGACGCGCTGGTACGGGTCGAGGACGCCGTTCGCCGGATCGTCGGAAATCGCGCAGCCGCCGATGAAATGGGCGGTCATCGGGATGTTCAGGATTTCGCCGGTGGTGCCGCCCGCGATGCCGTCGATTTTCTCCGCGACGCGGCGGGCGGCGTCGTTTCCGGCGGGGATCCACGTCGGGTTCGGTTCGCCGTGGCCGGGCGCGGACGTCAGCTTGTGCCGTCCGGTACGGGTGCGTTTGCCATGGACGGTGATGGAATTGTCGAGTGTTTGCATCACCAGCAGGATGATGGTGCGTTCGGACCAGCGGCGCGGCGAGAACCAGGTGAAGTTGCGCGGGTTCCGGGCGAACGCGCCGAGCCAGGTAAGCCAGCGCGGGACGGACTTCCCGCCGTCGGTGAGCGCGGTTTGCAGCAGCGACATCGCATTGCTGCCCTTGCCGTAGCGGCACGGTTCGATGTGCGTGTGCGCGTCGGGGTGGATGGACGAGGTGATCGCGACGCCGTGGGTGAAGTCGACGTCCTTGCGTTTCGATTTCGCGCCGAGGATGGATTCCGAGTTCGTTCGGGTCAGTCGGCCGAGGCTGGCGGAAATTCGGGGCAGCGAGCCGGTTTCGCGGGCTCGGTGAAGTAGTTTCTGCGTGTTGTAGGTGCCAGCGCTGAAGATGACGTCGCGGGCGAAGAAGGTGCGCACGTTTTTGCTGCGGCGGGGCGACTTTCCGGTGCGGACCGCGGTGACGGTGTAGCCGCCGTCCGCTGGGCGTACATCGAGCACTGTCGTCATCGGAATGACGTTCGCACCGCGTTTTTCGGCCAGGTAGAGATAGTTGCGGTCCAACGTGTTCTTGGCTCCGACTCGGCAACCGGTCATACAGGACCCGCATTCGGTGCAGGTTCGGCGGGCTGGCCCGGCACCGCCGAAGAACGGGTCTGGCACGACAGTTCCGGCGGGAGTGTCCTTGTCGCCGAAGAAGACGCCGACCGGGGTGAGCTGGAAAGACGAGCCGACGCCCAGGTCGTCGGCGACTTCCCGGAGCACCTCGTCCGCCTTGGTGACAGTGGGGTTCTGCGTGACGCCGAGCATCCGTCGAGCCTGGTCGTAGTGCGGTTTCAGTTCAGCTTGCCAGTCGGTGACGCGCGCCCACTGCGGGTCCGCGAAAAACGGGGCGGGCGGTTCGTAGAGGGTGTTGGCGTAGTTGAGGGAACCGCCGCCGACGCCCGCACCGCCGAGGATGACGACGTCGCGGAGCAGGTGGATGCGCTGGATGCCGTAGCAGCCAAGACGCGGTGCCCAGAGGAAATTCCGGACATCCCACGAGGTTTTGGGCAGTGTCTCTTCGGTACGGCGCGGACCGGCTTCCAGCACGGTGACGCGATAGCCCTTTTCGGACAGCCGTAGTGCGCTCACGGAACCGCCGAAGCCGGAGCCGATGACGAGGACGTCGGTCTCTTCGTGGGTGGTGTTCATCGTTGACCTCGCAGGCGAGCGTGGGCGTCCAGTTCTGCCTCGCGCATGGCTCTGTCCTAGCCCTCGAGGTCTGGGGACGCCGCCGGGCGGAGGATGGACACTGCCCGGCGACGTTCCCCGAAGTCTTCTCGCCGAGGTGGGCGCGGGCATCGGTCTGCGGACCGGGACGGCGGGACCGGACTGGTCCCGGAGCACAAAAACCCTCAGTCGACCGGCCGGAGCACGGCGGGACCCAGCAGCCGGCACGCCAGCAGCGCCACCTCGACGTCGATCCGCCCCTCGGACAGCGGACGGCCGCGTTCCTGCTCGGCCTTGCGGAGCCGGTACTGGATGGTGTTCTTGTGCAGGTGCAGCTCCTGCGCGGCGACCATCAGGCTGCTCCCGCTCGACAGATACGCCCACACCGTCTCGCGCATCCGGTGGTGCCCCTCGTCGTCGTCGGCCAGCGCGCCGAGCACCGACTGGACCCAGCCCGCGACCGCCGACGGATCGGCCGCGACCAGCGCTAACGGCCCGAGTTGTGCCGCTGCGGTGACCGGCCGCGGCCGGGTCCGTTCGGTCATCTGCGCCACGGCCTCGGCCTGCCGCGCCTGCTGGTGGGTGGTGCGAAACCCGGCCAGTCCGTTCGCTGGGTCGCCCAACGCGACGCGGACGGGATCGGGTGAGCCGGCGAGTGCGGCGGACACCGCGTCGAGGTCGAGGCTCGCCGCCGGGAACCAGGCCCAGACGGTCGAGGCGTCCGGGGCGACGACCAGCGGCGTGGTGCCGAGAGCGTTCGCGAGCAGGGCCGCGTGCCGTTCGAGGGTGGTCAGCCGGGCGCTTTCGTCGAGCTCAGGGCCGCACCACAGCACCGCGCCGACGTGCCGGTCCGACAGCGCGTAGCCGAGGGTTTTCTCGACGTCGGCGGTGTCGACGGGCTTGCCGGACAGCGCTGCCTGCACCTTCGCGAGCCGGGCCGCGTTGCGGTGGCGCAGCCAGGTGTCCCGCTCCAGCTGGTAGGCCTCGACGACCTCTTCGGAGATCTTGTCGATGTAGGTGAAAGCGACCTGCGACAGCTCGGTGGCGGCGGCCGAGACGTCCGCGGTTTGCACCGGTTCGGCCGCGATCAGGGTGATCATCTCCTGCTGGAAGGCGGCTTGGCCGAGCCGGTACGCGCGCAGCATCGCGGTGATCGGCACCCGGCGCTGGGCCAGCCGCCGCGCGAACTCCAGCGCGGCCGGCGGAGCGCCGACGTCCGCGGGCTGCGTCGCGCCGCTCAGCACACCCAACGCGGCGACGAGGTTCTCCCGGACCGAGCTTTCCAGCAGTTCCCAGGCCTGGGCGTCCGGCGCGAGCACCGGCACCGCCGCGGCGATCTCCTCCACGATCCGCGCGCAGAGCAGCGCGAGCTCGGCCAGCACCGAGTCCGCGACCTTGGCCAGCGTGGCGGCAGCCGTCGACGTCACAGGCAGCACCGTACGCCCGGTTCGTGCCCGAGACCCAACGCAGCCGGGCGTTTCGGTTTCGCGCACAGTGTCCCGCCGCCCGCGAATTCCTACCCTCGGGAAAACGTCAGACCGCGTGGAGGCCGCCATGAAGAAGTACCGCCTCGCCGGAACGAACGGCGAAACCGCCTGGCACGACCGGAAACGGCACCTGTGGCTGCTCGGGCTCGTGGTGCCGCTGCTGCCGTTCGGCGCGATCGGGTTGCACGCCGCGACCGGATCCGACGCCGTGCTGTGGCTCGGACCGCTCGTCGTGCTCGTCCTCGTGCCGCTGATCGACCTCGTCGCGGGCTACGACCACACCAATCCGCCGGACGAGGTGATGGAGGCACTGGAGGAGGACCGCTATTACCGCTGGATCACCTACCTGTTCCTGCCGTTGCAATACGCCGGTTTCGTGGCGGGAGCGTGGATGCTCGCGCGCGGCGAACTGTCCGTCGGCGGCAAGCTGGGCCTCGCGATCACGCTGGGCACGGTCGCCGGCATCGCGATCAACACCGCGCACGAACTCGGCCACAAACGGGAAGACACGGAACGCTGGGCGGCGAAAATCGCACTGGCACAGTGTTTCTACGGGCATTTCTACATCGAGCACAACCGCGGGCACCACGTCCGGGTCGCCACTCCGGAGGACCCGGCGTCGAGCCGGTTGGGCGAGAGCTTCTACCGCTTCTGGCCGCGGACGGTCTTGGGTTCGCTGCGCAGTGCCTGGGGTGTCGAGCGGAAACGCCTTGCCCGCAAGGGAAGTCACCCGTTCCGCCTGGGCAATGACGTGCTCAACGCGTGGCTGATGAGCGTGGTGCTGTGGGGCGGGCTGATCGCCTGGCTGGGTGCCGGGATCCTGCCGTATCTGGTGGTGCAGGCGGTGTTCGGGTTCTCGCTGCTGGAGATCGTGAATTACATGGAGCACTACGGGATGCTGCGCAAGCAGGTCGCTAATGGTGCGAAGACCCGATACGAACGGGTCACCCCGGCGCATTCCTGGAATTCCAACAATGTCGCGACGAATGTGCTGCTGTACCACTTGCAGCGGCACAGCGATCATCACGCGAACCCGACGCGCCGGTTCCAGACCTTGCGTGACTTCAAGGAAAGCCCCGTCCTGCCGACCGGCTACACGGGAATGATGGTCGTCGCGCTGGTCCCGGCGTGGTTCCGCAAGGTGATGGATCCGCGGGTCTACCGGCATTTCGACGGCGATATCCGGCAGGCGAACGTACAGCCGGGCAAACTGCCGTCGCTGCTGACGAAGTATCCGGTCGTCGCTGCCGCCGAAGAGAAACCCGCCGCGGACACCCGATCGAAGCTGGCCGACGACGTGGACGCCGCGCGGTGCCCCGGCTGCGGCTACATCTACCGCGTCGCCGACGGCAACGAGCTGGAGGGTTTCGCCGCTGGGACGGCGTGGTCGGAGATTCCGGACGACTGGACGTGCCCCGATTGCGGCGTGCGCGACAAGGTCGACTTCGTGCCGGTGGTTCGGGAGGCGGCATGAAGATCGTCGCGGACCACGGCAAATGCGAGGGACTCGGAATGTGCGAGGCGATGGCCGACCAGTTCTTCGAGGCCGGGGACGACGGAGTGGTGCAGGTCCTCGACGAGACCCCGCCCGAGGAGGACCGGCAGTTCGTCGACGCGGCGGTGCGCGCGTGCCCGGTCGCCGCGCTGCGGTTGCAGGATTGAGGCCCGGTGGAGACGGAGCTGCTGGGGCGGGCGCGGTCTGGCGACCAGGCCGCGTTCGCCGTCATCTACCAGGAACACGCGCCGCCGGTCTTCCGCTATCTGCGGATGCGGGTGCCGACGGCGACGGTCGCCGAAGACCTGACGAGCGAGGCGTTCCTGCGCGCGTGGCGGAAGCTGCCGGACTTCCGCCCGGACGTCGGCTCGTTCACCGGCTGGCTGTACACGATCGCCGACAACCTGCTGCGAGACCACCGCAAATCGGCCCGTTACCGGCGTGAGCTCCTCGACGGGAAAGACCACGACGGGCCGGACGTCCGAGGCGGAGCCGACCGGCTCGCGCTGGCCCGGATCGAAGCCGCCGCGCTCCGGCGGTGCCTGGCCGACCTCAGCGAACCGCAACGCGAGTGCGTGCTGTTGCGGTTCTTCGCCGGACTTTCCGTCGCCGAAGTCGCCGAAACGATGAACAAGAACCCCAACAGCGTCCGGGCGCTGCAGCACCGTGCGGTGCGCACGCTCGCGACGCTGCTGGCCGAGACCGAGAAGGCGTGACGCTGTTATGCACGGATTCCTGGAGATTTTCAAGATCATGGGGCCACTGCTGGTGCTGATGCTGTGCCCGATCTGGCTTCCGCTGCTGGGGATGCTGATCGGGAAGCTCGCGGACATCCTCTCCGGCGGCGCGAAGCGGCCCGAGCTCGCACGGACGCGTCGACCGGTGCGCGCCGAGGCGGGGGCCCGCGTTTCGCGGTCGTGAGGGGAACCCTGAGGGAATCAGCGTCTGTGAGGGTTCCCTTCACGGACCTCGCGGGAGGGGTGAGGTATAGCCAGGGGAGCATGTCTCAGGCGGCAAAGAGCATTGGCCAGGCATTCCGGACTTTCTTAGCCTGACTGCGGGTCGACGGCGGTCTCCAGGCTGGCGTCGGACGCACGCTCAAAGGAGAGCCGAGATGCCCGAGCGCCAGCCTGTCACTGCCCATCCGCCGTCCGGTCCGGTCCTCGGCGAGCGCGACGAGGTCCTGCGTTTCCGCGGCGTGCGGTACGGCACCGCTGAACGGTTCCAGCCGCCACGGCCGGTCGAGACTCACGTCGAGCCGGTCGATGTCACGCGGCCGGGTCCGATCTGCCCGCAGCTCGGCTCCCGCCTGGAGGCCGCGATGGGGCCGCAGCGCGAGGAACCGCCCCAGTCGGAGGACTGTCTTCACCTTGCCGTCGCGACCCCGGCGCTGATCGGGACTCGTCCGGTGCTCGTGTGGCTGCACGGCGGCGGTTTCCTCAGTGGCGGCGGCACGCTTCCCTGGTACGACGGCGGACGGCTTGCCGCGGATGGCGACGTGGTCGTGGTGTCGGTCAACTACCGGCTGGGGGCGTTCGGCTACCTGGTCCACGACGGCGTCAGCGAGGGCAATCTCGGCTTGTCGGACCAGAAGCTCGCGCTGGAATGGGTGCGCGACAACATCGCGGCGTTCGGCGGCGACCCGGCCAATGTCACCGTCTTCGGACAGTCCGCAGGCGCGCTCTCGACGCTCGCCTTGCTGTCCATTCCGGACAGTCGCGCGCTGATCCGGCGGGCGATCGTCCAGAGTTCTCCGGATCCCGCGATCATCCAGAAACGCGAGAAGGCGCTTGAGATCGGCCAGTATTTCGTCGATGCGGTCGACGGCGACCCGGTCACTGCTTCGGTGGAGCAGTTGCTGGCCGCGCAATTGCGCACGCTTCGGTGGAACGCCGCGAAGGACCCGACGTCGACCCGGCCGCCGTTCGGGATCGTCGACCTCGACGTACTGCTGTCCGATCCGTTGCCGGACTTGATGATCGGGTCCACCGCGCAGGAGTGCGAGGCGTTCGCGATCGGCGTCCAGGACGACGGGACGCGGCAAGCGATCGTTGCCCAGACTGAGCCGCTTTTCGGCCGTCCCGCACGGGAGCTGGCACAGCGGTATGGCGCGTACTCCTACGATTTCGGCTGGGCTCCGGAACAGGGCGGCTACGGCGCGCTCCACTGTCTCGAACTGCCGTTCCTGTTGGGCACCCGGGAATCCTGGCGCGGCAGTCCGATGCTGGGTGAAACAAGCTGGGCCGACGTCGAACGTCTCGGTCCCCAGATGCGCTTGTGGTGGACCGAATTCGCGCGCTCGGGATCGCCGGGCTGGGGTGGCGCGAACGTCCGGATCGGGAATTCCCCTCAGACACTGGAGAACACGCCATGAGCAAGAGCATTCATTGGCCCGTCGTCATTCTCTGCTTCCTCGCTGTTCTCCTGGACGGTTTCGACACCGCCGCCCTGTCGTTCACGATCCCGACGCTGTCGCACGAATGGGGTTCCGCCCCCGCCGTCTTCACCCTGCCGTTGGTGCTGACCAACATCGGGGTCGTCGTGGGATATCTGGCCGCGGGTTACGTCGGAGCCCGGATGACGGCGCGGTCGGTGGTGCTCACTGGCGTCCTCATCTTCGCGGGCGCGACGGTGCTGACCGCCGCGATCCTGCACCTGAAATCCATGCCGGTCTTCGCCGCGACCCGCTTGGTGACCGGGCTCGGTCTCGGGCTGGTGCTGCCGGCCGGGGTCTCGCTCGCGACGAAACACAGCGCGGAGGGCCGCCGGGAGCTGGTCTCCGTGGCGGTGACGCTCGGCCTCGCTTCCGGGAGCAGTCTCGGCGGGTTCTTCGGCGGCAAACTGCTGCACAGCGTCGGGTCCGCCGGGGTCTTCTACGTCGCCGGGCTGGCTCCGCTGGTGCTGGCCGCGGTCATGGCGGTGGTGCTGCCCGCTCGCGAGCCGTCGGTCGCGAGCACGGCGAAGCAGGAGGCCAAGGTGAGCAGGCTGTTCGGCCCGGGACTGCGGCTGCCGACCTCGCTCATCTGGGCGTTCTCGTTCCTCATCTTCATCACCGCGTACGTCCTGATCTCCTGGGTCCCGACCCTTCTCACCGGATACGGCTTCGCCGCCGGGAAGGCCCCGCTGGGGCTCGCGTTCCTCACCCTCGGCGGGATCGCGGGCGGCCTGGTGCTGATCCCGCTGGCCGCGCGGATCGGGATCGCCAGGGCGCTGATCCTGATGCCCGCGATCGGAGCGGTGTGCATGGTCCTCGTCGCGACGGTGCCGGTCGGCGAGACTGTGCTGTTCCTGCTGCTGGCCGGGGCTGGTTTCGGGGTTACCGCCGGGCAGATCGGCCAGCTGACCCTCGCGGTCTCGATCTATCCCGCGCGGACTCGCACCACCGGGGTCGGCTGGGCCGCGGCGCTCGGGCGGATCGGGTCGATCGTGGGACCGGGCGTCGCGGGTTTGCTGCTCGCACTGGCACTGTCGGCCCAGACCATCGTCCTGGTGACCGCCGTTCCGGTGCTGATCGCGATCGCCTGCGCGGTGGGGCTGAGCCGGGTGCGGCCGAAGGCGAGGAGGGAGCGCGATGACGCACTGGTTCGATCTCGGTGACGTCGCGGTAGTTCCGCTGATCGAGGACCCCCGGCTGCTGATCGAGCCCGGGGAGTTCTTCCCGGGACTCGAGCCCGACCCGACCGAGTGGTACGCCCAGGAGCCGTGGTTCGACCGGGCGGCGGGGAAGCTGGTCTTCGTCATCCAGTCGTTCCTTGTCTGTTCGGCGGACGAGGTGCTGGTGGTCGACGCGTGTGTCGGGGCGGGGAAGGACCGTCGGCGCGCGGAGTTCGACCAGTTGCCGGACCGGTGGATGCGGCAGTTCCTCGCGACCGGGCTGCGGCCTTCGGAGGTCGACGCGGTGGTGTTCACCCATCTGCACGCCGATCACGTCGGTGCCGCCACTGCCCAGCTGGAACCGGTCTTCCCGCGTGCCCCGCACTTGGTGGTCGAGGAGGAATTCCGCTACTGGTCGAGTGCGGCTGGCAGCGAGGCTATGCGCCGGACTGGCGATTACCTGGCCGACAGCGTCCTTCCGATCGAGCAGGCCGGGCGGTTGAGCTTCGTCGCTCCGGACGCGGTGGTGGGCCAGCACGCCGAACTCGTTCCCGCTGCTGGGCATACGCCCGGGAATGTGTGCGTGCGGGTTCGCGGCAGTGCCGGGACTGTTCTGCTGGCTGGGGACACGATGCACCACGGGGTGCAGATCCGGCATCCGGAGCTGAGCACGCGGTACTGCGTTGAACCGCGGGAGGCGGCGGAGGTGCGGAGCCGTCTGCTGGCGGAAGAGACCGGCTCGGTCCTGCTCCCGACGCACTTCCCGGCGCCCTCGGCGGGGCGGGTGCGGCGTGGCTCGTCCGGGTATGTGTTCGAGTTCGCCGCTGACCTGGTCCGGGCCGGGCAGTTCCGCTACCGGGAGTGGCTGGCGTAGCTGGCCAAAGTCCGTGAAGGGAACCCTGAGGGAATCAGAGTCCCTCAGGGTTCCCCTCACGGACCGTCGAAAGGACCGGGTCGACCCGGCGGCGGAGCAGGCAGAACACGTTCCCCTCCGGGTCCGCGAGCACGTGCCACGACTCCTCCCCGGTCTGGCCGACGTCGGCGGGCCGCGCCCCGGCCGCGAGGAGGCGTTCCAGTTCCGCGTCCTGGTCTCGGTCGGTCGGGTTGACGTCCAGGTGCAGCGGCAGTTTCGCCGGTTTCGGGTCATCGCTGCGGCTGAGGATCAACGTCGGCTGCGGACCGCCGAAACCGGCGTCCGGCGGGCCGATTTCCAGGTCTTCGCCGTCCCAGCCGAGTTCGACGTAGCCGAGGACTTCGCACCAGAAATCGCCCATCCGTCGCGGGTCGGCGCAGTCGAGGACGAGTTCGGTGATCCGGCAGGCCATGCGCGCGAGCTTAGGGCCGCCGCGCACCCTCGCCCAGCGAATTCCGGTTTGTGCGCGCGGATAGATCTGCCGCCCCGGATTCGTCCGCGCGCACGAACGTACTGCCCGGGAAACCTCCTAGGGTCGCCAGCAGCGAGGCGAGGAGGCAAGCATGCGGACACTGCTGCGTGGCGGTCGCGTCATCGACCCGGCTACGGGCTTCGACGGCACAGCTGACGTGCTGGTATCCGACGGCGAGGTGATCGCGGTCGGACCGGGACTGCCGAGCGCGGACGACCAGGTGGAGATCGACGTCGCCGGGTACATCGTCGGGCCGGGGTTCATCGATCTGCACAGTCACGTGCACACGATCGCGGGACAGCGGCTGCAGGCGATGGACGGCGTCACGACGGCGCTCGACCTGGAGGCCGGGCTGATGCCGGTCGAACGGGCCTACGCCGAGGCCGCCAAGGCGGGGCGTCCGCTGCACTACGGGTTCTCGGCCTCGTGGGGTTCGGCGCGGGCGAAGGTGCTCGCGGGCATCGAGCCGGACGCGAACATCAACACCGGGCTCTCCGTGCTCGGCAATCCGGCCTGGCAGCGGTCCTCGTCGAAGACCGAGCTGGCCGCGTGGCTGTCCCTGGTGGAGGGCGAGCTGGCGGCGGGCGCGCTCGGCGTCGGCGTGCTGCTCGGGTACGCGCCGGCCAGCGATCCGGCCGAGTTCCTGGCCTTGGCGAAGCTGGCCAAGCAGGCGGAAGCGCCGACGTATACGCACGTCCGCGAGCTGGTCGAGGTCGACCCGGACACGCCTGCCGACGGGTCCGAGGAGATCGCGATCGTCGCGGCCGAGACCGGCGCGGCGATGCACCACTGCCACGTCAACAGCACCTCCATCCGGCACATCGACCGTGTGCTCGCCGCACTGGAGTCGGGCCGTTCCGCCGGGTCGCGGGTGACGGTCGAGGCCTATCCGTACGGCGCGGGCAGCACCGCGGTCGGCGCGGCTTTCATCTCGCCGGAGCGGCTGAAGATGAAGGGCCTCAACCCGTCCCGGGTGATCCTGCTGGAGACCGGCGAGCGGATCGCGGACGAGAAACGGTTGCTGCAGGTCCGCGCCGAGACGCCGGGTGCGCCGTGCATCCTGGAGTTCCTCGACGAGGACGATCCGATCGACCGCGCGATGCTGCATCGGGCGCTCGCCTTCCCGGACTCGATCGTCGCGAGCGACGCGATGCCGGTGTACTGGCGAGACGGCACCAACGAATCGACCGAGTGGCCGCTGCCGCCGGGAGGTGCGACGCATCCGCGCACGGCGGGCACGTTCTCCAAGTCGCTGCGGTTGATGGTGCGAGAGGCCGGTGTCTGGACCTGGCTGGAGGCGTTCCGGCGCTGTTCTTACCTTCCGGCGCGCGTGCTCGACGAGGTCGCGCCCGGTGCCCGGACCAAGGGCCGGTTGAACGTCGGCGCGGACGCGGACATCGTCGTCCTCGATCCGGCCAAGATCACTGACACCGCAACTTATTTCGACGCTACCCGGCCCGCGCTCGGTGTCCGGCACCTGTTCGTCGCGGGCACTCCGGTGGTGCGCGACGGACAGCTGCTCACCGACGCGTTCCCCGGCCAGCCACTGCGAGGTGAACCGCGATGACCGAGTTCAATGTGGACGCTTTACTCGCCGACATCGAGACGTTGGTGTGCTGCGAATCCCCGTCCTCCGACCTGGACGCGGTCGCGCACAGCGCCGACGTGCTGACCGGAGTCGGCAAGGCGTTGCTCGGCGCGGAGCCGGAGCGGATCGTCCTGGATGGACGGACGCATCTGCGCTGGCGGTTCGGTGACGGCCCGGCTCGGGTGCTGCTGCTCGGCCACCACGACACGGTCTGGCCGATGGGGTCGCTGGAGACGCACCCGTTTTCCGTACAGGACGGCGTTTTGCGCGGGCCAGGCTGTTTCGACATGAAGACCGGCGTCGTAATGGCACTGCACGTCGCGGCTTCGCTGGAGGACCGGAGTGGACTGTCCATTTTGGTCACTGGCGACGAGGAGCTTGGCTCACCGTCGTCGCGTGGGCTGATCGAGGAAGAAGCACAAGGCTGCGCGGCGGCGTTCGTGCTGGAAGCCTCGGCGGACGGCGGCGCGATCAAGACTCGGCGCAAAGGCGTTTCCCACTACCGGATCGAGGTGGCCGGACGCGCCTCGCACGCCGGGCTCGAACCGGAGAAGGGGATCAACGCCGGGATCGAGATCGCGCATCAAGTGCTCGCCGTCGCCGCGCTCGCCAGTCCGGAGCGTGGGACCAGCGTCGTGCCGACCGTGCTTTCGGCTGGTACCACGGTGAATACTGTGCCCGCGGCAGCAGCGGTCGAGGTCGACGTGCGCGTATGGGACGAGGAAGAACAGCTCCGCATCGACCGAGAGGTCCGCGCGTTGCAACCGGTGCTGACGGACGCGCAGGTGCGAGTCACCGGCGGGATCAACCGTCCTCCGCTGGACGCGGTTTCGTCGGCGGCGTTGTACGGGCTGGCAAAGGAACTCGCCGCGGAACTGGGGCTGCCGGAATTGACCGAAGCGGCTGTCGGCGGGGCTTCGGACGGCAATTACACCGCGGGTCTCGGCGTGCCGACGCTCGACGGCCTCGGCGCGGTCGGCGGCGGAGCCCACGCGGATCACGAACATGTCCTGGTCGAGGAATTGCCGCGGCGCACCGCGTTGCTGGCCGCGCTGGTGGAAAACGTGCTGACGAAGGGGAGTCCGTCGGTTCCGACGAATCCGGCCGACGATTCTGGTCGAGCCCGACGGTGACGTCGGTGGGGAAGCCGGGAAAGGATCATCCCGTGACGAATCTTGCGATGAACACGGAAAGACCCGTCGCGGCGGAAGTGTGCGACGAGGCGGTCGCGGCCGCTCGGGCGGCGGCAGCCGACTCGGGGGTCGAAGTCCGGGAAATCACCGAGATCGCGGAAATGACCGCGGTCGGGGTGCTGTTCGAGACGATCTGGCGGTCCGCGCCGGGAACCCGGCCGGTGACCACGGAGCTGCTGCGCGCGCTGTCGTCGGCGGGGAATTACGTGGCCGGCGCGTTTGCCGACGGAGAAATGCTCGGTGCGTGCGTCGGCTTTTTCGGAAACCCCGGAAAAGGCAGCCTGCACAGTCACATCGCCGGAGTTTCGAAGGCCGGCGCGGGTCGCGGAATCGGGTACGCGCTGAAATTGCATCAGCGCGGCTGGGCGCTCGCGCAGGACGTCTCGACGATCAAATGGACCTTCGACCCGCTGGTGCGCCGCAACGGCTATTTCAACCTCGGCAAACTCGGCGCGCTCCCGGTGCGTTATCTGCGGGACTTCTACGGGCCGATGGCGGACGGCATCAACGGTTCGGGCGACACCGACCGGCTGATGGTGTCCTGGGACCTGGCCAGTCCGACCGTGCGGACCGCCGCGTTCGGCGAACCGATCCGCACCGACGCGAAGACATTGCTCGACCAAGGCGCGGCGGTGGCCCTGTCGGTCGGCGAAGACGGCGGTCCGGCCACCGGTGAAACGGACGCCCCGGTGGTGCTCGTCGCGGTCCCGTCCGACATCGAAGGCTTGCGCACCACCGATCCCGGCAAGGCGGACGCGTGGCGGGCCGCGCTGCGCGAATCGCTCGGCGGGCTGATGGCCGCCGGCGGCCGGGTGACCGGTTTCGACCGAGCCGGCTTTTACGTGATCTCCAAGGAGGAGCAGTGAAACTCAGCGGTGTGGAACTGCGCCGGGTGCAGATGCCGCTCGTCGCCCCGTTCCGGACTTCGTTCGGCACCCAGTCCGTCCGCGAGCTGTTGCTGCTGCGCGCGGTCACGCCGGCCGGCGAGGGCTGGGGCGAATGCGTGACGATGGCCGGGCCGGTGTACTCGTCGGAGTACAACGACGGCGCGGAACACGTGCTGCGGAACCACCTGATCCCGACGCTGCTGGCCGCGGGCGACGTCACCGCGGCGAAGGTGACGCCGTTGCTGGCGAAGTTCAAGGGCCACCGGATGGCCAAGGGCGCGCTGGAGATGGCGGTGCTCGACGCCGAACTCCGCGCGCACGAGCGGTCGTTCGCCGCCGAACTCGGGTCGGTGCGGGATTCCGTGCCGTGCGGCGTTTCGGTCGGGATCATGGACACGATCCCGCAGCTGCTCGACGTCGTGGGCGGATACCTCGACGAGGGCTACGTCCGGATCAAGCTGAAGATCGAACCCGGCTGGGACGTCGAGCCGGTGCGCGCGGTCCGCGAACGCTTCGGCGACGACGTGCTGCTGCAGGTCGACGCGAACACCGCCTACACCCTCGGCGACGCTCCGCAGCTCGCTCGGCTCGACCCGTTCGGCCTGCTGCTGATCGAGCAGCCGCTGGAGGAGGAGGACGTGCTCGGCCACGCCGAACTGGCGCGCCGGATCCAGACGCCGATCTGCCTCGACGAGTCCATCGTGTCGGCCCGCGCGGCGGCGGACGCGATCAAACTGGGCGCGGTCCAGATCGTGAACATCAAACCGGGCCGCGTCGGCGGTTACCTGGAAGCGCGGCGGGTGCACGACGTGTGCGCGGCGCACGGGATCCCGGTGTGGTGCGGCGGGATGATCGAGACCGGCCTCGGCCGGGCGGCGAACGTCGCGCTGGCCTCGCTGCCGAACTTCACCCTGCCCGGCGACACCTCGGCGTCGGACCGGTTCTACCGGACCGACATCACCGAGCCCTTCGTGCTGTCCGGCGGCCACCTCCCGGTGCCGACCGGACCGGGCCTCGGCGTGGCACCGATTCCGGAGCTGCTGGACGAGGTGACCACGGCAAAGGTGTGGATCGGTTCGTAGCCCGCTACGAATTCCGGAGGTAGATTTGGTCGGATCGGACCAGCCGGTCCGCACGAGGCCGGATCTACCTTCGGGGGGTGCTGACACCGGTGCCGAGCAAACCGCACACGAGCCTGGGACGCGTCCTCGAAGCTCTCGGGGACGTGCTCCTCGAACCGGTCGCCGTCGGCCGCGACACGCGACGGCAGCTCGGCGGGGTGGTGATTCACGACCCGCACGACGACGCGGAGTTCCCGGCACAGGCGGTGGTCCTCGGTGTCGGTGTGCGCGAACCCGGCGAGATCGGGCAATTGCTGCACGCCGTCGCCGCGCGCGGAGCGACAGCGCTGGTCGTGCGAGCGCCGGTCGCCGCCTCGAGGGAACTGGTGCGGGCGGCCAATTCCTCCGGGGTCGCGCTGCTCGGGCTCGCCAGCGGCGCGTCGTGGGCGCAGCTGGCCGCCATGCTCCGCACGCTGCTCGCGGAGGGCGACGTCGGCGACGTTTCCCCGCAGACGCTCGGCGGGATGCCGTCCGGCGATCTTTTCGCGCTCGCCAACGCCATCGCCGCGCTGCTGGACGCACCGGTCACCATCGAGGACCGCAACTCGCGCGTGCTCGCGTTCTCCGGCCGTCAGGACGAGGCCGACCCCTCGCGCGTCGAAACGATTCTCGGCCGCCAGGTGCCCGAACGGTTCACTCGCGAACTGGAGAAGGACGGCGTTTTCGAGCGGCTCTACCGTGACCAAGGCCCGGTCTACGTCTATCCGGGAGACGGCTACGACAAGAAGATCGTCATGCCCCGTGCCGCGCTCGCGGTCCGGGCCGGGGACGAGGTGCTCGGGTCGATTTGGGCCGCTGTCGACAAAGAGCTAAGCGAAGAACGTACCGCGGCCTTGATCGACGCGTCGAAAATCGTTGCGCTGCATATGCTTCGGCTGCGCGCGGGCGCCGACGTCGAACGCCGGTTGCGGGCCGATCTGGTCAGCACCGCGCTCGAAGGCGGTACCGGTGCGCAGGAAGCCATCGCTCGCCTCGGGTTGCTGGGGCAGCCCACGATCGTGCTCGCGATGGGATTGCTCGAGGCGCCCGACGACGACCTCCGGCTGGTCGCGGAACGCCAGCGGGTCGCCGACGCGTTCGCCATGCACCTCAGCGCCGTCCAGCCCCGATCGGCGGTAGCTCTGGTCGGCGACGTCGCGTACGGCATCGTCCCGATGCCCGGGAACCACGGCGATTGCCGCGAACGCTCGGCGCGCGTCGCGTCGACCTTCCTGGAACGCACCGGACGCCGGGTCGCCGCGGCGATCGGCATCGGCCCGCTGGCGCTGGACGGATCCGGATTGCGCGCGTCCCGCGACGGGGCCGACCGGGCGTTGCGCGTGTTGCTCACCAACGGCGGCTCGAAGCGGGTGATCACCGCCGAGGACGCGCACATCGAGGCGTTGATGCTGGAACTGGCCGACCTTTCCGCGGCCCGCGGCGACGTCGCGACCGGGCCGATCGCGCGGCTGCTGGAGTACGACACCAAACACCAGTCCCAGCTCGTGCACACGTTGCGGTGCTGGCTCGATTCGTTCGGGGACATCAGCGCCGCCTCGGCCGCGGCGTACGTGCATCCGAGTACGTTCCGGTACCGGTTGCGCCGGCTCGCCGAGGTCGGCGGGATCGATCTCGACGATCCGGGCGACCGGTTCGCCGCGATGGTGCAGCTGCACTTGCTTCCGCGCGTGGAGAAACCCGAAGAGGCCTGAGTCTTGCTCTTCTGACGGGAAACGGTCCGCAACCTTCCTGCGAACGCACCAACCCCGGCCCCCGCCGAGCCCAAGACAATGGGGAACCGGCAGGTCGCGGTTTCCGTCACACACCAGAAGATTCCTGCCTGCTGCCGACAACGGAGTCCACAGTAGACAGGAGGACCATGGCCACCGCATCCGAAACGATCGCCCGCCGCGCCGAGGAGGTCGGCGTCGAGGTCCGGTTGCACGCCGCCGAGGTCGACGGCGGCCGCAGCCTCGGCATCGGGCAGGACGTCCCGGTCGTCCCCGCGTCGGTGTTCAAGATCCCGATCGCGCTGGAACTCGCTCGCCAGGCCGCCGAAGGAAAGCTCGATCTCGGCGCCCGCGTCACCGTCAAGCCCGGACACCCGACGCCGAGTCCGTACGGCCTCGCCACTTTCCGCCACGAAGTCCTGATGTCCTGGCACGATTTGGCGATTCTGATGATCGGAATCAGTGACAACGTGGCCACTGACCTGATTCTCGCCGAGGTCGGCAAAGACGCGGTAAACGACACGTTGCGGCGCCTCGGATTCACGCAAACCGTCGTCCCGCAGGACTGCGGCGAACTGCTGGCCACGATCGGCGAGGATCTCGGAGTCTCGTACGAGGACGACGAACGGGCGCTCGCCGAACTGACCTACGAACAGGTTTCCGGGTTGCGCGCGCTGCAACCGGAAAAAGCCTGCCGGACCACCGCCGCCGAAATGACCCGGTTGCTGGGACTGATCTGGCGCGACGAAGCGGCCGCCCCGGAGGCGTGCGCGGACGTCCGGCGCTGGATGGAACTGCAAGTGTGGCCGCATCGCCTGCGTTCCGGGTTTCCGGACGACAGCATTCGCACCAGCGGCAAAACCGGCACGTTGCCCGCCGTGCGCAACGAGGTCGGCGTGGTCGAATACCCGGACGGCGGGCGATACTCCGTCGCCGTTTTCACCCGCGCCGAGGATTCCCGGTCAAGGGTTCCCGAGCGCGACGCGTTCATCGGGTTCGCCGCCGCGACGGCGGTCGAGGCGCTGCGCACGGCCTGATTCGTCGGAGCGGAGGAACTTTCCCCGCGCTCTCCTCGGTCCGGACGAACAAGTGACGTCCGCCACCGACCTAGCATTCCCGAAACGCCGGTCCACCATCCCCCGGACAGAAGGTGCACATGTCGAAAATTTCCGAAATCGAGACCTGGCTCCAGGAGAATTTCGCCGCTCTGCTGGCCAAGCATCAGGTTCCCGGAGCCGCGATCGCGGTGCTCGCCGACGGCGAGGTGATCGACCACGCGGCGGGCGTCGTGAACAAGGGCACCGGCGTTGAGTCCACTGTGGACTCGGTGTTCCAGATCGGGTCGATCACCAAGGTGTGGACGACCACGCTGGCGATGCAGCTCGTCGACGAGGGCAAGCTGGACCTCGACCGGCCGGTGCGCGAGTACCTTCCCGAGTTCGTGCTCGGCGACGACGAGGCCGCGGCGGTCATCACCGTCCGTCAGCTGACCTGTCACACCGCCGGCTTCGAGGGCGACATCTTCACCGACACCGGACCCGGCGACGACTGCGTGGAGAAGCTCGTCGCGACGCTGTCCGACGTGCCGCAGCTCTTCCCGCCCGGCGAGCGGTTCTCCTACAACAACGCCGGTTACTGCGTGCTCGGCCGCGTCATCGAGGTGCTGCGCGGCAAGTGCTGGGACGACTGCGTGCGCGACCACCTCTTCGCGCCGCTCGGCCTGACCCACGCGGCGTCCGGCCCGTACGACGCGATCCGCTACCGCGCCGCGATCGGCCACGTCTCCCCGAAGCCGGGCGAGGACCAGGTGCCCGCGCCGGTCTGGGCGCTCACCCGCTCGAACTCGCCTGCCGGTTCGACGCTCGCGATGCGCCCGCGCGACCTGCTGACGTTCGTCCGGATGCACCTGAACGACGGCAAGGCCGACGACGGCACGCAGGTGCTGCTGCCCGAATCGCTGCTCGCGATGCGCGAACCTCAGGTGGACGTGCCCCATCTCGGCATGGCCGACAACTGGGGTCTCGGCTGGATGCTCTTCGACTGGGACGGCGGCAAGGTGATCGGCCACGACGGCGGCACCATCGGCCAGGCGTCCTTCCTGCGCGTGGTTCCGGAGAAGGGCGTGGCGGTCGCGCTGCTGACCAACGGCGGTCAGCCGATGCACGCCTACCAGGAGATCTTCACGAAGCTGCTGGACGAACTCGCGGGCGTCACCGTTCCGGCGCGGCCCGAGCCGAATCCCGCCGCAGCTCCGGCCGACCTGTCCCGGTACGTGGGCGAGTACTCGTCGATGGTCGCCGACACCGTCGTCACCGAGGAGGACGGCAAGCTCTGGATGAGCCGCACCCCGAAGGGAATCTTCGCCGAGATCGGCGCGCCCTCGGGGAAGGAAGAGCTGTTGCCGTCCCAGGGCGACACGTTCGTCGCGAAAACCGAGCAGCTGCCGGGTGTCTACATGGCACACGCGTTCGTCGGCGACGACGGGAACGGGCGCGCGCAGTTCCTCCACACTGGACGCGCGGACCGACGGGTCTCCCAGTGAGCGGGATCCGCGAACAGATCGAGGCCGTCTTCGCCGACGCTGGCGCGGAAGGATTCCTGCACGCCCGGGAGATCGGGGTGCGAGGTCCGGAAGTGTCGGCCGGCGGGGACGACCCGGTCGTTCTCGCGTCGGTGTTCAAGATCCCGGTGGCGCTCGCCTATGCCCGCGAGGTCGCCGCCGGACGGCTGGACGACACCGAACGGACCAAGGTGACCGCGCGGTACCGGATCGGCGGCATCGGCACCGCGGGCTGCGCCGACGACGTCGAGATGAGCTGGCGCGACCTCGCGCACTTCATGCTCACGATGAGCGACAACGCCGCGACCGACGTGCTCTACCACCGGCTGGGCCAGGAAACGGTGGACCGGGTGCTGGCCGATCTCGGGCTCACCCGCACCCGGCTGATCGGCTGCTGCGAGGACCTGTTCGCGTCCGTGGTCTCCGATCTCGGCGGCACGCCGGATTCCGATCTCGAAGCGCTGCTGGGCGGGGCCACCGCGGAGCAGTTGGAGAAGCTGTCGGTCCGCGACCCGGAACGCACCACGTCGTCCACGCCGCGCGAGATCACGACGCTGCTCGACGCGATCTGGACCGACCGGGCGGGCGAACCCGAAGCGTGCGAACGGGTCCGCTCGATCATGGCGCAGCAGATCTGGCCGCACCGGCTGTCGTCGGGCTTCCCGTCCGGCGTGGCGGTCGCGGCGAAAACCGGGACGTTGCCCGGAGTCCGCAACGAGGCGGGCGTGGTGACCTTGGGGGACGGCCGCCGGTTCGCGGTCGCGGTGTTCACTCGCGCGCATTCTCTCGAAGACCGCCTTCCCGCGGTCGACGCGTCCATCGGCGCCGCCGCCCGGCTGGCTGTCGACCACCTCCAGAGCGTGACCCCGTAGGAGAAATCCCATGAAAACTGCCCGGCTCACCGCCGCGATGGCGGGCGTGGTGGCCTTGACCGTGAGCGCGTGCGGGGGATCAGCGCAATCCGGGACGGACCGGACCGCGAACCAGAAACTGGTCGACGGCAAGACTTTCACCTGGGCCATCCCGACCGATCCGGGAACGCTCGACCCGGCGATCACCGTGCTGTCGGTCGCTCGCGGGCTCGACCAGTTCCTCTACGACGCCCTGATCGATCTCGATCCGAAGGGCCAGCCGGAGGCCGCGCTCGCGGAGAAGTGGGACGCCACCACGACCACCGCGTCCTTCACCCTGCGCAAGGGCGTCACCTGCGCCGACGGAAGCCCGCTGACCGCGAACGACGTGGCGGCGAACATCAGCTTCATCGGCGATCCGGCGAACAAGTCGCCGCTGGCCGGGGTCACGGTGCAGCCCGGCACGAAAGCGGTCGGCGACAACGCGGCGGGCACGGTCAAAATCACCAGCGGGGCGCCGGACGCGTTCCTGCTCCGCAACATCGCCGGACTGCCGATCGTCTGCGCGAAGGGGCTGGCCGACCGGAAAACGCTCGCCAAGGGCGAGAACGGCACCGGGATGTTCACCATGTCCGAGATCGTCCCGAACGACCACTACACGCTGACCCGGCGCAAGGACTACACCCGGGGTCCCGGCCAGTTCGACCCGAAGCAGAAGGGTTTGCCGGACAAGCTCGTCGTGCGGGTCGTCCCGAACATGACGACGATCTCGAACCTGCTGCTGTCGGGCGAGGTCAACGCCGCCTCGGTCGTCGGGCAGGACCAGCAGCGGCTCAAGGCGCAGCGGTTGTTCCACGCCGATATCGTGGCCCCGTTCGGCGAGCTGTTCTTCAACCAGGGGTCCGGCCGGTTCGGCTCCGACCAGGCGATGCGCCGCGCGCTGACGCAGGCGATCGACCTCCCGCAGGTCGCGAAGGTGCTGACCAGGGACGGCAGCGCCCCGGTCAAGGGCATGGTCACCATCGAACCGCGGCCGTGCGAGGGCGATTCGGCCACCGGGAAGATCCCCGGCTTCGACGTCGCCGCGGCCAAGGCGGCACTCGATGCGGCGGGCTGGAAACCGGGACCGGACGGCATCCGCGCGAAGGACGGGAAGCGGCTCGCGCTGACCGCGATCTACAGCACGCAGGCTGGTCCGACGATGGCCCCGGGCGCCGAGCTGATGCAGCAGGGCTGGAAGAGCGTCGGCGTCGACGTCACGCTCAAGGGACTCGACGGCCCGGGGATCAGCCAGGCGCTGTTCGCCACCGGAGAGTGGGACATCTCGATGGCCCCGCTCGGCCTCACGCTGCCCAGTCAGCTCGTGCCGTTCGTCTCCGGCGGGCAACCGCCGCAGGGCACGAACTTCGCGCACCTCAAGAACCCCCAGTACGACGCGCTGGTCACCAAGGCCGCCGCGCAGGCCGGGCAAGCGGGCTGCGCGGACTGGACGGCCGCGGAATCGGCGCTGTACGAGAAGCAGGACGTCGTGCAGTTCGCGAACTCGGTGATCCCGACCTACGGCAGCAACGCGAAGTTCGAGATCGTGAACGGCTACCTCAAGCCGACCACTATCCGGATGTACTCCTGATGACCGGCGCGATCGCCGTCGCGGGCCCGAAGGTCAGTCCCTGGCTGACCTTCGGCGTCCGCCGTCTCGGGCGGTTCGTGGTGTCGCTGTGGGTGCTGGTGACCATGGCGTTCCTGATGATCCAGCTGATCCCGGGCGACCCGGTGCGCTCGGCGCTCGGCCTGACCGCGCCGATCGAGCTGATCAACGCCCGCCGGGCCGCGCTCGGGCTGGACCATCCGCTGTGGCAGCAGTACCTCGACTACTTCGGCGGGCTGTTCCGCGGCGATTTCGGCACGTCGATGCTGACCGGGCAACCGGTCGGCGACGTCATCTCCGACCGGCTCCCGGCGACGCTGCAGCTGGCGCTGCCCGCGTTCGCGGTGGTCATCGGGCTGGCGATCCCGCTCGGCCTGACGTTCGCCGTGCTGACCCGCGGCGGACGGCGCCGAGGCGCGGAACTCGGCTTCACCTCGACCACCGTGCTGTTCGCCGCGATTCCGGAGTTCCTGGTCGCGGTGGCGTTGGTGGCGTTCTTGGCGGTGCGGCTCGGCTGGTTCCCGGTGGCCGGGCGCGACGGCGCGGGTTCGCTCGTGCTGCCGATCATCGCGCTGGCGCTGGGCCCGGCCTCGACGCTGTCCCGGATCGTCCGGGTGGAGACACTTTCGGTGCTGGGCAACGATTTCGTCCGCACCGCGCGGGCGAAACGGCTGCCCGCCCGGATCGTCTACCTGCGGCACGCGCTGCCGAACGCGCTGACCGCGACGCTGACGCTCGGCGGGCTGATGCTCACCAGCCTGGTCGCGGGCACCGTGCTGGTGGAGAACGTGTTCGCCTGGCCGGGCCTCGGTTCGACGATCTCGCAATCCATTCTGCAGAAGGACTACCCGCTGGTGCAGGGAATCGTGCTCGTGTACGGCATCGGCGTGCTGCTGGTGAACCTCATCGTGGACCTGCTGCTGGCGGTCCTCGATCCGCGTTCGACGATCCGGGAGAACTGAGATGGCGAAACGGCGCGGACAACAGTGGCTGGCCGCGGTGCGCACCCCGCTGGGCGCGTTCGCCGCCGTCCTGCTCGTGCTGGTGGTCGCGGTCGCGGTGCTGGGCCCGATCCTGTGGCAGGACGCGGCCTCGGCGATCGACACGAACGCCATCGGCCAGGGCTCGTCGGGCGAGCATTGGGCAGGCACCGACGAACTGGGCCGCGACATTTTCTACCGCGTGCTGGTGGCGACCCGGCTTTCGGTGCTGCTGGCGCTGATCGCCGCGGCGCTCGGCGTCGCGACCGGACTGGTGCTCGGCATGCTGCCCGCGGTGCTGCCGCGTCCGCTGGGCAGACTGCTGACGTCGGCGATCAACATCGCGGTCGCGTTCCCCGGGCTGCTGCTGGTGTTGTTCTTCGCGGTGATTTTCGGCGTGGGCACGCAAGGCGCGGTGATGGCGATCGGGTTCGCGGTGGCTCCGCAGTTCGCCCGGCTGACCCAGACGTTGTCGGCCTCGGTGGCAGGCCGGGACTTCGTGTCCGCCGCCCGGGTGGCCGGGGCGGGCCGGTTCCGGTTGCTGTTCCGGCACATTCTGCCGAACATCGGCGAGCCGCTGGCGGTCAACGCCACCATCGGCGCCGGTGGTTCGCTGCTGGCGTTCTCCGGGCTGTCATTCCTCGGGATCGGCGTGCAGGCCCCGGATTACGACTGGGGACGGCTGCTCAACGAAGGTCTCAACGGCATTTACGTCAACCCGGCGGCGGCGCTCGCGCCCGGTGTCGCGGTGGTCCTCGCGGGGCTCGCGTTCAACCTGTTCGGCGAGACGGTCGCCGGAGTGATCGGGGTGCGGACCCGGTTGCCGCGGCTGACTCCTCGCGTGCCGCGAAAGTCCAAAGTGGACAAAATCGCCGCGGACGACGCCGTGCTGGTGGTCGAGAATCTGGAAGTCGCCTTCCCCCGGCCGACTGGCTGGACGGTGCCGGTGCGCGGCGTGAGCTTCACCGTGCGAGCGGGCGAGGCGATCGGGGTCGTCGGCGAATCCGGTTCGGGCAAGAGCTTGACCGGGCTCGCGGTGTCGCGGCTGATCGAAGCGCCCGGTTCGGTGACCGCGGACCGGCTGGACTTCGCCGGCACCCCGGTGCTCACCACGCCGGAACGCGAATTGCGGACGCTGCTCGGGACGTCGCTGGCGATGGTGTTCCAGGACCCGATGACGTCGTTCAACCCGACCCGGCGGATCGGCCGTCAGCTCGCCGAGGTTTCCGAACAGCACCAAGGGCTTTCGCGAGCCAAGGCTTTCGAGCGAGCCGTCGACCGGCTGCGCGCGGTACGGATCCCGGCGGCGGAACGGCGGGCGAAGCAGTACCCGCACGAGTTTTCCGGCGGGATGCGGCAGCGCGCGATGATCGGCATGGGCCTGATGGGCGACCCGCGGCTGATCATCGCCGACGAACCGACGACCGCGCTGGACGTGACTGTGCAACGGCAGCTGCTGCGGCTGCTGGCCCAGACCCGCGCGGAACGGGACACCGCGATCATCCTGATCAGTCACGACATCGCGGTCGTTTCCCAGACGTGCGAACGGATCCTGGTGATGTACGCCGGACGGATCGTGGAGGATCTACCCGCCGCTGGCCCGGAGATCACGCCGCGGCACCCGTACACGCGAGCGCTGCTGGCCACGACGATCGACCTGGAGACGGATCCGGACGCGCTGCTCGCGGTGATTCCCGGGCGTCCGCCGGAACCGGACCAGATGCCGTCCGGCTGCGCGTTCGCGAGCCGGTGCCCGGTGGCGACGGACCGATGCCGCGAGGAGGACCCGGAGCTGACCGTGCTCGCGCCGGAACATCGGGTGGCGTGCTGGCATCCGGATGCGGCACTGTCGGAAGCGGCGGGGCTCGTCGTGGCGGGAGGGGCGGAATGAGCGAGTTGGTCTTCGATTCGGTCAGCGTCCAGTACGGCGGACGGCGCGGGCTCACCGCGGTGGACGGCGTTTCGCTGACCGTCCCGGCGGGCAAGGTCGTCGGCCTCGTCGGCGAATCGGGCTCGGGCAAGTCGACGCTCGCCCGCGCGGCCGTCGGCTTGTCGCCGGTGAGTGCGGGGCGGGTGCTGCTCGGCGGCGTGGACGTGCGGAAACTCCCGCGCCGGCGCCCGCTGCAGATGGTGTTCCAGGATCCGTACTCCTCGCTCAACCCGCGGATGACCATCGGCGAGTCGATCGCCGAAGCCATGCCGCGCGGGACGAACCGCAGGGCCGAGGTCGCCCGGCTGCTGGAGCTGGTCAATCTCGATCCGGAACGCGCCGGGCACCTTCCCGGCCAGCTCTCCGGCGGCCAGCGGCAACGGGTCGCACTCGCCCGGGCATTAGCGGGTCAGCCACAGGCATTGATCGCCGACGAGATCACCTCCGCGCTCGACGTTTCGGTGCAGGGCGCGGTGCTCAACCTCGTGCGTTCGGTGCAGCGGCAACTCGACCTGTCGATGCTGTTCATCTCGCACAACCTCGCCGTGATCCGGTATCTCAGCGATTTCGTCGCGGTGATGTACCTCGGCCGGATCGTCGAGGCCGGACCGGCTGGGCAGGTGCTCACCGATCCGCAGCATCCCTACACCCGCGACCTGCTCGACGCCGCCCCTTCGGCGCACAAGTCGCTGTTCGACCTCGAACCCGGCGCGACCGCGGACGCGGAACCGCCGGACCCGCACCATCCGCCCGCCGGCTGCCGGTACCACCCGCGCTGCCCGGTCGGCCCGCTCGTGCGGAGCGACCGCGAGATCTGCCTCCGGGCCGATCCGGCCGAGGACGCCGCGTCCCGGCGGCACGCATCGGCCTGCCACTTCCTCATCCGACCAGAAGAAGGCCGACCCCTACTCGGCACGTAACCGTTGCTGCGAAGCCATTAAGCCGTGGCTGCGGTCGGATTAGGAACGATCAGCACAGTAGCGAATCCGAGGGCCACGAGCCCGCGATCTCTCAAGGAGCCAGCGTATGACCCGCCGTCTCGGCATCGATGACCTGTACGACCTCGCCGCGCCCAGCCAGCCCGCGCTTTCGCCGGACGGCAGCCGGATCGTCTACGTGCTGCGGACCGCGGACCGGGAGGAGGACCGGAACGTCGACGCGCTCTGGACGGTCGGCACCGCCTCCGGTGAGGCCCGCCAGCTCACTCGCGGAAACGCTGACGCAGCACCGAAATGGGCGCCAGACGGCTCCCTGCTCGCGTTCCTGCGCGCCCAGGACGGTCCGCCGCAGGTCTGGGTCCTCCCGGCGGACGGCGGAGAGGCCGAGCAGCTCACCAAGCTTCCGCTCGGCGCGGGCGCGCCGGTGTGGAGCCCGGACGGCACCAAGATCGCGTTCTCCGCGGCGGTCGACCTCGCCGCGATTATCGAGGCGCCGCCGGCGAACGCGCCGATCGTCGCCGAGCGGCTGGACTACAAGTCCGACGGCCCCGGCCTGCTGAAGACTCTTCGCAGCCACGTGCACGTCCTCGACGTCGCCACCGGCGAAGTCCAGCAGCACACCTCCGGCGACTGGCACGCCGGCCAGCCCGCCTGGTCGCCCGACAGCAAGCACGTCGCGTTCACCGCGTCCCTCGACGACGACGCCGACCTCACCTTCCGGGCCGCCGCCTACGTCCTCGACATCACCGAGCGGAACGCCGAACCGCGACTGGTCGGCACCGACGCGGGCATGGCGGGCACGGTCGGCTGGACCACCGACGGCAAGGCGCTGCTCGTGGTCGGCCGCACCGACACCGTCACCGGAAACCTCGGCCTGCTGCGCGTTCCGCTGGACGGCGGCGAGACGGTCAACCTGGCCGCCAGCCTCGACCGCAACGTGATGCCCGGCGGCCCCGGCTACCCGGGTGCGCTGCCGCAGCTGAACGAGGCGGGCGACGTCGTGCTGTTCGCGATCCGCGACCGCGGTTGCACCCATCTGTACGAAGTGGACCTTGCCGGTGGCGAACCGCGTCCGGTGCTGGTCGGCGACGGCAACGTCGTGTCCGGAGTGGACTTGGTCGGAGACCAGGCCGCGATTGTGTTGGCTACCGCCGATTCCTTCGGTGAGATCGCCGTCCTCGACCGCGCCACGGGTTCGGTTGACGTGCGGACGAAGCACAGCGATTCAGTGTCCGAAGTGGAATTGTTCGATCGCGAGTCGCGCGAATTCGCCATCAGCGACGGCACCGTCGTCCAAGGTTGGCTCATCCGCGACCCCGAAAGCACCGGCCCGCAGCCGTTGCTGATCGACATCCACGGCGGTCCGCACAATGCCTGGAACGGTGCCGCGGACTCGATTCACCTGTACCACCAGACCCTTGCTTCGCGCGGCTGGGCAGTGCTGCTGATCAACCCGCGAGCCAGCGACGGTTACGGCGAAGCGTTCTTCACCGCGGCGATCGGCGCGTGGGGCAGTGCGGACGCGCCGGACTTCCTCGAACCGATCGACCAGCTCGTCGCCGAAGGTCTCGCCGACCCGGACCGGCTCGCCGTCACCGGGTACAGCTACGGCGGATACATGACCTGCTACCTCACCAGCCGTGACGACCGCTTCGCCGCCGCCGTGGCCGGTGGCGTAGTCAGCGACCTGACCAGCCTCGCTGGGACTTCGGACGGCGGCCACTACATGGCAGTCAACGAATTCGCCGGGCTCTCGTCGGGCAACTACGAGAAGTCCTCCCCGCACGCGCGGGTCGAGCAGGTCCGCACGCCGACGCTGATCCTGCAGGGCGGCGAAGACGTCCGGTGCCCGGTCGGGCAGGCCGAGCAGTGGTTCACCGCACTGCGCGAGCGCGATGTGCCGTCCCGGCTGGTGCTGTACCCGGGCGGTGCGCATCTGTTCATTTTGGACGGTCCGCCGTCGCACCGCGTCGACTACAACCGGCGCGTGGTCGACTGGGTCGAGCAGTACGCCGGTTCGCGGGTGCCGATCGACGCCGCGCACTGGAGCCGCCGTCTGGCGGAGCTGGCGCGCAAGCACGACGTTCCCGGTGCGTCGCTGGGAATCCTGCGCGTCGACACCGGCGAGGAGATGTTCGCGACCCATGGCGTGCTGAACAAGACGACCGGTGTCGAGGTCACCGAGGATTCGCTGTTCCAGATCGGCTCGATCTCCAAGGTGTGGACGTCGACCGTGGTGATGCAGCTCGTCGACGAGGGCCTGCTCGACCTCGACGCGCCGGTCCTGGACGTGCTGCCCGAACTGCGGCTGTCCGATCCGGAGGTGACCAAGAGCGTCACCATGCGGCACCTGCTGACCCACACCAGCGGCATCGACGGCGACATCTTCACCGACACCGGCCGCGGTGACGACTGCGTCGAGAAGTACGTCGACCTGCTGGAGGACGCCGCGCAGAACCACCCGCTCGGCGTGACTTTCTCGTACTGCAACTCAGGTTTCATCCTCATGGGCCGGGTGATCGAGAAGCTCACCGGGAAGAGCTGGGACGCCGCGATGCGGGACAAGTTGTACACCCCGCTCGGGCTCACGCACACGGTCACGCTGCCGGAAGAGGCGCTGCTGTTCCGCGCCGCAGTCGGGCACGACGCGCCCGACGGCGAAGACCTGGCTCCGGTCCCGGCCTGGCAGCTGCCCCGTTCGGCTGGACCGGCCGGACTGATCACCGCTCGCGCCGCGGACGTTCTCGCCTTCGCCCGCTTGCACCTCACCGGCGGCCTGGCCGAGGACGGCACGCGGATCCTGTCGGCGGAATCGGCCGCCGCGATGGCGCAGAAGCAGGCCGACCTCCCGGACACGCACACCCTCGGCGATTCGTGGGGCCTCGGCTGGATCCGCGACGACTGGAACGGCCGCCGCGTCATCGGCCACGACGGCAACACGATCGGCCAGTCGGCGTTCCTGCGCTTGCTGCCGGACGCGGGCCTCGCGGTCACGCTGCTGACGAACGGCGGCCACGCGCGGGACCTGTACACCGAGCTGTACCGGGAGATCTTCGCCGAACTCGCCGACGTCGCCATGCCGCGTCCGCTCGAACCCCCGGCCACGCCGGTCACCGCGGACGTGAGCCGCCACCTTGGCGTGTACGAACGGGCCGGCGCGCACGTCGAGGTGGTGGAGCGCGAGGGTGGTTTGCGCCTCGTGTACACCGTCACCGGACCGCTGGCGGAGCTGACGCCGGACAAGGTCCAGGAATTCGACCTGGTGACGCTCTCGGACACGCTGTTCCTGCTCCGCATGCCGGGCGGGCAGTTCTGGACGCCGGTGCTGTTCTACACGCTGCCCACGGGGGAGCCGTACCTGCACTTCGGCGCGCGGGCGACGCCCAAGGTGTCCTGAGGCTGGAGGGGCTGGGTTCGCTCAGCCCCTCAGCCGGTCACTCCGAGTAAGCTCGGCTCGTGCCGGAAATCCGCCCTGAACCCGCTGTGGTCTCGCGGATCGTGGAGAAGCGGGGCCAGCTCGCGCACGGGGACGGCATCGCGCCGCACCGGCATGTCCAGGGGCAATTGCTGTACCCGTCGGCGGGTGTCCTCGCCACCACGACCGAGCGCGGCACGTGGGTCGCTCCGGCCAATCGCGTCGCGTGGACTCCGCCGGGTTTCGAGCACTATCACCGTGCGTACGGCCAGACCGAGGTCCGGGTGCTGGAGTTCTCCGGGGAACTGTCCGCGTCCTTGCCGGACCAGCCGACCGTGTTCGAGGTGTCGCCGTTGCTGCGGGAGGCGTTGCTCGTCCTCACCAGCGGCCGGAAGCTTCGCCCGGAGGCCCGGGAGCGGCTTCGCGGCGTGGTCGTGGACGAGCTGGTCGTCGGCCCCGACGAGGCGATGTACCTCCCGGCCGCGTCCGACGACCGCCTGCGCGCGGTCACCGATCTCCTCCACGCCGACCCCGCGGCGTCGCTGACGCTGGCCGAGTTCGGCCGGACCGTCGGCGCGGGGGAGCGGACGTTGAGCCGCCTTTTCCAGGCCGAACTCGGGATGAGCTTCCACCAGTGGCGGAGCCTGCTTCGGGTGCAGCACGCGCTTATCCGGCTGGCCGAGGGCGACGCGGTCATCGACACCGCGGCACGGCTGGGGTGGGCCAATCCGACGAGTTTCATCGAGGCGTTCACTGCCGTGGTCGGCCAGACGCCCGGCCGCTATCAGCAGGAGTTGCGCCGCGGCGATCGGTGAGGTTGGCGGGTTTCCGGAAGACCTAGTCGGGCTGTTGGTACCGCTGGCGGCTGGGTCCGGGCGAACTTGGAGACATGCCAGAAAACACCACGGTAGTGATCGTGGGCGCCGGAGTAGCCGGACTCACCCTCGGAATTTTCCTGCTGCACAACGGAATCGATTGCGTCGTTGTCGAGAAGCGCAGTCGCGAATACGTCGAGCAGCGCCAGCGAGCCGGGGTCATCGACACCCGGGCGGCCCGGATGTTCCGCGCGCACGGCCTCGAAGACCGGGTCGTCGGCGGCGTCCCGACCCAGCCGGTGCTGAACTTCCGCATCGACGGCGAAACGCGCCCGCTCGCCCTGGACGCGGGTGACCAGGGCGACGGACGGTTCTGCCCCCAGCAGGTCCTCGTCCGAAACCTGATCGAGGTTTTCCTCGCAGACGGCGGAGATCTCCGCTTCGACACCGAGGTTTCGATCGAGAACCTCGACCGTCCGCTGGTCCGCTATTCAAGCTCCGGCACGATCGCCTGCGAATTCATCGCCGGATGCGACGGGGACCGCGGCATCAGCCGTGCCGCCATCCCCGATCTCATCCGCTACACCCACGAATACGGCTACGCGTGGCTGACGGTCTTGGCGGAAGTGCCCGCCAAACACCAATCCATGATGGCGCTCCACCGCCGTGGCTTCGCCGGTCAATTCGCCCGCGGTCCGCAGGCGAGCCGGTTCTATCTCCAATGCCCGCTGGACAGCTCCCTCGAGGAATGGACCGACGAACGCATCTGGGCCGAAATCGAGGCCCGTTTCGAAGAGCCCATGACCCACGGCCCGATCGCCAGCACGCAATTGGTGCCGTTGCGAAGCGTCGTGCACAGCACAATGAATCACGGCCGCCTGTACCTCCTCGGGGACGCCGCGCACATCGTCCCGCCGATGAGCGCGAAAGGAATGAACCTGGCTCTGCACGACGCCGAACTGTTCGCGGACGCCGTTGTCCGCTACCAGAAAGAACAGGACTCAAGCCTGCTCGACAGCTATTCGGCGACCGCACTGCGGCACGTCTGGAAGTACCAGGCCTTCGCAATGTGGTGGACCGAATTGGTGCACAACGCCGGTGACGCTTCCTGCGAAGGCGAATTCCGGCGGCAAGCCGCACGGGCGGAAATGGAGGGGTTGTTCGAGCCCGGCCCGGCGAACCGGTCGCTGAGCGAGTTCATCGCCGGGCTCGCCTGAGTCAGTCCTTGCGGCGCGCCATGAACCGCACGAGCAGCAACACCAGGCACGCCACCGCCACTCCGCCGCCGATGTACCGGTAAGTGGCCTCCAGTCCGGCGAACTGACCGATCGAATTGGCGGCGGCACCGGCGAGAAAGACCAGCCACAGCAGGGTTGTCACAATAGGGCCGTCGGCGGTGCGGCTACGGGAAGTCTCCATGCCGAGAACACTATGGAGCGGCGAAGGGGACAAACAGGCCGCAGACCCCCAACTTCGTGGTAGCGCCTGCGCTACCTCTTCCCGTTGAGATAAGCCAGCACCGCCAGCACCCGCCGATGCCCATTGTCCTCCGGCAGGCCGAGTTTCGCGAAGATGTTGCGGATGTGCTTGAGCACCGTCCCGTCGCTGACCACCAGCAGTTCCGCGATCGTGGCGTTGTTGTAGCCCTCCGCCATCAACCCGAGCACCTCGCGTTCGCGCGCGGTCAAGGAGTCGAGCGGGTCGCGGCGGTGCGCCAGCAGCTGGGTCACCACCTCGGGGTCCATCGCCGTGCCGCCCTCCACCACGCGGTGCAGCGAGTCGAGGAACTTGGCGACCTTGCCGACGCGTTCCTTGAGCAGGTACCCGACCGCGCCCTTGCCGTCCGCGAGCAGCTCCGCCGCGTAGCCGGTCTCCACGTGTGCGGAGAGCACCAGCACCGGCAGCCCGGGGTGCAGCTGCCGCGCCTGAACGGCGGCGCGCAGGCCCTCGTCGGTGTGCGTCGGAGGGAGGCGGACGTCGGTGATCACCGCGTCCGGACGGTCTTCGCGGACGAACGCGAGGAAGTCGTCGGTGTGGTCGAATGCCGCGGCGACCTCGATGCCCGAGGTGTCCAGCAGCAGCACCAACCCTTCTCGCAGCAGGGCGTCGTCCTCGACGATCACGACCCGCATGGCAACTCCACTTCCAGAACAGTCGGTCCACCGGGCGGACTCGTGAGCGTGACCGTCCCGTCGAAGGCCTCGGCGCGTTTCCGGATCCCGGCCAGCCCGCTGCCCTGGGATTCGTCCGCACCGCCGCGGCCGTCGTCGCGGATTTCGATCCGCACGGTGTCGACGGTGCCGTCGAGCGTAATCGACGCGTGTTCCGCGCCGGAATGCTTGGTCACGTTCGCCAGCGTTTCGGCCACGATGAAGTACACCGCCGCCTCGACCGCGGCCGGTCGGCGCGCGGAACTGCGAACGTCCACAGTGCACGGAACCGCGCACCGGTCGGCGAGCGCGGTGATCGCGCCGTCGAGGCCGCGGTCGGTCAGCAACGGCGGGTGGATGCTCCGCACGACCGTGCGCAATTCGGCGAGTGCTTCGGTCGCCGCGTCCTGCGCCTTGCCGAGCAATTCCCGTGCCTTGGCCGGATTTCCCTCGAAAAGCTGATCCGCGATCCCGAGTTGCAGCACGACCGCCGACAGCCGCGCCTGCGTCCCGTCGTGCAGATCGCGTTCGAGCCGGCGCAGTTCGGCGCCGTGCGCCTCCAGCGCGGCGGCGCGGGTCGCGGTCAGCTCGACGACCCGGTCGGTGAGCCCGGCACCTGGCCGAGGGCCGAGAAGCGCCCGCGTCGCAAGGGCTTGCCAGCGCGCCAGCGGCGAGGCCCAGAACGTGAGCGCGATCATGACGATCCCGCTGAATACGCAGAGCGCGGCCGACGGCCAAGAGTTCACCATGAATTCCAGCGAGCTCCGGATTCCGCCGGGCACCAGCCACCAGAACACGCCGGTGAGGATCTGGCGCAGTCCGCCGAGCGGCAGGCTGAACGCGAGCACCCCGACGATGAAACCGACCACGGCGTGCACCGCCAGCCACGCGAGGTCCCGCAGGCTCGCCGGGTCGCGAATCGGCGAAACGTTGGCGTAGGGCTCGGCGATCGGCTCGCCGAGCCTGCGGCCGGCGCGGCGGCGTTCGAACCGCAGCGGGTAGCGGAGCAGTTTCAGCGCGACCGGGAGCGCCGGGATCCCGACGCCGATCAAGCACGTCACCAGCACGATGGCCATCGCGAAAAAGAGCAGCATGGCGAGGAACGCGGTCGCGGCCCCCACCAGCAGATAGCGGAGTCCGAACCACCACGAGCGCAGCCGGTTCTTCACCCGCACAGTGTCCCATTAGGACTTCCTCACCGGGAGTGGTGGTGCCTGCGCTACCCCCAAGACTCCCGCGCTCGGGATCGTTTTCGCCCGCGTTCGGCCATAGCTTCGATATCGACAGAGAATCTGCTGGTCCGAGGAGCGACACGAAGATGAACACAGGCGGCACACACGCCCTGAGGCTGGAAGCGGTGCGCAAGATCTACGGCTCCGGCGACGGCGCGGTCACCGCGCTGGACGGGGTGACGGTCGGGATCCAGCGGGGCTCCTTCACCGCGGTCATGGGGCCGTCCGGATCCGGAAAGAGCACCTTCCTGCACTGCGCGGCCGGGCTCGACCGGCCGAGTTCGGGAAAGGTGCTGCTCGGCGAAACCGAACTCGGCGGGCTCCGGGAACGAGCGCTCACCGAATTGCGCCGGACCCGGATCGGGTTCATTTTCCAGGCCTACAACCTGCTGCCGTCGCTGAACGTGCTGCAGAACATCACCCTGCCGATGCGGCTGGCCGGCAAGAAGCCGGATTCCCGCTGGCTGCGCGAGATCGTCGACGGCGTCGGCATCGCGAAGCGGCTGGAGCACCGCCCGGCGGAACTGTCCGGCGGGCAGCAGCAGCGCGTCGCGATCGCCCGCGCGCTGATCACCCGGCCTGAGGTCGTGCTCGCCGACGAACCGACCGGCGCGCTCGACACCCGCACCGCGCGCCAGGTGCTCGACCTATTGCGCACCGTGGTCGACCAAATGGGCCAGACCGTGCTGATGGTCACCCACGACCCGGTCGCCGCGTCCGCCGCGCACGGAGTGCTGTTCCTCGCCGACGGCAAGCTGGCCGGTCACCTCCCGGAGCCGACTCCGGAGCGGGTCGCGCAGCGGTTGACCCACCTCGGGGAGTGGTGACCGTCATGTGGTCGTTGGCTTGGCAGACGACGAAGGCCCGGCTGAGCGGGTTCGTCGGCGCGTTCATCGCGATCCTCTTCGGCACCGCGCTCGTCGCGGGCTGCGGCATTCTCATGGAATCCGGTCTTCGCGCCGGAGTCCCGACCCAGCGCTACGCCGACGCGGCGGTGGTCGTCGGCGGGCCGCAGACCACGAAACCGCCGGGCGCGGATTTCGGCGAGTCCGAGCAGATCAGCGAACAGACCACGGTGCCGGAGACGCTGATCGCCAAGATCGCGTCAGTGCCCGGGGTGCGCCAGGCGGTGCCGGAGCAGGACTTCCCGGCGAACGTCGTGACGTCCAGCGGCCAGGTGCTCACCGGTCCGAACGACACCCAGTCGCGCGGACACAACTGGGACGCGGCCGTGCTGGCCCCGTTCTCCCTTCGCGAAGGCCACGCTCCCGAAGCGGCGAACGAAGTGGTTCTCGACGCGGAGCTGGCTGCCCGCGGCGGAGTTTCGGTCGGCAGCACGGTGCGGATTTCGACCCGTTCCACGCCGATGGAATTCCGGGTCACCGGCATCGCCGCGGCCAAATCCGGCAACGGGCTGACCCGGCAGTCGGCTTTGTTCTTCTCCCCGGCGCGCGCCGCTGATCTTTCCGGGAATCCCGGGCAGGTCCACGCGGTCGGCGTGCTCGCCGCTCCCGGAGTGGCGACGGGCGAGCTGGAAGACCGCATCAGCGCGGCAGTCAAGGGCGAACCGGTCACGGTGACTGCCGGGATGGAACGCAGCACGGTCGAATTCCTCGACGTGAGCCAGACCCGGGTGATGCTGTTCGCGCTCGCGGGTTCGTTCGGCGGGTTCGCGATCCTGGTCGCGGTGTTCGTCGTGTCGAGCACACTGGCTTTGGTGATCAACCAGCGACGGCGGGAATTCGCGCTGCTGCGGGCGATCGCCGCCACACCGAAGCAGATCCGCAAGCTGATCAGCGCCGAAACCATGCTGGTCGCGAGCCTCGCCGGAGTGCTGGGCGCGGGTCTGGGCGTGGCCGTCGGCTACGGATTGCGCGACTCCTTCGCCGCGGTCGGCGTGATTCCGCAGGACTTCGGTCTCGCGATCGGCCCGCTCCCGCTCGTCGTCGCGTTCCTGCTCGGCCTGGGCGCGGCACGGCTGGCCGCGTGGTCGGCGGCGCGCAGGCCGTCGTCGATCCGCCCGATCGAAGCGCTCGGCGAGGCGGCTGTCGAACGCCGCGAACTCGGCCGGACCCGCCTGCTCGTCGGCTGGCTGCTGGTAGTGCTCGGCTTCGGCGGCTCGACCGTCCCGATGTACGTGACCGGTCCGGGCGCGCTCGCGGCCTCCTCGATGTCCGCGCTGGTGGTCGTGATCGGGCTCTCGCTGCTCGGGCCGAAGGTGGTCGCCTTCATGACCCGGATCATCGGCCCGGTGTACGCCGGTCTCTCGCGGATCAGCGGCTACCTGGCCGCGGCGAACAACCAGGCCAACGCCCGGCGGCTCGCGTCGGCGGTGACCCCGGTGATGCTGGCGGTCGCGTTCGCGATCTCGATGTTCTACAGCCAGACGTCGTCCGCTGCCGCCACCCAGGAGCAGGCGGTTCGGTCGACGACCGCGGACCACGTCCTGACGAGCAGTACCGGCGCGTTGTCGCCGGAGGTCGCGGCGGCGGCGCGGGCGATCCCCGGAGTCGCGGCGGCTACCTCGGTGATCCGCACCGACGTCGTCACCACGGTCGAGGAGGACCAGCGGCTGCGCGTCACGAAGTACCCGGCGCAGGGGCTGAACGGCGACCAGGTGCGCGGCGTGCTCGATCTCGGCGTCGTGTCCGGGAATCTGGCCGACCTGCGCGGCGACACCGTCGCGATGAGCAAGGGTGAAGCCGATTGGTACGAAAAGAAAATCGGCGACGAGGTCGACTTCTGGTTCGCCGACGGCCGCCCGGCGAAGGTGAAACTGGTCGCGGTCTACACGCACAACCAGGCATTCGGCGAGTACGTGCTGCCCGCCGACCTCGCCCGCGCGCACACCGGGGACCAGCTGGACAGTTCCGTTCTCGTGCGCCAGGACCCGAACGCGGACCCAGCCGCGGTGACCGCCGCGTTGCGCGATCTCAGCGTTCGTTACCCAGGTCTCACCGTAACGCCCAGCTCCACGGTTTCCGCGTCGGAGAATGCTTCGGCACAGCAGCAGTTCTACCTGAACCTCGTCGCGGTCGGCGTGATCCTCGGCTACGTGGTGATCTCGGTGGCCAACACGCTGGTGATGACCACGGCGCAGCGCTCGCGGGAATTCGCTCTGCTGCGGCTGATCGGCACGACCCGAGGCCAGGTCGTGCGGATGATGCGCCTGGAAGCCTTGGCGACCGCCGGTATCGCGGCATTGCTCGGCACCGTGGTGGCAGCAGTTCCGTTGGTACTGCTCAATCTTTCCCTGCGCGACACCCCGCTGCCGTCGGGAACGCCCGCGGTGTTCGGCGGAATCGTCGCCGGAGCGTTCCTGCTCAGCCTGGTCTCGCTCGGACTGTCCACTCGGGTCACCTTGCGCGCCAAGCCCATTGACGCCATCGGCCTCCGCGAATAAGAAAGAAAAACGAATGCGCACCTTGCTGACACAGCTTTCGGTGGCGGCCCTCACCGCGGCGGGCCTGCTTATGCCCGCCGCGGCGGACGCCTCGCCGAACCGTTTCCTCGACCAGTCCACGATTCCCGATCTGCAGCGCGCCATGGACCACCGGCAGCTGACGTCGGAACAACTGACGCGCGGCTACCTGCGCCGGATCGAAGAGCTGAACCCCAAGCTGCACGCCGTTGTGCAAACCAACCCGGACGCGCTGGCGGCGGCGAAGGAGAGCGACGCCCGCCGCCGGACCCACCGCTCCCGCGGTCCCCTGGACGGAATTCCGGTGCTGCTGAAGGAAAACACCGACACCGCGGACCGGCAGACGACCACCGCGGGCTCGACCGCGATGCTCGGTTCGCGTCCGGCCAAAGACGCGTTCCTGGTCCAGCGCCTGCGCGCCGCGGGTGCGGTCGTGCTCGGCAAGACGAACCTGTCGGAATGGTCGAACTTCCGCTCGAGCGGGCAGATCCCCGGCTGGAGCGGGGTCTCGGGCCAGACGCGCAATCCCTACGCCCTGGACCGCAGCCCGTGCGGTTCGTCAAGCGGCTCGGCAGTCGCCGCGGCGGCCGGTCTCGCGTCGGTCGCCGTCGGCACCGAAACCGACGGTTCGATCGTGTGCCCGGCGGCCTCGACCTCGACCGTCGGCGTGAAGACCACCCTCGGCGTAGTGAGCCGCAGCGGCGTCGTGCCGATCACCGCCCAGCACGACACTCCGGGCCCGATCGCGCGCAACGTCACCGACGCCGCGCTCACCCTGTTCGTGCTCGCCGGTGCCGACCCGGCCGATCCCGCCTCAGTCGCGGCTGCGCTCCCGAAGGAAACACGTCTGGATCGCAATGCCCTGCGCGGCAAGCGAATCGGTGTCTGGCGAAAGGGCCACTCCGGCATCGACCAGCAAGCCGACCGCATCTTCGAGTCCACAGTGCACACTCTGCGCTCGCTGGGTGCCACAGTGGTCGAGGGAGCGGACGTGGAGGACATCTTCTGGTCAGTCAAACCGGATCTCTTCCCCGCGCTGCTATCGGAGTTCAAACACGACCTGAACGCCTACCTGGCCGCGACTCCCGGGGAACACCCGCGGAATCTGTCCGAGCTGATCGCCTACAACGAAAAGCACCGTGACGTCGAGATGCCGCTGTTCGACCAAAGCCTCCTCGTCGAGGCGAACGCCGCCGACGGCAACCTGAACGACCAGACCTACCGTCGGCACCGCGCCGCCGCGACCGGCATCGCGCAACGGTCGATCGACGACGTACTGGCGGCGAAAGGCCTGGACGCGATCGTCACCCTGAGCGGCTTGCCCGCCTCGCCGCTGGACCGCCCAGGCGACCCGAGGTTCTTGAGCAGCACGCGAAACACGTCCGTCGCCGGTTACCCGAACATCACCGTGCCAGCCGGATTCGCCGGTCCGCTACCGGTTGGGATCTCGTTCCTTGGCACGAAATATCACGATGCTCAGCTGCTCAACTTCGCTTACGCGTATGAGCAGGCGTCGCACGCGCGGCAGGCGCCTCGGTACCTGCCCGCCGCTTAGGTCGTCAGCTTCCCGGCGGTGTCCACGGACCCGCCGGGAGCCCGACCTGGCGGAGGACGTCGGCGAGGTTGTAGTAGTCGGCGACTTGCCGGATCCGCTCGCCGCGCAGGTCGATTCGCGTGCTGACCGGCACGCGGAACGACTTGCCGGTGGCGGGCCGGGTCTTGTCGAACGCCCCGGTGTCGGTGCGGGAGAACGTCCAGCGCACCGCTATGCGATTGCCGGAGCGGAACGCGTCCTGCACGTCGACGTGCGGAATCCGCGGGGCGGCCTGAGTGGTGCCGACCGCGCTTCCCATGACTAGTGCTGCGGCGATGCCACCCCCGATGACGTTCCGGATCTTCTTCATGGCGCTTCCTCTCCGAGTTCGACTTACAGTTGTAAGCTTGCGGTGGTGAACGCAGCAGAAGGACGCTCCCGGAACCGCTGCGGCGAAGGTGCCCGGCTGCGGGAGGAGATCGTGCAGGCGGCGGCCGAGATCCTGGACGAAGGCGGCGGCGAGGACGCGGTCACCCTGCGCGCGGTCGCCCGACGGATCGGCATCGCGGCACCGTCCATCTACCGGCACTTCGCCGACCGCGACCAGATCCTGCTGGCAGTGGTGCAGGAAGCGTTCGCTGAGCTGAAGGAACGCATCGAAGCCGCACTGGCCGACGTGGACAAGCCGGACGCGCGGCTTCGCTCGGTGTGCACGACGTACCTCGACTTCGCCCTCGAACGCCCCAAGCGCTACCGCATCCTGTTCGGCGGCGTATGGAACGCCGCGCGGGCCGCGGAGAATCAGGAGATGGCCCCGGCGGCGGAGGAGATCGGGCAGGACGTGTTCGCCCTGCTGGCGCAAGCAGTACAGGAATGCGCGGACGCTGGCTTGTCGCGCAGCACCGCAGCATTCTCCGACGCGACGGCGTTATGGGCCGGACTGCACGGCCTGGCCGAACTACAACCGGCGGCCCCGATGTTCCCTTGGCCAGACGGGGTTTTGGAGGTCTTGGTGGATCGGCTCGCCCTGCTGGACTGAGGTTCTTCCCCCTCGCCTCGCCTCGCCTTCGCCGGGGTGAGATTCGCTCACCGCTGTCCGTGAGGGGGCCCCTGAGGGAATCAGAGTCCCTCGGGGTTCCCCTCACAGCCTGGTGGAGTCGCGCGGCCAGGGGGTGGCGCAGCCAGAGAGTTGGCCAGGGCGTTGCGCGACCAGGGAATCGCGCGGGCCAGTGGGATGGCGCGGGCCAGTGGGTGGCAGCGCGCGGCGAGGGCAGCCACGCGGGCCGGTGAAGTTGTGCGGACTGAGCGGTGCCACGGGCCAGGAGATTGCGCGGTGCCACGGGAGCCAGCGGGGTCGTGCGAGCTGAGCGGAGCCACATGGGCCAGGGGTTGCGCGGACTGAGCGGAGCCGCTCGAGCCAGCGGGGTGGCGCGAGCCGAGCGGAGCTACGCGAGCCACCGGGGACGTGTGAGCCGAGCGGAACCGCGAGAGCCAGCGAGGCCGTGCTTGCCGATCAGCACCACGCGGGCCAGCGGTGCTGTGCGGGCCGAGCAGCACCACGCGGGCCGGTGGGGTTGCGCGGGCTGAGCGGAGCCGCGCGAGCCAGCGGTGCTGTGCGGGCCGAGCAGCACCACGCGGGCCGGTGGGGTTGCGCGGGCTGAGCGGAGCCGCGCGAGCCAGCGGCGCCGTGCGAGCCCATCAGCACCACGCGGGCCGAGCCTTCCACCCGCAGCCGTCCCGCTGATCGGGAGCAATTCCCACAATCCGGTCCCAGCCGCCGAACGGCCCAGCCTCCAGGCAAAACGCGCCCGCGCCGTTAGCATTCCGTGATCAAGCCCGAACCCTGCGTATCGAGCGTGTCAGTTTCTACCCTGGTCACCGGATTAATCGGGCACACTCACTCATTCGGGTTAACAACTTCGCTATCTTGGACCCCGTGGTGCACGCAAAGTCACGTTCCGCTCAGCGGGCGAGCCTTCGGCTGGGTGCCGTGGCCGTCGCCACGGTCCTGGGGGCCGGGCTCGCCGGCGTCTACGTCGGCATGCAGCGGACCGCGGAGGCCGGGACCGCCAAGCCGGTGTCGAACGTCGCCGTCGCGCGCGGCGTCGGCGGCAACGCGGGCAACGCCAGCAGCACGGTCAGCGGCGGCACAGGTGGCACCGCCGGCACCGGCGGCAAGACCCAGCCCGCCACGCCCGCGCTGCCCGACCATCCCACCCCGTTCAGCGTCAAACTGTCCTCAAAGGACATTCCGGAGAAGAGCGGCGGCGTCCGCACCGGCGGCTGCAGCGGTTCGCTCATCGCCCCGCAATGGATCGTCACCGCGGGCCACTGCTTCCACGACCTCGACGGCACCCGCGTCAGCGGCAAACCCGACTACACCATGACCGCCGCGATCGGGAAGCTCACCGACTCCGACCCGCGCGGGCACGTGCTGAAGATCGTGGACGCGCGCCAGTCCGCGGTCAACGACCTCGCGCTCGCCAAGCTGTCCGAGCCGGTCACCGACATCGAACCGCTCGCGCTGCCGGACGGTCCGCCGGATCCGGGCCAGCACACGACCTTCGTCGGCTGGGGTTCGCTGTCCTCCAAGGTCATCGTGCAGACCGACCACATCAAACGCGGCGATTTCCAGGTCTCCGAAGTGCGCAAGAACGAGATCACCCTGGAACCGCTGAAGAAGCGCACCGTCGAGAACAGCCCGTGCCCGGACGATTCGGGTTCTCCGTTCTTCGTGCCGATCAAGGGAAAGAACACGCTGATCGCGGTCGAGAATTTCGGCCCCGACTGTCCTCAGCCAGGCACCGAAACCGCGGCGCGCGTGGACCAGCTCGTGTCGTGGATCAAGGGCCAGATCGACGGGTGAGCCTCACCGGGGCAGCAATGCCGCCAATTCCCTTGCGGCAGCACGCAAAGCGGGTACGAACTCCTCCAGCTGAGCAACCGTCAGCCGGTAAGCCGGTGCGGCGGTGGACAATGCGGCGATCGCCGTCCCGTCCGGTGTCCTAATCGGAACGCCGACCGCGCGGATGCCTTCCTCGTGCTCCTCGTCGGCGATCGCGAAACCACGTTCGCGCACCGCCGCGATCTCCGTCGCGAACGCCTCGCGCGAGGTGATCGTGCGCGGGCCCAGCTCGGGCAGTTCCAGCGAAGCGACCAACTCGTCGCGATTCGACGCGAACGCGACCAGGCATTTGCCCATCGACGTGCAGTGCAACGGCCCCCGCGCACCCGGCTCACCTCGGATCTGCAGCCGCTGCGACCCCTGTACCGAGTGCACGTAGACCTGGTTGTGCCCGTCCAGTACCGCGAGCAGCGTCGGCTCGCCGGTCTCCGCGGCCAGCTTCTGCATCACCGGCAGCGCGACGCCGGCGAACCCGCGCGCCTGCGACACGGACTGGCCCAGTTCGAACAGTCGCAGCCCCAGTGAATATCGTTTCGACACCGGGTCGTTGCGCGCGAATCCCTCGCTCTGCAAGGAACTCAGCAACCGATGCGTCGTGCTCACCGGATACCCGGCAGCGCGCGCCAGCTCGGACAGCGGCACGCCCTCGGGGTAGCCGCCGAGCAGGGACAGGACTCGCAAAGCCTTGCCGACCATGTCCGCCATCGGACCCCCTTGACGTCCCGCGCGCGGCAACGCACACTGCCTCTCACCGCATTGCGGAATAGCTTTCCATATGACGGAAAGCTCGTCAAGGACTTGGGTCAACGGCGACAGGAGTACCGGATGAACACCGTCGAGCAGGCGGGCACGCTCGGGAGGCAGCGCTGGGTGCGGCTGATCCCGATCGTCTTCGTCACCTACAGCCTCGCCTACCTCGACCGGTCGAACTTCTCGATCGCGACCGCCGGCGGCATGGCCGAGGAACTGCACCTGACGAGCACGACGTCCGGGCTGATCGCCGCGTCGTTCTTCCTCGGCTACTTCCTGCTGCAGGTCCCCGGCGTGCTTTACGCTGACCGTCGCAGCGTGCGGAGCCTGATCTTCTGGTCGGTGCTCGCGTGGGGCGTTCTCGCGACCGCGCAGGGCCTGCTCAGTTCGGTGCCGGTGCTGATCGTGGTCCGGTTCCTGCTCGGTGCGGTGGAAGCGGCGGTGCTGCCCGCGCTCGTCGTGCTGCTCGCGCGGTGGTTCACGAAGGCCGAACGCGGCCGTGCCAACGCTTTCCTGATCCTCGGCAACCCGGTCACGGTGATGTGGCTGTCGGCGGCGTCGGGGTATTTGATCGAGGCGACGTCCTGGCGCGGCATGTTCATCATCGAGGGAATCCCAGCACTGATCTGGGCTTTTGTGTTCCGCGCACAGGTCCGAGACCGGCCCGCCGACACCCCGTGGCTCGACTCGGCCGGTCGTGCCGCGATCGAGGGCGCGATCGCCGCGGAACAGGCGCGGCTGCCGGAACCAGCTGAGCGTCCGGTGCGGGAAGCGTTGCGGTCCAAGGCAGTTCTGCTGTTGGCGGCGCAATATCTGTTGTGGAGTATCGGGGTTTACGGCTTTGTGTTCTGGCTGCCGTCGATCGTGAAGGCAGGCTCGTCCGCCGGAATCGGCGCGACCGGTTTGCTGTCGGCGATCCCGTACGCGTTCGCCGTGGTGGCGATGCTGGTCAACTCGCGCGGCTCGGACCGATCCGGGATGCGGCGGCGGTACGTGTGGCCGTGGCTGCTCGCGGGCGCAGTCGCGTTCTATGGTTCGTACCTCTTGGGCAAGCAGCATTTCTGGTGGGCGTTCGTCCTGCTGGCAATCGCCGCAGTGGCCTTGTACGCGCCGTACGGCCCGTTTTTCGCGCTGATTTCCGAACTCCTGCCGCAGCGGACCGCCGGGGTGGCGGTGGCTGTGATCAACGCGGCCGGCGCGCTCGGCGGGTTCCTCGGGACTTACCTGGTCGGCTGGCTCGAATCCGCGACCGGCAGCACGGCCGCCGCGTTCTTGATGCTGGCGGGGACAATGGCCGCAGCCGCGGTGCTAGTGCTCGCGGTTCCGGTGAAGACGAAGGAAAGGCGAGCATGACCGCGCGTGTACTGGTGCCCTGGTCCGACATTTCCGTTCCGGCCGAACTGAACGCGGTCGTCTGGGACGGCCGCGGCACCCCGCCGGACGGCCTCGACGACGTCGAGTTCTACGTCCTGCCCTACGACCAGGGCCCGGCGGCGGCGAAGCTCATCCCGCAACTGCCGTCGCTGCGCGCGGTCCAGACGCTGTCCGCCGGTTACGACAACCTGCTGTCGCTCGTCCCGTCCGGCGTGCAGCTGGCGAACGGCCGGGGCCTGCACGACCTCAGCGTCGCCGAACACACCCTCGCGTTGATCCTTGCCGCACAACGGTATTTCCCGCGCTGGTTCGCGCAGCAGCAGACCGGCTCGTGGGACCGGGTGCACACGCGCTCGCTCGCCGACTGCCGGGTCCTGCTGGTCGGCTACGGCTCGATCGGCCGCGCCATCGAGCGGTACCTGGAGGCTGGCGAAGCTGAGGTGGTCCGGGTCGCCAGCACCGCCCGCGACGGCGTGCACGGCATCGCCGAACTGCCGGACCTCCTGCCGACCGCGGACATCGTCGTGCTGGTCCTGCCCGACACCCCCCAGACCCGCGGCCTGCTTGGCACCTCGGAGCTGGCCCTGCTGCCGGACACGGCCCTGATCGTGAACGTCGGCCGCGGCACCGCCGTCGACACCGACGCGCTGACGGCCGAGGTCGCCGCCGGTCGCCTGCGCGCGGCGCTGGATGTGGTCGACCCGGAACCGCTGCCCGCCGACCATCCACTGTGGACGCTCGACGGCGGGATCATCACCCCGCACATCGCCGGTGGTTCGGACTCGTTCTACCCGCGCGCGAAGCGGCTGGCCGAACGCCAGCTCGCGCACTACGCGAAGGGCGAGCCGCTGGAGAACCTCGTCAACTGAGTCGCGTTGTGCCAGCACAATACGGACCGCGGCCCACGACGGCGGACGCCCATAGATCGCGCAGTCGATCACCGCGGGCGGCCGTCCCGGCGCGAAGAGGACGGTGCCGGGAGGGTGCGCGGGCGATTCGATCGGCCTCCGGTGGGCACCGGATCGAGGCGGCGTCGGGCGGCGATCCCAGCCCGGATCGCGTCGTCCGGGTGCGAGGTATCCGGGCGGCCGGGAACCAGTCGGCTGGCCTCCCGCTCCCGCGCGGACGGATTGCCGCCGGATGAATTCTGGCCGTCGGCTCCGGCGATCCAGCCCCGGCTGAGCCGAAACTCCGCGGAGCCGCCGCGACCGCGTTTCCGGAGCGACTCCACCGGTTTCAACACCACGTCCCCGACTCGCCAAGTCCCCCTTTCCCGCCGAACCGGGACCCCGGTGCGGCCGAAGGCGGCCAGGACGTCCGCCGGAGGTCGCGTGAGCAACGTTGTGCGCCCTTTCCCGCACGCCGTTTCCCCGCGTTCCCGCAGCTCCGCGCACACTTACCCTGAGCAACACAAGGGGAGGAACGACTCCGACTGGTGGTACGAAAGCGCATTCAGGGGACCACCGACAGTGCACATGTGAGCCCTGTGTATGCTTCGCCATCGCTTGACTGGGTGGATTCTTCACCCGAATTGGTGGCCGTCGTGGTCGGGGAGATGTGGTCTCACGCGGTCCGTCGTTCGTGGTTCGGGACTGGATGGGAGAAAGCATGCACGGCAGGTCAATTCTGGTCCGGGGAGGGGCCGCGGTGGCTTCTGCGGCAGCGGCGCTCATGATCGCCGCGCCGGTCGCCCTCGCGGACGACAACGCCCCCTCGGCGCGCAGCGGCGCCGCCTCGGGCACGCTGGAGCACGGCGGCACGTCGGGCTTCGACGTCAAGATCGTCGGCAAGAAGGACGCACTGCAGACGACGCTGTTCAACCTCAAGCTGTCTGACGGCGCCTTCTCGAAGATGTACTGCGTGCAGATCGAGGTCGGCGCGCGGTACGGCGAGACGATGGTCGAGCACGCCTGGAACGACTACCCCGACGCGAAGTCGCCGTTCCGCAAGAACAACAAGAACATCAACTGGGTGCTGCACCACAGCTACCCCTCCGAGGACGTCGCGTCCCTCGGGAAGACGCTGACCGACAAGGGCGCCAAGCTCCACGACGGTCTGTCCACGAAGGAAGCGCTGACCGCGACCCAGGCCGCGGTGTGGCACTACAGCGACGGCAAGGACCTCGACACCGAGAACCCGCTGGCCAACGGCTCCGCGGACGAAGCGGCCGACGTGGTCGCGCTGTACAACTACCTGACCGGCGACGCCAACACCGGCGTCGAGGAGACGAAGCCGGCGCTGAGCATCACGCCGGCCAAGGCGTCCGGCGAAGCGGGCACGAAGATCGGCCCGTTCACCGTCGCGACCACCGGCAGCGTCACCGACTTCACGAGCAAGCTCCCCGAGGGCGTGAAGGTCGTCGGTGAAAACGGCCAGGAGATCAAGTCCTCGGCGATCAAGAACGGCACGAAGCTGTTCCTGGACGTCCCGAAGGACGCGAAGGCCGGCACGGCCGAACTCGCGGTGAAGGCCGCGGGCGACGTCAACACCGGTCGGCTGTTCGTGGCCAAGAACTACGCGGACAACCCGGCGCAGTCGCTGATCGTGGCACAGTCGCAGAAGAGCAGCGTCCAGGCCGCCGCAACCGGCACCTGGACCGAAACGGGCCCGGTCACCACCGCCCCCGCGACGACCGCTCCCGCCGCGGGCAACAACTCGGGCCAGACCCCGCTGGCGAACACCGGCGTGAACGCCGCGCTGCCCATCGGCATCGGCGCAGCCCTGGTGGTCGCGGGCGGCGCGATGCTGCTGGTGGTCCGCCGCCGTCGGAGCAACGCCTGATTTCACCAGTAATACGCGCTAAGCAAGCGGGCCGGTCCACTTAGAGCATGTCTCATTTGGTGAGTTTCTTGTAGCAGGTGATGGCGGCGCCGAGGGCGAGGAAGGCGAGGTAGTGGCTGGGTTTGCGTTCGTAG
>NZ_JBVKDQ010000022.1:0-138337 GCF_055633755.1 Amycolatopsis sp. NPDC114484 | reverse complement strand
AGAACCCCAAGCCGTTCGTGTGGACCAAGACCGCCGAAGAGATCATCGATTCACTCGCACGATATTGCCAACGAATTTCAGGCGCAGGACACTAGGGCGTGTCTGACAAATTGGCAGGGTGCGCCGACCGAGCCCGTCCGCGACCGCTGGCGGCGGAGGTCGGGAATGATCGCGCCGTACTATCGCGGTGAGGGCGAAGCGCCAGGCCGAGATTCCCGCACCCGCGGGTGGGAGGGGGCAGGGTGTTCGGTCGGAAGAAGAAGCGCAGCGGTCTGAACAATCTGAACGATCTGATGGAGCAGCTCAGGCCCGACCTGAGTCGGCAATCGCTCGGCGTCGGGCCCGCCTTCCCGGGCGTCGCCCCGAACCCGCTCCTGAGCAGAGATGCCTGGAAGCGCAACGCGGAACTGCGTACCGGGGTGCTCGCTCTCGGCGTTCTCGTCGACTGGCGGGAGGTCAGCAGCGACGGCAGTCCGCGCGTGGTCCTGATGTTCGACGTGGAGACCGCCGACGGCATCTCGTTCCGCGGTATCGCGGACGAAGACCTCACGATCACCGAGCTCACCCGGCTCGCCCCGGGACAGACGTTGCCCGTGCGCTACCGGCCGGCCGTCATGGACCACTACGTCGCCCTTGCCCGGGACGCGGACCCCGCCCGGGTGCAGCAGCTCTCCGACGAGATCGCGCGCCGCAAGCGGGCCTGACCCGAGGCCATCGGTTAGCGGAGACAAGGCCGTCCTCTCCGAACCCGGAGACCAGCAGGAGCATCGCGAACGCCGCGGCGGGCTCGCCGCCCACGGTCACCAGAACCGCTTTGTCGGACACGCCTAGTCCAGCTGTTCCGGGACCCCTCCCAGCCGCCTCGCCCTACCTTCCCCGGCATGGGAGCGAACGAGGGGCGCGGCCGGACCGCCGCGGCGCGGGTGCGGGAGGTGGCGACGCCCGAGCTGTACCGGCGCAACCCGTTCCGGATCGTCGGGCTCACCGCGGCCGCGACGCGACGGGAGGTGCGGGAGCGGCGACTTCGAGTCCTAGGGGTGCTCGAAGTCGGCGGCGCGGCACCGGACGGGGTGCCCTCGGACGTGACCGTCGACGAGGTGCGGGCGGCTTTCGACGCGCTCGGCAACACCGAGCACCGGTTCGTCGACGAGGTCTTCTGGACCTGGGGCGTGCCCGCTGACTGCGGGTGTCCGCTCCAGCTGCACCAGAAGCACGACAACGCGGTGGCCGCCTACGCGGCAGCCCTCGACGCGGAAGCCGACCGCACCGACGACCATCCCGCTCCATTGTGGACTGAGGCCGGTCGCTGCTGGGGAGTGGTCCTGCGGAGCGAATCGTTCTGGCGGCATCTGCACCATCGCGTCGAGAAGCTTGGCGACCGGCGCCTTGACGAATCCACTGTGGACGGCCTGCGTCTCGCCTTGCCGGACGCGTTGCTCGCGCCGTTGATCGAAGTAGCTTCCCGGTCGGCGGAGCCGCGGCGGTTCGCCGGGTATCTCGCGTTGTTCGGGGCTGATCGGCATGCCGTCGAGGACGCGCGTACGGCCATCGCCGACGGGACGTATCGGCGGGTCGAAGCGTTGCTCAAAGATCTGCGTGGCGATCTGGACGGGAACCGGGTTCAGGCTGCGGCGACGCGGGCGATCGAGGAGACCGAGCCGCTTCTAGACCGGCTCGAAGAGGTGGTGCCACGGGCGGAATTCCGGCGGACGGCGTCGCTGTCGGAGTCGATCGCGGTGGTGGCGAACAACATCGGGGTCGCGCTGGCGGACGTGCGGGGTGCGCCGGCGGGACTGGTGCGGGAGGTGTTCGCGGTCGCTCGACGGTGCAGTCGCGATCCGGAGACGTTGGAAGCCGTGGCGCGCAACGAGCTCGCTGCCACGGCGTATGTGCCGAGTCGTTCTCCGGAGCGGGAACCGTCGGCGGCTCGGGTTTCCGGCGCGTTGCTCCACGCGGTGGCAGCAGCCGTGTTCCTGGCTCTGAAGCTTCCGGGGGACGCGCTTCTGGCCATCATCTTTCTCGGCGCGGTTGCCGGGTCGTTGGTGAATTGCTTTGTGGCGGCTCGGCCTTGGACCAAACCCGGGCGCTATCCGGCGCTGCTGGGGTTGGACGCGGTGGTTTATCTCGCGCTCCTCCCGGTTGCTGTGCCGTATTGGCTGGCCGTCGCCGTCGCGGCAGTGCTGTTGTACGTCGCCCCGTTCGTGCGGGTGGAGAGGGGCTCGTGATGGGGGACCGGCGGAGCGAAGAAGCACGGCAGCGCAGGCAGCACAAGGAGTTCCGGATCGCCGAACCTGGTCTGCGCGAGGAGGAGCGCGTTCGGCTTCGTGACGCGCTTGAACAACTCTCCGTTGTGCTGACCGATCAGGACACTGCGACGCCACTGTCCGAATCGGACTTGGCGGAGGCGGCGACGGCGTTGTGGCGGGCGCGGCGCAAGCTCGCCGGGGTCGAGGACCGGGTGGCGCGGCAGGCGGGCCGGTTCCTCAGCGCGAGCCAGGACGCGCTCGACGCGGCGGGGGTGCTCGTGCAGGACCACGACCGGATCCCGTTCGGCTCCGGGATGGCGCTGGAGGTGCTGCTGTTCCAGGACGAACCGGACCTGGACGTCGAGCGGGTGGTGGAGACCGTGCGGCCGTCGATCTACCTGACCGGCCGCCGGATCCAGATGGGACAGGTCATCGTCGGGCGCCCGGCCGCCCGGGGGAACGGGGAAGCGGATGCGTGACACGATCGATTTCGGGATCGACCTCGGCACCACGAACAGCGCGATCGCGGTGCTCGACAACGGTGCGGTGGCGGTGATCAAGAACAACGCGCAGATGGATTACACGCCGTCCGCGGTGTGGAGTCGCAGGCGCGGCGTGATCGAGGTCGGAGCGGGGGCGCGGCGTCGGCTCGAGGACGACCCGGAGAGCGTGCAGATCGAATTCAAGCAGGCGATGGGAATTCCGGACGCGCGGCGGGAATTCCCGAAGGCCGGGTTCAGCATGACTCCGGTGGAACTGTCCGCGGAAGTGCTGCGGTCGCTGCGAAATTCCGCTGCTCCGCGTGAAGTTCCGGACGCGGCGGTGATCACCGTGCCCGCCGCGTTTCTGTTGAACCAGACCGAGGCGACGCAGGAGGCCGCGAAACTGGCCGGGTTCACCGGGAATTGCCCGCTGCTGCAGGAACCGACCGCGGCGGCGTTCGCGTTCGGATTCCAGAACGAAAGCAAAGGCGCGCACTGGATGGTGTTCGACTTCGGCGGCGGCACGTTCGACTCCGCGGTGGTCAGCACTGTCGAAGGGGAATTGAGCGTGCTGCACCACGCCGGCGACACCCACCTCGGCGGACGCAACATCGACCAAGCGGTGCTGGACCAGGTGCTCGCTCCGGAGGCGGCGCGGCAGTTCGGGTTCAGCGATTTCACCCGGGACAATCCGTTCTGGCGGCGGAACTTCGCACGGCTGCGCAGTGCCGCCGAGACAGCGAAAATCCAGCTCTCCCAAGCGGAACAGACCTATGTGCTGCTCGACCTCGACCGAGGCGACGGGCAGTGCGAGATGTTCGAGTACACCCTGCGCCGCGAGGAGGTCGATCAGGTGGCGCGGCCGTTCTACCTCCGCGCGGTGCGGTTGTGCCGGTCCGCGCTGGAGTCGGCGAATCTGCGCCCGGCGGACATCGACCGGCTGCTGCTCGTCGGCGGCCCGACCCTCGCGCCCGGTTTGCGCGAACTGCTGGCCGATCCGTCGGCCGGGCTGGGCATTCCGCTTGACCACAGCCAGGATCCGAGCACCGTGGTGGCGCGCGGTGCGGCCGCCTACGCCGGAACGGTGGCGCGGCCACGGACGGTACGACCGGCGAGGCGCGGGAAGTACTCCCTGGAGCTGTCCTATCCCGCCACCACGAGCTTGCCGACTCTGCCGGTGTCCGGCCGGTGTTCGACCGACGGCCCGGCCGAATGGGCGCGGTTCCGGATCGCGCTCAGCGCGCCGCAACGCAGGCCGGTCTACCGGACGTCCGAGGTTTCCCTTTCCGCCGACGGCACCTTCACCGTCGACGCGGTGCTCGACGAGCTGAGCACGAACCGGTTCGAGATCGAACTGCTCGACCCGGCGGGCGCGCGCGTTCCGGTGCGGCCGGACTCGCTCACGATCACTCACCAGCTCAACGAAATGATGGGTCAGACCGTGGTCAACACGGTCGGCCTGACCGAGGCCGACGGGTCCTTCACCCCGATGCTGATGAAGAACGCGCCGCTGCCGGCGGCGAAACGGCAGACGTTCTTCACCACCGCGACACTGCTTCGCGGCAACACGTCCTCGGTGATCCGGATCCCGGTCGCGGAAGGCGAACGCCGCCGCGGCGAGCGCAACCAGCAGGTGGGCGTGATCGAGATCCGCGCCAAGGACGTGCGGTTCGACCTGCCGCGCGGCAGCGGGGTCGTGATGACCTTCGAGATGGACGATTCGCGGCAGGTGTCCGTGGTGGCCGAGGTTCCGTTGCTGGACAACGAGTTCGAGGCGGTCATCGACCTCAAACAGCAGCACGTGCCGGATCCGCAGACGCTGCGGCGGCTCCTGAACGAACTGGAGGCGCGGCACGAACAGGTGCGGACGCAGGTCGAGGGGACGCGTTCGGACCGGGCGCGTGGGCTGCTGAACCGGCTGGACGAGCAGGGCAGCGTCGCGGCGGTCCGGGACGAAGTGCGCTCCGGCGGTGCCGACGAGGGTGCCGCGGTCGCCGCGGAACGGCGGATGCGCGACGTGCAGGCGGACCTCGACGACATTGAGGCGGAGCTGCGCGTGCCCGAAGTACTGGAGCGGCTGCGGGACCAGATCGACCACTGCCGCGAGCTGGTCGACCGGGTCGGCGCGGACGAGGACCGGACCGAGCTGGCCGAGATTGAACGCCGGTACGCGGCCATCGCCGAATCGCACGACGTCGAAGCGGGCGAGCGGCTGTCCGGGCGGGCGCTGGACCTGCAGGTATTGCTGTTGCGTCGGGACGGTTCGCTGGATCTGGAGGTGTTCAACGCGCTGCGGGCTTCGCGCGACACCATGTCCGATCCAGCCCGCGCGCGGGAGCTGATCCGCGAGGGCGAACACGTGGTGGCGACGTCGAACTGGGCCGCGCTGCCGGACGTCAACCGCCGGTTGCGGCGTTTGCTTCCGGAGGGCCGGCCGGGTCAGCCGGGCGGCGGAATTCTTCGCGGGGAGCGCGAATGAAAAGGCTTTCGCAGGCGCTGGAACGGGAACTCGTCCTCGCCGAAGGTGCCGATCTCGCCCGTCGCGGCGATTACGAGGCGGCCGTCGCGCTTCTGGAACCGGACTCCGAGCGCGACCCCGCGCGACTCGATCTGCTGGCTCGCGTACACGCGCAATCCGGCGACCTCGCCGCGGCGGACGCGGACTGGGCGGCCGTCTTGGCTTTGCAGCCAGGAAATTCCGCGGCCGAGGCGGGACGCCGGGTGATCGCGAAAGTCCATTCCGGACGGTTGCGTCGACAGCCAGTCCGCCGGTATCTGCTGACTGCCGGTGCGGTGGTGCTGGTGGGCGGTGCGATCGCGGGCGGGGTAGTGCTGACGACGCGGCAGCAGCCGCCTGCTCCCATGGTCCTGGTGGCCAAGCCGGACGACGGTCTCCGCGCCGAACTGGACCGCCTGCACAGTGAGGAATCCCTTGCCGCCAGCGAAGCCAAAGAACGACAGGAAGAACTGAAGCAACTGGCGAGAGCCTTGGCCGCACCCGGAGTGACCGCAAAGACGGAAGGCGACGCGGTCGCTGTCAGCTTCGACCGCGGCCTGTTCAGTCCTAACGCGACAACGCCGAACGAAGCTGGACGAACGACCTTGACGGACTGGGCTAATGTCCTCAAAGGACAGTCCGTGCGCGTCACCGTGATCGGTCACGGCGTAGCTGTTCCCGGCGGCCCGGCGAGCGGTGGCTCGACGGTCTCCTTGGCCCGCGCGTCCGCTGCGGCCCGGGTGCTGGCCGGAGCGAGCGGGTTGCCGTTGACCGCGTTCGCGGTTTCGAGCGCGGATCAAGGCGCGAACTCGACCAGGACGGTCACCCTCGAAGTGCGGCCGACCGGCGCATGAACGCCACATACAGCGCGCCGGGCACGATCAACCCAAGCAGCCAGGAGATGTCCGCGCCGCCGAGCAGCGGTGCGATCGGTCCGACGAAAATTCCTTCGACGTTGGCGAACGGGATCTGCACGGCGATCCCGAGGACGTAGGCGGTCAGTGCGGGCCAGGCCCAGCGGCCGTAGCGGCCGTTGGGGTCGTAGAGCGCGTCGAGGTCGTACTTCTCCTTGCGCAGCAGGTAGAAGTCGACCAGGTTGATCGAACTCCACGGCGTGAGGAAGTACAGCAGGAAGTCGAGGAACAGCACGAAGTTCGACAGGAACTGGCCGCGGCCGAGGATGGCGATCACCGCGCCGACCACACCGACGCCCGCGATGTAGCAGATCCGTGTGGCCTGGGAAAGCGCCGCGCGACGACCGAAACCGGTCAGCGCGGTCGCGACGGTCATGTAGCCGCCGTAGATGTTCAGCACGTTCACCGTGAACTTGCCGAGCGCGATGGCCAGCAGCAACGGGATCAGCAACGCTTCGCCGCCGAGGCCGACGACGTACGCGACTTCGTGGCCCTTGAATGCTTTCCCGGCAATGGCGTACGCCATCGCACCGAACGACATCGCCCACACCGCGCCGAGCACTGTGCCGCCGTACGTCCACCAGAAGGTCGCGCGCACCGACGTCGCCGACGGCAGGTAGCGCGAGGTGTCGGCGACGTACGGACCGAAGGTGAGCTGCCACGAGGCGGTCAGCGAGATCGCCAGCAGGAACTTCGGGAAGTCCAGGTGCGGCGCGGCGAGCACGGCGCCGAGGTCGTGCCCGCTGACCAGCCGGATCGTCAGATAGAGGAAGACGACCACGGACAGCGCGGACGCGAGCCAGCCGAACCGGTGGATCAGCCGGTACCCGACGATCGCGATCAGCGCCGAGGCGAGTGCGTAGACCGCGATCGCGGCGTCCGTCGGCAGGTGCGTGATCTGGGCGACCGCCTGGCCGCCGAGCAGCGAACCGCTCGCGAAGTAGCCGAGGTACATCACCACGACCAGCACCAGCGGGAGCGCCGCGCCGTACACGCCGAACTGCGCACGCGACTGGATCATCTGCGGGATGCCGAGCTTCGGCCCCTGCGCGGCGTGCAGCGCCATCGGAATGCCGCCGAGCGCGTTGCCGAGCACGACCGCGACGATCGCCCACAGCGGATGCACGCCGACCAGCACCGTCAACGCACCGGTGACCGCGGAGGTGATCTGCGTGTTCGCGGCGAACCACAGGGTGAACAGACTGCGCGGGTGCCCGTGCCGCTCGGATTCGGGCACCGGGTCGATCGAGCGTCGCTCCAATGTGGCCGCCACGTGCCCCTCCTGCGGATCTTCGGTGAATGCGCTGGACGAACTCAACGTCAGCGCGGGCCTTTCGGCCAAGTAGCCGCCAGAGGATTCTGTCTCGGATCCCAGACCCTGACCAGCTGTCAGCGCCTGGCAGCGGACTGCCAGCGGAGTGTGCGGACGGTGCCAGCGAAGCCCGTCAATCTTCAGCGGTCACCAGCTAACCGGGGAGAACAATGCAGACTCCAGTCACCATCATCGGCGCCGGTCTCGGCGGACTGACCCTCGCCCGGGTCCTGTACCTGCACGGGATCCCGGCCACGGTCTACGAGGCCGAGCCGTCGCCGATGTCACGGTCCCAGGGCGGACTGCTCGACATTCACGATTACAACGGCCAGCTCGCCGTCGAGGCGGCCGGCCTGATGGACGAGTTCCGCGACCTGATCCTCGAGGGACGCCAGCAGATGCGGATCCTCGATCCCGACGGCACCGTCCTGCTGGACCATCCCGACGACGGCACCGGCGGCCGTCCCGAACTGCTGCGCGGCGAGCTGCGGCAGATGCTGCTCGACTCGCTCCCGGACGGCACCGTCCAGTGGGGCCGGAAGCTGCGCGGCGTCCGAACTGTTGGGGACGGACACGAGGTTTCCTTCGCCGACGGCAGTTCTGTCGTGGCGAAGCTACTGGTCGGCGCGGACGGCGCCTGGTCGCGGGTGCGGCCGTTGCTCTCCGACGCGGTGCCGGAGTACCTGGGTCTCGCTTTCGTCGAGACGTACCTCTACGACGCGGACACCCGGCATCCGGCGGCCGCGAAGGTCGTCGGCGGCGGAGGGATGGGCGCACCCGGGCCGGACCGGCGCATCATGGTGCACCGCGAACGCGGCGACACCCTGCACACCTACGTGATGCTCAAGAAGCCGGCGGAGTGGTTCGACGACCTCGCCCGACTCGACACCCCGGCCGCACTTGCCCGGCTCGCGGCCGAGTTCGACGGCTGGGCGCCGGAAATCCTCGAACTGATCTCCGGCGCCGACACCGCGCCGATCCTGCGCCGGCACTACACGCTGCCGGGCATGCACCGGTGGGACCGGGTCCCGGGCGTGACGTTGGTCGGCGACGCGGCGCACCTGCGGGGCCCGAACGGCGAGGGCGCGAACCTGGCCATGCTCGACGGCTCTGAACTCGCCGGACTGCTCGCCGCGCACCCGGACGACGTCGAGACCGCGCTGGCGCTGCACGAGGAACGGATGTTCGCCCGCAGCGACGCGGTCGTCGCCGAGTCCGCCGAGATGGTCAAGCGGATCACCGCCAACCACGGCAAGGACACCGCGAAGATCGTCGCCGACGGATTCCGCCGGATGCTCGCCAAGAAACGGGATCGGGCAGAGAGCGTCAGCTGAGGCGGTGCGCTTTGAAGAACTGAAGGATCACCGGGGTGGCGTCGATCGCGGTGGGGGTGTCGGAGTCGTTGTTCGGGCGGGTGCTCGGCCAGACGTGTCCGGCCCCCTCCACCCGGAAATGCACCAGCGAACATCCGGGCCACCACTGCGTCACCACGTCGCGCGCCGGAGAAACCGAGACGGGGTAAGGGAAACACCGGTCGCGTGCGGCCCAGCCGTTCAACCAGTCCGGAATGGACGGAAGCCCCTTGGCCGGATTGCCGGCGTAGGGAATGGTGGTGTCGGCGGTGCCGTGGAAGTCGAGCAGCGCGACCTTCCGGCTCGGGTGGCAGGCGCCGCCCTGGGGGTAGAACGCGCCGGAAACCGGGGCGAACGCGGCGATCCGGTCGGCCATCCGGCACGCCAGCACGCCGACGAACCCGCCGCCGTTCGACTTGCCCGCCGCGTAGATCCGCGCCGGGTCCACGCACATCCGGTGCTGCAGCGAGGTGAGCAGGTCGCCGGTGAACCGGACGTCGTCGACGGGGGCCGAGTAGGGCGCGCCGGTCCAGGCGGATTTGCCGTCGGCGCCGATGACGCCCTGCGGGTACACCGCGATCACGTCCGAGCCGGAGAAGCCGGACAGTTCCTCCTGGTACTCCGCCGTGCGGCCGTGCCCGTGATAGGAGAGGACGACCGGATACTGGCGGTGCGGGTTGTAGCGAGCGGGCACGTAGATCCGGTACTCGCGGTCGATCCCGCCGGACGTCAGATGCTCGACCGTCGTGGTGCCCTGCCCCGGCACCGCCTGCCCGCACCCGGTCGTCGACACTGGCTCGGCCGCCGAAGCCGGCGCGGATAGCACCCCGAGCCCGATCGCCGTCGCTAATAGGGCAACGCCTGCACGGAAACGTCCGGACATCCGATCCTCCTCGATCGACGGGCGAGCGCGACCATAGTCACCCCGTACCGGCCCCGGACGAACCTTTCGTTCATTGAGTTAACGACTAGGCTCGCCTGGGTGACGGACGCGGAAGAGTCCTCTGCCAACCGCATCACCGGCGGCCACTTCGACAAAGTCGTGATGGCCGGGGCGGTGCACGGCGACATCAATGTCGGCCGATCGGGCGACAGCCCGGCGGAGCTGGCCGACCCGCTCATCGCCTCGGTCCGGCTGCGCCCCGGCGGCACCCTGGCTGACCTGGTGCTGGACACCGATCCGCCGCGGGTCGCCGTTCCCGGCGGGACCGTCCACATCATCACGGTGGAAGCCAGGACGAACCGGGCCGTAGTCCTGCAATCCGCGCGGGTGGTGGTCGTCTCGCGGACTCCTCCGCGCCCGGCCTGCCTGCAGATCCGGATCGGCGGCCTCCTGGAACCGCGCCCTTTCACGACCGACTTCGACGCCCCGTCGCCGCGGCTGGTCGCGCAGGGCCCGGATTTCCCGTTCACCGTCAGCGCGACCGACATCGAGCAATTCGAGATCGAACCGGTCACCACGACCCATGAGGTCGCCTGGCGCCTGGAAGTGGACTGGACCTGCGCGGGCCGCCACGGCACCACGGTCATCGACAACCAGGGCGAGCCGTTCCACGCGTATCCGGTGCCTGCTCTTTTCTCGGGCCGCTCGCATTCGGTGCTCAGTTCGGGTTGCGACCTGTTCCACGAGCGGGGCTGCCCGGCCAGCCTGCTGGACGGTGCCCCCGCTTCGCTCTGGGACCGCCAACAACCTCCGCCGTATCCCGTGCTGCCGCCGCTCTCGGTCCCCGAGATCCCCCTCGACCTGGACTTGGATCCCGACTTGAGGGAGTCGTGGCCCGAATACCGCCGGATCGCGGTGGCTGTCCGGATGTCGGCCGCTGAACCGGACTTCCGCGGCCACGAACCGCCGGAATACCGCGCGCTGCTCATCCGAGTGCTGCGCTACCTCTTCGTCTCCGGCCAAGCCCGCCCCGGTGCCGCCCTGGGCCGCATCCTCCACGCCGAATGGACCGCGGCGCTCGGCGAGGACCACCCGGACACCCTCGCCGTCGCCAACCGCCTGGCGGGTTGCCTGGTCGGCACCACCGATTATCCGGAGGCGCGCGACCTGCTGACCGACCTCCTGCCCAGGGTGAGCCGCGTACTGGGCGAGGACGATCCGCTGACGCTGACTGTCGCGAGCAACCTCTGCGTGGCGTATATGGGACTGAACGAATACGAACACGCCCGCGACCAGACGGAGGACGTCGTGGCCCGGAGCCGCCGCGCCCTCGGCCCGGACGCGCTGGGCACCCTGCGGACGACCGGCAACCTGGTCCAGATCCACCTCCGCCTCGGCGACCGCGCTTCGGCGCTCGCCGTGTTGGAGGATCTGCTGCCGCGATGCCGTCGGGCGTTGGGGGAGGAGCATCCGCAGACGGTGAGTGCTGCCGCCACGCTGGCTCAGGTCTTGGCGGAAGAGGACTGAGCCGAGGTCAGGATTCGCCTTGCCGGAGCGCGGTTTCCGCTTCGGCGAGGTGGTCCGGACCTATGCCCGCCGCCGGATGAACCGGGATCAGTGCGGTCGCGATGCCCCCTCGGCGTTCGAGGAACCGCTGCCGGGCGCTGGGGAACAGGTCGAAATCGTCGTCGAGCCAGGCCAGGGGCCGCCCCGCCGCGAAGCGGCCGACCGCGCCGGACTTCCAGTCCGGATGCTGGTCGTAGGCGCGCACGCCGACCACGGGAAGCGCGGGCAACCCGAGCGCCGGGCCGATGGTGGCGTCTTCCCAAGAGGTGACCCACGCCAGATCGGCGCCGGTCCGCTCGGCGAGGGCGAGCAGCGCGGTCCCGTGCGCCGGATTGAGCCAGGCCTTCCTCCTCCAGCGCGAAGCACGCCACTGGTATTCGACGAAGCCGGGCGGCGGGGTCTCCGCCGCGAAGGGGTTCAGCGGCCCGTCCACGTCGAGCAGCGGAATCGGCTTCACGCTCCGCCGCTACCCGGTGCCCAACCCAGGTCAAGGACGGCAAAACCCCTTACCCGCCAACACCCGCTCCACCGAAGCCGTCACCTGCGCCGCCGGCAGTTCGCCGCTCTCCACCGCCCGTTGCAGCCGATCCACCACCGCCCCCACGTCGTTGTGCCCAGAAGAGAACAACGCCTGGTCGGCCCCCGCCTGCAAGGCCTTCAGCACCGCATCCGGCAACGCGAACCGGTCCGTGATCGCCTTCATCCCGCCCAGATCGTCGGTGATCACCGGCCCGGTGAAGTGGAACTCGTTGCGCAGCAACCGATACGCCTCCGGAGCCAACGACGCGGGCTCGGCACCGGTAAGCCCCGGGACCTCCAGGTGGCCCACCATCACCCCGACCTGCCCGTACTCCGCAATATCGCGATAGGGCACCAGATCGACCCGGCGCAGCTGGTCGAGCGGCGGGGTCACGACGGTTCCGCGGTGCGAATCGCCGGATCCGTGGCCGTGGCCCGGGAAATGCTTGAGCACCGGCTGCACGCCGCCCGCGCGCAGGCCCTCGGCGAAGGCCATCGCGTACTGCCGGACCTTTTCCGGATCCGGGCTGTAGGAACGGTCGCCGATCACCGCGCCGTCGGGTTCGTCGCTGACGTCCGCGTCCGGTGCGTAGTCGACCGTCACCCCGCGTGCCCGCAGTTGCTTGCCCCGCTGCTCGCCGATCGCGCGCACCTCGTCCGGCGTCTTCGAGGCCGCCAGCTGCCGCGCGCTCGGGAGCGAGCCGTCGAGGTCGTCGATGCGCTGCACGCGTCCGCCCTCCTCGTCGACCGCGACCGAAACCGGGATCTTCGCGGCTCGCTGGACCCCGTCGAGCGCGCCATTTTGCAACAGCGTGGTCTTTTTGTCGCCCACGAAGATCCCGCCGACCTGCTGCGTCCGCACGAGGTCCGCGACGCCCGCCGGATCGCCCGCGTTGACGCCCGGCACCACCAGTTGCGCCACTCGCGCCCGCGGATCCATCGACGACACCGCCGACGCGCACGACACCGGCCCTGGCACAGTCTGCGAGGACGAGGTTGACGCAGGTGGAGCGGCTTGCGGCGAACTGCCCGCGCTCGGCGCGGTGAGCGGAGTGGGCGTCGCTGTTCCAGAAACGGAACGATCCCCGGAGCAAGCGGAAAGCGCACATATGAGCGTCAAGCCGCTGACGGCGCCTGCGGTGATCCAGCGGGGTCGGGCGTGCGCCTTCATCATTTCCTCTGCATGTCCGGACAGGTCTCCGTGACGGTAACCGAACCCCACCGGCGGGCCCAACTTCACGCTGTGAAGAATGAGCGCGTCCCGACTAGAGATTTCGTGAAGCCGCGGTGGGCACACTGCTGGAACACGACAGGCGAGTGCTCTGCACCGGGGAGGCAGCGATGAATCAGGTCAAGGTTGCGGCATGGGCTTCGGACCCGATCACGCTCGCGGGCCTCATCGACCATTTGCGCACGCGCCGCGAGGTGCGGGTGATGCCGGGCCAGCAGCGCGGTGAGGCCGCGGTGCTCGTGTTCGCGGCGAACCGCGTCACTCGCGAGGTGAAGGCGGCGCTGCGGGCGGCGGCTTCGGAGACGCCCGCGGCCATCGTGTTCGTCGCCGGGTACGTGGACGCCGACGACCTGGCCGAGCTGGCCGCCTGGCACGTCGCCGCGGTGCTGCCGCGCGACGCGATCGGCGGCGACCAGCTGGTGCGCAGCATCGTGGCCGCCGCGTCCGGACGCGAGACCTCGATGCGGGATCTGCTGCACCAGGCCGAGACCCTGCGCCGCGGCGGCGACCACACCAACCTGTCGCCGCGCGAGGTCGACGTGCTGCGGTTGATGGCCGAGGGCTGGGACACCGCGGAAATCGCGAACAAACTCTGCTACTCGGAGCGGACCGTGAAGAACGTGATCTACGGCATGACGAACCGGCTCAAGCTGCGGAACCGTCCGCACGCCGTCGCCTACGCGCTGCGCGCCGGAGTGATTTAAAGGATGCTCACCACGTGCGAAAGCTGACCCGGCGCCCGGCCGTTGCCGCGCTCGCCGCCGCATTCCTGTTACTGGCGGCCGCGTGCGGTTCCGCCGCGTCCTCGGGGAAGATCACGCTCAGCGTGGCCACATTCGGCGAGTTCGGTTACGCGCCGTTGTTCGAGCAGTACCAGAAAGACCATCCGAACATCGAGATCCGCAGCCGGGTCACCGATTTCGACACGCATTTCAAGAGCCTCGCCACACAGCTGGCGGCCGGGCGCGGCGCGGCCGACGTCGTCGCGGTCGAGGAGCAGTACATCCCGAAGTACATCCGGGCCAAGGACAAATTCGTCAACCTGGCCGGCTTCGGCGCGGACAAGCTGAAGCGGCAATGGGCGTCGTGGAAGTGGGCGCAGGGCACCTCGGGCGATTACGTGTTCGGGCTCGGCACCGACATGGGCAGCCTCGCGATGTGCTACCGCCGGGATCTGTTCCAGCAGGCCGGATTGCCGATCGACCGCAAGGCCGTCGCGGAGCTGATGCCGGACTGGGCGGGTTACGCCCAGGCCGCCGCCCGGTTCACCGAAAAGCTCCCGAACGTGAAGTTCGCCGATTCGGCGGGCACCGTTTACACCGCGATGCTCAACCAGTCGCCGGAGAACTACTTCTCCGCCAAGGACGATTCCTACATCGCCGACCGCAATCCCAGCGTGCGCAGCGCGTTCCAGTTGTCCGGCGGTCTCGCGCAAGCCCACGAAACGGCGGGCGCGACCACCTATACGCAGGCCTGGAACGTCGCGATCAAACAGGGCAGCTTCGCGACTATCGCGTGTCCGGCGTGGATGCTCACGCAGATCAAGGAAGCCGGCGGCGACGCGGTCAGCGGCAAATGGGACGTCACGACCGTGCCGGGCAACAGCGGCAACCAGGGCGGTTCCTTCCTCGCCGTGCCGAAACAGAGCGCGCACCCGAAGGAAGCCTACGATCTCGCGCAGTGGCTGACCGCGCCCGCGCAGCAGAAGCGGCTTTTCCTTTCCGACGGAATCCTGCCGAGCGAGCCGAGCGTGTATCAGGATCCGCAGGTCGTCGCCCACACCGATCCCTATTTCTCGAACGCGCCGGTCGGCCAGATCTACGCGGCGTCGGCGGACCGGCTGCGGCCGAACTACCGCGGCCTGCACGACGCTGACGTGCGTCCCGAATTCGGCCGCGCGCTCGGCCGGATCGAGGACGGGACGGAGAACGTCGAGCAGGCGTGGGCCGACGCGGTCCGGATGGGCCGCGACGCGATCAAGTAGCTGTCGTGGACCGGAAGCTCACCCCCTACGTCTTCATCCTGCCGTTCTTTGTCCTTTTCGGACTGTTCGGCGCCTTCCCGCTGCTGTACACGTCGTGGGTTTCGCTGCACCGGTGGGATTTGCTTTCGGGCCCGGAAGGCGGCCTCGGCCTCGCCAATTACGCCGAGCTGTTCGGCGATCCGCGGTTCTACAACGCACTGTTCAACACCGTCAGCATCTTCCTGCTCGCCGCGATTCCGCAGTTCTTCCTCGCGCTCGGAATCGCCGCGCTGCTGAACCGGCCGCTGCGCGCGGCGACCTGGTGGCGGGCCGGGCTGCTGCTGCCGAACCTGGTGTCCGTGGTCGCCGTCGGGCTGGTGTTCGCTCAGCTGTACAGCTCCGGCTACGGCGTGGTCAACGAGGTGCTCGGCTGGTTCGGGGTGCCGCCGGTGTCCTGGCAGTCGCACCAATGGTCGTCGCATCTCGCGGTGGCGAGCATGGTGATGTGGCGCTGGACCGGCTACAACGCGCTGATCTGCCTGGCCGCGATGCAAGCGGTGCCGCAGGAGCTGTACGAGGCCGCCGCGCTCGACGGCGCTTCGCGGTGGCGGTCGTTCTGGTCGATCACCGTGCCCGGCATCCGCCCGACGATCGCGTTCACCGCGGTCGCGGGCACGGTCAACGGGCTCCAGTTGTTCGCCGAGCCGCAACTGTTCGACGCCACCGGCAACGGCGGTGCGGGCGGCAACGACCGGCAGTTCCAAACGCTCACGATGTATCTGTACGAAAAGGGCTTCGGCAAATTCGACGCCGGATACGCGGCGGCCTTGTCGTGGGTGATGTTCCTGATCTGCCTGGTGTTCGCGGTCTTCAACTACCGGCTGGTGCGCCGGTTCGTGGGCACGCCGTGATCCGCCGGGGCCGGGCCGGCGGCTGGGTGTACGCGGTGCTGGTGGGGCTGGTCGCCTCGTCGCTGTTCCCGCTGTACTGGTCGTTCGTGGTGTCCACCCGGGACAACACGGCGATCGGCGAGACCTCGCCGCTGCTGCTGCCCGGCGGCCACCTTTTCGACAACGTCCAGCGCGTTTTCACCACCGTCGATTTCTGGCTGGCCATCGGCAATTCGCTGATCGTCGCGACGACGGTGATGGTGTCCAATGTGGTCCTGTCCAGTTTCGCCGGTTTCTCCTTCGCCCGGCTCCGGTTCCGCGGCCGCAACACGCTGTTCCTCTTCGTGGTCGGCTCGGCGATGGTGCCCGCGCAGCTGGGTGTGGTCCCGCTTTACCTGGTGGTGAGCGATTTCGGCTGGTACGGCCGCCTCGAAGCGGTGATCGTGCCCGCGCTGGTGAGCGCGTTCGGCGTGTTCTGGATGCGCCAGGCGTGCGAGGGTTCGATCGACCAGGACCTGGTCGACGCGGCCACCGTGGACGGAGCGTCGGTGCTGCGCACGTTCTGGCACGTGGCGGTCCCGGCGATCCGTCCACAAGCGACTGTCCTGGCCATGGTGACGTTCCTCGGCGCGTGGAACGACTACTTCTGGCCGCTGGTAGTCCTCGACCCGGCGCAGACGCCGACCGTGCAGGTGGTCCTGTCCCAGCTGGCCAGCGGCTACTTCACCGACTACGCCTTGATGCTCACCGGCGCGACGCTGGGCGTCCTGCCGGTGATCATCCTCTTCCTGCTGCTCGGCCGGAACCTGGTGCGCAGCATCTCGACCGGCCTAACCCGAGCATGAGACGTAGCGCCCAAAGAACCCGGCCAATGCGGACCGCTGCACAGTAATGCTCGCCCGAGGATCAATCGTCCCGATCCGCGTCTGCTGCACCTTCGGATCGACCGGCACCCGCTGAGCCAGCTTCGGCAGGAACCACTGGACATCCGTGTAGCTGTAGTGCATCGCGGTAGCGAAGGTGATGTCCTGCTTCGGCACCGAAGTGTGCTCCCACAACGACTTCCACGCGGGCGAAGTCCGATGGCTGCGCGCCTGGCCGTCGCTGGTGCTGCCGGACGAACCCATCAACAGCACCGGCCGCGACACCCCTTCCGCACCAGCGCGAGTGAGCTGCTTGCCATCGACGTCGTAGGCGAGCCAGCCGTCAAGATCCGCTGCGGCGTCCACTCGGGGGTCCACTGTGGATACCTCGGTGGCGGTGTCCCCGCCGAACGAATGCCCGATCGCTCCGACCCGGCTCAGGTCCATCGACTGGCCGAGCCCCGGAATACCCGGCAACTGGTCAAGGGTGAACCGGACATCCGCGACCCGCGTGCGCATCCCGGCGACCAGGTCCTTGCTCCCCTGGGAGAACACCACGCGCCCGTCGGGGAACACGACGAACGGGGCCTCGCCGGTGTGGTCGATGGTCACCACGATGTACCCGCGACTGGCGAGATCCTCGGCCGTCGCGCTGCCCAACGCCCGCAGCGACGCCCAGCCCGGCGAGTACACGACCACCGGCCACCGTCCCTGCACCGGCGCGTTCGCCCGGGCGTGCGTCTCGACGGCGGCCCAGTCGACCTTGCCGGTCGGCAGCCCCAACGCCGGTGCCGCGCCCTGATCGAAGTACGGGGCGGCCTGCGCGGGCAGATACCGCGCTTTCGGCCCAGCGCCGGGCCGAGTGGGATACCAGACGCTGACCATCAGCTCCCGGTTCCGCGCCTGGTCGACGAGGTGGACGTCGCGTTCGCCGATCGCGTGCGGCCCGGACGGCGTGGGAAGCTCGAAGGTGACCGCGGTTTCAGCTGCGGCGGGTGCGGAACCCAAGGCGGTGACGAGGAGGGCGGGGGCGAGGACAGTTCGGAAGCGCATGCCGGAACTCTGCCGGTTTGCCCGGGATGCCCGCGCCTGCCGACCGTCTCCGGCGACCCCCCGACTTTAGTCAACCCGTCCGTCGCGCCACGGTCGTCGCCAGCTCGCTCCGCGACGGCGCGTCCAGCTTCCCGAGCAACCGCACGACGTGCGCCTGGACCGTCCGTCGCGGCAGGCGCAGCTCCGTCGCGATCTCCGGATTGGACCGGCCAGCGGCGACGAGCCGCGCGATACGGACCTCGAGCGTCGACAGCGATTCCCAGCCGTGCTCGGGCCGCGCCGACGCCAGCGAAGCACCGCGCTGCACGCCGACCGCCTGCAACCGCGTCTCCGCGTGCTCCAGATTCCACGCCGCCGAAAGTTCCGTGTACAGCGAAGCCGCCTCATCGAACGCAGCCTGCGCGGCGTCCAACCGGCCCACGCGAGCCAGCAATACCGCCGCGTCCTCCAACGCACTGGCCAGCTCGGGTTTCCGCCCCACCGCACGGAAATGCTCGACCGTCCGCAGAACCGGCTCCGGATCCTCTTCCAGCAATCCGCGACACCATTCAGCAGCCGCGAACGCCCGCGCCGGTTCGAGTTCCTTCTCCGCCTCTTCGACGCACACCGCCAGCGCCCGCTCCGCCGCCGCCCGGTCGCCCGCCGCCAACGCGATCTGCGCGAACTGCGGCAACCACTGATGCCGCAACATCATCTGCGCGTACGTCGGGTTCAGGATCGGCTCGAACACCGTGATCGCCTTCTGCAGATCACCCCGCTGATAGGCGACAAGCGCGTGCGCGGCAAGCAAAAAGTCGAAACTCTCCCGCTCGGCACTCGTCGCGGGCGCGTGTTCCTCCGCCGCGTCCAGCAACGCAGCCGCTTGCGCGCGTTCGCCTCGCCGAGCCGCGATGAGCGCCGCGACTCCGTGCAGCAGCAGCGCCGCCGCACCCGGTTCGCGCAGGCCGAAGAAGGTGATCGCCGGACCGTCCTCGGTCACCGTGTCCAGCTCGACCAGCGCTTCGTCCCACCGGCCTTCCCAATACCGGTGCACCGCGACGGAAACCTGCAACCCGCTCGGCATGCTGTGCCGCCGCGTCACCTCGGCGGCCTCCTGCAGCGTGCGGTTCGCGTCGTCCAGCCGGTCGAGGTTCTGCAGCGTGAAGACGCGGTTGTCCAGCAGGTCCAGGTGCAGATCGGCCAGTTCGTGCTCGTCGCCGACGGCCGCGATCGCCTCGTCGACGTGCTTCAGGGCGCTGGCGTGATGCCGCCGCACGGAATCGACCAGCCACAACGTCTGCAGCGCGTGCGCGGTGAGGTAGCCGTCGCCGTTCGCCTCGGCCCGGGCGCGGTGCGCGTTCTCCTCCGCGACATCGAGGTCGTCGAGTCCGCCGCGCCGGAAATTGGCGAGCAGATGGCGGCCCTTGACCCGCCACAGTTCCGGAACTCCCGGGTCCTCCGCCGGATTCCCGAGCGTTTCCACCGCGAGTCGCACGTCGCCCCGGCGGAACCGCATCGCGGACACGACGTGCCGCATCTCCGCGGCGTTGGCCGGATCGCGGGACACCTCAAGTGCTTGCAGTGCAAGGTCTTCCGGGCCCCGTTCGAGCCGGAACAACACCCGTACCAGCGCGACCAGCAACGGCTCGCGGCGCGGATCGTCGTCCTCGATCCCGGCGAGCGCGCGCTCCAGCAGTTCGACCGCGATCAGCGGAGCCCGGTTCGACACCGCGCTCTGGTGTTCCACGAGCCAGTCCAGCACCCACGGGTCCACAGTGGATGGAACGGCCACGAGCTGCTCGGCGACCCGCTTCACCGGCGCGCCGATCTTGGCCAGCGCTTCGGCCGCCTGCCGATGCTGCGCGGCCCGGGTTTCCGGCGGCAGGTGGTGGTACAACGTCTGGCGCAGCAACGGAAGCCGGAACGCGAGCTGGGTTCCGGTGTCGAGCAGGATGTTGTCCACCACCGCCGCTTCGAGCGGGCCGAGCAGGTCCGACGGTCGCTGTCCGAGCACCGCCGCGATGTCGCCGACCGCGAACTCCATGCCGAGGATCGCGCCCCAGCCCAGTACGTGCCGGGTCTGCTCGGGCAGCAGCTCCAGCCGCCGGTTGACCGCCGCGACGATCGATTCCGGCGGCTCGAACCGCAGCGGATCCGGGACGTCGGCGAGCCCGTCGCGGTGCTCGACCGCGCCCGAGTGCACCAGCGCGTCCAGCATTTCCTTGAGGTACAGCGGATTGCCGCCGGCGCGCGCGGTCAGGTCCCGCAGCCGCGGCCCGGGGTCCGCGCCGATCTGCCGCTGCAGCAGGCACAGGACGTCGTGCTCGCCGAGCGGGCCGAGGTCGAGCACGATCCCGTCGCGCGTCTCGACGCCGCGGCGCAGCTGGGTCATCTCCGGCCGCTCCGGTGCCGGTCGCGTCGCGGCGACCAGCAACAGCGGCAGCTGCCGGGCAGCCGCGGACAGCCGATGCCACACCAGCACACTCGGCTCGTCCGCCCACTGCAGGTCGTCCACCACGAGCAACAGCGGCGATTCGGCGCACAGTTCGTCGACGAGGGCCAGCAGCCGGTCGACCGAATCCAGCACCGGGTCGCCGACGCGCCGCACCGGTTCCTCGCTGCTCAACGCGACGCGCGCGCGGCGCGGATCGGGCGAATGCGGATCGATCGCCAGGCATTCGTGCATGACCTGCAACGGAAACCGCATGCTCAGCTCGTCCGCGGTGACCCAGGCGACCTGCAGGCCGCCGGCGTCGCCGAACGCGTGCGCCAGCAGCTCCGACTTCCCGATCCCGGCCTCGCCCTCGATCCACACCGCCCGGCCCCGGCCCGCGCGGACCCCGTCGAGCAGCTGGCGCAGCTTGCCGACCTCGGCTTCCCGGCCGAGCAGCGGATCACGCGGCGCCCGCACCACCGGCTCGGGCACCGCCGGTCGCGGCAGATCCAGCGCCGGGTCCTCAGCGAGCACACGCTGGTGCAGTTCGCGCAGCCCCGGCCCGGGCTCCACGCCCAGCTCCGCGCGGATCGTGCTGCGCGCGTCGCGGAACACGTCGAGCGCGTCGGAATGCCGGCCGCTGCGGTAAAGCGCGAGCATCAGCGAGGCCCGCAACGATTCGCGCAGCGGATACTCCGCGGTGAGCGCGGTCAGCTCGGCGATGATCTCCTGGTGGCCGCCCATTTCCAGCCTGCTGCGGGCGGCCCGGTCCAGCGTGTCCAGCCGGAGCTCGGCCAGATACGCGCGATGCCGCTCGGCGAAATTGCCGGGCACCCCGGACAGCGCTTCGCCGTGCCAGAGCTTGAGCGCGGCGCTGAATTCGGCCACCGCCCGGTTGTGCGCCCCGGCCTCGGCCTCGCGTTTGCCGTCCTCCCGATGCTGCTCGAACTTCGCCGCGTCCAGCGCTTCCGGCGCGAGGTCGAGCGTGTAGCCCGCCGGGCCGGACCCGAGCACGGTCGAGGCCGACCACCGGGTGCGTTCGGGTTCCAGCGCGCGGCGCAGCCCGGAGATGTAGGTGTGCACGCTGCCTTCGACACTGGCCGGCGGCGACTCGCCCCATACGCCGGCGATCAGCTCGGCGCGCGGTACCGGCCGTCCGGCGGCGACCGCCAGCATGGCGAAGACCGCCCGCTGCCGCGCGGGTCCGAGCGAGATTTCGGTCGTCCCGCGCCAGGCGCGCAACGGGCCGAGCACCGTCACCCGCAAATCCCCTGGCATGCCGTTCCATTCGCCGTGTTGACCGAGTTTACCGGCCGATCATGGACGCGAGTCCACCCCGGTTCACTCTCCTGCCGCACGCGCGCGGACCGGACTGGCCCGCCGGATGCCGTACGGCTGCATCCGCGTCTCGGCCCGCCGCACGTCCCACGCCGCGCCGACCGAGGTGTAGCTGGTGAGTGCCGCGAGGAAGGCCGTGCGCGCCTCGTCGAGGCGACGGTACTCGGCGAGCAGGATCGCGGCGTCCTCGCTGGCGCGAGCGTGCTTGAGCATCCGTCCGGCCGCCTCGTAGTGCGTGGCGGCGCCGAGAATCGCGTCCGGATCGGCGGTGACCAGGCCCCGGCAGTGCGCGGAGGCCGCGGTGTGGGACGGCGGAGTGTCGTACCCGCTGGTGTCGCCCATCAGCCGCAACGCTCGGAACGCGTGCGGCTGGTCGCCGAGCTGCATGGCGAGCCGGGCGAGGTCGGGCAGCCACTGCTGGCGCGCCGCGGGCGGATAGCTCTGTTCGAGCAACGGCAGCAGCTCGGCGAGGGCGGCGTCCGGGTCGCCTTCCAGCTCGGCGAGCTGGGCGCGGGCGGCGAGCAGGTAGTCGCCGCCGTTCGGTTCGAGACCGTGCGGGAACTGGTGCCGGGCCGCCGCGTCGAGATGCGCGCGCGCCTCCTCCGGTTCGTCCCGGTGACTCGCGATCAGCGCGCCGACGCCGTGCACCAGCAACGCCGATCCGGGGCTGCGCAACACATACGACGCGGTTTCCGCCCCGCCGCGGATCACCGTGTCGAGTTCGGAGAGCGCCTCGCCCCAGCGGCCGCGCCAGTAGTAATGGACCGCGCCGGCGAGGTGCATTTCGCCGGGCACCGCGCGGGTCGCGGCCAGCCGTCGCGCCGTGCTCAGGTCGGCGTCGTTGTCGAGGCCGTCCAGCACACCCAGCTCGGACAGATCCGGTGCTGCTGCTTGATGGTCGACGGCGAATCGCTCGATAGTCGCGCGCAGGGTTTCGTGCCGCCCGCGCCACATCTCCGGCACCTTCGGATCGGCCAGCGTACGGCGGACTTCCGAGGAGGCTTCGGCGAATTCGCCCCGGCGGTAATAGATGTAGGCGAGGATCCAGCGCATTTCCGCGGCCTGCCTGCTGTCCTTGGTTCGCGCGACCACCGACCGCGCCTCCGCTTCGGGCTCCCGGCCGAGCCAGAACAGCAGCCGGGCGAGCGTGGCGGTGAGCGGTTCGCGGGCGTCGGCGGGCAGCACGGCCTGTTTGACCACCTGTTTGAGCAGGTCCACCGCGATCCGCGGCGACTGCGCGGCGACCGTGCCGATGTGCTCGACCAGCCAGTTCGCGACCCACGGGTCCACCTGCGCGGGCGCGGCGGCCAGCTGCTCGGCGACGCGTTCCGCGCCCGCCCCCGCTCCGTCGAGCGCTTCGGCCAGCTGCCGGTGCAGCGCGACGCGCATCGCGGCCGGCGTCTTTTCGTACAGCACGCGGCGCAGCAACGGATGCCGGAACGCGAGCAGATCGCCGGACTCGACCAGCACTCCCGCGGTAAGCGCCTCCTCGACCGCGGCGACGAGCGCGGTCGGCGCGCGCTCGGTGGCGATCGCGATGTCGGCGAGCGAGAATTCCTTGCCCAGCAAGGCCGCCCAGCGCAACAAGTCCCGCGCGGAGCTGGAGAGGAAGATCAGGTACAGGGTGATCCGCGATCCGAGCGGCGACGGGATCGAACGGCACGAGGAACCGTCCACGATCGCGTGCGCGCCGTCGAGCAGGATCATCGAATTGGCGAGCAGCGTTTCGACGATTTCGGTGGCGTAGCGCGGATTCCCGGCGGCGTGGCTGAGCAGCAGCGAGAACATCCGGTTCGGCGGCGCGCCGGTGAGGTCGGCCGAGATCTTCCGGATCTCGTTGTCCGGCAACGGTTCCAGCCGCAGCAGCGAGGTCGCGCCGGACGACAGATCGGCGGCCAGCGCTTCGAGCGCGGCCGAGCGGGGGAGCGGTCGGCTCGCTCCGACGAGCAGCAGCGGCAGCCGCCGGGTCTCGCGGGCGAGGTGCTGCCACACCTGCAGCGTGGTTTCGTCGGCCCACTGCAGATCGTCGACCACGAGCGCGAGCGGACCGTCCGCGCAGAGCTGCCGGACCAGCCCGAGAATGCCCTCGACCGGATCCAGCTCCGGGTTCTCGGCGAACGCCACCGCCAGTTCCGCGCGGCGCAGGTCCGAGGCGCGCGGGTGCACGCCGAGCGCGTCCAGCAGCGGACGCAGGGCAAAGCCCTGGTCGAGCGAATCGGCCGCGGCGAACAGTGCGGTGTAGCCGGATTCGTGGGCCAGCGCGACGGTTTCGGCCAGCAGCGCGGTCCGGCCGATCCCCGGTTCGCCCTTGACCCACACCGAACGGCCGAGGCCGCCGCCGAGACCGGCGACGGCCTCGCTGAGCAGCTGAAGCTCGTTCTCCCGCCCGACGAACGTCGCCGGGCGCGGCGGCAGCACCGGCAACGGGAAACGCGGGACTTTCGTGACCGGCGCTGGCGTGACGGCCTCGTCGGCGGCCAGCAGCTTTTCGTAAAGCTCCCGCAGCGCCGGCCCCGGCTCGGTGCCGGACGCTTCGACCAGCCGCTCGCGCAGCTCGGTGTAAACGGTGAGCGCCTCGTGATGCCGTCCCGCGCCGTCGAGCGCTCGCATGAGCAGACCGTGCAGCGGCTCGCGGAACGGGTGGTCCGCGGCGAGTTCGCCGAGCTGCCTGACGAGCCCGGCGGACTCGCCCGAGTCCATCGCCAGCTCGGCGCGGCGTTCGACAGTGGCCAGCCGGAGCTCCTCCAGGCGCACCCGCTGCGCGGTGGCGTAATGCCCGGACAGACATTGCAACGGCGTGCCGTCCCACTCCGCGAGAGCCTCGTCGAGCACGCTCCGCGCCTCGGCCCGGCGTCCCTCGGCGAGCAGCCGGTGCCCGAGGTCGCGCAGCGCGGTGAAGCGGTGGACGTCGATCTGCTCCGGTTCGACACAGAGCGAGTAGCCCGAGCCGGTAGAGGCGATCAGCCGCGATTCGGCTCCTTTGCGGCGGCCCGGTTCGAGGACGCGGCGCAGGCCGGAGATATAGGTGTAGATGCTCCCCTGCGCGCTGGCCGGGGGCGCGTCGCCCCATACCGCGTCGATGAGCGCTTCGCGGGAGACCGTGCGGTTCGGGGAGAGGGCGAGCACCGCGAGGATTGTGCGCCGATGAGCAGAACCGAGGTCGAGCTGCCGGTCGCCGAGCCAGGCTCGTACCGGTCCGAGCAGCTGGATTTCCGGCGCCGGGACGCCGCCGGATGCCGACATCGGTCTCCCTTCACGCGCTGACGGATCGTCACACGCCGGATGCCTCTGGTGAGCTTACGCCGAAAAGGTGACGTGGCGGGACCGCACCAGGTTGCTTTTGCCGGTCTTGTCCAGCGAATTGTCTGGTAGACATCGTCGCGGGGGCGGCCCGCCGGTGAACGCCGGGCAAACCGGCCGGGCGGTCCGGCAGGCACACCTCCCGTGACAAAGGGGCATCCGGCCCGTTCCGCGGTTTCCGAACGGGAATCCCTGCGGCAGCCTCGATGACGAACCCGCGCGCTCGATCGCGGTCTGGACGTGCGGACGGTGAGGAGGAGGCGTGGACCCGGTTCCGGCGGGCCTGCCCGAACAGGCGGTGCCGTTCGCTTCGGCGATCGACGCGGCGAATGCCTGTTTCGGCACGGTGAACAGCGAAATGGCGGCATTGCAGGCGTCGTGGCGCGGAGAGGCGTCGGTCCGGTTCGGCCAGGCGATGAACGATTGGGAGCAGCAGTTCGATCGCATTCTGCGCAGTCTGGCAGATCTCGTGGACGTCGCGCGCGGTGCCGCCGCGTCCTCGGCCGCAAAGTGCTCAAATGAGCGCTTGCGGTGTGCTGATCATCGATGAGCGGCGATCCCGGCTTCGAGCAGGCCGCCGAGGTGCTGTCCCGGCTCCGCCGGACGACCGGCGACCTGGGCGCGGTGCTCGCCGAGCTGGAGTCCACTGTGGAGCCCGAGGTCGCCTGCTGGCCCGCGGCGGCCCGGGCGGCCTACCGGGAGGCCAGACGGGAGTGGTCCACCGCGCTGGACCGGATGCCCGAATGCCTCGACCGGGCGGCGCGAGCCTTCCGCGAGATCTCCGCCGAAGACCCGAAAAGAGGCCGCTGAACTGCGGGAACACCGGTTTTCTTCATCGGCCTTCACGAGCGCGCCAGAAAACGTGAAGTCTCGCCCGACACACTGCGTCCAGGCAATGTGGGAGGGGTAATCGTGAAGCTCGTCAAGGTCGCAGTGCTCGCCTCGGACCCGATCACCCGGGCCGGGGCCGCGAGCCTGCTGGGTTCGCGCCCGGAGCTGGTCCTGCTCGGCCAGGACACGGCGAGCCAGGCGGACGTGGTCCTCGTGATGGAGGAGCACGTGACCGACCGGGTGCTGTCGCAGGTGCGGGACCTCGGCAGGCAGTCCGAGCAGCTGACCGGGCCGCATCTGGTGATCGTGGTCGACCACTTCCGCGAGAGCGACCTGATGACGGCCGTCGAATGCGGCGTCGTCGCGATCCTGCCGCGCCGCGAAACCGGCGGCGGCGAACTGGTCGCGGCGGTGCTGGCCGCCGGGGACGGCACGGCGACGCTGCCGCCGCGGCTGCAGGGCGCGCTGCTCGCGCAGGTCCAGCGGATGCGCCGCGACGTGCTGGAGCCGAACGGCCTCACGCTGTCCGGCCTGGCCTCGCGCGAATGCGACGTGCTGCGGCTGGTCGCCGAGGGCTACGGCACCGAGGAGATCGCGACGAAGCTCTGTTATTCGGAGCGGACGGTCAAGAACGTGCTGTACGGCCTGATGACCCGATGCGGTCTGAACAACCGCGCGCACGCGGTGGCGTACGCCCTGCGCGCCGGCGCGATCTAATGTTCTGATCATGGCGCAGACGGCGGTAGAGATCGCTCGCGGAGTGCGGGCAGGGAGCTGGACCCGGTCCAGGTGACCGAAGAAGCACTCGCCCGGATCGCGGCGGCGGACGGCGTGGTCGGCGCTTTCCGCCGAGTGCGCTCTGCCGAGGCGCGAGCCGAAGCCGCCGAACTCGCGGCCCGCCCGGACCTGGCTTCGCTGCCACTGGCCGGTGTCCCCGTCGCGGTCAAAGACGTCACCGAGGTCGCTGGCGAATACATGGGCTGGGGCTCGGAAGCAGGCCCGCGTGCACTGGCGGACTCCGACGGCCTGATCGCCACCCGCCTGCGCGCGGCCGGCGCGGTGATCGTCGGCCTGACCCGCGTGCCGGAGCTGTGCATCTTCCCCACCAGCGACGATCCGGACGGCATCGCCCGCAACCCCCGCAACCCGTCCTTCACCGCAGGCGGCTCCTCGGGCGGCAGCGCCGCCGCGGTCGCCGCGGGCCTGGTCCCCATCGCACACGGCACCGACGGCCTGGGTTCCATCCGCTTGCCCGCCGGAATGTGCGGAATCGTCGGCCTGAAACCGGGCCGCGACGTGGTCCGCGAGGACGCCCCAGGCTGGTTCGGCCTCTCCACTCACGGCCCGCTGGCCACCACCGCCGCCGATGCCGCTCTCCTGATGTCAGTGCTGGCCGACCGCCCCGAATGGGCCGCGCCGTCGACCCCGGGTTCGCAGCGAATCGCGACCTCCACCCAGGTCCCGTTCACCCGAGCCCCGCTGCCGCGCCCCCTGCGCGCCGCCGTCGACCAAGCCGCGGATCTCCTGCGCTCATCCGGCCACTCGGTCGATTCCGCGACCCCCGCCTACCCGCTCCGCGCCCTGGGCGGACTGGTCGCCCGCTGGTTCGCCGGCCCGGCCGAGCAGGTCGCGGGTTCGTTCGACCTGTCCCGCCTGCAACCCCGAACCCGCGTGCACGTCCGCCTGGGCCGCCTGACCTCGCGCCTGGTCAACGACCGAGCCCGCGACGAATGGGAAGCGATCGCGGCGCGGTTCTTCGAATCGCACGACGTGCTGGTGACGCCGACTTTGGCGACCCTGCCGCTGAAAGCCCGCCGCTGGCACCGAGAATCCTGGCTGGCGAACGCGGTCCCGTCGTCGAGGGTGGCGTCGTTCACCGGCCCGTGGAACCTGGCGGGGTACCCGGCGCTGTCGGTCCCGGTGGCCCGGCACCCCGTCCACGACCTGGCGATGTGCGTCCAGCTGGTAACCCGCCCCGGCGGCGAACCGGTGCTGCTGGGGCTGGCCGCGGAGCTTGAGTCGGCGAATCCCTGGCCGCGGACGGTCTAGAGCCCACCGCGCCCATCCGCCGTGAGCCTCTCGCGGACCGCTGAAGTCCGTGGGGAATCAGCGTCCGTGAAGGGAACCTTCACAGACGCTGATTCCCTCAGGGTTCCCCTCACGCCCCGCCACCGTCCGTGAGGGTGGCCTTCACGGACTTGGCCGCAGAATCGGGCGAGGGCTCCGCCTGTCGTTGGCGGGCGCACTGCTCGCCAACGTGCTCTTTCCGGGCCGGCTGCGGAGGATTGCTGCGGTTGGCGCCCGCCGAACCGTATCCGGGCTGGCGGTTAGTCGCGCACGGCGCTGTTCGGCTTGCCCTCCGGCGTGCTCTTTCCCGAGCTGCGCGTCGAAGGGCGGCTCTTCTGGCCGCGACTGATGCCCGCCGAACCGTTTCCGGGCCGACGGGCTAACTGCGAGCCGTGGGTCAGCTGCTCGGCTTGCCCGCCGTCTGCGGCTGGGACTTCGCGCCGTTTCCGGTCGCACCGTTCCCGGTCTTCGCGCCGTTTCCAGCCGCGCTCTCCGTCGATCCGCCCTTCGCGGCCGAACCGTTCCCCGCGGCGGCCTTAGCCGAACCGTTCTCCGCCTTCGGCTTAGGAGACGGCGCGGCCTTCGACTCAACCGGCCCAGGAGACGGGTCCGGCTTGGCCGGGTCGTCGCCGCCGACGAGCTTCGAGGCGGCGGGCAGCACCGATTCCGACGGCAGCGCCGTCAGCAAACCTTCGCTCCGGCCAAGCACCTCGTCCGCCATCGCCAGGTTCTTGCGGGCCTGTTCGCGGATCTCCGCGAGCCGCTCGACCTTCCGCGTCGCCGCGGTGGTGCGCTGGGCCGCCTGCGTGGTCGCCTCGTCGAGACGGCGCTTGGCCTCCGCCGTCGCCTCCTCGACGCGGCGGGCCGCCTCGGCGGTGGCTTCCGCGATCCGGCGTTCGGCCTGGTTCTTGCTGGCCGTGCGCTGGTCGGTGATCATCTTTTCGTGCGCGGTGCGCTCGGAGGTGATCTTCGCGTCGAAATCGCGCTCGATCTTGCGGCGCTTGCGCTCGGCTTCGTTGTCGAGGAGTTCCCGGCGCTGCGCCGCCTCGACCGTCAGCCGCTGCACTTCGGCGCGGGTTTCCTTCAGCGCGGCCTCGTGCTCCGAGTGCAGCGCTTCGGCCTGCTTGTCCAGTTCCTCGACCAGGCGGTGGTACCGCTCGCGCAGCTTCGTGGACGCCTCGGTCGACGACGCCCAGTGCTTCTCGGCCGCCACCTGCGCGCGCTTGGTGATCTCCTCGGCCCGCGCTTGCGCGAGCGTGACGGTGCGCTGCATCCGCTCGTCCAGGTCCTCGAGCCGCTCCGGCGGCTTCAGCAGCTCCTCGACCCGGGACTGCAGCTTCGACACCTCTCCGCGCGCCGTCTCGAGTTCGCGCGACAGCGTGGCGACCTGCGAGGCCGCCGCGTCGCGGTCGGTGATCAGCCGGTGCAGCTGACCTTCGAGGTGGTCGAGGTACTGCCGCACCTCGTTGCGGTCGAAGCCGCGCCAGGCTTCGGTGTACTCGCGCCGCAGCGGGAGGAGGCCGTTGTCTCGCTCGGGAACCATGCCCACGACCGTACCCGCGCACCTGGCGTGCGTGCCGCCAGGAGTGGTGAATCACCGCCCCGGGTCGATTCTTCGCGGCGATCTCGCCTGAACGGCCTCACCCGCCGCGCGAAGCCGTCACTACCAGTGGAACCCGCGCGAGAGCCGGGCCAGCGCCATCGCCGCGCGGGACAGGTGTTTCTCGCCCCGGCCGATCTTCAGTTTCCCGCTGCCGCCCGCCGCCGCGGAGTCCGGGAAGATCCGGAAACCCTGGTACGCGATCGCGTCGGTCAGCCCCGGCGCGAGCGTGTAGGTCAGCCCGATCGCCTGGCCCGCCGGGGTGCCGATGTGCTTCGGCCGCCGCACCAGCGCTTTCAGCACCATGTCCGCCGCCTGCTCCGGCGATTTCGTGGGGAAGGCGTCGTAGATCTTGGTCGGCCGGATCATCGGCGTGCGCACGAGCGGCATGTGGATGGTGGTGAAGGTGATCCCGTCGCCGTGCGTTTCGGTCGCCGCGATCCGGGAGAAGTAGTCCAGCGCGGCCTTCGACGCGGCATAGGCGGAGAACCGCGGCGCGATTCCCTGCACGCCGATCGAGGAAACGTTCACGATGTGCCCGAATTTCCGCTCCGACATGTGCGGGAGGACCGCCAGGATCAGCCGCACCGCGCCGAAGTAGTTGATCGCCATCGCGCGCTCGTAGTCGTGCATCCGGTCGTACGACAGCTTGATCGACCGCCGGATCGAGCGGCCGGCGTTGTTCACGAGCATGTCGATCCGGCCGTGTTCGGAAAGCATCGCGTCCACGGCCTTGCGCACCGAATCCTCGTCGGTGAGGTCCGCCGGGTACACCGACGCGGTGCCGCCCGCCGCGATGATCTCGTCGCGAACTTCTTCCAGCTCGTGCTGCCGCCGCGCGACCAGCAGCGGCACCCCGCCCGCCGCGGCGACCTTCAGCGCGGTGGCCCGCCCGATGCCCGACGACGCGCCGGTGATGATCACCCGGCGGCCGTCCAGTTCGCCGCGCGGACCGTGCTTGCGCGCGCGGAACGGGTCGAGGTGTTCGCGCCAGTAGCGCCACAGCGTCGCGGCGTATTCGTCGAGCCGGGGCACCTCGACGCCGCTGCCGGCCAGCGCCTTGCGCGTTTCCGCGGACGCGAACACCGACGGGAAAGCCATGGTTTCCAGGAGCACCGGCGGAATGCCGAGCCGCTCCAGCACCGCGTCCCGGGCGATGGTGAACCCGGGAATGTGCTCGCTGAGCTTGACCAGCCCGACAATTCCCTTCGACACCTTGTCGCCGAGCTGCACGGTGATCGTCGGCGCCCCGGCGGCACGGGCGAAGGCGTTGTAGACCGACACCACCGGCTGCGGCTCGGGGTTCACGAGGTGGAAGGCGCGGCCGTCGAGACCCGGCGTGGTGACCAGTTCCAGCAGGGCCTTCGCGACGTAGTCGACCGGAACCACGTTGGTGTCGCCCAGATCCGGGCCCGCGGACGGGACGTCGGGCAGCCCGGCGAGCCTGCTGATCGCGGGGAAGAGGTAGTACGGGCCGTCGATCTTGTCCATCTCGCCGGTCTGCGAATCGCCGACCACGACCGCGGGCCGGTACACCCGCCACGGCACCTCGTGCTGTTCCCGGACGAGCTTCTCGGCCTCGAATTTGGTCCGGTGGTACGGCGTGATCAGCCGCTGGCCCACGTCGAACATGTCCTCGGTGAACAGTCCCTCGTGGTCGCCCGCGACGGCGACCGACGAGACGTGGTGCAGGCAACCGGCGTTCAGGTCCGCGGCGAGGTCGAGGACGTTCTGCGTACCGTCCACATTGGCCCGGACGCTGGTTTCGTCGTCGGCGGTGATGTCGTAGAGCGCGGCGAGGTGGATGACGTGGTCGACGCCGCGCAGCGACTCCCGGTCCGCTTCGGACACTCCCATCAGCGGTTCGCCGAGGTCGCCGGTCACGAGCGTCACGCGGTCCGGATGCGGCCATCCGTCGACGAGCGCGGCCAGCTTCTCCCGCGACGACGCGCGCACCACGAGCGCGACTCGCTCCACGTCCGGCCGGGTGAGCAGCTGCCGGGTGACCTGGCGCCCGATCAACCCGGTCGCGCCTGTCACCAAGAACTTCGCCATCTCCATCACCCTCCGCCGTGCCGCCGCCTGGACCCATGGGCATTCTGCTGCATGGACGCCGCCCTGACCACAACGCGGCAGGGTGAGGTTACTCGCAAGTAACTTAGCTCGACGAGCCGGGTCAGCAGGTCGCGGCCGGTTTTCGCGCGGAGGGAAACGACGAAAAACCTGCGCGAGGGGACCCTTCGCGCAGGTTCGCCGGGGCACGAGGGGACCCCTCGCGAGGGTGGTGCGGACCTTTACGCCGGGTCCGCGATCACCACGCGGTTCTCCTCGTACCCGTCGCTCCCGCCGATCCACCGTCCGCCGCAGGTCACCAGGACCACCCGATGCGGACCGGCCTGCCCGAAGAGATCGTCGGCCCGGCTCGGCAGGTCGTTCTTGTGCACCGTGACCAGCTGGGAAATCCGGTACCGGCTCGTCTTGCCCGCGCGGTCCACGATCGTCACGACGCCGCCGATGCGCTCGCTCCACAGTTCCGAGAACGGGCCGGTCGCGCCGCGCCAGTTCACGTGGCCCGCGAACACGCTCGCGCCGCTGACCGCTTCCAGATCCGCGCCCCACCACGCCGCCTGGCCGATGTCCGAGGGCACCGGAAGCGTGTTGCCCGGCCCGAGGTCCTGACGCACCATCGCCGCGGTCCCGCCGCCGGGCAGCCGGACCGTGCCCGGTGCCTGCGGTCCCGGATCGGGAGCTTGCCGATGCTCCGCGGGCGCGGCGGGCGGCGGCGGTGGTGCTGCCGCCGAACTGCTAGCCGGCGCCGCACTGCTCGACGACGGCGGCGGCGCGGGAGCCACTTGTTGCGGGGAAGCGGCCGGTACGGCGGCGGTGGCCGGGAACGCGCTCCCGGCCACCACCGTCGTCGGCGGCGAACTGATCACGACCGTCGCGAGTTCCACTGCCAGCACGCTTGCCGCGCCGAGCACGAACCCGCCGATCAGCCGTCCTTTTCCACTCATCGCCCTTGCTGCTTTCGATTACCGCCGGGCCGACCGCCGAGCGGCGAACCCGACCAGCGCCGAACCGACGAGCACCAGCGCCGCGAGACCCGCGATGCCGCCCGTGGAGAAGCTCGTCTCGACAGTGCCCTTCGCCATCGTCACCGGCAGATCGCCGGCGGGAATCGCGTGCGGCACTTCGTTCGGCGTGTTGGCCACAGTCAGCGCAAGTGTGCCGCCCGGCGTCAGCGATCCGCACGCGGCGGGCGGGTTGTTCGGATCGAACGCGTTGGTGTAGCCCGGCGGCGCGTTCACCTCGACCACGCAAACCTCCTGCGGGGCCAACAGGTTCTCGACGGTCGCGGTCCCGTTGTCGCCACTGGTGGTGACGACGGCGGGCTGGCCGTCGGGCCCGTTGAGCGCCTTGCCGTCCTGGTTGGTGGCCGCGCTCTTGCGGTCCTTGCCGGTGATCCGCAGCGTCGCGCCGCCGATGCCCTTGCCGGTCTTGGCGTCGGTCTTGGTGACCTGCACCTTGCCCGGCTTCGCTACTGCGACCACGCCTTGCGCGGTCAGTTGCTTTTCACCGCCGGTGCCGACGACGTTCTGCACCTCGCCGTTGTGGTTGACCGGGTTCTGCACGGTCGGCTTGTCCGCGGGCGCGGACAAGGACGCGGCGAGCTTCGGCTGGTCGCCCGTCGGCGTGACCTTCACCGTCACGGTGCCGTTCGCGTCGGTCTTCAACGTCGTGTCCTTCTGCGCGGCCTGCGGCGCAGAGTTGCCAGAGGAAGAATCTGTCGCCTTCTCCGCGTCCGGCTGCTTGTCCGCTTGGCCGATAGTCCCGTCAGCGGCGGTCAGCTTCACCGGAACATCCGGGATGCCTTTGCCCTTGGAGTTCTTCACCGTGACCGTCCAGGTCGCGGGCTGGCCGAGGTGCTGGTCGCCCTTCGGCGCGGCGACCGACGCGGTCCACGGGCCGCGGTTGGCTTCGGCTTCAGCCTTCATTTTGGTCACGTCGTCGGCCGCGGCCTGCGAAACCGCCGTGAGGAAACTGAGGTAGTCGGCCTCGGGATAGGCGACGTCCTTCTTAGGCAGGCTCGGGTCGGTGTCGCCGGGAGTGCGCGACGGCGCGGTCCACGAGTGGAGGAGGTGCGCCAGTGCGGCGGCCTCGTCGTTGTTCGTGGTGTTGCCGTAGCGCAGCAGCAAGTACGAGATGTTGGCCGCGACGTCGGCGGGCAGCTTCGTGCCCCACTTCGTCAGCAGTTCGTCGCCCGGCTTGTACACCTCTTTGCTGTCCGGCGCCTTCAGGTGGAAGCTGACGCAGAACACGTCCTTGCCGTTCACCTGGTACGTCCCCAGCCAGTCCGTATGCTCGTTCTTGAGAGTGATCGTGTGGCCGACGTGTTCCGGCGGCTTAGGAGGGTTCTCCGCGGCGGCCGGGGTCGTCCCCAATGCGGTTACGGAGAGTGCGCCGAGCAGTGCGGTCGCGACCAGCCCGGTGGCCGCGCGCCAGCGAGCGCGCGGGCGTGAGATCCACCCCATGGTGTGTTGGCTCCTTCGACGTGCCCGCTGACGCCTGAACGGCGTCTTCGCAGTTCACCTGATCGAACAACTCCCCGACGCGCGTTCGGTCACTTCCCGGACACGCGATGTGAAGGTTCGCGGGTCACCATGGGAGTTGTCTAGAGACCATCGGGTGACCTGCGGTGAACGGTCGTGACCTTCATCGCCTACGGTGGCCGTAACGGGGGTCGCCCCACCCGTGCGGGTGATGGGTAAAATCGGCTTTACCCGAACGGGAACCAGCGAGCCGCCGCGGTCGTTGAACCCGATGCAAGGTGCCATAAAGTCCAGGAGGACAGGTGCGTTCCAGCAGCAACCCGGCGTTCCGCAATCTCCCGCGCGGCGCGGCCGCGACCGGGCAGTACGGGCCGAACGTCGGCTTCGACCAGCCCTACGGCCAGCCGCAGGGCCAAGGCGGCGTCCCGGGTTACGGCCCTGGGCAGATGGGTACCGCCTCCGCCGACCGTCCGATGACGGTCGACGACGTCGTCATCAAGACCGGCATGTCGCTCGGCGTCGCGCTCGTCGTCGGCGTGCTCACGGCGATCTGGGCGCAGTCCCAGCTCGTGCGCGATTCCCTCGGCAGGCTTTCGCCGAGCGGGCCGCTCCTCGGCGCGCTGATCGGCGGGCTCGTGGTGGGCCTCGTCGTGTCTCTGGTGATCATCTTCAAGCAGAAGCCGAGCGGTCCCCTCACGCTCGTCTACTCCGGTGCCGAGGGCCTGTTCCTCGGTGCGCTCAGCGGCCTGTTCGAGGTGTTCCTGCCGGGCATCGCGCTGCAGGCGCTCATCGGCACCGCGGGCGTGTTCGTCGCGATGCTGGTCGTCTACAAGACCGGCGCGGTGAAGGTCACGCCGAAGCTCACCAAGTGGATCGTCGGCGCGGTCGCGGGCGTGGCCATCCTCATGCTGGTCAACCTGGTCACCGCGGTGTTCTTCGGCTTCAACCCGCTGCGCGACGGCAGCCCGCTGGCCATCGTCTTCAGCCTGGTGGTCATCGGCATCGCCGCGTTCAGCTTCCTGCTCGACTTCGACCAGGCCGACAAGATGATCCGCGCCGGCATGCCCTCGAAGTGGGCCTGGTACGCCGCCTTCGGCCTGATGACCACGCTGGTGTGGCTGTACCTCGAGATCCTGCGTTTGCTGTCTTACCTGCGCGACTAGCTTCTCGCGCAGGTTTCCGGGAAGGGGCGCTCCGCGATACGCGGAGCGCCTTTTCTGTTTTTCTGCCTCGAACCTCTGCGCGCGCCCGCGGCCGTCGTGTTGGATGTGCCCGTTCGGAATCTTTCTTTCGGGTTTGCGAGGTATCACGTGAGCGTCCCCCCGCCCGGGCACGGACCGCGGCCGGGCTACGGCCAGAACGGGCCGTCGCCGTTCCAGCAGCACTACGGCCCCGGCGGGATGCCGCCGCGGCCGGGTCGCGAGCGCAAGTTCCCGACCCGGACCGTGGTGCTGATCGCCGTCGCGGTGGTGGTCGTGGCGGCGGGGGTCGTCATCGGGTTCTTCACGTTCGGCAACTCGACCAGCAACACCCACGCGAGCGACTGCATGCACATCGAGAAGGCCGGCTCGACCACGACGACGAAAACCGTCGACTGCGCCGACCCCGGAGCGAACGTCAAGGTCGCGGTCGTCCGCGCGAACCGGAGCGGGACCTGCCCGCGCGGCGACTACTACCGCTACACCACCGGCGGCAAGAATCACCGGGTGCTCTGCCTCGTTCCCAATGTGCAGCAAGGGGATTGCCTGTCCGGGCTCCAGACCGCCACGACGACGTATCAGAAGGTCCCCTGCACCGATCCGCAGAAGAACGCGGAGATCGTCAAGCTGGTACCCGGCGCGAAGGACCGTTCGGCGTGCGACGGCAGTGGTTCGACCACCGTCCGCTGGTACTCCGACCCGGAGGAAGCCATCTGCATCAAGAGCTGACCGGGGCGGTACAAAGGGGCCGTCCGGACGCCCGGTTTCGGCCGTTCGTCGCACTCCGTGGGACAGGCTGCGTGCGGTGCCCGCGCGGACCTAACGTGGATCGCCGCCCGCCGCCGGGCGGGCCCGTTGATCCCCGAAACCCCCAGGAGACGTGGTGGCGACCACCGATTCCCCTGTCGACGAGCGAAAACTGCTCGATTTCCCCACCTCCTGCGAGGCTCCAGCGCCGAAGCCGGAGGAGCCGGTCAAGATCGTCCCGCTCGCCGTCGCCGCGGTGCTCGCGGTCGGGCTGACCTCCTACGTCTGGGCCGCGCACGGCGCGAAATTCGGCGTGCTGCTCGTGCTGGGGCTGTTGCTCGGCCTCGCCCTTTTCCACTCCCGCTTCGGTTTCACGTCCGCCTGGCGGCAGCTGATCGCCGTCGGCAACGGCCAGGGCCTTCGCGCGCACACCCTCCTGCTCGGCACGGCCGCGACGCTCATCGCCCTCATCTGCGGCACCGGCGCGGGTCTCTTCGGCAGCAAACCGGTGCCGGTGGCGAACGTCGGGCCGATCGGGCTCGCGTTGTTCGTCGGGGCCACGCTGTTCGCGATCGGCATGCAACTCGGCGGCGCGTGCGCGTCCGGGACGCTGTTCGCGGTCGGGGCCGGGCAGTCGACGATCGTGCTGACCCTCGGCGGTTTCATCACCGGATCGGTCCTCTACACCTGGGGCTACCCGCTTTTCACCGGGTGGCCGCAGGTTTCCGGATTCCTGCTGTCGGACCACGTCGGCTGGTTCGGCTCGTGGGCGATCACCATCGCGGTGCTCCTCGCGATCGTCTTCGCGACCCGGCTGGTGCAGAAGCGCCGCGTGCCGCCGCCGGTCGACACTGTGCCGACCGCGCGCGGCTTCGCCCGGATCTTCCGCGGCTCCTGGCCGATCCTCGTCGGCGCGGTAGTGCTCGGCGTGCTGGCCGGTGCGGTGTACCTGGTTTCCGGCGGCATCTGGGGCGTCACGAGCGCGTTCAGCCTGTGGGGCGCGAAAATTCTCCAGGTGTTCGGACTGCACCCGGAGCAGTGGGAGTTCTGGCAGCTGAAGGCGAACGCGACGTCGCTGTCCAAGCCGATCTGGCAGGACAAGACGAGCCTCACCGACATCGGCATCATGATCGGCGCGTTCGTCGCCGCGGCGGCCGCGGGCGCGTGGAAGATCCACAGCTCGATCCCGTGGCGCACCGCCGTCGCCGCGATTCTCGGCGGAATCCTGATGGGCATCGGCGCGCGACTGGCGAACGGCTGCAACATCGGCGCGTATCTCGGCGGAATTTCCGTCGGCAGCCTGCACGGCTGGCTGTGGGGCGCGTTCGCGCTTTTCGGCACTTGGATCGGGCTGAAACTGCGGCCGTTGTTCGGTTTGGGCAACCCTTCGCGCACGGACAGTATCTGCTGACTGGACGGGGACTTTTCGCAGGTCATCGCGACTGCGCGAAAAGTCCCCACGCATTTCTCCCGCCAGCGAAAAAGGCTGCGTAGCCGCTTGCCGCTCGGCTAGTCTGGAGCGCGCGCAAGGGGGAACCGCCGTCGTATTGTCGCGTCGCGGGCTTGCGCTTCACCACTACCAGATGGGGTTCCGCATGTCCGCACCAGCGACTCCGGCCGCGCCGGATGCCGGTGACAAACTCGACCGGGGAGTGCTGAAGGTCGCTTCCGTGGTGGTGCTCGGCGCCATCATGGCGATCCTCGACACCACCGTGGTCAACGTCGCGCTTCAGAAACTCACCCTTCAGTTCACCACGTCCTTCGACACCATCCAGTGGGTCGCGACCGGCTACATGCTGGCGCTGGCGACGGTCATCCCGGTCACCGGATGGGCGTCCGACCGGTTCGGCACGAAACGGCTGTACCTGCTCGCGATCGGCACCTTCCTGGTCGGCTCGATGCTGGCCGGGCTCGCCTGGAACGTCGAATCGCTGATCGCGTTCCGCGTCGTGCAGGGCCTCGGCGGCGGCATGCTGATGCCGGCCGGCATGACGATCCTGACCCGCACCGCGGGCCCGCAGCGGATCGGCCGGGTGATGTCCGTGCTCGGCGTGCCGATGCTGCTCGGCCCGATGTGCGGCCCGATCCTGGGCGGCTGGCTGGTCGACTCGGTGAGCTGGCGCTGGATCTTCTACATCAACGTCCCGATCGGACTGATCGCCTTCCTGCTCGCGCTGAAGCTGCTGCCGAAGGACGACCCGGAACCGTCCGGCCGCTTCGACTTCCTCGGCATGCTGATGGTGTCGCCGGGCCTGGCGGCACTGATCTTCGGCGTCTCGCGGATCCCGTCGACCGGCACCGTCACCGCGCTCGAGGTGTGGCTGCCTGCGCTGGCGGGGCTCGTGCTGCTGGTCGCGTTCGTCCTTCGTGGACGGACGGTGGAGCATCCGCTGATCGATCTGAAGCTGTTCCGCAACCGGTCGTTCTCGGTCGCGATGGCCACGATGGCCGTGTTCTGCATCGGATTCTTCGGCGCGATGCTGTTGCTGCCCACGTATTTCGTGCTGGTGCGCGGCGAAACCGCGCTGCACGCCGGGCTGCTGCTGGTGCCGCAGAGCCTCGGCGCGGTCGTGTCGATGCCGGTCGCCGGACGGCTGGCGGACAAGATCGCGCCGCGCAAGATCGTGGTGCCCGGCCTGGTGCTGATCGTGGTCGGCATGGTGGCGTTCACCCAGGTCACCGCGACCACGCCGTATCCGCTGCTGCTGGCCGCGCTGTTCGTCGTCGGGCTCGGCCTCGGCTGCACGATGATGCCGATCACCTCGGCCGCGCTGCAGACGTTGCAGTCCAAGGACATGGCGAAGGCCTCGACCGCGACGAACATCCTGCAGCAGACCGCGGGCGCGATCGGGTCCGCGGTGATGTCGATCATCCTGGCGGCGCTGCTCGCCGGGAAGTTCGGCGTGCCGACGAGCCAGGGCCAGCTGGTCGCCACCGCGGCGATGATGAACCCGGCCACGCACGACGCCGCGGCCGGCCTGGCGGGCGAGTCGTTCGCGACGACGTTCCTGTGGGGCACGATCCTGCTGGCGCTGTGCCTGGTGCCCGCGTTGTTCCTGCCGAAGAAGCGCGTCGTGCCCGCGGAGACGGAATCCGGCGAGGTCGCCGCGCCGGTGCTGATGCACTGACGTTTTACCTGGGAAGGGCCGTCCGCGTTGCGCTCGCGGGCGGCCCTTTCTCTATGCGGACACCGGAACTGGGTCGTGCGCGGCTCGGGGCGCGAGGACGACCCCGGCCAGCAGCGCAGCGGCGGCCAGAAGGAACACGATGGGCGACGCCACGCTGTTGTCGAGCACCAGCGTGAGCCACCCGAACACCGCGATACCCAGCGATCCGCCGATCTGGCGGGCGAAAGTCAAAGTCGCCATTCCGGCCCCGAGGATGTCCTTCGGCACTATGGACTGCGCGAGCAAGGTGTAGGCCTGCATGGACAGCCCCAGCGCGGCACCGCTGCAGGCCAGCCCGACCACCACGACCAGCACCCGCGACCCGCCCGGTGCCAGCAGCGGAATCAAAGCTGTGCAGAGCAATCCCACGACGCCGAGGACGAGACCGAGCCTGCCCCAAGCGGTGACGCGCGGCCAACGTCGAGCCAGCAACGCGAACCCGCTGGTGACCACCACCTGTCCGATACTCATGGGCAGCAACAGAAATCCCGTCGCCTCGGGGTTTTCGCCGCCGATCGCCAATGGCACGTAGGTGAAGCTGCCGAACAACGCCACGCCGGTCAGCAAGGTGACCACGATGGCGCGGGCCGTACCCGGGTCGGCGAGCAACCGGAGCGGAACGAGCGGAGCGGCGGCGCGCCTTTCGACCCGGACGAACGCGACCGTTCCCACAAGCGCGATCGCGATCAGCAACGGCGCTGCCGCTGGATTGCGGGCGAGCGTGTCGCTGCTGCCCAGAACGACGATGCTGCCGCCGACCATCGCGACCAGAAACGCGCCGGCGACATCGAACCCGCGTTGCTCAGCACGGTCGCGCTTGCCCGGCACCGATCCGATCCCCAGCGCCAGCGCCAGAACGCTGACCGGGAGATTGACCAGAAAGATCGACGGCCACCCCGAGCCGGCCGCCAGCAGCCCGCCCAGCGGAGCGCCGCCGATCGAGGACACCGCGAACACCGCGGTGAGCCAACCTTGCCTGCGCACCATTTCCGTCCGGTCGAACAGTTCGGCCATCGCGGCGACCGCGGCCACGATCAACCCGCTGCCGCCAAGCCCTTGCACCGCGCGCGAACCGATCAGCGCGGTCAGGTTCGGCGCCAGCGCGCACCCGAGCGAGGCGACCGCGAAAACCGCCACCGAGCCGACGAACATCCTCCGCCGGCCCCAGCGGTCGCCAAGACTCCCGTGCACCGGCGTGGCCACCGCGACCGCCAGCAGATAAGCCGCGGTCACCCCGCCCACCGCACCCGGATTCCCCAGGTCAGCCCCGATCGACGGCAAGGCCGCGACGACCACGTTGGTGTCCAGCGCCGCCATCAGCATGCCCATCAGGAGCGCGGCGAACGCGGCGGTGCGGCTGTGGGCCAGCCGCGAGAATATATGCATATCGCACACGTTATGTGTGCGTATCGCATGTAGTCAAGGTAGGGTGCCGGGGTGACCGCCTCGAACGACAAGTCCGCCAGCGCGCCCCTTTCCGACGCCGGGCCCGCCCTGTTCCGGCTGGTCCGGCACTGGTCGCGGCGGTGGATCCTGCGCACTTCCACCGAACTCACCGGCGAAATGCGGCACGTCCAGCACATCCTCGCCGTCGAGGCGGTCGACACCGCCGGTGCGCGCACCGACGAGGTCACCGTCGCGACCGTCGCGGACCACCTCGGCCTCGACCACTCCGGAGCCAGCCGCATGGTCCGAGACGCCACTGCGGCCGGGTATCTAGTCCGGGCCACTTCGGGGCAGGACCGCCGCCGCGCTTCCCTCCAGCTCACTGAAGCCGGTCGCGAACTGCTCGCCGGATCCCACCAATGGCAGCGCCAGACGTTCGACGAACTGACCGCCGATTGGGCACCCGCCGACCGGCACCGCTTCGCGGGCTACCTGCTCCGCCTCGAAAACCAGCTCGACCGCTGACGGACAAGAAAAGGGCCGCCCGCGAAACCTCGCGGACGGCCCTTCTTCGTTGCTGGGCTCAGGAAAGCCGCTCCAGCACCATCGCCATGCCCTGTCCGCCGCCGACGCACATCGTCTCGAGGCCGAACTGCTTGTCGTGGTGCTGCAGGGAGTTGATCAGCGTCGAGGTGATCCGCGCGCCGGTCATGCCGAACGGGTGGCCGACCGCGATCGCGCCGCCGTTGACGTTCAGCCGGTCCAGGTCGATGCCGAGGTCGCGGTAGGACGGGATGACCTGCGCGGCGAACGCCTCGTTGATCTCGACCAGGTCGATGTCCGAAATGGACAGTCCGGCGCGGGACAGCGCCTGCTTCGACGCCTCGACCGGGCCGTAGCCCATGATCTCCGGCGACAGCCCGGTGACGCCGGTCGACACGACGCGCGCCAGCGGCGTCAGGCCCAGCTCGCGCGCCTTCGTGTCGGACATGATCACGACAGCCGCCGCGCCGTCGTTGAGCGGGCAGCAGTTGCCCGCGGTGATCCGGCCGTCGGGGCGGAAGACCGGCTTGAGCCCGGACACGCCCTCGAGCGTGACGCCCGCGCGCGGCCCGTCGTCCTTCGACACGACCGTGCCGTCCGGCAGCGTGACCGGCGTGATGTCCTTGGCCCAGAAGCCGTCCGCGATGGCCTTCTCGGCGAGGTTCTGCGACCGCACGCCGAACTCGTCCATCTCCTCGCGGGTGACGCCCTTGAGCCGCGCGAGGTTCTCCGCGGTCTGGCCCATCGCGATGTAGACGTCCGGGAGCTGCCCGTTCTCGCGCGGGTCCTGCCAGCTGTCCGCACCGGACTCGGCGGTCGCCTTGGTGCGCGCCTCGGCGTCGGCGAACAGCGGGTTGTGCGTGTCCGGCCAGGAGTCGGAGCTGCCCTTGGCGAACCGCGACACGGCCTCGACGCCCGCCGAGATGAAGACGTCGCCCTCGCCCGCCTTGATCGCGTGCAGCGCCATCCGGGTGGTCTGCAAGCTGGAGGAGCAGTACCGGGTGATCGTGCAGCCGGGCAGGTGGTCGTAGCCGAGTTCGACAGCCACCGCGCGGCCCATGTTGAACCCGGACTCGCCGCCGGGAAGGCCGCAGCCGAGCATCAGGTCGTCGATGTCGGCCGGATCCAGCTGCGGCACCTTGTCCAGCGCCGCGCGCACCATCTGCACGGCCAGGTCGTCGGGGCGCATCCCGACCAGAGAGCCCTTCCCGGCGCGGCCGATCGGGGAGCGGGCGGTGGAGACGATGACGGCTTCGGGCATGACAGACACATCCTCGGGTCGGCGGCACTAAGCGGTTGCTCACCATCTTGCCGCGTCCGGCGTCCGTTCGAAAGCCGAAGGCGACATGCACCACCTTGCGCCCGTGGGAGGATTTCTGCCGTGACAGAGCGCAACCGGGTGTTGTCCACGCGCACGATCGCGTGGTGGGGGACCGGCATCGTGCTGCTCGCTGCCGTCGCGGCGGCGTTGCTGCTGTGGCTGCTCGGCGGCGGCACCCCGGCGGATTCGTCGCGGCTCGACGCGTTGCGCACGGCCTCGAGCATCGTCGTCGGGACCGGCGGCGCGGCCGCTCTCCTGCTCGCCGCGCGGCGGCAGCGGTCCGCGGAACTGGATCTGGAGCAGAAGGACCACGACGCCACCCAGCGCCGGATCACCGACATGTACGGCAAGGCCGCCGACCAGCTCGGCAGCGACAAGGCCCCGGTCCGGCTGGCCGGGCTGTACGCGCTCGAACGGCTCGCCCAGGGCCACGCGGACCAGCGGCAGACCATCGTCAACGTCCTGTGCGCGTATCTGCGGATGCCGTTGGACGGCACGGCCGAAGAGGTGCAGGTGCGCAAGGCCGCGCAGCGGATCCTGATGCTGCACCTGCGCCCGGGCGGCGGCGAGGAACCGCTCGGGTCGTACTGGCCGGACATCGACCTCGACTTCTCCGGCGCGCAGCTTGTCGAGCTGACCCTCACCTACTGCCGGATCCGTTCCATCGTCTGCCACGAAACGACGTTCACCGAAGAATCGAAGTTTTGTTACACCGAATTCCGCACCAAAGCCGATTTCACCGAAGCGACCTTCGAGAAACGCGCGGACTTCCGCGGCGTCGTCATCGGCGGCGAACGCGACGCATTCCGCGGTGCGAAGTTCGAACAGCACGCGGAATTCGCCGAGGACGCGGAAGTCCGGCTGGCCGGCGCCCTCGCGAAACCCGGCTACCGCCGCGCCTGGCCCGCCGGATGGGCGGCGGAAACCGGCGACGACGGCTGGCTCCGCCTGGTCCCGCGCTAGCCGGTCCGGCACCTGTCTGTTTAGGCTGGTCGCGTGGAGTACGCAGAACACATCGTGGACCTCGTGGGCAACACCCCGCTGGTCAAGCTGAATTCGCTTACGCGGGGGCTCAAGCCGCTCGTGCTCGCCAAGGTCGAGTACGTCAACCCGGGCGGCAGCGTGAAGGACCGGATCGCGCTGCGGATGATCGAGGCCGCCGAGGCCTCCGGAGAACTGCGCCCCGGCGGCACGATCGTGGAGCCCACCTCGGGCAACACCGGGGTCGGGCTCGCCATGGTCGCCCAGCGCAAGGGCTACCAGTGCGTTTTCGTCTGCCCGGACAAGGTGAGCGAGGACAAGCGCAACGTGCTGCGCGCGTACGGCGCCCGCGTCGTCGTGTGCCCCACCGCGGTCGCGCCCGAGCACCCCGACTCGTACTACAACGTGTCCGACCGGCTCGTGCGCGAGATCGAGGGCGCCTGGAAGCCCAACCAGTACGCCAATCCGGAGAACCCGGCCAGCCACTACCACTCCACCGGCCCGGAGATCTGGAAGCAGACCGACGGGAAGATCACCCACTTCGTCGCGGGCGTCGGCACCGGCGGCACGATCTCCGGCACCGGCAAGTTCCTGAAGGAGGTCAGCGACGGCCGCGTCCAGGTCGTCGGGGCTGATCCCGAGGGCTCGGTGTACTCCGGCGGCAGCGGGCGGCCGTACCTGGTCGAGGGCGTCGGCGAGGACTTCTGGCCGGAAACCTACGACCGGAACGTCGCGGACCGGATCATCCCGATCAGCGACGCGCATTCCTTCGAGATCACGCGCCGGCTCGCGACCGAGGAGGGCCTGCTGGTCGGCGGCTCGTGCGGGATGGCCGTGGCCGCCGCGCTGAAGCTGGCCGAGGGACTGACCGAGGACGACGTCGTGGTGGTGCTGCTGCCCGACGGCGGTCGCGGCTACCTCACCAAGGTCTTCAACGACGCCTGGATGTCGTCCTACGGCTTCCTTCCGCCGGACTCCTCCGGCGCGACGGTCGGCGACGTGCTCACCCGCAAGTCCGGTGCGCTGCCCAGCCTCGTGCACTCGCACCCGAACGAGACGGTCGCCGAAGCGGTGGCCATCCTGTCGGAGTTCGGCGTGAGCCAGATGCCCGTGGTCAGCGCCGAACCGCCGGTGATGGCCGCCGAGGTGGTCGGCGCGGTCAACGAGCGCGACCTGCTCGACGCGCTGTTCACCGGCAAGGCCCAGCTCGCCGACCGGCTGGAGACGCACATGTCGCCGCCGCTGCCCACGATCGGGGCGGGCGAGCAGGTGAGCGCCGCGATGAAGGCGCTCGAAGGGGCCGACGGAGCGCTGGTGCTGATCGACGGCAAGCCGGCGGGCGTCGTCACCAGGCACGATTTGCTCGCGTTCCTCGCGGGCCGATAGGTCCAACCTCACGGCTGCCGGCCGGGGCGTCTGCGCGCGTCCTGGCCGGGCATCCGATAGCGTTACGGCCGAATAGAACTTTTTCGCGTCCTCGTCAAGGGGGTTCAAGACCCACATGAGTGCTCCGCAGCCACCGAACCAGCCCTGGGACGGCGGACAGCAGCCGCCGCAGGGCCCGTCGAGTGGTCCTACACCGCAGCAGGACAGTCCCTTCGGCGCGTCGGAGCCGACCCAGGTGGTCCAGCCGGGCCAGCCGCAGCAGCCCGCCCACGGCGGCGGCACGTTCGGCGACACCCCGGAACCGACGCAGGTCGTGCAGCCGGGACAGCCGGCCGACGCGAACGCCACCCAGGTGGTCAACCCCGTGAGCGCCGAGGGCAACGCCGAGTCGACGCAGCTCGTCCCGCCGAGCCAGCAGCCGCAGAACATCCCGTACGCCCCGCCGCCGAGCGCCGCGGACAACCCGGCCGCGGTCGCCGGTTTCGGCGCGCCGCAGGGCTTCGGCCAGCCGGGTCAGCCCGGGCAGCCGGGTCAGCCTGGCCAGCCGCCGCAGGGCTTCGGCCAGCCGGGCGGTTACGACCAGGGCGGCTTCGGCGCCCCGCAGCAGGGCGCGTTCGGTCAGCAGGGCTTCGGCCAGCCCGCTCCGTTCGGCGCGTCCGCCGCGCCCGCGAGCGGCGGCGGCAACGCGCTGTACGGCTACATCGCCGGCGGCGTCGTCGCGCTGCTCGGCCTGATCGCGCTGATCGTCTCGTTCAGCTACATGAGCGACACCAGCGACTACTCGAAGCTGTACGACAGCTCGAGCCGGTACCAGAAGCTGTTCGACGAGGCCGGTCTGGCCTCGCCGGGCACGCTGTGGTTCTACGTGATCATGATCCTGGTCGGCGCTTTGATCGCGCTGGCCGGCGGCGTCGCGCTGGCGCTCGCCTCGCGGGCGGCCGTGATGCGCAAGCTCGCCCCGATCGGCGTCCTGGTCGGCGGCGTGCTGTTGCTGCTGTTCTCGATCCTGGCGAAGTCCGGGACCTCGGTCAGCAGCTCGTTCGCCGACAAGTACGGCGGCGCCGGTTCCAGCGCGACGAGCGGCGGCGGCATGCTGACGCTGATCCTCGGCATCATCATCCTGATCGTCGGCGTGGTCGCGGTCATCCCGGCGACCTCGCAGTTCGTCGGCCTCGGTTCGTCCTCGGGCGGCCCCGGCGGACCGGCCGGACCTGGCGGTCCTGGCGGCCCGCAGCAGCCGGGCGGTTTCGGCGGCGGACAGCCGGGCTTCGGCCAGCCGCAGCCCGGCGGTTTCCCGCCTCCCGGCGGTCCGAACCCGAACAGCGGGGGCTTCCCGCAGCCGGGCGGTCCGAACCCGGGCAGCGGAGGCTTCCCGCAGCCGGGCTTCGGGCAGCAGCCGCCTCCTGGCTACGGCCAGCCGGGCCAGCAGCCGGGTTACGGCCAGCCGCCGCAGCAGCCGGGCGGTTTCGGACAGCCGGGCCAGTACCCGCCGCCGGGCGGGCAGCAGCCTCCTCCCGGTTACGGCCAGCCGGGCCAGCAGCCGCCGCAGCAGTGGTGAGCCGCTGAATTTCCGCGAAGGGCGCCTCCGTCTCACGACGGCGGCGCCCTTCGTCGTTTCCGGTCCGTTTTTCGCGGGATTCCCGGAAAGGTGGTGGCCTTTTCCCGACCGTTCCGGCAGCCGGGGGAATTGCGGCGCACATGCGCTCTCGCCGGTCCCCAACCGCGCATTTCCGGGCTAGGGTGAGCGCCGTCCGAATCGCCTTCCCAGCCCGAGGGGGACCTCCTGTGAGCGGCCTGCACGGACTTCCGGCACGGCAGCGGGAACGGGAATCCTCGGTGGCGGATCCGGTGCCGTACCGGCCGAACGGGGGCACCGCGATCGCCGCCGGACTGTTCGGGCTCGCCGCCGCCGCGACGTCCGGCTATCTTCCGGCCAGGCTGTTTCTCGACATTCCGTCCGGGTTCAGCCTCGGCGACCTCTCGCCGTTGACGCTCGCCGATCTCGGCGCGTACCTGGGTGCGTCGCTGGTCTTGCTGATCGGTGCGATCGCGACGTTTTTCCGTGCCACAGCGGGCGCGGTACTGCTTATCGCGGGCGCGTTGCTCGCTCTCGGCGCGCTTCTGCTGGAGCCCGCGCTCGGCGGTTCCCCGGCGTACGTCGAATACTTCCGGACGCTGCTGCGGTTCGAAAATTTCGCCGCGCTGGACCGCGTCGCACTGGTGGCAGCGGTGCTGTTGGTGCTCGTGCTGGCCGGGTCGCCGCGGACCTTCGGCTACCTGCGTTATCGCGTACCCGTGGTGCCCGCCTCGTCACCCTCGCGACAGTGGTAATTCCGTCCCGAAAATGGGGTGGGCCTGGCACGATACAGGCATTCCCCCCGCCGTCCGGCGGGAACAGAAGCACCGAGGACTCCCCGTGACCTACCCCCAGAACCCGCCGCAGGGTCAGCCCCAGGAGCCGCAGAGCGGCCCGATCCCCGGGCAGCCGTACCCGGCGAGCCAGCCGACGCCGGCCCAGCCGTACCCCGGTGCGCCGCAGCAGCCGTTCGCTCCGCCCGCCGCCGGTCAGCCGTACCCGGCTTACGCGGGCGGGCCTGGCGTATACCAGCAGAAGCCGAACGGTGCGACCGCGATCATCGCCGGGATCCTCGCGATCATCGGCGGCATTTTCGCGATCATCGGGGTGGTCGCCGCGGTCGTGGTGATCTCGAGCATCCACGCGGTGCTCTGGCAGGCCTACCTGACGCTGGTCGTCGACGCGGTGCTCGCCGGCCTGTTGTTCTACGGCGGGATCGGCCTGTTCCTGCACAAGCCGTCCGCACGGCTGTGCACGATCATCGGCTGCGGGCTGACGATCGCGTTCGGGATCCTGACGGTCATCGTCTTCTCCGCCGCGACGACCGGTTTCCACAGCAGCAGCAGCGCGCAGATCCTGGGCGAGAGCATCGGTGCCACCCTGGTCAGGTTGATCCCGCCGATCGCGACCCTGGTGCTGGCGATCGTGAAGCCGACCGCCGATTGGGTCAACTACCGTCCGGGCGCTCCCGCCCAGGGCGGCTATCCGGCGCCGCAGACCTGGTGACCGCAGGGCTGCCGGTGCGGGTTTTGTACCGGCAGCCTCTCCCGCATGGTGAGTTGCCTCCCAGCTGATGGGATTGTCGGGGGTGCCCCGTACCCTGGGAACCATGGCCGACGACTACTCCGTCCTGGGTTTTGAAACACGCGCGATCCACGCCGGGCAGCAGCCCGATCCCCGCACGGGTGCCGTCATCGTGCCGATTTACCAAACGTCCACGTACGCGCAGGACGGCGTAGGCGGCACCCGCGAGGGCGGCTACGAGTACTCGCGCACCGCGAACCCCACGCGGACCGCGCTGGAGGAAGCCCTCGCCTCGCTCGAGGGGGCCCGGCACACGCTGGCGTTCGCGTCCGGCATGGCCGCGTCCGACGCGGTGCTGCGCACGGTCCTGCGCCCCGGCGACCACCTGGTCCTGGGCAATGACGCTTATGGCGGCACGTTCCGGCTGATCGACAAGGTGCTCAGCCTGTGGGGCGTCGAGCACACGGTGGCCGACCTGAGCCGTATTGACGACGTACGGGCCGCGATGCGCCCCGAAACCAAGCTGATCTGGTGCGAGTCGCCGACCAACCCGCTGCTGGGCATCGCCGACATCGCCGCGCTCGCGGGCGCCGCCCACGACGCCGGCGCCCGGCTGGTCGTGGACAACACCTTCGCGACGCCATACCTGCAAACCCCGCTGGCCCTCGGCGCGGACATCGTGGTGCACTCGACCACCAAGTACCTGGGCGGCCACTCAGACGTCGTGGGCGGTGCGGTCGTCACCAACGAGGACGAACTGCGCGAGCAGCTCTTCTACCTGCGCAACGCCGCGGGTGCCGTCCCCGGTCCGTTCGACGCCTGGCTGACGCTGCGCGGTCTCAAGACTCTGGCCCTGCGGATGGAACGGCACAGCGACAACGCGGATTTGGTCGCCCGCACCCTGGCGAAGCACCCGAAGGTCACCAAGGTCTATTACCCCGGCCTCCCGGAACACCCCGGCCACGAGGCAGCCGCGAAGCAGATGCGCCGCTTCGGCGGAATGGTGTCGTTCCGCGTGGCGGGCGGCGAGGAAGCCGCACTGGAGGTCGCGTCCCGCACGAAGCTGTTCGTGCTGGCGGAGTCGCTCGGCGGGATCGAAAGCCTGATCGAGCACCCAGGCAAGATGACGCACGCCTCGACGGCAGGCTCGACACTGGAAGTCCCAGAGGACCTGATCCGGCTGTCAGTGGGCATCGAGGACGGACGCGATCTGGTGGCCGACCTTACGCAGGCGCTGGGCTGATCTTTCTTTCTGGCTTTGGGCGGGCACTGGGCTGGTTTCTGGTGCCTCGCTCCTGGCTGGGTTGACCGAGTTCGTTCCGAACGGCCGCCGAATTCGTTGCTGTGGCGAGTCGCGGCTGGGGTTTTGGCGGATTCGCCGTGGTTGAGGCGGTGCGTCGGGCGGAATCTGGTGGGTGGCTCCAGCTGAGGTTGGTTGGCCGGAAGCTGCTCGCCGTCCCTGGTTTTGCTCGTTCCCAGGCGATCTGGTGGCCGGGCCTCGCTAGTTCGCCGTCCCGGCGGATCCGGTGTGCGGCTTGGCCAACGTCTGTGTGGCCGGTAGCTGCTTGGTGGACCCGGTTTTGCTGGTTCCCGGGCGATCTGGCGGTCGGGCCTCGCTAGTTCGCCGTCGCGGCGAATCCGGTGTGCGGTTTCGGTGGAGCTTGCCGTGGCTGTAGCGGTTCGGTGCGTGGCTTCAGCCGAAATCGGCGTGGCCAGAAGCTGCTTGCCGCACCCAGTTTTGCTGGTTCCCAGACGAACTGGCGGTCGGACTTCGCGGGTTCGCTGCCCTGGCGAATCCGCTGTGCGGTTTCGGCGGAGCTTGCCGTGGCTGAAGCGGTCCCGTGCGCGGGTTCAGCTGAAATCGGCGTGGCCGGTAACTGCTTGCCGCACCCGGTTTGCTCGTTCCCAGGCGGTCGGATCTCGCTAATTCACCGCCCCGGCGAGTCCCGTATGCGGGAATTTGCCATGGCCGAAGCGGTCCGATCCGCGGCTTCAGCCGAAGTCTGCCTCGCCGAAAGCCACTTGCCGCACCCGGCCTTGCCCGCCCCCAGACAATCCAGCAGCCGAATCCCGCAAACCCGCCGCCCCAGCGAACGATTTCCCATCTCGCCAAACGCGCCCGACCCCAAGCCCAGCCAACCGAAAGCCAGGCCCCCAGCCAACGTCAGGGTTTGCTGTTCTCCCGCATCGCATTGGCCTGCCGGGTCCCGGTCGTCGCCGGGAGTTCGGTGCCGTTGACGCAGCCGCCGACCAGTTCGATGTGGTTGTCGTGCCGGATGTACTGGGCGGGGCCGGTGCAGGCGGCCGCCTCGACCGTCGCGAAGGCGGCTCCGGTGAGGGCCACCGCGGAGAGGATGCCCGCGGCGAGCGGCAGCAGACCGGTGCGGGACTTCGCCCGGGCGATGGTCCCGTGCTGCGCGCGTGCCATGGTCGCACTCCCTGATCATGTGTGGCTGCCGTTATCCAGGGTACCGGTCCGCCGGGCGGCGCACCCCGGCCGTCCGTCGGTGGCATCATCGGCGCCATGGAACTGGTCAGCGTCGAGCGCATCCAGGAAGCTCGGAAGCTTCTCGAGGGCATCACCCGCGTCACCCCGATGGAGCACGCCCGCGACCTGCGCCGGCTGCACGGCGGCCCGGTGTACCTCAAGTGCGAGAACCTGCAGCGCACCGGCTCTTTCAAGATCCGCGGCGCCTACACCCGCATTCACGGCCTGACCGCCGAAGAACGCGCGCGCGGCGTCGTCGCGGCCAGTGCTGGCAACCACGCGCAGGGGGTCGCGCTGGCCTCGTCGCTGCTCGGCATTTCCTCGACGGTCTTCATGCCGCTGCGCGCTCCGCTGCCGAAACTCGCCGCGACCCGCGGTTACGGCGCGGAGGTCCACCTCCATGGCGCCGTCGTCGACGAAACCCTCGCCGAGGCCATCGCGTTCTCGGAGCGCACCGGCGCGGTCTTCATCCACCCGTTCGACCATGTCGACGTCATCGCCGGTCAGGGCACCGTGGGACTGGAGATTCTCGAACAGGCGCCGGGGGTGAAAACGATCCTCGTCCCGACTGGCGGCGGCGGGCTGGTCGGCGGTGTCGGGGCGGCGGTGAAGGCGCTGCACCCGGAGATCCGGGTGATCGGCGTACAGGCCGAAGACGCCGCCGCGTATCCGTCTTCGCTGGAGGCCGGTGCGCCGGTCCGGCTGCACGAGGTGCACACGATGGCGGACGGCATCGCGGTCGGCGAGCCGGGCAAGGTCAGTTACGCGCATGTCCAGTCGCTGGTCGACGATGTCGTGACGGTCACCGAGGAATCCTTGTCGCGCGCGGTACTGCTGTGCCTGGAGCGACGAAAGCTGGTCGTGGAACCGGCCGGTGCCGCTTCAGTGGCCGCGCTTTTGCAGCACCCCGGCGCTTTCGAGCCGCCGGTGGTGGCGATCCTCTCCGGCGGCAACGTGGATCCGGTTCTGCTGCAACAGATCATCCAGCACGGCATGACCGCGGGCGGCCGCTACCTGAAGCTGCACCTGCGCGTCCCGGACCGTCCGGGCTCGCTGGTTTCGGTGCTGTCGTGCGTGAAGGAGCTGGGCGCGAACGTCCTCGACGTCGAGCACTCCCGCATCTCCGGCAGCCTGGCCCTTGGCGAGGTCGACGTCGCCCTCGCCCTGGAAACCCGCGGCCCGGAGCACTGCAAGGACGTCGAAGCCGCACTCGCCGACGCCGGGTTCACGATCGTCGACTGAGTGTCTACTGTGGACTCTCCGGCAGCCGGACGCTGAACCACAGCGGGAGGTAGTCATCGTCGCGCGGATAGAGCTCCTGGTCCAGTGCGTAATCCTCGGGCCGGGGCGGCGTGTGGAAGGCTGGCTCGTCGTCTTCGTTGAAGCTGGCCTGGTAGCTCGACGGCGGATCGATGACCAGCGAGAGCGTGTACCAGGTACCGCGGCGTTGGACGTATTTGCTGCGCCGCAGCTGAGCCAACGGCTTCGACAACTCCCGCGCGACAGGCACCTGCTGCGTGCCGCCATCAGCCATCCGCGCGCCGCACGCGAGGTTCGCGTGCCTGCCCAGCGCCATGAAGTCGAACACGATCTGTTGCCACCCCTGCGGAGCCGCCGCGACGAGTGCTGTCGCGATCTCGCTCAGCAGCTCGCCGGGATCCTGCGGCTCCGGTCGCCTCTCCTCAGCGGGCGGGCTGGTCATCGCCGCCAGCATCCGTTCCTGAGTCGCTTCGTCCACCTCCGGCACGGTGTATCCGGCCGCCCGGATGTGCTCGACCAGCTCCGGATCCGGCGAAATCCCGTGCTCACGCAGGTAATAGCCGACCGCGCCGGGCCACACCCAGCTGCCGTCGGTCCGGAAATTCAGCGGAACGGCGTCCGTGCGGGACGGATCGAAGGCGTCGGTGTCGTTGCTGCGGGACGCCAGGATGACCGGCGCGCTATCGAGATAAGCGAGCACGCGCTCGCGCTCCTCCTGCGACAACGCTTCCCGCTCGACGACCGGATTCCCTGCCTCGTCGAACCCGTCGTAGACACGCGGAGTGCGCAGCTCGCCTGCCGGGCTCCCGCTGTTCGTTGATTTTCCTTGGGAGGCAACGGCTTCCGGCTCGGAAGTTTCGGCAGCGATCCCGGCTGCCGCGACTTCACTGGGCTCGGATTGCGCCTCGTCGCCATCCGACGCCGGGACAGTTGCTGCTGTTTCCGCGAGGGACGGGGAGACGGGCTGCTCCGCGTCGGACAGCGGCGGGGGCGTGGTGGGTTCGTCGATGGGGAGTTCGGGAACAGGCTGCGCAATGCCTGCGGCCTGCTCGGGCTCGGGCAGCGGCGGAAGCGAGTGGGGCTCGTCGGCGGGGAGCGCGGGAGCAGAATCCGCAGTGTCTGCGGGCTGTCCTGCGCCGGGCAGCGGTGCGGGAGTGTTGGGCTCGTCCACCGGGAGCGCGGCAAGAGATTGCGCAGCATCCGGGGCCTGCCCGCCTCCGGGCAGTGGCGGAGGCGGGGTGGGTTCGTCCACCGGAAGCGAGGGAACAGACTCCGCGTTCTGCTCGCCCCCAGGCAGCGGCGGAGGCGTGCTGGGTCCCGCCGAGGGCACCGGACTTTCCGCGCCCGGCAACGGCGGAGAAACCTGCCCCGCACCCGACAGCGGCGGAGGTACCGCAGGGCCCGAGCCGGGGACCTGCGGCGGAACCGGCTGGCCAGCGCCAGCAGGCGGCAAGGGAGCACCCGGCACCGGCGGCGGAGGCGCCGCCGCACCGGCTCGTTGCCGCAGCCACGGCGGCACGAACCGGTCCTCGCGCGGGAAGAAGCGCAGTTCGTCCTGGAAGCCGATCGGCGGCGGGACCTGGCGCCACCGCGGTTCGACGTCCGGTTGGTAGTCCGCGAACGGCGGCCGCTGCGGCGAGTAGACCAGTGTCGCGCTCAGCCACGTGCCCCGGCCCGGCTGGTACATCCCGGTGCGTAGCACGCCGAACAGCCGCGGCAACTCCGGATGCGGCTGGACCGGGTAGGTCCGGTTGTCCGGGGCGAGCACGGCGACGTCGACTTCCACGTGCCGTCCCGCGGCGCGGCAGACGACCTGCAGCTGCTGCCAGCTCGCGGGCAGCGCGGACGCGGCCGCCTGGCCGATCTGCTGGACGAGCTCCTGCTGCTGGGCCGGAGTGAGCGGCACCGGTGGCCGGGTCATGATTTCAGCGGCTCCTCGCCGGGCGAACGCTTCATTTCCGAATTTCCGATCAGCCGTTCCGCGGCGGGCGGATCCCCGCGAGCAGGTTGGCCGGCGTGTAACCGGACTGCACGTCGAACGTCATCCCCACCGAGCGGGCGAGCACCGCCACCGCGAGCGGGGCCAGCGCGAGGAACCCGTCGGGATCGTCGGCGCGGTCCTCGGCGGTCCAGTACTCGCGGTGCCGTTCCAGCGCGGCGACGAACGCGTCGGCGAACTTCTCGGCGTCCCGGCGCAGCACGTAGTAGAACATCCGGATCGGCGGGTACACGAGCTGCAGCATCGCCGCCGGCGGGGTGTACTGCGCGGTGTCCGGGTCGGTGCCGTCCATCGCGGGCAGGAACATCTCCGGGGTGACCTCGCGGTGAGCGAGGAACGTCTGCAGCGTCTCGACCCACGGGTACATGTAGGCGTCGTGCTCGACGCCCGAGGCGCGCAGCACGTCGAGCGGCACCGCGGCCAGCTGCTGGATCAGCACGTCGTCCCGCTGGATCACGGCGAGCCACGCCGCGGTCAGCCACGCGCCCGGGTCCGTGCGTTCGGTGGGGCCGGTGGCCGCGAAGCGCCGCGGACGGCCGATCACCGCGTCGACCTCCTGGCCTTCCGCCGCGTTCGCCGCGGCGAACGCGGCGGCCGCGGCCTGTGCGGCGAGGGCGAGGTCGCCCCACGTGTCCGGGTCCTCGGCGTCCGGGTCGACCACGCTGCGGTACTGCCCGAGCATGAGTTCCCGGCGCAGGACGTTCGCCAGCGCGCTGGTGTCCTGCGTGATGTAGTCGAAGTAGAAGGCCACCTGCGGCGACAGCTTCTCGATCTGTTTCCACGCGACGGTGACGTCGACGGAATGCCTGGGGACGGTGGTCATCGATCTCATTCCTCACCGGATGCCGGAGTCATCGGCGACTCGTAGTCGTAACCGTTGAACGGCTTGTAGTCGTAGCCGCTGTTCGTGTGCCTCGGCCCGGACTGGTCGACCAACGCCCGCACCTCCACATAGTCGAGCCTGTTCTGGAGCTTCGCACGTTCGAGCGCGTCCGCGAGGTCGGGGTCGGTGCGTGCGATCGCCTTCACCGTGTCGTCGAAGTACTTCGGGTGGCCTTGGCGGTACGTCCGGTTGTCTGCGTGCACGTAGCGGCTGCTGGGCTTGCCGCCCGGCCCCTTGGCTTCGTGCACGAGGTAGTGCGGTTCGCTGCCGTTGTGGTAGTCGACTTCCCAGATGTGGTCGAACTTGCTGTTGCCCCGCACGCCGCCGTCGGTCGCGTGGCGCGGGGTGATGTCCGCGCGAACGTTCCCGTCGCCGTCGACGATCTGGTAGCGGTGACTGCCCTCCGGCGCGTCCGGATGCTCGCGGACGTCGAAGTTCTGGTCCGGATGGGCCTCGGAGAACTCGCGGTGCACGCGGTCGCGCACCGCGTGGCCGGAGGCTTCCTCGCCGAGGTCCTCGGACGCCCGGTTCTTCGCGTTGTGCGCGTCTGTCCAGTCGGGAGAGTCGGTGGGGGTGTCCTTGAGGTCGTTGTACTTGGTTTCGCGATCGCGGACCTTCTCGTCGATCGCGTCGTAGTCCTTGTCCCGCCAGTTCGACGTGTCCGAATGCGTTCCGGGAACGTGCTGCTCGCCGGCGTCGTGGTGCTGACCGTCGCCGGAGTCGTGACCGTTGTGCTGCCCGGCCCCGGTGTCGTCGCTGCCGTGGTGCTGGCCGTTTCCGGTGTCGTGCCCGCCGTTCCCGTCGTAGTCGCGGTGCGGCGCGTGGGTGGTCGACCGCCCTTCGTTGTACCCGAGGAACTCCGCGGCGGGCCGGTCGTTCTTGAACACCGGTTTGCCGTCCACGAGGTCGACCGGGTGCGGCGGGTTCGCCGGATCGGCCGCGGAGTGCTTGATCCGCAGCTCCTTGCGCCCCGTCGTCTGGTCGGTCCACTCGTAGTAGTGCTTCTTCATGTACTCCGGGTCGGCGAGGTTCTCCCGCGGCGTGCGGCCGTCCGGTCCGGGCCGGTCGCGCCAGTCGAGGTCGTCGCCGTCCCCGTCCTCGCCGCGGTGACGGGAGCTTTCGGCGTCGACATCGTGCGGGTCGTGGTGCTTGCCGTCCGGAGCGAAACCGTCGTCGCCGACGCGGTGCGCCGTGCCGTCGGGACGGTGCACCGACCATTCGCCGTCCGGCGGGATCCGCGGCCGCATCCGTCCGTCGGGGCCGATTTCGTAGTCGGAGGAGAAGACGCGGCCATTGGAGTCGGTCCACGCCGGCTTGCTCGGTGCCATCACCTCGGTGTCGAGGTCGCGCGAGAGCCGGTGCGCGAAATCGTTCGACCCCGCGTCGCAGCCGATCAGCCGGATCGGCCCGCCGTCGTAGTTTCCGTTGCGCCGCAGAATGTCGGCGAACTCTTCCGGCGTGTACAGCCGGTCGCCGATGCGGGCGTGGCCGTCCGCCGTGACGTGCACGTCCACCGTGTAGCGCCCGTCCGGGTCCGGCTGGACGCGGTGCGGCAGATCGCCGAGTTCCGGGTCGTCGCGGTGGTACGAGCTGCCTGCCGGGGTGTTCTCGGCGTGCCGGTGGTTGACCTCGTCCGGCGACAGCGGCTCGTCGTGGTGCGGCGGGACGCCATCGTGGTCGGGGTTGTCGTGGTGGTTCGACCCGTCCGAATCGGGGTGCTTCGGATCGTGCTGTTGCGGTTTGGGCTCCGGGTCGGCGTGCTCCGGCTTGGGCTCGGACTTGTCGTTGCCCGGCTTGCTTTCCGCGTCCTCGTGCTGCCCTGGCTTCTTGTTCGGCTCGGTGTTCTCGGGCTTGCCCGGCTTGTCGCCGTCCTTCGGCTTCCCGGACTCGTCGACGTTCGGTTTGCCGTTCTGCGCCGGGGATTCTTTTCCAGTCCGTTGTGGACTGTTGGCGTCACCGGGTTTGGCGGGCGGCGCGTCGGTGCGCGCGCCGCCCCGTGCGACGGGTTCGGGGGAGCCGTCGGGACGCCGCGCGCCGCCGCCTGCCTCCGGGCCGCGCTGGCCTCCTCCCGGACCGGTCGCGACCGCGGCCGCGGCCGGAGGTGCGGAGCCGTCGCCGGACCCGCGGTTCGCCGATGCGGGCGATCCGCCGCCCGACGGTGCGGGCTCTGAACGGCCGAGACCTGGCTCTGTGCCAGTGCGTTTGGGCTGCCCGGCTTCGCCGCCGTCGCCGGGGCGCTGCGGGCCGCTGCTCGACGAATCCGCCGGACGCTGCGGCGAAGAGCCACCGCCGCCCTCCGCGGGCCGCTGCGGAGCGGAGTCGCCAGTGCGCTGCGGAGACGAACCGCCCTCCGCGGGGCGTTGCGGCGAAGAACCGCCGTCACCAGGCCGTTGCGAACCCGGCCCGGAACGATCCGGAGTGCGGCTCGGCCCGCCGCCCTCGGCCGGGCTCGGACCGCCGCTCGGCCGCCGACCCGAAGGACCGCTGTCCGGGACCCGGTTCGGCGACACCTCGGGAGCGCGCGTTCCCGGCGTCCCGGTCCAGCCGCTGCCGCTGGGCCGAGGAGCCGGGCTGCCGCCGCCGGCCGGGGCGCTGGTCGGGCTGCCGCCACCGCCCTGCTGCGGAATCCCGCCGCCCGCCGGACTCTGGTTCGGTGCCGAACCGCCCCCGTCGTTCGAGCGGAGGTGCTGCGGGGGAGCGGATTGCGGAGAAGGCGCGTCCGCGCGAGGCGGGGCGTATCCGCTCGCCGACGTCGAGTCGCTGCTGCTCGGGTGATGCGGGCTCGGCTCGTTGCCGCCGGAATGCGTGCCGCCGCCCGACGACGGCGACCCGCCGGAATGCGGGGCCCCGCCGGAGTGCGGAGTACTGGACGGAGCGCTGACCGAGGACGGCCCGTCGCTGTGCGAAGAGCTTTGCGGCGAGTAAGAGCTGTCCGCGGGACCGTCTCCACCGCGCGAAGCCGGGCTCGAATCACCGGCGAACGTCGACGGGCTGGAGTCGGGGTGGCTCCCGCCGGGGCTGTCGGAGCCACGCCGGGACGACGACGTCGCAGTGTCGATTGTGGACGGTCCGCTGCCGTCCGGCGACGAGGAAGACGAGGAATGCGAGCTGCCCGGCGACGACGGACTGTCGCTGCTCGGACTGTCGGATCCGTTGTGGCTGCCGGAATCGCCCGAGTGGTCGCCGGGCGCGTCGGAACCGTCCGAACTGTTGTGACTGCTGTGCGGACCGTCGCCGCCATCGGAGCTGTCCGAGCCGTTGGAGCGGCGCGATCCGGACGGTGAACCGGGGTCCGCGTCGCCCTCGCCGGAGCCGCCGTGGTGACCGCCGCCGGAGCCGCCCGCACCGCCCCCGCCGGAGCCGCCGCGGTGGAAGAAGCCACCCGCCTTGATGTTCTTCGTACTGATCACGTCGAGGCCGGTGACCTTGCCGGCCAGCTTGCCCAGCACCTTGATGATCTTCGTGAAAACCTCGGCGAGCTTGCCGAGCAGCGGCGAAACGCGGCGCATCGTCTCGCACAGCTTCGTCAGCAGTTCGCTGATCTTCTCGCCCCATTTGGAGATCGCCGTGACGGCCTGCGCGACCACCAGCGGCGTCCCGAACCCGAGCGAGAAGACCTCCTCCATGACCCAGGAGATCAGCTTGCCGACCAGATCCGCGATGAGCTGCCGCACCAGGCCCCGCACGAAGGCGACGACCTGGCCCATGATCATCGTGACGGTGCCGATCGCGCTCGCGACCGTCGCCGCGCCGCCGATCGCGTCGGCCGCCTCCGCCGCGGACTTCCGGTAGGCGTCCGCGCCGTCGCCCTTCCACTCCGCGGTGCCGGTCTTGACCGCGTTCTCGAGGTCTTTCTGCCGTTCCTGCAACGACTTCGCGACGTTGCCCCAGGTGTCGGCGTACGACTGGATCACCGGCGGGTCGCCCGCGACCGAGTCCAGCATGTCCTTCAGCGGCTGCACGTGCTCCATCAGGAACGACGCCACCGACGACATCAGATAGCCGAACGGGTCGATCGCCGCGCCCGCGATCTCGCCGGCGAGGCTCGCCACGCCGAGACCGCCGGAAACCCAGTCGCCGTCCGCGATTCCCTTGAACGCGTCCGTCGCCGATTCGGCGATGTTGATGCCGGTGGCGTAGCCGTAGTCGCCGTTGCCCTCGGTGAACGGCCCCGGCCCGTCGCCGTCCTTTTTGGACTGTGCGACCAGCGGATTGGCGTCGGGCATCAGTCGCTCGCCTTCATCGAACCGGCGGCTTCGCCTTCGTAGCTGTCGTACGCCTTCGCCGCGTCGCGGACCTTCTGCGCCTGCGCGTCCATCGCGGTGACGGTGTTCTCCAGCGCGTTGATCCCGTAGTTCTCGACCGGGTCGAGCATCATCCGGAACGGCTGGCAGAGAATGCCGTACGCGTCGGTGGGCATGCTGACCTGGTTCGCGGCGTCGACAGCCTGCTTCAGCCCGTCCGCGATCCCGTCGAGCTGACGGGCGTGCGCCTCGAGATCGCCGCCGATCTCATAACCCCTGGGTGCCATGGTTTTTCTTCCCCCTGGAACGGCTTCCGGTCAGGACAGGATCGACCCGCCGAAGTCGTCGTCATCGTCCGACGAGCTCCGGCGGCGGCGTTGCTGCTGAGGTGGTTGGGGCGGTGGCGGCGGGGCTGCCGAGCGCGGCGGTGGCGGCGGCGCGGCGGTGCCCGGTTCTTCGGCGTCCTCCGGCAGGAACCGGCGCACCCGGTCGGGTTCGGGCTGGCCCGGGTCCTCGGCCGGCGGCGCGGGGAACGTCTTCTGCGCGTCGGCCACCAGCGTTTCCGTGGTCTGGTCGCCGCCGACGGTCTCGGCCGCGGCCTGTTGCAGCAGCTCGGGGATCCGGGCCTGCGCGCGCTGGACGAGCCGCAGCACCTCGGCGGAGACGTCGGCCATCTTCTTGCCTGCCGCGGAGTCCGCGAGCACCAGGTTCTTCAGCAGCCCCTTGGCGTCCACGGTGACCTCGACCGAACCGTCCTTCGACCGCTCTGTGACGGTTTGGCCCTGCATACGCTCGGCCATCGCCTGATAGCGGGCAGCGGTCTGCTGGAGCTGCTTCGTCCAGCCCTCGACCATCTGCTCGCTGGCGTCGATGCTGTCGGGCATCGGGCCCCCTTCTCCACGGTGACTTCTCCAGAATGACGGACGCGCGACCCCGTCGGTTCCGCGCGGTTCCGAATTGTCCGCGCGGCGCGGTTCCCCATGTGTTGATGACTACTGTACGCGAACTTTCGGTAGCGCGCCGTAATAAAAACCGGCCCGCCCGCGAGATTCGCGGACGGGCCGGGGGAAAGGGAGAGAGCGGGTCAGAGATTGCCGCGGCGCTCCTGCTCCCGTTCGATGGCCTCGAACAGGGCCTTGAAGTTGCCCTTGCCGAAGCCGAGCGAACCGTGCCGCTCGATGAGCTCGTAGAACACCGTGGGCCGGTCGCCGATCGGCTTGGTGAAGACCTGCAGCAGGTAGCCGTCCTCGTCGCGGTCGACCAGGATCCGGTGCTCCTTCAGCGTTTCGATCGGCACGCGCACCTTGCCGATCCGGGCGCGCAGCTCGGGGTCGTCGTAGTAGGAGTCCGGGGTGTCGAGGAACTCGACGCCCGCCTCGCGCATCGCGGTGATGGTGGCGATGATGTCGTTGGTGGCCAACGCGATGTGCTGGCAGCCCGCGCCCTCGTAGAACTCGAGGTACTCGTCGATCTGCGACTTCTTCTTCGCGATCGCCGGCTCGTTGAGCGGGAACTTGACCCGGTGGTTGCCGTTCGACACCACCTTGCTCATCAGCGCCGAGTAGTCGGTGGCGATGTCGTCGCCGACGAACTCCGCCATGTTCACGAAGCCCATGACGCGGTGGTACCAGTCGACCCAGTAGTCCATCTTGCCGAGTTCGACGTTGCCGACGCAGTGGTCGACCGCCTGGAACAGCCGCTTCGGCGCGCCCTCGGGCCGCTTGACGGTGCCCTCGCGCGGCTCGAAGCCGGGCAGGTAAATACCGTTGTAGCGGGACCGGTCGATGAGCGTGTGCCGGGTCTCGCCGTAGGTCGCGATGGCCGCGCGGCGGATCGTGCCGTGCTCGTCGGTGACGTCGTGCGGCTCCTCGAGGATCGTCGCGCCCTCCTTACGGGCGTGCTCGATGCACTTGTCGACGTCGGTGGTCTCCAGTGCGAGGTCGATCACGCCGTCGCCGTGGCGGCGGTGGTGGTCGAGCAGCGGGGAGTCCGGCTTCACGCCGCCGGTGATCACGAAGCGGCCGGAACCGGACTTGAGCACGAAGGCCTTGTGGTCGAGCTGTCCCGTTTCGGGACCGGAGTACGCGACCAGCTGCATGCCGAACGCGACCTGGTAGAACCACGCGGTCTGGGTCGCGTTGCCCGCGATGAACACCACCGCGTCGAGGGCCTTGACCGGGAACGGGTCGGTCGAGGCGTCGTGGTCCACCAGTCCGACGAGCTGGCGGAGCTGGTCATAGCTGACGTCGTCGAGTGCGCCGTGCGGATCCATCGTGGAGGTCATGCACTGAGCATGAGTTGCGCCTGGCAAGCTGCGCAACGGTTTCCGTTTCGGATGGACAATGTGTTCAGCTTATCCTGGAGAAGCTCGGTCATCTTGGACAACCTGTGCAGGGAGAAAACCGGTGCTTGACTCGCTCGACGCGCGGCTGCTGCTGTTGCTCACCGACTCGCCGCGGCTCGGCGTGCTCGAATGCGCGCGCCGGCTCGGCGTCGCGCGCGGCACCGTGCAGGCGCGGCTGGACCGGCTGACCGAACGCGGCATCCTCGGGGGCTTCCCGCCCGAACTCGATCTGGCCGCGATGGGCTACAGCCTCACCGCGTTCGCCGTGCTGGAAATCGCGCAGGGCAAACGCGCCGGTGTCGCGGAGGCACTGGCTGCGATCGACGAAGTGTGCGAAGTGCACGCCACCACCGGACAAGGCGACCTCTTCGTACGCCTTGTCGCGCGCGATAACGACGATCTGCAACGAGTCATCGACGAAGTGGTTGGCGTGCCCGATGTCTTGCGTACGTCGACTTCGATCGCGTTGTCGACACCAGTGCCGCCGCGAGTGCGGCCGTTGCTCGAACGAACGGCTAGGACACGTACGTGAGGTAGCGCTTCGCGGAGCGCTGTACGACGTTATGGGCGTCCGTGCGCACAATGGCGTCCCACCACGCGCCGTAGAGGGCGTCGAACGCGTACGGCTCCAACAGTTCCGCAGCGTGCCGTACGACGCTCGGCCGTTCCGGGATGAGGTTCGGGTAGCTGTACATGAAAGCGACGTGCGTACGGTCCGGGACGACCTGCACGATGTCGCCGGTCAGCAGCGCGCCGCGGCCTTCCTCGCCGTCCGGCCAATGCATGACGGTGCCGCCGGGGAAGTGCACGCCGAGGTTGATCAGCTGCAGGTCCGGCGAGACGTCGAGCGTCGTGCCGGTCCACAGCTGGATCGACGGGTCCGGGCGGCCGATCCACTGCTGGTCGTTCTCGTGCAAGTAGACCGGGACGTCGAAGGCGTGCGCCCATTCGACCATCGTCGTGTAGTAGTGCGGGTGGCTGATCGCGATGCCGGTGATGCCGCCGAGTTCGGTGATCTTGCCGATCAGCTCGTCGTCGAGATAGGCGGAGCAGTCCCAGAGGAAGTTGCCGCTCGCCGCGCGGACCAGCAGTGCGCGCTGGCCGATCGCGAACCTGGGATCCGAGCCGACGCCGATGAGACCCGGCCCCTGCTCCTCGACCCGCGGTTTGAGCTCGCCGTTCGTGCGGAGCGTCTCCAGGTCAGTCCACTGCTGCCCGCCCGGCGGGACGTATTGGCGTTCGTCGGTGCAGATCGGGCAGTCCGCGCGCGGGGCGGCGTACTGCGTCCCGCAGGCCAGGCAGAGCGGTCGGGTACTCATCGGTGTCCTCCAGTGGTTTTGCTGAAAGACACGCTAGACCGCCGAACGCGCGCCGGGCCACGGGAAACCGGGCGGGCGCGCGTTCGGCGGAAGACGAGTCAGGACTCGCTGTAGGGCACCGCCTTGACCAGGGTGACCTTCATGGTCTTGCCGTTCGGCAGCTCGTACTCGCGGGACTCGCCCTCCTTGGCGCCGAGCAGCGCCTTGCCGAGCGGCGACTCGGGGGAGTACACGTCGAGCGCGCCCTCGGCGCCTTCCTCACGGGTGGCGAGCAGGAACTTCTCCTCCTCGTCGTCCCCGTCGTACTTGACGGTGAGCACCTTGCCCGGGCCTGCCGTGCCGTCGTCGTCCGGAGCCTCGCCGACCTTCGCGTTGCGCAGGAGTTCCTGCAGGTGCCGGATCCGGGCTTCGGCCTGGCCCTGCTCCTCGCGGGCCGCGTGGTAGCCGCCGTTCTCCTTGAGGTCGCCCTCTTCGCGGCTGTCGTTGATGCGGGCGGCGATGACCGGACGATTCTCGATCATTTCGTCGAGCTCGTGCTTGAGCCTGTCGTAGGCATCCTGGGTCAGCCAGGTCACCTTGGTGTCGCTCACGGTCACCATCTCCTCGTAGGGCCTGCCAGGCTTGGGTGTACAAGCCGGCCACCGCGTACGCACGCGGCTGAGATAAAGGAAAAACACGGCCCGTCGGGGGCCGTGCTGGTGTACGAGCGTATCACGGCAGGACAGGTCGACGCCGGTCCATTTCACGCCGCGCGGACGCTCGCCGCGCATTTCACTCCGTTGGCCGCTACGGGGTTGACAGATAGCGTGGTATGGAATACGAGCAGCCGAACACGTCGGCGGTCACCGGGGCTCCGATGCTCTTCACCACTGTGTTCACCCTGCTGTGGCCGGCCCCGGCGGGAACCAGCACCTCCCGGCGGCCGCTTTCCGCGCCGGACTTGTCGCGCACCCGGACGACGCACACGCCGGGCTTGCTGTCGTCGTCCCGGGTGACGTTGAGCGTGACCTGCATCGCGTCGCCCGGCCGCTCCTCGAAGCCGACGCGCTCCGCCTCGATCGGGGTCTTGCCGAGATTGAGGTAGTAGATCCAGCCGATCGCGCCGCTCACGACCAGCGCGACGGCCAGGAAAAGCCACCTCCGCCAGCGCTTCGACGGCTTGCCCTTGCCCGCGGTGCCGTACCGGTCCGCGGGCCGCGCCGGCACGGCGTCGCCCTCGGCGGTCACGGTCTCCCCGCTCTGCAAATCCGGGCCTCCGGTCAAACTTGTCGTACCCCTGGGGACAATAGGCAGTGCGGCCGGTCCGGGGCACCACCCTGGTCGAGTATCCGCGACCCGTTCCGGCGGCGCGGAGCCGGGGCGGTTTACCGCGGCGCAACCAGGTGTCACGGAATAACAGGACAGGAAAGGGCCGTTCGGACCATGGTGGGAGCCGACGAGCTGACAACAGAAGACCGCAAGCAGCGACTGCGCCTGATGGCGGTGCACGCCCATCCCGACGACGAGTCGAGCAAGGGCGCCGCCACGATGGCCAAATACGTCGCCGACGGGCACGAGGTCATGGTCGTGACCTGTACCGGCGGCGAAGCGGGCAGCATTCTCAACCCGGCGATGGACCGGCCGGACGTGCTGGCGAACATGACCGAGATCCGCCGCGAGGAGATGGCGCGCGCGGCGAAGATCCTCGGCGTGAGCCACCGCTGGCTGGGGTTCATCGACTCCGGGCTGCCCGAGGGCGACCCGATGCCGCCGGTGCCGGAGGGCTCGTTCGCGGTGATCCCGCTGGAGGAGTCGACCGAGGCCCTGGTGCGCGTGATCCGCGAGTTCCGCCCGCACGTCATCACGACGTACGACGAGAACGGCGGCTACCCGCACCCGGACCACATCCGCACGCACGAGGTGTCGATGGCGGCCTTCGACGCGGCGGGCGACCCGGAGCGGTTTCCTCAGGCAGGCGAGCCGTGGCAGCCGCTCAAGCTGTACTACATGCACGGGTTCTCCAAGGCCAGGATGGTGGCGTTCGACACCGCGCTCAAGGAGGCCGGGCTGGAGTCGCCGTACGAGGAGTGGCTCAAGTCCTGGGACCCGGACCGCGCCGACATCATGGAGCGGGTGACGACCCGGATCGAGTGCGGGGAATACTTCGAGGTGCGCGACGAGGCGCTGAAGGCGCACGCCACGCAGATCGACCCGACCAGCCGCTGGTTCGCCGTTCCGCTGGAGATCCAGCGCGAGGTGTGGCCCACTGAGGAGTACGAGCTGAACCGCTCCCTGGTGGACAGCACGCTGCCGGAGGACGATCTGTTCGCAGGCATCAAGGAGAAGGTGAGCCCATGAGTTTCGGTGTGCCGGCCGTCGCGGTCGTCCCGCTCACCGCGTCGGCGCTGGTACTGGCCCAGCAGCCGGACAGCGGGGACAACGGCGGCCAGGGCGAGGACTTCGGCAAGTCCTCGCCGGTCGGCCTGCTGGTGCTGATCCTGTTCCTGATCGCGGTCGTCTTCCTGGTCCGGTCGATGAGCAAGCACCTGAAGAAGGTGCCGGCGACGTTCGACAAGGAAGAGGCCGGGTCGGCTTCGGCGGACGCTGGGGCTGAGCCGGAACCGGCAGAAGAGGCAACGGAGACGGCCGCTGCGGAGAAGAAGTCGGACGCGGCGGCTGCTAAAAAAAGCGACTGACCAGTGTGGTGCAGCGGGCCGAGCCACGTCGATCGTGACGAGATTCGGCCCGACTGGTCCGTGCCCAAGCCTGCTGTTCGGCCAGATGGTCGGCACATATGTTGCAGGGGACTTACCAGGTGTGAGGGTACGCACTGTCCTTTGACGGCCGCTAGATCCTGGCTGACGGTGCAGGCGAACGTCTGGTTCAACGTCGTCGGCAGGTTCTCCGACAGCGCCGAGCTGGATCCCAGTTCTCAGCAGTCCGAGTTAGCTTCAGCCGTTGCTCGCCCCTACCAATCGGGACAGTTGTGGTGCCGGCAGCGGGCGCATCGTGACGGTGCCGTAGAGGGTGCTGCTGGCTCAGCGCTGGCGTGGCCCGTCGGCGATGGTGTGGGAGTCGATGCTGCTCGCCGTGCAATTGTTGATCATCCGGGACCCGGCTGCGGAGGTGGAACCGCCAGCTTGTAGTGGCTTTTAACACGTTGTAAGTGGCATGTGAACAGGACTCTTCCCGCTGATCGCGGTGATCGTCCGGCCGACTTGCAGTCCGCAACTCGGCGTCTGCTGCCCGCTGGAGCGCACCCATCGGCGGGGATCTTGTCGATGCCGATGGTGCGCATTCACGGCTTCCCTCGGACTCGGCACGACGTGGCCGCCGACGTGCAGCGTCGAATGGCATTTTATCCGTGGCGACCAGTCCTGGCGCAGGTTCGCTCGACCGGTTTGCCTGCGAAATGCGGTCGGTATGGTTCGCGCCGACGAGCGGATGGCGCAGGAGCTGCGACGGCTGGGCCCGCGGATGCGCGGCTCTGCATGCGATGAATAAGAAAGTCTTGCCAAGCTCTGGCGCGGGCAGCGCGACTCGCGCCGCCGAGGCAGCCGGCTGGCAGCAGGCGCGGCCAATGACAGCGCCACTGGCTCTCTGCGGTAGTCAGTGGCTTGCCTAGCATCGTGGACGGCATGATTGAGGCAGCTCAACGCCCTGTGCGGCTACGGCCTGGCCAGCACAATGACCTTCTTCTCGCCGCACGAAGCGGTCCTGGACTACTTGTTTGAGTGGCCGAGTCATGCTTCTCTTCGGGTCAACAAAGAAGCTGGAACAGTTGACAAGATTGCAGGTTCCCGCGGAGCGCGATGGGCCAAGTAAAGATCCTCGCGGGCGCGAGTGCAGATCGTTAAGAATCGCAGGCGGGCATCGATGCTGGTGGGGTCTTCGTCGTATGAATCCAAGTCCGGCACGAAGACGCTATCGAATTCTAAGCCCTTGATGCTGGCTGCGCTGACGATCTTGATGCGACCCTTCGAGAAATCGACGGCGTGCCGCAAATGATCATCGTGAACGTAGGCCTGGGTCTGAGCCGCTAGACCCACTTTGGTCAGCTTGCTCTGGATGCTCCGCACCAGAAATGTCGTTCTGCAAATGATCCCGATGGTCCGACACTGATAGGCATTGAAGTATTGGAAAACGCCGGTGGCGAGAGCGTCGAGAGAGGGAACTTTGATGACGACCGGGGTCGGCCCGCCCCGCGCTGGCAATGCGGTCTCGGTGTGAGGCTCTGCGCGGAACTCGCTCGCCAGCAGTGCGATCTCTCGGCTATTCCGGTGGTTGTTCGGCAGCACAAGGGGTTCGATCTCTGCGGCGAGCGCTCGTCGAATCTCAGATAACGTGCTGTGCTCAGCGCTGATGCACTGGTTCTCGTCTGCGAATGCCGTGACGTCGACGCCGAGGACTTGGCACAATTGGTAGAATCCGAGTGGAAGGTTCTGCCCTTCGTCAATCACCAGGTGTGTGGTTGTCGCCACGTTCCGGAGGATGCAACTGCGCTGCATCTCGATCCAGTCGTAGCCCAGCTCGTCCTGGTCGTCTCGTGGCGGATCTGTCTCGAAGCGTTCCCGCCAAAAGTCCCTGACCCACCATTCGTAGGTGGTGATGTCGACTGCCTCGGTGAGATCGGGAGCCAGCTGGGCAAGATACTGACGGAGCAGATCGAACCGAGTGATGAGGACGACGTCGCGGCCGGTGACTGCCAGGGTCCAGGCGCGGTATACGGCTGTAACGGTCTTTCCGCCGCCGGGCGAACCCGTGATGACGTGACAACCTTGGAACGGAAGGTCAATGACTTTCTGCTGCTCGATCCCGAGTTCCAAGAGAGAGGGGATTCTCATGACCGATTCACGGTCTCCGCCGACTCTTCCAGTGCAGCGCGGAGAGTTTCCTGGAAAAATCCTGGAACGTCGTTGCCACCGACTAACAGCGTCCTGTCCAGGATGGAATTGTCGATCTCGCAACAGGTCTCCGGAAGGAGCGTACAGGCATGGCACGCGGCTCGGTTGAGGTTGGCAAGCGAGCGACCGGTCGAATCGGCGCATAGCGGGTCCTGTGAACACCACTGCGCTGATTCGAGCAGGCGGATCAAGGTCTCGGCAAGATAGGGGGGTTGGCCCTGTCGGACGAGGCCGCCGAGCGTTCCTTCCGCGTCGCCTGCAGCGGTGTAGACGAACACGCCTGCTTGCGGTGGATGCCCGCTGCCCGGCGAATGGCTCCTGGCGTAGACGCGCTCCCGTAGCGAAGCCGCGTTGTATCCGCTGTCGTAGGAGAGCTGGCGGATAAAATGGTGGGCCAGGGTGTGCAGCATTGCAAACCTCGGGAGCAACACTGGTCCTGACTTTGCCCGCAACCGGTCGACCTTAAAAGAGGCGTCCAGGTCGCGCTCGATCCTTCGCGTCCAATTTCGGACCGACGGGATTTTCTCCCAGAAGGCGAGGCGATCTTCGTCTACTGAGATAAAAATCCCCTCGCCGTAAGTTTCCACGGCAGGCAGCCACCTGGTTCGACGCGCGGTGTTGACCGAAACGAGACGGCCGCCCTCTTCATCCTCGCCCGGGGTTGGTTCGTACCGCGAGAAACCCTCCAGAGCGCGGACTTCGCGTACTCGATCCGCTACCACCACGGTGGAGATTGCCGCGTCGAGCTCATGCATTGAGCGGGGGTCGGCGTGGTTGACACCGAGAAGAGTTCGGCGCACAGAGAAAGTTTTTGAATTGGTGACCGATTCCGGAGTGGAGAAAGCTTCCCATTCGGCAATGCTGAGGTCGTCATCCGAATTTGTCGAAGGCTTCAGTGATGAATTGTTAGCCGTGTGTCGTCGCACTGATTCGACAAATTCTTCTGAAACGCTGCACTGGATGGCTATAATGCTTTTAAAATTGTCGGCGAGGGGGCCGTCGAGCGTGCTGGTAAAATCTGGCCAGAATTTGTGGTCAACGACCTTTTGAGTGAGCTCTTCGCCGTCCGGAAGCCTTGATGTTTCGGGAATGTCAATGGCTGAGTGAGTGACTGGGAAGTACGCATTTGAGGCACCGCGCTGTACTGCTTGAGGTGTTTCCTCGCAGTTGTCTTCTTCGTCGTCTTCGTTATTCCATGGATGAGTTCCGCGGCATCTGCTTTGCAATTGTTTGAGGACGTTTTTCTGGCTGATTCCGGCCAGACTGCGGCTGGCCCTGCAGGAGCTGCATTCGACTAGTAGGGCGTCGAGGCCGGATGATTCGGAGGTGGCGATAAATCGAAGCTGGTAGACTTGGCATTGGCGTTGATCGGGGGTCTCGCTTTGTGAATGCGCCCACCGTCGCCAGTCGATGTCCGCTAGGTGGCCGGCGCGGCATACCTGGATAAAACGCATGGGTGCCAACTGTGGCTTCCCTGGGCAGCGGTCGCATGCGGGATGTTTGTCTTTGATTTCGAGCCCGGCGTGCCATTTTTTCATGACCCTGCACCGAGGACAGAACAACCAGGTGGGGAATCGGATGTACGAAGGTCCATTTCGAGATACGTAGGCAGCTTTTCCGGACGGGATGACGGGGGCGGAGCGAAATCTTTCCACCTGGAGTTTTTTCGCGAGTCGAGGTGAATCCACTGGGTCTCCGCTACTGGCCCAGCTGCGGATGTCGGCAGCCACGAACGACTCGCCGCGCAGATCAATGATCCCGCCGACTCCGAAGGGGGCAATGGTCTGCGTCCTGCGAACCTTTCGGCGAATATCTTTCATTAGTTTCACGCTCCCCTGACGGCGATGAGGCATTCACGGTCGACGTTTCGCATGGACTGCGGCGTCTCCCACATTCCTTCCTGCTTGCCAAAGTCGGTGAGCAGCGCGGTCTGTGTTCTTCCCTGCGGCTTGTAGTAGAGGCGCCTGCCTTCGCCCCGGGCATTTTCCGCCTCTTGCTTCCATTCCTCGATCAGGGAATCCAGCTGCGCGGCCGCGGCGTCGGCTTCGTTCGGATCGGCGCGCTGCACATGGGAAACTACGAGCTCGCGCACACGCGCGAGGTCGTCCGCGTGCTGCAAGATGTCTCCTGCCTTGTTCTCCGCGTTGAGGCCCGCGCCGTGCCGCATGAGGATAGTGAGTACTGCGTGGAGCGCCCGGTCTCGAGACGGCAGGGACCATGGCGTGACGCTGGTGGGCTCAACATGCCGGTAGAGCGAACGGTGATAGACGCCGAACGACTCGTAATGGGAGCGGTCACGCGGTTTGGACGAGCGGAACAACGTGATGATCAACCCAGGGACTTTGCGTCGGCCGACGCGACTGGTGGCCTGGATGTACTCAGACGTCGTCTTGGGCTGTCCGTTCATGATCATGAGGCCGAGCCGCGGGACGTCGACGCCCACCGAGAGCATGTTGGTCGTGGCGAGGAAAGAGACACTGTCTCGTTCCTTGAAGGGCTTCCCCAAGCGTTCGAGAAGCCGTGGTTGTTCGGCTCGTGGAACGTTGCTGGTCAGTTCGACGACGTCGCTGTCCTCCAGCTTGCGTTGCTCGGAACTGTCCTTCGTCAAGTGTTCTAGCCGCGCCGGAATATCGTCCCGCGCGATGGTGACGGTTCGACCGAGCTCCCGCAGACTGTTGTGATAGGCAACTATGGTCCAGTAAGCATCGCGCAGAGCTTCGTCGTCGCTGAGCGCCACAGGTGCCTGCAGTCCGGCTGCTCCCACGTGGACAGTTGCTGTCGAAGCGGTGTGTCCCTGTGCCATGACACCGACGTAGAGTCGTCCGGGCTTGTCCTCGTCAGGCGAAGCAAAGTACGAGCGCCCAGCTGTCAGCCCTGCCGGAGGAAAGAGCTGTGCGGGACGGCCGTAAAGACCTCGGATCTGCTCCTGTGAGCGTCGGATCGTCGCTGTCGAAGCGATTACCTTCGGAGGTGTGCCTCCCCAGGCGCACAGTTCGAGGACGGCCGATTCGTAGAGGCCGACTGTAGTCCCCAGCGGCCCTGCCAACAGGTGCAGCTCATCCTGGATGACTAGCGAGGGTGCGTGTCTGCCGTCAGCGCCGAAGAGGCGACCCGCCTCCGGCTCCCACGCCAATCTCGCGAATTTGTCGACGGTGCCGAGCACGAAGGTCGGCGGGTCACGGTAAATCTGCTGGTCCACAACCGCCACCGGGAGCTGCTCGTGGAAATCGCAGGTGTTGCGCGGGCAGAAGAACGAGGTGTTGATCCCATCGGCCCGGATGCCGAAGTCCTTCGCCCGGCCGCCTCGCGCTGGAACGATCTCAGTGCCGCACCACGGGCATCGTTCCAGCAGGAACCGATCATCCGGGGTGCTCATCTGCTTCAATTCGTCAAGTTCCACCTCCGCGGCGGAGATCTTGTTCGGCGTCGTCTCTTGACCGACCCAGAGCCCGATGGAAATGGGCTCCTCTCCTAGATCGTCCGGCAGCGGACCGTCCTTTCCTGCCCTGATGTACTCGAGGGCGCAGATTGCGGTCGCGGTACGTTGGAACTGCTGAGTAGTCAGCAGGCTGAGGGTGTATCGGCTCAGCACCGCGGTGCCGCCCCCCTTCGCGCCGAATCGGAGCCGGCGCAAGAGGATCTCGAAACAGGCGGTGAGCAGGTAAGCCTCGGTCTTTCCACCGCCTGTCGGGAACCAGATGAGGTCGACCGTGCGTCGGTCCTCGTGTCCAGGGTTCATCAGGCTCTCGACGACGAGCAAGAAATAAGCGAGCTGGAACGGATGCCATGCGTAGTCGGTGGGAGGCTCGTTAAGCTCGAGCACCTCGCTATCCCTGCGACGACGGCTTCCCGCCAGTTCCGGGCGGCTGTGCAGCATTTGAAGTGCCATCGCTCGGTTTGCCAAGCGGAACGCCTCGCGCGCTTTGCCCGCCGCGGGTGTCGATGCGGTAAGTGCTTCCACACCGGAGGTCATGCGGTCGAGCGCAGTGCCGATTCGATCGAGGAGTCGCCTGGCTGGCTCGGCGGCCCACGGTCGCAGAGTCTTCGCCTTTGATTGCTGGCCCTCGAACCAGGTGCGGTATCCGAGGACGAAGGATTTCAGCTCGGCGCGCAGGTCATCCGGCGTCAGCTCGGCCTGTGAGAGGTGGGCCAGGTTGAGTACGGGCAGATCGCGAGGTCCGTCGGGCTTGATGTGCTCGACCACCTGCTGAGGCATGACCTGCGCCTGTACGGTGGTCACCTGGTCGGAACGGTCGTTCCACTCGACAGCGCAACCGTGCCCCACAGCCCTGGTGACGATGTGCCGATACTGGACGCGAAGTTCCTGCTCTTCCTCGTCGCGACTGTTCAGACGCGTGCTCGGGTACTCCAGGACGGTGCCGTCTTCCGTCGTCGCCTGAAGCTCGACCTGAAAGAGCATCAGATCCCGGTCTTTGTGGCGGCTCTCGTCCTCCTGATGTTCGTTGGCCAGCACGCAGGTAACCAGATGGCCATTGCCGAAGGGCCGCCACCGCACATGGAGACGACCATGCCCGTCCAGACAAGGAACCGGGCTCAACGTGTCGAGGTCGATGGACTTCGTCGTCGACAGGCGCGGTTGCCGCTGCCAACTGCGGCGTCCGCCATCGCGGAGCGTCAGATAGCGGGAGGCCGCGCAAGACACCTCGATCCGACGGGCGTCGGTGAAGAAGGAGAAGCCGAGCGAAGACGGAAGCCAAGCGTTCGCTTCAGCCACCGGATCTTCAGCGAAGCTGTCCTCCTCACTGCTGCCCGCCGCGGCCTCGTGGAACCCCTCTTCCCCTTCTTCCTGGGTGTGTTCCAGCATGGAAGCTCCGCGCGGGTACAACGTGCCCATCAGGTAACGCCGGTCGGGCGGGTCGACGAGCGTCTCCGTCTCGTTCGGTTGGGGGCCGACCAGCTGCCGGTGCAGATAGGCCACGTACTCGTCGCGATGGCTGGTGATGCGCGCGGCAAATTCGTTCATTTCAGTCCGCCGTTTCGCTCCAGTACGGTCGCGCCCAGAGTCGCCAGCTTCTTCCGGACGTTCGGGCGGCAAGAGATCCAGAGCTGTGCGCGTGCCCTGGTCCAGGCGACGTAAATGGCATCGAGCCTGCCGTCCAAGTGCTCGGGCTCGAGGTCGATCAGGCAGATGATATGACTCTCGTGGCCTTTGAAGTCGGCGATTGACGACCAGGTGAGCCGATGCTTGGCGGTTTCGGAGCCGACGATGTCGATGAAGCGCTGGATCTTGGACGCGCGTCGAGAAAGCCGGGCTGAGCTCGTCTCCCAGTTGCCCGACGCGGACAGCAGGGTGACGTCCTGTAACGAGACATCCTGCTGGACGAGTTCGTTCACATAGTTGTCCAAAAGCTCGGCTTCGTGTTGAGGGTCTCTTGAGTCGACGAACTGGGCTGGGCTTCCCTCACCGGCAGAGGCGATGCCCAAGTCGGCTCCGGTGAATTGCTGTACCTGCTTGACAATCTGCACGGTGTTGCGACAGTTGCGCTTCATCGGCCCGTATACAGAGCCCAACGTACGCAAGTAGGCCCAGGCATCGGGGTCGTAGGAGTCCGGAGCCAACACTTGGTTGTTCTGATCCAGCATGAAGATCCAGTGGCCTTTTTCGAGGCCATCCGCAACGAGCTCTTCTAGAACTTCGAGGCTGTCAAAAGTCATCAGATCCTGTGCCTCGTCCAGGATCAGGTGGTCGAAGGTGCGGTGCTTGACCTCGTCCAGCCGGTCGAAAGGCAGTACGGTGATCGCGTCGTCGGCGAGGATTCGAGTCAGGTATGCAGCCAGTGTGCTGCTCGCACAGGTGAACAGGACACTGCCGACGGCGGACTTCCGACGAGCCGCTTCTGCGGCGAGGAACGTTTTGCCGGTGCCCGCACCTCCTGTCCAGATCAGGCGTGGATTGGACTCCAGCTCGTCGAGCCGGTCCATCTGTTCGTTCGTCAGCCGTTCGAACACGACGTCGAGATCCGCCAGCCGGGACTGCAGATTGGGTACAAGATCGAATTCCGGGCGGATCGCGTCCAGTATCTTTCGACGAACGCCGCCCGGGACCGGGGTTCGCGCCCAGCTGTTGCGGCCCTGCCAGAAGCGGGCGGCTCGTTTGATGGCCTGTTCAAGACCACGGCCGCCGGCGTAGGCGGTGCTGCCCAGATACTGTTCCGGCTCGAATTCGGTTGTGCGGTCCAGATCGATGTCGGTGGTGATCACGAGATACCCGCTGGGGACCCCCAGGTCCCTGAGGTCGCCGACCATGGTGCCGAGTTTCCGTTCGAGCTCGTGCATTCCGCCGCTGGCCTGGGAGAACGGGCTTTCTTTTGGTCCCGCCTCCCGGCCGACTGGTCCGTAGTACCACTGCCCGTTCTTCTGTACGATACGGCCGCCCTTGACTTCGATGAAGAGAAGGATGTCGGGAGTGATGACGACGAAGTCGATCTCGCCGACGCGCTTCCAACGATGCCGGCCGAGATGGACAGAGTGCAACGCGACGCTTTCCTGGTTGGGGATTTCCTTGAGCGCGGCGAACACGCTGCGCTCGCCCTGGCTCTTGGTAATGCTCGAGACCTCGCTCGGGATGATCCGCATCAACTCTCCCCGTCGTCGCGTCGAAACGCCTTCAACATACCGAGTCCTCGGGCTTGTCCTCACGCGGCTGGATAAAAGTGCCGCTGGTCTGGTCGGGATGATGGATGATGAACTATGAGCGGGCGCAGTCGGGATGGGACTGTGCGGGGGAGGGACTATGGGGCGGGCCAGTGGATCCGGTGAACGGATCGACGACGCCGGCTGGGGCTTGCTCGTTCGTTTGGTCAGCCGATTCGCGGCCGAAGGAGTCGACCGCGGGTTGGCGCATGCGCAGGTGGTGCAGGCCGCGCGACTTGACGACGGCAGGGCTCAGACCCTGTGGGAGGAGGTAGCCGCTAGGCAGGTTTACGTTGCTGCGGAACCGCTCTCCGGTCCGGAGGCGACAGTCGACCGCGAGGCTCCCTCCGGCGAAGACTTCGACGCTCTGGACTTCTCTGAGGGCGAAGACAACTCGGCCGGTCCAGTCCTGGCCGAGGTCCGCGGCCCGGTGCGGATCGGTGATCTGGAGGTCGCACGCGTCGCGGCGCGCCGGGTGCTCAGAGTCGATCGACGGCTACGAAATCCGGGCAAGAAGGTGCTAAGCGCAGAGGAAGAAGTGGGACTAGTCCTGTTGTTCCGTGGAAAACATACTTCGACGGAGGATTTGCCCGACAGGTACGTGGCAGATCTGGCGCGAGAAGGCGAGGCGTATCAGGCATTTTCGGCAATGATCGCCCACAACCAGGGGCTGGTCTACAAGACAGTGAAGGCATGGGGGCATCGAGACTATCCCGGTCAGGACGACCTCGTGCAGCACGGCGTGCTCGGCCTGATCCGCGCGGTCGAGAAGTTCGACACCTCCCGGGGGTACAAGTTTTCAACCTACGCCACCTGGTGGGTTCGCCAGAGCGTGTCTCGCGCGATCGCCGACGAGGGGCTGATTATTCGTCTTCCAGTGCACGTCTGGGAGGATGTCGAGAAAATTCGGAAGCGGGAGCGAGAGTACTTTCTCAAATTCGGCAAGAAGCCCAATGTGGAAGATCTTGCTCTGGCGTGTTGCTTGCGTCCGGAGAAGGTGGTCGATTATCTCCGTCTGGCCCGCCGAGTTGTGTCGCTCGATCAGCCTGCGGGCGGGAACGTGACGCTTGGCGAGCTGTGCGTCGACAACCTGGCGCTAATTCCGGGCCCGGAGGAGGTATTGCGGTCGACATTCGAGCGTCAGGAGATCTTCCAGTGGTTCGACGCATGCGGCCTCTCCTCGAGGGAGCGTGAGATTCTGTTACTGCGAAACGGATTAGTTGACGGGCAGACCTGGAATCTGGAGGAAATCGGTAAAAAGTTCGGCGTCACGCGCGAGCGCATTCGGCAAATCGAAGGTCAGGCGCTGGTGAGCATCAGGATAGGCCTGGGCCTTGAGCCGGATAATGCCGCTGCCGAACGCCGGCGTGCGAGGGCGGCCCGAAGCGTTGAGCGGGATACGGTTGAGAGAACGACGCGCCGCGGAACTCCTGCGAAACGAGTGGAATCAGGTTCCGCTGCTGTCGCGCCCACGTCCGGGGCAGACATGCAGGAGGCGGAGAGCAGTTTCGATAGAGGGGAGGAATCGGTGACCTCGACGGAGCCCGAATTCGGCCGAGGAACGACTGAGCTGGAGGCATCGGTCAGGTGGTACCACCGTCCCGGGCACGATGACGGCGGGCGAGAGTTCGGGAACGCGGCGGCCTTCGCGTTCGAAGCCGACTTGGAAGTACTGGCGCGCGAGGCGACCCAGAACAGCCTGGACGAGCGCGACCGGCGGAACGGCCGTCCGGTCCGGGTTCGTTACACCCTGCATGAACTGACTGGCGAGACCGTTGCCCGGTTCTGCGACGCGATCCGCTGGAACGACCTCCGGCCGCACTATACGGCCGCCGCGGCGCAGGACCAGAAAGTCGGACGCGTCATCAGCTCCGGACTGCGCGAGATGATCGAGCGGGACCGGCTGGTCCTTCTCCGGATCGATGATTACAACGCCAACGGCCTCACTGGCGACGACTACGAGGACGGTCGGTTCGCGGCGGTGGTCCGACGCCAACTGGACAGCCATAAGTCCGATGTGTCGGCCGGCGGGTCGTACGGACTGGGCAAGGCCACGTTGTGGGCTACCAGCAGGCTGGGTCTCGTTCTCATGAATTCGACGCTTTCCGAACCGCACGAGGGGCGCACCCGGCGTCGGGTGATCGGTCGGCTCGACTTGCCGTGGCGGGAAGTGGACGGCAGGAGATTCGCCGGTCCTGCTTGGCTAGGGCAACCTGATCCCAGAGCAGAGAACACCGAAGTCGTCCGCTCCTGGTGGGCGGACGAAGGCGTGGTCGAGCGCTTGCATCTAGCCAGAGAGGACGATGAGCCAGGCACCTCCTTCCTGATCGTGGGAGCCCATGATGTGGCCAGCCTCGCTGAAACTGGGCAGGACTACGACGGCAGCGCGAGCGAGGACGAGGACACTCTCGAGCGGATGCACCAGCGACTGGTCCGCGCACTGGGACGCAACTTTTGGGCAGCGATGACATCTGGGGGTGAGCATCGGCCATTGCTGGAGGCGTCCGTGCGAACGCTTCGCAACGGTGTGGAACACATCGAGGAGGAACGGGTCGACCCGCAGGTGCATCAGCCTGCTCGTTCGCGGGCTCTTCAAGCCTTCCTGGCAGGGACCACGGTGGATCGTCTCACCGAGGCCGGCCAAGTAGCTCTTGCCACCGTGCGCCTGAAACTCCCCGCGCGGGGGGCCGCCGGTACGGCAGGCGACCATAAGGCCATCCTCCTCGTCACCGAAGCCACCGACGCCGACGGCCGGATCAATCACGTGACGGCGATGCGTGGCAATCGCATGACTGTCAAGACCAGCCGGGTACCGGGTCTACCCGTGGGTACCAACCCTTTCCAAGCCGTCCTGCTGGCTGGTCTGGCAGCAGGCGCGGACGCGCCCTTTTCAGCTGAAGCCGAGGAGTTCCTTCGTGCTTCCGAGCCGCCAGAGCACAACAAGTGGGCCCAGACCGAAGAGCTGAGAATGCGCTACTCGCCGTCGGCCCATCGTCGGATCGCGGAGATGACCTGGGAGACAAATCAGGCGGTGCACCGATTGGTGGCGATTTCCAAGAAAGAGAAGACCAGCGGTACGAGCAAGGTAAGCAAACGACTCAAGATCTCGGGCAAACCAGCCGCCAAGACAAGGGGAACTGCTACGCCTCCGAAACTGGATGAGCTGGACGCCGAGGTCGACGCTTCCGGTGCGTGGCAGATCACCGCAGTCGTAAAGATGGTGCCTGGGAGCGAGGCCTGGGCAATGAACCCTGTTGCCAAGCTGGAAGTGCGCTCGGGCCCGCGCCCGCTAGTCAAATGGGCAGAGCTGATCGCCGTCAGCGGCTGCGAAGCAGTCGACGGTGTGTTGCATTTTGCTTCTGGAACGCGTCGTGCTGTCTTCCGAGGCGTCACCGATGTGTCGACCCACCCGGTACGGGCAACGCTGACCGGCCTCATCGTCGAGCTTCAGGAGAACAAGGGGGCCGTCGCGTGAAGGTCTACTCGTATCCTCGGCTGACCGGTGCGGTGACGGCCCGGATCACGGCCGTCCGGCTGCGCGGCCCGGGGGAAAGCCGCGAGCAGCTGGACTCGCGAAGCTGCTCGGTAGTCGAGCAGGTGGCAGCACTCGGAATGGCGGAACGCGACGACTGGCAGACGGCCAAGCTTGCGGTGACCGCGACCGTGCCGGCTCGAGAGATCGAGGCGAAGGGCAGCTGGTCAGATGTCGCGGTCGTCGCTGTCCTGACCGAAGGGGCGACCAACACCCGCACGGTGTCTCGGCTGGAGCCCTGCTCGGATGGCGATCGGGAATGGACCGGGGAGATCGAGATAGACCGGGACAACCATGTGGATCGAGCGTCCCTCGTCGTGCACGTGGTGGCAACAGTGGGGGGCGTGGCGGGGCGGGTCATCGGTTCCACCGACCAGGAGTGGTTGATCGATGTGACGTCCGACGTCCCGCTGAGGGATCGCCAGCTGGACGTGACCACAGTGAGCTTCGCCCGCGGAGCGGAGTGGCTGCGGAGCTTCCGGGACGCGCCTTGGGCAGTGGATACCTCGGGACGAATGCCCGCTGTGCGCCTGAACTCGGACTTCGAGGGCTTCGCAGCGTTGGTGCAGGACCCTGGATCGAAAATGGAGAACATGGTGGGCGAGATGCTGCTGGTCCAGATGTGTGCCGATGTCTGGACAGCGGTGTTTCACACGGCGATCGGCAGCCTGGAGATCGAGGAGGACGGAGTGCCGCTCTTCCCACCGGATTGGCGGGGTGCGGTCCTTCGGGAAATGCTCCCGGACGTCATCCCCGGACGATCAGAGGAAGAAGCTCTCCTCGAAGTGCACACGCGACGCACCGGCGAGGGGAGCTGGATGGATCTGCAACCGCGCATCCAGTACGCTGCCGCGCGACGTGCCGGGATTCCCAAAACATTGGCCTCCACCGTCCGCGAGATCGAACGATTCGAGCAGGAGGCTCACGCGTGACTTCCCGACCCGAGCATCTGCCGGAGCGGCTGGTGCTGCTCTCCGATGTGCAAGCCGCCGACTTCCTCTCGGCGGGAGTGCTCGAAGGGCGCGAGGACGTTCCGTCCATCGCGCTGAACAAGGTGGCCGAGCCGCTGACGGGTGACGACGCGCGACTGGATCTGGTTCGAGTACGGGATCTGATCGACGACGCGCTGAGCAAGTTCCGAGCGGACCGCCCTACCGCCGCGGACGCCTGGTTGGCGCCGCGACTGCACGAAACCCTCCGGTTGACGCGCCGGGAAGCCGCTGAAAAGGGGTTGTGGACGTACTTGGCTCTCGGAGTTGCGCCGGACTATGTCGTTTGGCGGCATCTACCTGAGCCGAAAGAGGATGGTTCGCGCGTGCGCGTGGCTCGTGACAGGTTCGTCGGTCCGCATTACAAGCAGTCGTTCGCCCGGCTCTGGTGGGCGGCGGAACTCTTTCGGGACGGTTCCGACTACGGCCCCGTCGTCGTGGCCTGTGGCAATCAGGACATGCTCAACTCCGCGCTTCGACTGGACGTCATCGATCATCGGCCGACTGCTCAGGCACTCGTTCGATTGCTAGAGCGAGGGACCGTGCGCACCGGCAGGGAGATCAATGCCTTGACGCCCGCAGTCAACGCGGCCGCAGCGACTCTGATGTACGACCTCGTCGCCCCGGATGTGGAGCGTGACGGCGATGCCTTGCGCGACTGGATCGCAGGTGCCGCATCGGCGCTTCCCTCGTCGCGGAACGAGCTTCCGGAAGGGCCGGAGGAAGAACGGGTTCCGGAGGACGCAGTGCGGGTTTTGGCAGCACACTTCGAGGAGTTGTTCGCCGACGCGCCGGTCAGGGGGAGGGCTTCCGAGTAGAGTGAGCAGTCTTGGACTCGGCCGGAGGGCACTGGCTCTGATCACCGCATCCGATCTTTCGCAGCTCCTCGACTGTCGTTGCGGGGACCGCGGGCCAGGTCGCTGAGCGGGCCAGTTCTTTTTTCGTGGGGGCCTTGTCGCGTAGCGCCCTGCTGAGCACGTGCATTCCGAGGCGGGGCGGCACTGCATTGCCCACTTGCTGAGCCTGGTCCTTGCCGGACCAGGGGAAGTTGTGGGGGAATGTTTGGAGCACTCCGGATTCGGCGATGGTGAAGCGATCTGACTTCCCCGCCTCGTAGTCTGCTTTGGTCTTGTACACCTTGTTCCTGGAGACTTTGCCGGTGACCGTAAAAGCAGGCTCGTCGGACTGACGTTCGCCTCGCCGCTTAGGGTCGCCGTTCGATCCGTAGTTCGAGATGACGAAGAACTTCGTTTTGCCCCTGCTGCGAAGCCGAGAGATGTCGATCGACGACCCCTTCAGTGTGCTTGCCGCGTCGAGTGCTTCCGCCATCGACTGCCAACGGATCTCATGCTCGACGCCGGTCGGGAGCAATTGAGCCTGTCCAGGGCTGTTTGCTTGGCGATGCACCCTGAAGGGCAGGTGAGTCGCAGCGGGTCGCTCGACGGCTCCGGAGCCTACGAGCCTCGCGACGAGTACGGCGCGGGTGCGCGTCTGGGGAACCCCGAACTGCTCAGTCTTCAGTGCCCAGCAATCCGCCTCGTACTTGATGCCCTTGAGACGTCCCTCACCGCCGCGCAGAAGGTGTGCGTAAACGTCCCACAGAGGCAGGACAGTAGGAACCTGCTCCAGAATGATGGCTTTGTACGGTTCGCGACCTTCCGTCTCGATCGCCTTGAGAAGCCAGCGGAGAGGTTCGAGCACCAAGGCTGTTCGCGGGTCCACTCCACGTGCATGCAGGTCTTTGTCGACCTCGGTTTCGTCCTCCTCATGCACCAGGCGGTGCATGAACTCTTTCACGGTGTCGAGCGCTGCTCGGCCCGCGCCGCGCCCCGCGACGGAAAAGGATTGGCAAGGAGGCCCGCCTGCCAGCACGTCGACCGAGGTGGGGATCTCGTCGAAACGAGTCTCGCGCATGACACTGACATCGGCATGGAAGGTCGGCAGGCCAGCCGAGTAGCGCGTTTCGCACGCGCTCTGGTCCCACTCGATGCCGATGCTCTTGAAACCTAGGAAGTGCGCGGCGACATCAAGCCCGCCAGGGCCTGCGAAGAGGTCCAGGATGCGAACCCCGTCGAAGGGGTGTCTCGGTGCTCCCAGGCTGCTCATGGAGCGGAAGTCTAGCCGGCCATCTAAGGGCGTTGTCAGTACGGACCGAATCGTAGTGTCCGAGTCTGCCGCAGCATGGCATAGGACTGTGCGATAGGCACCCTGGTTGAGTGTCAGCCGGCTTATTTGGTGCCGGTGCACCGGCGCAGGATGTGAGACGCTGACGGAGTGAACCGCCTCGCCGACGCGACGTCCCCCTACCTCCTGCAACACGCCGGTAACCCGGTCGATTGGTGGGAATGGGGTCCGGAAGCGCTGGCCGAGGCGCGCCGTCGCGGAGTGCCGATTCTGTTGTCCGTCGGGTACGCCGCCTGCCACTGGTGTCACGTCATGGCGCACGAATCCTTCGAACACGAAGGCACCGCGACGCTGATGAACGCGCATTTCGTCAACATCAAGGTCGACCGCGAGGAGCGGCCGGACATCGACGCCGTCTACATGGCCGCCACGCAGGCCATGACTGGGCAGGGCGGCTGGCCGATGACCTGCTTCCTCACGCCCGAGGGCGAGCCATTCCATTGCGGCACTTACTATCCGCCTGCACCGCGGCCCGGGATTCCGTCGTTCACGCAGCTGCTGGTCGCGGTCGCGGAGGCGTGGGAGGAACGGCCGGACGACCTGCGCGAGGGCGCGAAACAGATCGTCGGGCATCTCGCCGAGCAGAGCGGTCCGTTGAAGGAATCGGCTGTCGACGCCGACGCGTTGGCTCAGGCGGTGGCGAAACTTGCGCAGGAGGCAGACTCCGTGCACGGCGGTTTCGGTGGCGCGCCGAAGTTTCCGCCGTCGATGGTGCTGGAGTTCCTAGTGCGCCACCACGAGCGCACGGGTTCGGAGCAGGCTCGCGAACTCGCCGAGTCCGCGGCGGACGCGATGGCTCGCGGCGGCATCCACGATCAGCTGGGCGGCGGGTTCGCGCGCTACTCCGTGGACGCGGAGTGGATCGTTCCCCACTTCGAGAAAATGTTGTATGACAATGCTTTGCTACTGCGAGTGTACGCGCATCTCGCGCGCCGTGGTTCTGAGTCGGCGCGACGGGTAACAGAGGGGATCGTCCGGTTCCTCGAGCACGATCTTCTTACGCCGCAAGGAGGTTTCGCGGCTTCGCTCGATGCGGACACCGAAGGCGTCGAGGGGCTCACGTATGTGTGGACTCCCGCGCAGCTCAACGAGGTGCTCGGCGAGGACGGCCCGTGGGCGGCTGAACTTTTCAGCGTCACCGAAGAGGGCACGTTTGAAGAAGGCGCGTCGACCCTTCAATTGCGGACCGATCCGGATGATTTCGACCGATTCGAGCGCGTCCGGCAAGCGTTGCTCGAAGCGCGGGCGGAGCGTCCGCAACCGGGACGGGACGACAAGGTTGTCGCCGCGTGGAACGGCCTCGCGATTTCCGCGCTGGCCGAAGCGGGTGTCGCGCTGGAACGTCCACAGTGGATTGAGCTGGCCCGCAACGCGGCGTCGCTGCTGCTGGACCTGCACCTCGTAGACGGACGCCTCCGCCGCAGTTCGCGGGACGGCGCGGTCGGGACCCCGGTCGGCGTGCTGGAGGATTACGCCTGCCTCGCCGACGGCCTTCTCGCCCTCCATCAGGCCACCGGCGAACCTCGCTGGCTCACCGAAGCGAGCCGGCTGCTCGACGTCGCCCTGGCGCATTTCGCGTCGGACTCCGCGCCGGGTGCGTATCACGACACTGCCGACGACGCGGAAGTCCTCGTGCAGCGCCCGTCCGATCCGACGGACAACGCGAGCCCGTCCGGTGCCTCAGCGCTGGCCGGTGCGCTGCTCACGGCGTCCGCGCTGGCCGGACCGGATCAAGCGGCGCGTTACCGCGACGCTGCTGAACTCGCGTTGCGTCGCGTCGGCCTGCTCGCCGCGCGGGTTCCGCGCTTCGCCGGGCACTGGTTGTCCGTGGCGGAGGCAGCGCAGTCCGGACCGGTGCAGGTCGCGGTCGTCGGCGCGGACCGTGCGGAGCTGGTCACCGCCGCTGCGCAGCACATCCATGGCGGCGGCATCGTGCTCGGCGGCGAGCCGGACGCGGTCGGCGTCCCACTGCTGGCCGACCGTCCGCTGGTCGACGGCGAGGCAGCGGCGTACGTCTGCCGTGGCTACGTCTGCGAGCGTCCGGTGACCGCGGCGGAGCACCTCATCGCCCAGCTCTGACGAATTCCGCCCCTGGTGAACGCGGTACCCGGCCGCGTGGAATCGGCGTAGCTTCAGTAGTGACGTAATCATGTAATCAAGGATGGTGGACGTCATGGGGCGAGGTTGGAAAGGCCGGGGCTGGCAGCAGGCCGAGGCACCGTCGGCGGAGGACGCGGCGGCGTGGTTCGGCGGACGGCTCCCGGACGGCTGGTTCACCGGCGACCCGGCAATCACCGTGGACCGCGAAGAGATCCTGATCGTGGGCGAACTGCCCGCGCTGACCGGCGATTACGCCGACGACGCGGCCCGCGCGGCCGCCGAGGACGGGCGGATCAGCCGGTTCCGCGAGGAAACCCGCGACGAGCGCATCGAAATCGCCCGGCAGGCCGAGCATCGCTACCAGCGCAAGGTGGCGTGGGGCGCGAAGCTGGGCGGCACGACGGCGCACTTCACGACGCTGTCGGTGCCGGTGATGACCCGGCTGCGGCAACCCGAACGGCTGGTCCTCGACACACTCGTGGACGCCGGCGTCGCGCGGTCGCGGTCCGAGGCGCTGGCCTGGGCGGTGCGGCTGGTCGGTGAGCACGCGGACACATGGCTGACCGAGTTGCGCGAGGCGCTGACCAAGGTCGACGACCTGCGGTCGAAGGGGCCCGACTTGGGCTGAGCTGCGGAAGATCCTCCGCTGCGGCAGGCTGGTGGCAGCCTGCTGTATCGGAGGAACCGTGGACGTCCCTGCTGTGCCCGCGAAAGTGGATCCGGACGCGTTGACCGCCGTCCTCGATGGACGCTGGGCCGGGTTGAAGCGCGACGTGCGCGCGCAGATGAGCACGGAGAAGTTCCGTGACACGATCGGTCTCGACGTCGAGGCACATCGCGTCCAGGTGCTGGACCAGCTGCGGAAACTCGCGGAAACGGACCGTCCCGCGCTGGGCTTCGACGCCGCGTACGGCGGGCTGAGCGACGTCGGCGGGTCGGTGATGTCGTTCGAGATGCTCGGCTACGGCGACCTGTCGCTGATGGTCAAGGCCGGGGTGCAGTGGGGCCTGTTCGGCGGCGCGGTGCAGCTGCTCGGCACCGCGTCGCACCACGAGAAATACTTGCGCCGCATCATGAATCTGGACCTGCTCGGCTGCTTCGCGATGACCGAGCACGGCCACGGTTCGGATGTCCAGCACCTGCACACCACCGCGACGTACGACCCTTTGGCGCAGGAATTCGTCGTGCACAGCCCAGATCCCGGTGCCACCAAGGAATACATCGGCAACGCGGCCCGCGACGGACAGCTCGCGGCGGTCTTCGCGCAACTGATCACCGGCGGCGAATCCCGTGGCGTACATGCGTTCCTGGTCCCGATCCGCGACGATTCCGGTGCTCCGGCCCCGGGCGTCACGATCGCCGACTGCGGCGTAAAGGCGGGCCTGAACGGCGTCGACAATGGACGGTTGACCTTCGACCAGGTCCGGGTGCCAAGGGAAGCGCTGCTGAACCGCTTCGGCGACGTAGCCGAGGACGGCACCTACACGAGCCCGATCGAAAGCGACGGCCGCCGGTTCTTCACGATGCTGGGCACGCTCATCCGCGGCCGCGTGAGCGTCGGCGGCAGCGCCGGATGCGCCACCCAACGCGCCCTGACGCTGGCAATCCGCTACGGCGACCAGCGTCGGCAGTTCCAGCGCCCAGACGGCGACGAGGTCGTCATCCTCGATTACCTGGGACACCAACGGAAACTGCTGCCTGCTCTGGCGAAGACCTACGCCTTGCACTTCGCGCAGGAGGAACTGGTCGCCGCCCTGCACGACATCGCGTCCGATGCGCCGGAGGAAGAGCAGCGCGAACTGGAGTCCCGAGCCGCCGGTCTTAAAGCCGCGAACACCTGGCACGCGACCGCGACCATCCAAACGGCCCGCGAAGCCTGCGGCGGCAGTGGATACCTCGCGGAGAACTTGCTGGCCGGTTTGAAGGCCGACACCGACGTCTTCACCACCTTCGAAGGCGACAACACTGTGTTGTCGCAGCTGGTGGCGAAGGGTTTGCTGACGCAGTACAAGGAACACTTCGAGGACCTCAGCCCCCTGGCGACGGCCCGGTTCGTCGCTGAGCAACTGGTGGACACAGTCAAGGAACGCTCAGCCGCTTGGCGATTCCTGGACCGTCTCACCGAGTCCGACGACGCTACGGTGCTCTTCGACCGTGAGTGGCAACAGCGTCTCTTCGAGGACCGTGAAGAGCATGTGCTGAGCGGCGTGGCTAACCGTCTTCGCGGGGCTGCTTCGGATCCCTTCGGTGTCTTCAACTCCGTACAGGACCATGTGCTGCTCGCCGGCCGCGTACACGTGGACCGGTTGATTCTCGACGCCTTCGCCCGCGCTGTCGCCGCCTGTCCCGGCGAGGATGCGGCTGCGCTTCTCTCGCGGGTGTGCGACCTGTACGCGCTGTCAACGATCGAAGCCGACCGCGGCTGGTTCTTGGAGCACGGCCGAATCTCCGCGAGTCGCTCCAAGGCGGTGACTGCGGCGGTTAACGCACTGTGCGTGGCTTTGCGGCCGCATGCGCGGACGTTGGTGGATGGGTTCGCGGTTCCGGAGCAGTTCTTGGCAGCGCCGATGCTGAACGGCTGAACTGGTGCTTGGAACCAGTCGGCGCAGTCAGGCCAGGCTCGCCGTCGCGCGAACGGCGCTGGCAGGTCGTGTGCGCGGAGTGCGGTGCAGTAGTTGTCGAGCAGGATCGACAGGCTGTCGCTCCGGATCAGGACTCCGGGGAACTCGCGGCCCGGCATTCTGACGACCGCGTTATTGCCCGGATCGGTGAACAGTTCGACCTGCGACGGCCTGGAGACGGTCCAGCGGACCTACCCCTTCATCCCGATACGAAGCCAGGGTCACCGAACGCCAGCCGGATCTTCGCTCCGGCCGATGCCTTGGCTGCGGTGGCCTTGATGAACCGCGGGAGTTGCCGGAAACGACTCAGGCCGTCTCCAGGCAGCGTGACGGCATGGAGACGGCCTGAGAAACAAACCCGCAGCTAGGCGTACATCGCCAACCAGATCGCGATGTAATGCGACACCGCCGCCAACACAGTGCACGCGTGGAAGAACTCGTGGTACCCGAACGTCTCCGGCCAGTAATTCGGCCACTTCACCGCGTAGAAAACCGCCCCAACGGTATAAAATAGCCCACCCACGCAAAGCAGCACCAAAGCCGCGACCCCGGCATGGGTCAGCAGTTCCGGCAGGACGAACACCGCGACCCAACCCAGCGCGATGTAGATCGGCACCCCTAGCCAGCGCGGGGCGTGCGGCCACAGCATCTTCATCGCCACGCCGAGGACCGCGCCGCCCCAGACGATGCCCAGGACGATGTATCCGGTCGGCTTCGACATGGCCAGCAGGGTGAACGGCGTGTACGTGCCGGCGATGAAGAGGAAAATCATCGAATGGTCGGCGCGCTTCATCCACTTGTACGCGCGCGGGCTCCACAGCCTGCGGTGATACAGCGCGCTCACGCCGAACAAGCCCAGTACGGTGAGGCCGTACACGGACGTCGCTAGTGCGGCTACCGGCGAAACCGTCGAAGCGGCGAGGCTGATCAGCGTGGCGGCCGCGGCGACAGCGCCGAAGAACGACCAGAAGTGGATGTGGCCGCGCAGCCGGGGCCGAGTGTCCTCGGGGACAGGCGGGGGATCGATCTTCACACTCACCAGCCCAAGGTTACGGGACCGTAGGTTTTTCGCCAGCCTCCGTGGCGCGTCACACCTTTAACCGAGGGGTGCGTACGCTCGGGCGACGTGAGCCTCCGGTCCTTCATGTCCGACGTCGTATACAGCGTCTACAGCCGCCGCCTGATCCAGCAGTCGGCAGGCCGTCATCCTCGGCATATCGCGATCATGCTCGACGGCAATCGCCGCTGGGCCCGCGAGGCCGGGTTCACCGACGTGGCCGACGGGCACCGCGCCGGGGCCAAGAAGATCGCCGACTTCCTCAGCTGGTGCCAGGAGGCCGAGGTCGAGGTCGTGACGATGTGGCTGCTCTCCACCGACAACCTCAACCGGGATCCGGACGAGCTCACGCCGCTGCTGAAAATCATCACCGACGTCACTGACGAGCTCGCCGGTGCCGAGGTGCCGTGGCGGCTGCGCATCGTCGGCGCGCTCGACCTGCTGCCGCTCGAGGTGGCGCAGAAGCTCACCGCCGCCGCGGCGCGGACCGAGAACCACTCGGGCATGGAGGTGAACATCGCGGTCGGCTACGGCGGACGGCAGGAGATCGCCGACGCAGTCCGCAAACTTCTCCTCCAGCACGCCGACGAGGGCACTTCGATTCGCGAACTCGCGAAAATCCTCGACGTCGACCACATCTCGGAACATCTCTACACTTCCGGCCAGCCGGATCCGGATCTGATTATCCGAACGTCCGGTGAACAGCGGCTTTCCGGATTTCTGCTCTGGCAGTCCGCGCATTCGGAATTCTGGTTCACCGAGGCTTACTGGCCGGCATTCCGGCGCGTCGACTTTCTTCGCGCGATGCGCGACTACGCCTGGCGGCACCGCCGGTTCGGCGCCTGAGGCGGCGAACCGGCCCGGCGGACCCACCCAGCCGGGCCGGTCACCCGGGCCGCAAACGCCGCGAAGGCCCCGGAGCCGGGCTCCGGGGCCTTCGCGTCAAGACGGCTCAGCCGTGGTGGTGCTCCATCGAGTGGGCCACCAGCGCCGGGGTCAGCGCGATGCCGGTGTAGGCACCCGCGACCAGCGAAGCGGCACCGTAGCCCAGCGCGCCGCCGCCCTCGATGAAGGTGGCGTAGGCGTCGCCGAACGTCGGGTCCGGGGCGCCCTGGGTCGCGGCCGGGGAGGCGAACGCCGTCCCGCCGATCATCATCAGACCCGCGGCCGCACCGGCGACAATTCCAGCCTTCTTCAGCACTTCGCACACTCCTAGGTAGAGATACTGGGATTCGGGGCACCGGAGTGTTCCGGTGGTGTGTCCCGCAGTAAGGAAATTACCCCCGAATGGCCTCTAGTGAATGGTGCGTACGCCCATTGTGTGAGGGCTTGAAGGCCCAGTTCACTCGGACCGGTTCAGTGTCCAGGACGCGAAATGCATTCTGGTCTGGCCCGTGGTACAAGGCCCTTTACCTGGGAATTGCCTGCACTCGGTGATCAATTTTCCATGATCATCCATCTGTGCGACCCCCTGATCGCCGGACCCGGTGACGCTGAGTGAGCACTGTGGACACTCTGTTTCGAGCGACCGACGGTCGGATGACGAATCGGCGAATCACCTGTGTGGCTGCCTGCACGACGCGGCGGACGTAGGTACCTTCCGGAATAGAGGACTCGCGTTCCGTGCGGGTTCTCGCGGGAGGCCCTGGTCGTGGCGTTGATCGAGGGGGCGGCTCAGCCGCCCACGAGATGCACGAGGGGGCCGGCACCCGGCCCTCGTGGCCGTGCCGCCTGACGCATCCAGCGTCAGGGAGTGCGGACCCAACCAGGGAGGTGCCCGGCCCAGCGAGTGCGGGCGTGGGGTGCACACGCCCTCGAGGGAGATGCCGTCGTGACTGCGCAGCGTTCACCCCGCAAGGCCTCAGGCCGTTCTTCGACCGGTGCCCCGGCGCCGGAGAAAGCCTCGATCTCGCCCGAATCCCCACGCATCACTTATGTGCTCGACACGTCGGTGCTGCTCTCCGACCCGTGGGCGGTCACCCGGTTCGCCGAACACGCGGTGGTCCTCCCGCTGGTCGTCATCAGCGAACTGGAGGCCAAGCGCCACCACTCCGAACTGGGCTGGTTCGCCAGGGAATCCCTCCGGCTGCTGGACGATCTCCGGCTCAAGCACGGCAGGCTCGACGCCCCGATCCCGATCGGCGACCAGGGCGGCACCCTGCAGGTGGAGCTGAACCACACCGATCCGTCCGTGCTCCCGGTGGGCTTCCGCACCGACTCGAACGACCACCGCATCCTCGCGTGCGCGCTCAACCTCGCGACGGAGCAGCCGGCGGTCACCCTGGTGACGAAGGACATCCCGCTGCGGGTCAAAGCGGGTGCGGTCGGGCTCACCGCGGACGAGTACCGGGCGCAGGAGGTCACGCCGTCGGGCTGGACGGGCATGGCGGACGTGGACGCTCCCCAGGAGCTGATCGACACGCTCTTCTCGGGCGGTTCGGCGGACCCGGCGGAGTTCGGACTCGGCGAGGTGGGCGAACTGCCGTGCCACACCGGACTGCGGTTGCTGGCGGGCAGTTCCAGCGCGCTCGGCCGGGTCACGGCGGACAAGCGGGTGCGGCTGGTGCGCGGCGACCGCGAGGCGTTCGGCCTGCACGGCCGTTCGGCGGAGCAGCGCGTGGCACTCGACCTGCTGCTGGACTCCGACGTCGGCATCGTCTCGCTCGGCGGGAGGGCAGGCACCGGCAAGTCGGCGCTGGCGCTGTGCGCGGGCCTGGAGGCGGTGATGGAACGCCAGCAGCACCGCAAGGTCGTGGTGTTCCGCCCGGTCTACGCGGTCGGCGGCCAGGATCTCGGCTATCTGCCGGGGTCCGAGAGCGAGAAGATGCAGCCGTGGGCGCAGGCGGTGTTCGACACGCTCGGCGCGCTGGTCAGCCAGGACGTGCTGGACGAGGTGTTCGACCGCGGCATGCTCGAAGTGCTGCCGCTGACGCACATCCGGGGCCGTTCGCTGCACGACACTTTCGTGATCGTGGACGAGGCGCAATCGCTGGAACGCAATGTGCTGCTGACCGTGCTTTCCCGGCTCGGCTCGGCGTCGCGGGTGGTGCTCACGCACGACGTCGCCCAGCGCGACAACCTGCGCGTCGGACGGCACGACGGCGTCTCGGCGGTGATCGAGAAGCTGAAGGGGCACCCGCTGTTCGCGCACGTCACCCTGACCCGATCGGAGCGCTCGCCGATCGCGGCGCTGGTGACCGAGATGCTGGAAGACCACGGCTGACCTAGATCCGTGAAGGGCGGCCTGCCGCGGCGACCGCGGTGGGCCGCCCTTCACGGGATCTGCACTGGCAGGACGGATGCGGAACGTGCCTACCGGACCTGTTCGAGGATCGGAAGGCTGCATTCGTGAAATCGCCTGGGTCGAGGTCACGTGGCGCGAGTGGTGGCGTGGCGGAGCCGAGTCTTGTCTGCGAGCCCCTGGCTGAGGCCGAGCTGACTTCGCCCGAAGACTCTGAAGGCCCTCGACGCACGCTGTCGTTCGAATACGACTTCGGGACGCGGCTGCCCAGGTTCTGAGGAGTACTGCCTCGGGATCACATCTGCCTGGCCGGTAAGCAGCTCGCCGCACCCGGGATCGGACGCGGCGAGCTGACGTGTCACCAGCCGGAAGGCAGCGGGCGTCCCTCGGCGAAACCAGCCGCGGACTGCACGCCCAGCACGGCGCGCTCGTGGAACTCCTCCAGCGTGCGCGCGCCCGCGTACGTGCAGGAAGAGCGCACACCCGAGCAGATCGAGTCGATCAGGTCCTCGACGCCGGGCCGGGTCGGGTCCAGCGCCATCCGCGACGTGGAGATGCCCTCTTCGAACAGCGCCTTGCGCGCGCGGTCGAAGACGTTGTCCGTGCGCGTGCGGGCCCCGACGGCGCGCTTCGACGCCATCCCGAACGACTCCTTGTACGGACGGCCCTGCTCGTCGTACCGCAGGTCGCCGGGCGATTCGTGGGTGCCGGCGAACCACGAGCCGACCATCGCCGCGGACGCGCCCGCGGCCAGCGCCAGCGCGACGTCCCGCGGGTGCCGCACCCCGCCGTCGGCCCATACGTGTTTGCCCAGTTCGCGGGCGGCAGCCGAGCATTCCGCGACGGCGGAGAACTGCGGGCGGCCGACGCCGGTCATCATTCGCGTCGTGCACATCGCGCCGGGGCCGACGCCGACCTTGATGACGTCCGCGCCCGCGTGGATGAGGTCGCGAGTGCCCTCGGCGGTCACGACGTTCCCCGCCACGATCGGCACCTTCGGCGACACCGAACGGACCGCCTTGAGCGCGGCGATCATCTTTTCCTGGTGCCCGTGCGCGGTGTCGACGACCAGCGTGTCGACGCCCGCGGCTAGCACCGCTTCGGCCTTCGCCGCGACGTCTCCGTTCACGCCGACCGCGGCGGCGACGCGCAGCTTGCCCTGAGCGTCGGCGGCCGGGGTGTAGATCTCCGAGCGCAGCGCGCCCACTGCGGTGAGAACACCGGCGAGGCGACCGTCGGCGTCGAGGCCGAGGGCGAGCCGTCCACCGTGGCTGTGCAGGAGTTCGAAAACCTCGCGCGGCGGCGTGTCCAGCGGCACGGCGACGACAGCCGGCTCGGCGACGTCGGCCAGCCGCGCGAAGCGGTCGACACCAGCGCAGGCGGCCTCGTCGACGACACCGACCGGCTTGCCGTCACCGTCGACGACGACAACCGCGCCGTGTGCTCGCTTGTGCACGAGGTTGAGGGCGTCGGCCACCGCGTCGCCGCCGGTGAGGACCAGCGGCGTGTCCCAGACGGTGTGGCGGGACTTCACCCAGGAGACGATTTCGGCCACTGCCTCGGTGTCGACGTCCTGCGGAAGCACGACGAGCCCGCCGCGCCGAGCGACCGTCTCGGCCATCCGCCGCCCGGCGACGGCCGTCATGTTGGCCACCACCAAGGGGATCGTCGCGCCAGTGCCGTCCACAGTGGACAAGTCGACGCCGAAACGGGACTCCACGTCCGAACGGTTCGGCAGCAGGAACACGTCGTCGTAGGTCAGGTCGTGAGCGGGCACGTGCCCATCCAGAAAGCGCACGAGTCACCAGGCTACGTGGCTCGCGCGCGAGACGCTAACCCGGCGTGGCACGTGGGACAATGGCCGGGTGGACAGCCGTGATCGCGACGACCAGGGGCGGGCCCGCAACGCTCGCCCGCGTGATGGCCTGGGCCGCCCGCTGCCCTATGGGTCCGACGGCGTGCCGCGCCAGCCCGAAGGCGTGCAGCGCACCCCGGCGGAGACCCTGGCGGAGGCGCAGGACCTGCTGGACGCCGGCCGCCCGTTCCACGCGCACGAGGTGTTCGAGGACGCCTGGAAGGCGACGGACGGGCCGGAGCAAGAGCTGTGGCGCGGCTTGGCGCAACTGGCGGTGGGGCTGACGCACGCGTTGCGGGGGAATGGGAACGGGGCGGTCGCGCTGCTGGAGCGCGGGGCGGAGAACATCGCGCCGTTCCGGGAGGAGCCTCCGTTCGGGGTGGACGTGGCCGGGTTGCAGGAATGGGCGCAAGCGCTTGCGGGGGAAGCTCGGGAGCGGGTTCGAGTGGTGCCGGAGGTTCCTCGGCTGGCCCGGTAGCGGGGGTTCGGGGTTGGTCTGGCGAGCTGCTGAGGCGGGGTTTCTGGTTCGGCTGGCTGGGCTGCTTGGCTGCGGCCGCGGTTTCGCGGCGTTGCTGGGGACGGCGCGGCCTCCGAGGCGGGATTGGTGCTGGGTGGTTGCCGCAGGAAGTGCCTGGCGCTGGGCAGGCGAGCCTTCGGCGCCGGGATTGGTACTGCGGGTTGCGGCGGGAAGTGCCTGGCGCTGGGGCGGACGAGCCTTCGGCATCGGGATTGATGCTGGGGTTGCGGCGGGAAGCGCATGGCCCCTGGGACAGGCGAGGCTTCGGCCGCAGGGCTGAAACGCGTTGATCGATGTGGCGGCCGGGCCGTGGTCTTATCCGGCGGGCGGCGTGCAGATCCAGCGAAGAACAGCGAACTGCCTGGCCCGGCCGGGCGCAAGCGTTTGCGGACCGGCCTCGGCGGCCGGTTGCCAGACTCGTCAGACGAACCAGCGACCTTGCTGGCCCGCCTCACGAGATTTAGGGCGGTTAGGCAGCGAGCCGACGCGCCTGCCGAGATTCAGGGCGGTCGGGCAGCGAGCCGACCTGCCTGGCGAGATTTAGGGCGGTTAGGCAGCAAGCCGACGCACTGGCGAGAGTTCAGGGCGATCAGGCAGCGAGCTGACGCGGCCTGGCGAGATTCGGAGCGGTCAGGCGGCGAGCCGACGCGCTACGACCGCACCGCGGAACCGGCCGCGTGCCGGACGGTGCCGCGGTGAGTCGGCGCTCGGCTAAGCCGGAGGCCAGTCCGCTGATCCCGCTTTTTCCTTCCCGACGGTCGTCGCCTCGCCGTGGCCGGTGCGGACGATCGTCGCGTCGGGGAGGGGGAAGAGGCGGTCGCGGATGGATTTCACGATGGTCGGGTAGTCGGAGTACGACCGGCCGGTCGCGCCGGGGCCGCCGTGGAACAGGGTGTCTCCGGTGAAGAGGACTTCCAGGTCGGGGCTGTGCAGGCAGATTGCGCCGGGGGCGTGGCCGGGGGTGTGCAGCACGGTGAGGTCGGTGCCGGCGACGGTGATGACCTGTCCGTCGGCCAAGTCGCCGTCGGGGGCGCGGTCCGGGTGGGTCAGGTCCCACACGACGCGGTCGGCCGGGTGCAGCAGGATCGGCGCGCCGGTGCGCTCCGCCAGCGCGGGGGCGGCGTTGACGTGGTCGTTGTGCGCGTGGGTGCAGACGATCGCGCGGACCGTGCGGTCTCCGACCACGTCCGCGATGGCGTCCGCGTCGTGCGCGGCGTCGATCACGATCACCTCGGCGCCGTCGCCCACGATCCAGACGTTGTTGTCCACGTCCCAGCTGCCGCCGTCGAGTTCGAACACGCCCGACGTGACCAGGTTCTGCACTATGGCCGTCATGCCGCAGACCCTAGTGGCCCGCGAGGCATACCGCCGATACTTACTTTCGAGTATTCTTACTCGCGGTAAGTTAGCCGCGACGACGGGACTGCTCATGACCGACCCCCGGGATCTGCTCGCCGAACCGCTCAAACTGCAGTGCGGGGCCGTGCTGCCGCATCGCATCGCGAAGTCGGCGCTGAGCGAGCAGCTTGGCGACCGTCGCAACGCGCCGTCCGGGGAGCTCGCGAGGCTGTACCGGACGTGGGCACGCGGGGGCGCTGGCCTGCTGGTGACCGGCAACGTGATGGTCGATCCCACCGCGCTCGGCGAACCGCGCAACGTCGCGGTTCCGGCCACGCCCGATCCGGCCGCGTACCGGTCGTGGGCGCGGTCGGTGGACGGGACCGACGCGCAGTTGTGGGTGCAGCTCAACCATCCCGGTCGGCAGAGTCCTCGGTACTTGTCCCGGCAGCCGGTCGCGCCGTCGGCGGTGCCGTTCGGCGACCGAGGGGTGCGGACGGCGTTCGCCGCGCCGCGGGCGTTGACCGGGGACGAGATCGAAGCGGTGGTGGCGAGGTTCGCGGCGTCGGCGCGGACGTTTGTCGACGCCGGGTTCGGCGGGATCCAGATCCATGGTGCGCACGGGTACCTGATTTCGCAGTTCCTGTCGCCGCTGGTGAATCGCCGCGACGACGAGTGGGGGCGCGACCGCAGCCGCTTCCTGCTTGAGGTGGTGCGCGCGGTTCGGGGCGCGGTGGGGGATCGGGTGCCGGTCTCGGTGAAGCTCAACAGCGCTGACTTCCAGCGCGGCGGCTTCGACGAGGACGAGTCGCTGCAGGTGGTTCGCGCACTGGGCGAGGCCGGGATCGACCTGCTGGAGATCTCCGGCGGCACGTACGAGCGGGCCGTGATGATGGGGTCCGGCCGGGCGAGCACGCAGCGGCGGGAAGCGTATTTCCTTGACTACGCGGCGAAAGCCCGGCAGATCAGCGAGGTCGCGCTGATGGTAACCGGCGGGTTCGCCACGGCGGCCGGGATGGCGGAGGCGCTGGAATCCGGTGCGCTGGACGTGATCGGGATCGGCCGTCCGTTCACTGTGGACCCCGGTCTGCCGGGACGGCTGCTCGCGGGCGAGGACGTGCGAGCCGAACGGCGGTGCCCGCACACGGGAATCCGGCTCGCCGACAGCCTGCTCGAGATTCAGTGGCACACCCAGCAGATGCATCGCGTCGCCGCGGGCAAGCCGGTGGATCTGAAGCGCGGCGCGTGGCGGGCGCTCGCGCAGGCCGGGCTCAGCGATCCGCTGAACGCGTTTCGGCGGGTGCGCGCGTGAGCCGCTGGTCGGCGACCCGGGCACCGCTGGCGAGCACGATGAAGAAGACGCCGATGAGCAGGCAGTTCAGCGCGACCTGCCCGTAACCGAGGTCGTCGGCGTTGACGAACGGGTACGGGTAGTAGCCGTCGATCGCACCGCGGACGAGAGTGAAAGCCAGCCACACCAAGGGATAGACGAGCGACCACCAGACAGTGCGCCATTCCAGCACCCGCGGAGCGAAGATCAGCCAGCCGAGCACGCACAGCACCGGCGTGACGCGGTGCAGCAGGATGTCCGCGGCGAGGCTGAGCCCGTGCAGTTCGTACAGCCCCGCGAGCGCGACCTGGTAGACCACGCCGGTGACCACGATCCCGACCAGCGCGTCGAGCCACAGCACGCGCATCAGCGGCGAGGTGCCGCGTCCGCGAGCGAAAGCCGCGCTGGTGACGAGGACGAGAACGTTCGAGATGATCGTGAAATAGGTGAACAGGTTCGCCACCCGTCCGCCGAAGCTGACGTACCGTCCCTGCGGCGGCACCAGCGCGACGATCTGGATCACGAGCGCGGCCAGCACGACGACCGCGGTCACCCCGAACCACAGCCGGGCCAGCGCTTTCGACGACATGTCGCTGACAGTACGTCTCCGGCCTGGTCCGCCCGGCCCGACACGACCAGGATCGATCGCGCCGGGCCGGGTGAAACTTGTCCAGGCCGAGTGGCACCTGCCCGCCGGAGGCAGTGCTCGGTCGCTGACTACCGCATCACCGCACCGCCTTCACCAGAGCAGGCACGAAGACCGACGCGTCGACCGTGCCCCAGCCGCTCGCGATGTCGTAACCCGGACCGGCCTTGAAGCCTTCGACGTCGTACTGGCTGTTGTCGCCCTTGGTGACGTCGACGATCCCGGCCGCGGTGCCCTTCGGACCCAGTTTCGAGTACAGCGCCGGGTTGATCTGGCCCAGCCGGCCGTGGTTGGCCTGCACCGCCAACGCCAGCACGCCCGCGAACAACGGTGCCGACTGCGACGTCCCCTGGACGCCTTCCATGCTGATGTCCGGGTACGCCCGCATCGTGCTGCCGGTGATCTTCTTGACGCGGCTCTGCCAGGACGGTCGTGCGTACGCCTTCGACAGGCCCGCGCCCTCGCTGAATCCGTTGTCCGCCGCGTTGACCAGGTCGTCGGGCTTGGTGCGGACGCCGTTCGCGTCCAAGTGCAGTTGGGTGCCGCCGAGCGTGGTGACGTTCGGGTCGCTGGCAGGCCAGCTCGCCACGCGGTACGGGTACTTGCCTGGGCCCTGCAGGTACGACCCGGTCGGCCCGTCATCGCCGGACGACGCCACCAGCGTGACGCCCGCCTTGCTCGCCCGCTCCAGCGCCGGGTCGAGGGTCTTGATCGACTCGAAGGACGGGAAGTTCTCCTCGGTGGTGCCGAAGCTCATCGAGACCACGTCGGCGACGCGGTGCTCAGTCAGGTAGTCGACGGCGTGCATCATTTCCGGCAACCCGGCGAAGCCCTGCGTCTCGGCGACCGGAGTGGCCGCGACGACGATCTTCGCGGCCGGGGCCATCGCGTGCATCATCGTGACGTCGAGGTCGGTTTCCCCGCCCCACGACTGGCAGGCGGCGGTGTCCACCCCCGGGTCGGTGCACGCGGGCACCGCGCCGGAGGGCTGCAGCACCTCGACGTTCGCCGGAGGCAGGCCGTGCTGCCGCGAATACTCGTCCAGCACCTGCTTGACTTTGTCGTCGCCGAACGACACCAGCGTGGCCACGGTGGACCCGGCGCCGGTGATGCCCTGGTTCCACAGCTTCGTGGCGTTGTACGCACCGCTTTCCTTCGGCAGCTTGGCCATCGCCGCGTTGAGCCGCGCCACCCGCTCGCTCACGGTGGTCGCGCCGACGAACGACTGCGCGGCAGCCGAGAAGTGGTGCCGGGAAGGCTGCGGCGGCGCTGGCGCGGCACTGGCCGGTGCGGCCACCACCGTCGCGGCGAGCGCCACGCCCGCCAGCAGGGTCATCGGCCGCCCGAATCCCCGGACAGCTGATTTCACCCGGAACGTCATGCTGTTCTCCCATCGACACAGGCCAGTGCTCCCACTCTCGGGTACGCGGCCACGGGTGCGACATCAACTTTCGTCGGGCGTTTTCCTGAGTACGGCGGGGAAAACTGTCCGATGTCCGTAATATGCCCACTCATCCGGAGGGCGTGCGGGGCGATCATCCGGACGCCTCCTCGGAACCGGGCTGTTCTTCGAGGCTGGACGCCGTGGAATCAGCCTGCGCCGCGGAACTCGGCTGCTTCGTGGACTCAGGCTGAGCTGCGGGACTCGGCCCACCCGCGGATCCAGCACTTCCCTCCGCGCGGGGCTGCTCCGCCGGACGGCTGCCGCGCAGCAGCCCCCGGACGGTGTCGATGGTGTCCGCCTCGCCGGGTTCCTTGTCCGGCCGATACCGCACCACCCGGGCGAACCGCAGCGCCAGCCCGCCCGGATACCGCGTGCTGACCTGAGCCCCGTCCAGTTCGATCTCGACCACCATTTCCGGTCGTACGTGGACGGTCCACTGGTCGCGGTGCGTCTCGATCTCCTGGAACCGCTCGGTCTGCCAGGCCAGCAGCTCGTCGGTGAGGCCCTTGAACGTCTTGCCCACCATGATCGGCGGCCCGCCGTCCGGATCGCGCGCGCCGAGGTGCAGATTCGACAGTTTCCCGGTGCGCCTCCCATGTCCCCATTCCGCCGCCAGCACCACCAGATCGATGGTGTGCACCGGTTTCACCTTCAGCCACGCCCGCCCGCGCCGCCCGGCCGCGTAGATCGAATCGAGGTCCTTCACCATCACGCCCTCGTGCCCGGCGTCCATCGCCGCGTCGAGCACCGCGGCCGGTGATTCCGGCCGGAGCGAGCCGGGGATCACGTGCTCGCCCGCCACCCGGCGCAGCGCCTCGTTGCGTTCGGACAACGGCGCGTCGAGCAGATCGACCCCGTCCAGATGCAGGCAGTCGAAGAAGTACGGCCGCAGCAGCAACGCCCGCACCTGTTCGTCCCGCGTGCTGCCGAACCGGCTCATCGTTTCCTGGAACGGCCGCGGCCGCCCGTCGTCGGTGAGCGCGAGGGTTTCGCCGTCCAGCACTACCGATTCACACGGCAGCGCCCGCACCAGCTCGACCAATTCGGCTACGCTGCCGGTGATTTCCCGCAGCGTGCGGGTGTACACGTGCACTTCCGAACCCTGCCGGTGCACCTGGATCCGCGCACCGTCCATTTTGTACTCGACGATCGCGTTCCCGTGCTCCGCCACGGCTTCCTCCAGCGATTCCGCCGGCGACGCGAGCATCGGCCGGACCGGGCGGCCCAGCTCCAGCCCGAATTCCGCGAGCGCCGCCGCGCCCCCGGTCAGCGCCGCCTGTCCGGTGACCGGCAGCCGCCCGGACAGCATGAACGCACGCCGCACCTGGTCGAGGCCCACCTCGGCCGCCGCCGCGATCGCGTCGACCATCACGCCTTCCAGCGCGCCCTGCCGCAGCTCCCCGGTGATGAGCCGGAACACGAACTCCTGCTCGGCCCGCGTCAGCCGGGAGAACAACGCCGTGAGCACCTCCGCCCGTCGCTTCACCGAACCCGCGCCCGCCGCGGCCGCGACGTCGGCGAGCGCGACTTCGACCTCGGCCACGGAGACGGCAGGCACGGCCGCGGGTTCGACGGCGAGGTCGGCGAGCGTGCGCCAGCCGGCTCCGAGCCGGTCCTGCGCCGTCTGCCCGGTGAGATACGCGATCACCGCGGGCAGTTCTCCGGGTTCGGCCGTGCGCAGCAAATCAGCCAGCACGGCGATCTTCGTTTTCCGTGACCGCGTGGCCGCCAGTTCGGCGGAGGCGGTGACGAGGTCGGTGAACAACACCCGGCCATCATCACCCCCGCCACCGACAAAAACTCCCGCCTCAGCCTCGACCGGGTGAAAAAGAGCTGGTCAGGCATCCGGACGAGTGCAGTACTGATCCAGCAGGCCCTGTTTCGTCACACACGGCGTGTACCCTGCGTCCTGCAGTTCCGCCCGCGCCGTACTGCTGCGCAGGTAGTCGATGAACTGCTTCAGCAGGGAATCGTTCTCCGGCACGCCTTTGGTGTAGAGGTACTCCACCGTCCAGAAGCGATAACCGGCGTCGATACTGGTCACGTCGGGGTAGCGGTCGTCGAGCTTCGCCATGGCGACCCGGCCCCCAGCCGCTGCGATCTTGGCCGCGGGCACGTCCGCGTAGCCGATCGCACCAGGCGTGTCGCCGACGGCGCGCAGCAGTTCGTCGGTCGTGCCGCGTTCGCAGCGCACCACCGCGGCGTGCGGGTCGCGGGTCGGCGTCCGGCAGTCGTCCGACGACAGCCCCGGCTCGGCCGTGCCCAGTATTTTCTCCTCGAAAGTCTTGCGCGTGCCCGATTCCTGCCCTCGGCCGACGACCCGGATCGGAATCGACGGGCCCTCGCGCAGCTGCGTCCAGTTGGTGTACTTCCCGCTGAAGATGCCGCGGACCTGCTCGCCGCTCAGGTGGTCGGTGCCAACGGCTTTGTTCACTACCAGGCTGTACACGAGCACCGCGACCGGTTGCGTGACCAGATCCAGCCCAGCGTTGGAAGCCTTGCCGTCGGACAGTACAGCCAAGCTGTCCTTTTGCTCTGCGGGCAACGGCCCCAGTTCGCGCACGGCGGACACGCTCCCGACTGCCTGCGTCGTGATCGTCGCACCGGGACACAGCCGCTGGTACTCGTCCGCGACACTGTTCATGATCCGCGCGAACGCACTGGATCCGTGCACCGCAAGGGATCCTTTGCCGCAGCCAGGTTCGGACCCGCGCGACACGGCGACGAGGAGCATGCTCAGCAAGGCCCCGGTCAGCAGCACTCCGATCGCTACCGTGACGATCGGCCACGACAACCAGCGCTGTTTGCGTTCGTCTTTGATCCGGCCGCCGCTGAGCCGTCCGGTGACGTCCAGTTCCTTCGACAGCGGGCCGCCTCGCCAGTCGTCCGGCTCGCGCAGCACGACGACGAGTTTGAACTTTTCCCGCCGCTTCAGCGAAAGCTGTTGAAGACGGACGCCGTGCCATTGCGGCGCGGGTACGGCCGTGGAGTCGGTTTGCCGCAGCAGCGCGGACAACCGCTGCGGCAGCAATGCCCGCACTCCGGACAGTCGCGCGGTCCCGGGATCAGGCGTAGGCTGGTCATGAGTAAAGAATTCAAGTCCGTTCCGGACCACATCACGCAAACCGTCCTTGGCGTCGGACACGCGCGCGTCCCAGACCACCCTCCGGCCGAAGGTGAACTGCAGCGGGTGTTCCCAGTCGTCCGGGCCGATGTCGAAGCTGCCGGTGTTGCGGATGCGGATCACGACGACACTGAGCGGTTCCAGCAGCTGCACGGTGCGCACGAGTTCCGGATCCGCTTGCATCGCACCGTTGTCCGAGTCGCTGAGCGTCACTGGATTGAGGCCGATTTTGGAGTTGTAGAGTTCCCGGTAGATGACGCGCCTGCGGCGGATCACGTAGCGGTCGATGAACGGGGCGAGGATTGTCGCGCCCGCGACGACGGCGATGGGCACGATGCCGCGGCTGGACGTGAGCACGTCGGCGAGTGTGCGCACTATTTCCCCGAAGCTCACGGTGATCCCCCTGCCCCCGCTCCCGAGAATGTCCACCCTAAGCGTCAGCTGCGGGACCCCTCCCCGGTGCACCAGGTGTTCACCGGCGGTTCAACCGGCCGACGCGATCCGCTCCACGGCGGCGCGGAGCCGGTCCGGCGGGAGCGCGGCGTACCCGAGCACGAGGCCCGGATATCCCGCCGCGGTATGGGAATAAGTCGACAAGGCGGGGGCGTGCACGCCTGCCGCGGCGAGTTTTTCCTGCAGCCGCACGTCATCGGTGCCGTCCGGGAGCCGGACGACCAGGTGCAGCCCGGCGGCGATCCCGACCGGCCGCCACTGTGGAAGACGCTGGGTCAGGGCTTCGATCAGCGCGTCACGACGAGCGCGGTAAAGACGTCGGGTGCGGCGCAGATGCCGGTCGTACCCGCCGGTGGCGATCAGATGCGCGAGCGCGGCCTGTGGGAGCGGCGGGCAACCGAGGTCGTGCATTTCCTTGACCCTGGCCACGGCGTCGCGCAGTCGGCGCGGCGGAATGAGCCAGCCGATCCGCAACGCTGGCGCGAGCACTTTGCTGACACTGCCGATGTAGGCGACGTGGTCGGGCGCGAGCGCGCGCATCGCGCCCAGCGCGGGACGGTCGTAGCGATGCTCGGCGTCGTAGTCGTCTTCCAGGATGAGCCCGCCGGTTTCCGCCGCCCAGGACAACAGCTGCCGACGGCGTTCCGGATGCAGTGCGACACCGAGCGGAAACTGGTGCGCGGCGGTCACCAGCGCGACGGAACAGTCTGAAGTGGACAGTGCGTCGACGTTGATGCCCTTGTCGTCGACCGGAATGCCGATCGGACGGAGCCCGTGGTCGCGCAGGAGGTTCGCTTGGCCGTGATGGCTCGGGTCTTCGACGGCGATGCGCTGGTCCGGCAAGGCATCGGCCAGCAGCGACAACGCCTCTGCCGCCCCGCTGGTGATCACGATGTCGTCCGGATTCGTTGGCAGCGCCCGGACTCGCCCGAGGTAAGCCGCCAGTTCCGCGCGCAACGCCGGATGGCCGGTCGGATCGGGGTAGCCGAGGCCGAGATCGGGCGTCGCGTTCAGGGCTTCTCGTTCCGCCGCAAGCCATTCGGCCCGTGGGAAGGCCGACAACGCGGGCAGCCCAGGACGCAGATCGAACTCCCACGTCGGCGATTTCTCCGCACAGACCTGAGGATTCGGCGCGGGACCGTCGATCGGTGCGACCCGCGTGCCCGAGCCGTGCTTGCTGAGCAGATAGCCCTCGGCGGTGAGCTGCTCGTACAGTGCGGTGACGGTTCCGCGTGCGACCCCGAGCTGACGCGCGAGATCGCGGCTCGACGGCAGCCGGGTGCCGACAGCCAGCCGTCCGGTGCGGATCGCGTCGCGCAACGCGGCCTCGACAGCGCGACCTCGGCGTCCTCCGGTGGTGGCGGGCAGCAGCAGTTCGCGGATCGTTTCCACGGCCACGACAGTACGGCGAAGTGGTCCAGTTAGGCCAGAGCTGAGTGGTCCTTCTGAATAGACCACTCGTGGCTGAAGACTGAGCGGCGTGAAACGGTCGATGGTGCTTTCAGGGGTGGCCGGGGCGGTGCTGGTCGGCGGATCGGTGCCGGTCACCGGCATGCTGGACGGATATCCGGTGATCACCGGGCAGGCGTTGCGGTACGCGCTCGGCGGCCTTCTGCTGCTGGGCTGGGCGAAGGTCACGCGCAGCCCGCTGCCGCGGCCGAAACTCGGCGATCTGCCGACGCTGCTCGGCCTCGCCGCGACCGGGATGATCGGGTTTCAGGCCTGTCTGCTGCTGGCCCAGCGCTACGCGGAACCCAGTGCGGTAGCGGCGTTTCTCGGAGCCAGCCCGCTCGTGCTCGCGCTGATCGCGCCCATGCTCGACGGTCGCCGTCCGTCCGCCGCTCCGGTCGTCGGGTCGGTACTGGCTGGGCTCGGCATCGTGGTGCTGTCCGGCGGCGGATCCGCTTCCGCGCCAGGGTTGTTGCTGGCCGCGCTGGCGATGTTGTGCGAAGCGTCGTTCACCCTGCTCGCGGTGGGATTGCTGCGCCGGCTCGGGCCGTTGGGCACCTCCACGTGGGGCTGTTTCACCGCTGCGGCAAGCGGTGCCGTGGTCGGGACGGTGGTCGATCCGGCTGGAGCCTGGCGGTGGCCGAACACGCGCGAACTCGTCGCGTTGCTGTTGCTGGCCGTCGTGGTGACCGCGGTGGCTTTCGTGCTCTGGTACAGCTGCGTCGTGGGGCTGGGCGCGGATCGGGCGGGTGTGCTGATCGGGCTGATGCCGGTGGCCGGATTGACCGTGGCGGTGCTGATCGGCGCGCAACGGTTCGAGCTGAAGGATCTGGCCGGCGTCACCTTAGTTGCAGCGGGAGTCGCATGTGGACTGTGGAAACGCGCAGCGGCTCGCCCGGAAGTGTCCGAACGAGCCGCAACGGTCGGCTGAGCGCTACTTGCCGCCGCGTGCCATCCGCAGCACGTCGAGTGCCTCGTCGAGCTGCGCTTCAGTGAGCTTGCCGTCGCGGACGTACCCGCGCTCCAGCACGACCTCGCGGATCGTCTTGAGCTCCTTGAGCGCCTGCTTCGCCACCGCGGCCGCTTCCTCGTAGCCGATGTACTTGTTGAGCGGCGTGACGATCGACGGCGACCCCTCGGCGTACTGCCGCGCCCGCTCGACGTTCGCGGTGACCCCGGCGAACACCTTGTCCGCCAGCAGCCGCGAGACGGCCGCGAGCAGCCGCGCCGATTCGAGCACGTTGCGCGCGATGACCGGCAGGTTCACGTTGAGCTGGAAGTTGCCCGCCGCACCGGCGAACGCGACCGCCGCGTCGTTGCCGACGACCTGCGCGACGACCTGCAGCGTCGCCTCCGGGATGACCGGGTTGACCTTGCCCGGCATGATCGACGAACCCGGCTGAAGGTCCGGCAGCGCCAGCTCGGCCAGCCCGGTGCGCGGGCCGGAACCCAGCCAGCGCAGGTCGTTCGCGATCTTGTTCAGCGACACCGCGACCGTGCGCAGGTGCCCGGAGGTCTCGACCACGCTGTCCTGCGTCGCCTGTGCCTCGAAGTGGTTGCGTGCCTCGGTGAGCGGCAACCCGGTGAGCTGCGCCAGTTCGGCCGACACTGCCGCGCCGAAGCCTTCGGGCGCGTTCAGGCCGGAGCCGACCGCGGTGCCGCCGATCGGCAGTTCGCCCAGACGCGGCAGGCCGGACTGCAGCCGCTCGATGCCGAAGCGGATCTGCGCGGCCCACGCGCCCGCTTCCTGGCCGAGCGTGATCGGCACGGCGTCCATCAGGTGCGTGCGGCCGGACTTGACGACGTCCTGCCACTCCTCGGCGCGCGCCTCGATCGCGCCGGCGAGGCGCTCCAGTGCCGGGACGACGTCGGTGAGAACGGCCTCGGTGGCGGCGACGTGGATCGTCGTCGGGAACGTGTCGTTCGAGGACTGCGACGCGTTGACGTGGTCGTTCGGGTGCACGTCGCGGCCGAGCGCGCGGGTGGCCAGCGTCGCGATGACCTCGTTCGCGTTCATGTTGGACGACGTGCCCGAACCGGTCTGGAAGACGTCGATCGGGAAGTGCTCGTCGTGCTTGCCCTCGGCGACCTCGTCGGCGGCCTTGGCGATCGCGTCGGCGACGTCGGCGTCCAGGACGCCGAGACGCGCGTTCACGCGGGCGGCGGCGGCCTTCAACAGGCCCAGCGCGCGGATCTGGGCGCGCTCGAGACCGCGGCCGGAGATGGGGAAGTTCTCGACGGCACGCTGCGTCTGCGCGCGGTAGAGCGCGTCGACCGGGACGCGGACCTCACCCATCGTGTCGTGTTCGATCCGGTATTCCTGTTCAGCCATACCCCCGATTCTGGCCCCGAATCCCGCATCCGGCCGGGTGTTGTCGCCCACCCCGGTACGCTCGGTTGTGTTCTCGATCACCGCCACCCACCACTGGCATGGAGCGAGCCTCATGGATTACGACCTCGTCGTCATCGGAGCCGGTCCCACCGGCCTCTTCGCCGCCTACTACGCGGGATTCCGCGGCCTGTCGATGGCCGTCGTCGATTCGCTGCCCGAACCGGGCGGCCAGGTCACCGCGATGTACCCGGAGAAGATGATCTACGACGTCGGCGGGTTCGCCGCGGTCCGCGGCCGGGATCTGGTGCAGGGCCTGGTGGACCAGGTCGCGCCGTGGAAGCCGGACTATCTGCTCGGCCGTAAAGCGGAGAAGCTGGAGAGCGTCGAAGGCGGCCTGGAACTGACCCTCGACGGCGGCGAGGTGCTGCGCGCGGGCGCGGTGCTGATCACGGCGGGCATCGGCGAGTTCACGCCGCGTCCGCTGCCCGCTGGAGACGGCTGGCTAGGCCGGGGGATGGTCCATTTCGTCCCGTCGCTCGCGGCGCACGAGGGCCAGCACGTCGTTGTGGTCGGCGGCGGGGATTCGGCGTTCGACTGGTGCCTGGCGCTGTATCCGGTCGCGGCGAGCGTGACGCTCGTGCACCGCCGCGCGAAGTTCCGGGCCGCGGAATCGATCGTGCGGCAGGTGCGGGAGCTGGGCGTGCGGTTGGTGACCGATGCGGAGGTGTCCCGGTTCGTCGAAGCTCCGGACGGTTCCTTGACGGCGGTTGACGTGGCAGTGAAGGGCGGGGCGGAAGAACAACTGCGCGCGGACGCGGTGGTCGCGGCGTTGGGTTTCACGGCGGATTTGGGGCCGATCGAGAGCTGGGGATTGGAAATCGATCACCGGGCGATTTCGGTGGACTCGACCATGGCGACGGCTCGGCCACGCGTTTACGCGGCGGGGGATGTGGCGGCGTATCCGGGAAAGGTGAAGCTGATCGCGACCGGGTTCGGGGAGGCGGCTACGGCGGTGAACAATATCGCGGTGGCGTTGAATCCGGAGGCGCATTTGTTCCCGGGGCATTCGAGCAACGTCGAGTGATGCCGTAGGGGGATCGGTGAAGAGGAGCAGAGCGACTGCCCTGCTGGAGGAATTGCTGAGACGAGTGGGTGGAGACGAGTGGCCGGTGCGTCTCGTGGAAGCCGTCTACGTCTTCGGCTCGTATGCGCGAGGTGCGGCGGAGCTAGGAGAGGTCGATGTCATAGTCGACTTCAACCGGGATATGAGATGGTCCAGCCACTTTGTCCACTGCATGTCGTATGGGAAGAACCCGTTTACGGTTATCAATAGGGCAATGAAAGGGAACGCTAGAAGCATCTCGATCATTTATGGCCGGGAGAGTCACGAAGGCGTGCCGATGACGTTGCTGTGGAAAAAGGGCGAAACGATCGATGTCGCCCTCGATCGGCTTCGTTCGATACCTGAGGGCAAGAGCGGGTGAATCAGCCGGTTTTCTCCGCCAGCCAAGGCTGATACGCCACCGCCGACGTCGCGATCGAAGGAGCCGATCCGCACGTCGACGAGCGGTTGCCCGGGCGGCTGACCATTCCGGCCAGCACCCACCGGTCGCCGTCGCGGATCAGTTCCGGGCCGCCGGAATCGCCGTAGCACGAACCGGATCCGCCGGGGCTTTCCGTGCACAGCTCGGACGTTCCGTCGAACGTCGACGTGCATTTCGCGCCCGGCACCAGCTGCGTGTCGAGCTGGCGCAGCGACTTCGCGACCGGGCCGCAATTCGGCGTCGCGCACGTCTGGCCCCAGCCGATTACCCGGACGTCCGTGCCCGGCACGGCCGAGCCGCCGATCGCGATCGGCGCGGCCTTCACCGGCGCGGTCAGCCGGATCAGGCCGACGTCGCCGGTTTGCGTGTCGGCGTTGAAATGCGGGTGCAGCACGAATTCCGCCGCTTTCGGCGTTTCCCCGCCCTGATCGGCGTCGTTGCTGCCGACGCGCAAGCCGATCGTCGCCGGGTCCTTCGCGGACAGGCAATGCGCCGCGGTGACCACCCAGGTCGGCGTGAGCAGCGAACCGCCGCAGAACAGCGCGCCGCCCGAGGTGTGCAGGGACACCGCGAACGGGTACGGCTGGTCCGCGTCGGTTCCGCCGACGATCGAAGGTGCCGCCGTCGAGCTCCCGGTGTTGAGCGCGACTCCGGCGAGGACAGTCAGCGCCAGCGCGAACAACCGTTTCGACACCGGGAACTCCTTGGCAGATCAGGGAAGCGGAGGCACCGCGCGCTCGTCCTCGTCGAGGTCGAGGTTGCCGTCGAAGTTGACGGACGAGTACGCCCGCAGCTTCTCGAGCCGGTGGTAGCCGTCGATCATTCTGACCGTCCCGGACTTGGACCGCATGACGATCGACTGCGTCGTCGCGCCACCCGCCCGATAGTGGACGCCGCGCAGCAGGTCGCCGTCGGTCACGCCGGTCGCGCAGAAGAACACGTTGTCGCCGGTGACCAGGTCGTCGTTCAGCAGGATCCGGTCTAGGTCGTGGCCCGCGGCGAGCGCCTTCTCGCGCTCCGCGTCGTCCTTCGGCCACAGCCGGCCCTGCAGTTCGCCGCCGAGGCACTTCATCGCGCAGGCGGCGATGATGCCCTCGGGCGTGCCGCCGATGCCGAGCAGCATGTCGACGCCGGTGGTCGGCCTCGCCGCGGCGATCGCGCCCGCGACGTCGCCGTCGGAGATGAACCGGATCCGGGCTCCCGCCTCGCGGACCTCCTTGACCAGCTGATCGTGGCGCGGCCGGTCGAGGATGCAGACCGTCACGTCGCTGACGCTGGAGTTCTTCGCCTTGGCCACCCGTCGGATGTTCTCCGCGACCGGGGCGGAGATGTCCACCTTGCCCGCCGCGTCCGGGCCGACGGCCAGCTTCTCCATGTAGAACACCGCGGACGGGTCGAACATCGCGCCGCGCTCGGCGACGGCGAGCACGGCCAGCGCGTTCGGCATGCCCTTCGCCATGAGCGTGGTGCCGTCGACCGGGTCGACCGCGACGTCGCAGTCCGGGCCGTCGCCGTTGCCGACTTCTTCGCCGTTGAACAGCATCGGCGCTTCGTCCTTCTCGCCCTCGCCGATGACGACGACGCCGCGCATCGAGACGGTGGAGACGAGCTGGCGCATCGCGTCGACGGCGGCCCCGTCGCCGCCGATCTTGTCGCCTCGGCCGACCCAGCGGCCGGCTGCCATCGCGGCTGCCTCGGTCACCCGCACCAGTTCCATGGCGAGGTTGCGATCAGGCGCTTCGCGTCGGCTGCGGTCACTGGCGGTGGTCATGGTGGCCTCCCGGAACACGGTTCGTCAGCGGGTGCCCAGTCTGTCAGATCCCTAGACCACCTGACCGATTCAGCAACGCATGGTGCACGTCACTCTGTGTCGTCGTCGGTCTCCACCGAGGCCAGCGCGGCCTCGATCCGCTCGCGGGCGCCTTCCAGATGCCGTTCGCACACCTTGGCGAGCTGTTCGCCCTTTTCCCAGAGTTCGAGCGACTGTTCCAGGGAAAGGCCGCCGGCTTCCAGCTCCTTCACGACCTCGACGAGCTGATCGCGGGCCTGCTCGTAACCGAGTCCGGCGGTGTCTGCTTCGCTCACGTTCTCCGACCTTGTGGTGCACGGGGCTGTTCGCGCAGACTACCGCGTCCGGCCGACATTCCGGGTGAGCCGGGGACGCTCGGTCAGCCTGCGAGCGTCAGCTGCCAGCCGCCGTGCTCGGCCTCGTCCGCGTTCTTCCATGCCGTGCCGCGGTTGTTGTTGCCGAAGTGGCACGCCGTACCGTTCGGCGCTGGGAACGTCGGCGGCCGATCTGGAGTGGGCTGCGGACAGCTCTCTTCGTCGTGAATGAGCGAATAGACGTGCTGATCACCCGGGTTGTTACACCGGGTGACTTGCCGTTACTAGCGGGGCGATCGGGCCCGCTGCGGGCAAGCGACCACCGCGCTGGCCATCGCGTGGTCGTACCCGACGAAGGCCAGCGCGAACTCCTGCCCGTCACCGTCCGCGATGGCGTCCTCGAGGTTCTCCTGTGCGCTCGCCACCCGTCGCCGGTGGCCGGTCCCTTCGGCGAACCACCACCGGACGCCGACGTGCTCGGACGTCGCCTCGGACAGTCGCCGGAGCTGCGGAGCCAACCCTCGCCGAGCCGCGGTGCCGCAGCCCGCGAGCAGCGTTGTCCAGCATTCGTCGGCGGCGCGGTCGGTGACCAGGGCCTGCCGCAGCAGGAGACCGGCGTTGAGCCGGGCGGCGGCGTCCACCGTGAGCGGGAGGAACGCCGGGGCCCGGTGCATCACGGCCGGTCTCCTTCCGGTACGGGGGTCGTCGGCTCGACGGATTCGGCCACCGCTTGGACCGCCCCGTCGGCGACCCGTACGCGCAGCTGCGCTCCGTCCTCGATCTGGGAGACGGAGCGGAGCACGTGGAGGTTGCCCGCGGAATCAGTGAACTGGACGACGGCGTATCCGCGCGCCATCGTGGCCGCCGGGCCGAGCGCGGCCAGTTTGCCCCGCGCGTTCGCGACCTCGGCCTGGTCCTTGGCGAGCAGGCCGAGCATCGCGCGACGGCCGCGTTCGCGGTGCATCTCGACGTCGCTGAGCCGGCGCTCGATCGGACCCAGCGGATCGGCCAGCGACGGACGGCTGCGCAGCTGGGTCAGCAGCCGCGTCTCCCGGTCGACCCAGCCGTGCAGCGCGCGACGGCCGCGGTCGCGCATCTGCCGCACTCGCGCAGTCTCCTCGCGGACGTCCGGCACGATGCGTTTGCTCGCGTCAGTGGGGGTGGAACAGCGCAGGTCGGCGACGTGGTCGAGCAGGGGAGTGTCCGGCTCGTGCCCGATGGCGCTGACGATCGGCGTGCCAGCGGCCGCGACCGCCCGGCACAGCGCTTCGTCGGAAAACGGCAGCAGATCCTCGACGCTGCCGCCGCCCCGGGCGATGACGATTACGTCGATGTCCGGATCTTTGTCCAATATGGACAGTGCGCGGAGGATCTGCGGGACGGCTTGCGAACCCTGCACGGCGGTGTTCAGCACCTTGAACAACACGTGCGGCCAGCGTGCCTGCGCGTTCACCAGCACGTCCCGCTCGGCCGCCGAGGCGCGTCCGGTGATCAGCCCGATTCCCTTGGGCAGAAAGGGAATCGGCCGCTTCCGCTCGCGAGCGAACATGCCTTCGGCGGCCAGCAGCTTGCGGAGCCGCTCGATCCGCGCGAGCAGTTCGCCGATGCCGACCGCGCGGATCTGGTCCGCGCGCAGGCTCAGCGTGCCGCGGCCGAAGAAGAACGACGGCTTGGCGTGGATGACCACTCGGTCGCCTTCGCGCAGCGGCGTCGGCAGTTCGCGCACCAGCCACATCGGACAGGTGACGGACATCGAGACGTCCGCGGACGGGTCGCGCAGGGTCAGGAACGCGGTCTGCGTGCCCGGCCGCGCGTTCATCTGCGTGACCTGGCCTTCGACCCAGACGTCGCCGAGCCGGTGGACCCAGTCGCCGATCTTGCGCGCGACGGTGCGGACGGGCCAGGGGTTCTCCGCGCTGGTGGCGGGGTCGTTGCTCACAGGCCTTCCGCGGGGTCGCCCGGCTGTTCCTCGGCCTTGCGGGCGTTGCCGATCCGCCGCGCGAGCATGCCGACGAACGACGCGCGGTCGGCGTTGGCCTTCTCGTACTCCAGCAGTTCTTCCAGCTGCGGCACGGTCAGCCGGCGCAGCCGAGCGCGCAGCTGCGGCAACGTCAGCTCGTCGTAATTGCCGAGGCCGGCCGGACCGGAGCTGTCGTTCTCGCCCTCGGAGTGCTCCTCGGCGAGCGCGCGGGTCTCCTCGACCCACGGGTCGTCGATGCTTTCCGCGGCGAGGTCCGGCGGCTGCGTTCGGTGGCCGTTCGTGCGCGGCTCGGGCAGATCGTCGACCGGCACGAGCGTCGGCCGGGGCGGAGTGAATTCGGGCACGGCGTCCTCGTCGAACGTGGCCCAGCTGGGCGTGTCCTCGACGGGACGCAGCATCGACAGCGCGTCGTCGCCCTTGATGGCCAGCTCGGTGACCTGCTGCTGGACGCGCATGGACAGCTGCAGTACCTGGCTCACGACGGTGACCGGCAGGCCGGTGAGCTGCTTCGGGAGCTCACGAACCCGCTCGGCGGTGGTGACGGCGAGGCCCGCGGCGACCCGGAGGGGGAGCGGGAGTGGCTTCATGGGTCCAGCGTGCCGTATCAGGGCCGTCCTGCCCAACCGAACGGGTGGCCAGAGGCGCCGGACGTGACGCCCGGCACAGCCTGAATGGCCGCCGTCATCATCCGAACGAGGACTTCGACCCGGCTTCGGCACTGCCCGTACCCTGGGGGCATGACTTCTGCGAGTCCCGGAACCGAACCCGCCGGTACCCCGACGATCTCCCGGTCCGGCGCCGCCAAACGCGTGCTGCTCGCGAAGCCGCGCGGGTACTGCGCCGGCGTTGACCGCGCGGTCGTCGCCGTCGAGAAGGCGCTCGAGCTGTATGGGCCGCCGGTGTACGTGCGCAAGGAAATCGTGCACAACCGGCACGTCGTCGAGACCCTGCGCGATCGCGGCGTGATTTTCGTCGACGAGACGTCCGAGGTGCCCGAGGGCGCGCTCGTGGTGTTCTCCGCGCACGGCGTCTCGCCCGCGGTGCACGCCGAGGCCGAGGAACGGAACCTGCGCACCATCGACGCGACCTGCCCGCTGGTCACCAAGGTGCACAAAGAGGTCAACCGGTTCGCCAAGGACGACTACGACATCCTGTTGATCGGCCACGAGGGCCACGAGGAGGTCGAGGGGACGGCCGGCGAGGCACCGGACAAGGTGCAGCTGGTCGACAAGCCCGAGGACGTCGACAAGGTCAACGTGCGCGATCCGTCGAAGGTGATCTGGCTGTCGCAGACCACGCTGTCGGTGGACGAGACGATGGAGCGCGTCGACCAGTTGCGCGACCGCTTCCCGACCTTAGCCGACCCGCCCAGCGACGACATCTGCTACGCCACCACCAACCGCCAGGTCGCGGTCAAGGCGATGGCCCCGGAGTGCGACCTGGTGCTGGTGGTCGGCTCGAAGAACTCGTCGAACTCGAAGCGGCTGGTGGAGGTCGCGCTGAAGGCCGGAGCGTCGGCTTCGCACCTGATCGACTTCGCCTCGGAGGTCGACGAGTCGTGGCTGGAGGGGGTTTCGACGGTCGGCGTGACGTCGGGGGCCTCGGTGCCGGACATCCTGGTGATGGACCTGCTGAAGTGGCTGGCCGAGCGCGGGTACGGGCAGGTGGACGAGGTGACCACGGCCAACGAGAAGATCGCGTTCGCGTTGCCTAAGGAGCTTCGGAAGGCTGTTAAGTCCGAATCCTGACGGGTGCTGTTGGGTGGGGAGTCTCGCCTCTTCTCGGGCCTGCCGTGACGGAGTGTTTGGCGCGCTGAGGAAGCCGCCAGGACCCTCGCCGCTGTCGGCCTGAGGTTAGAAATTCTTTGTGCCACAACGAAAAGGCCGCCGATCCCCAGTTAAGGGGTCGGCGGCCTTTGTCGTTTGCTTGTGCTGTCTGGCGTGGTACGCGTATTCCGCCTTGGGTCAGCCCTCGTCGTCCCAAGGACGCTGGCGGCGCGGCGGTTCCCGGCGAGGCGGACGCGGACGCCCGGGCGGCGGTTCGTCCCCGCGCGGCCGACGACGCGGCGGCGGCGCATCGCCCCGCGGATCCCGGCGGCGCGGATCTCCTTCCGGCGGCCGGGGACGACGCCCCTCTGGCGGCGGCTTACGGCCACCGCGCGGAGCGTTCGGGTCCATCGGCTCGCGCCGAGGACGGGCACCCGGGTCGGACGGCGGACGCGGACGTCGCGGCGGAGGAGCGTCGACATCCCGCGGCGGCCGACGACGGTTGCCCGGAGGCGGCGTCTGCCCGGTGCGGCTGGCGGGCGGCCGCGAGCGCGGACGGCTCGCGGCCTTGTCGTCGTCCTCGTCCCGAGTGCGCGGCAGCTTGCTGTCTTTGATTTTGACGGGCGCGTCCGGGTCGCGTTCGCGGTAGATCCGGAAGAAGCCGAAGAGCAACGTGACGCCGGTGGTGACCGCCATCGTCGGGAAGCCCTTGATCAGCGGAGTGCCGATGTTGAGCAGCTTCGACAGAGTGTCGCTGGCCTCCGGACCCCCGCCGGTCAGCAGCACGACGCCCGGCACGGTGACGGCGAGCACCAGCGGCGGCTGCACCATCGGACCGAACAGCCCGCGTCTTTGCACCGCGCCGACCGCGATCACGGCCCCGAGGAAGTAGCCCGCCTTGAAAACAAAACCGAGGCTGCCGGTGGACTTCTCGTCGATGATGGCGCCGAGCACTGCCAAGCCGAAGCCCACGAGCACAGCCGCCCACCAGGGGAGGCCGCGCCTCGTGCCGACGACGAGACGCTCGTCCCACGGCACGGGGGCGTCATCGGCATCAGGATCGCTCTGGCGATCGCGTATCGCGGTCACGAGGCACACCGTAGCCCGTACTTGTCACGATCTTGTTGGCACTGCCGAGGACAGCACGAAGCAGCCACTCGACCGCATGACATTTCGTTCGGTCGAGCGGTACTCGCGGTACGGCCTGCCCGTCCCGCTCTGCCGGACAGGGAACCAGTGGACCAGACCTCTGACCAGCGGTGATACCGACGGTACGGTCTGGCTGCCCGATTCCCGGCCCTGCGCTGACCCCAGGCTAGGGCACGAGCCGCCCACGGCAACGGCGGCACCGCCGGTCCCGTTCCGGAACATTCGCCGTTCTGGAACTTGACCGGGAATTGACGTTCCCGCGAACCGCCTGAGCGCCCGGATCCTGCCCGCGCGACGTCGGAACCCTGCCCTTTCGCTCGCTGCGACGGCGGTGTCCAACCTGGACTTCGCCGTTCGTTCTGGGCAATCCGGACTCCGGTGCTCGCCCGTCCGACGCGCGTTGCAGGTGCCCGCCGCTGCCCGCCGTCGCCGGTGGGCCGTGACCGCCCGGACCATGTCGCCGCCTTGACCGCCGACGCATGATCGCGGACCGCCCGCTCGAGAGGAGAGCGGTCAGCTCACCTTGGACGCCTGCCGCGTCACCGCGATGCGCTGCCGCTCACGGCAACGTTCGAGCCGGGCGACGCCACGACGTCCAGGCCGGTCCCGCTGCCCAGGCTCACTCCACCGGATCGCTCCACCGGATCGCGCTGCAGGGACCCGCTCGGCAGGATCGTGCCTGCCCTGGGGCCGAGCAGCCGAACGACGTCTGCCTGGGGCCGAGCAGCCGAACGACGTTTGCCTGAGGCCGAGCAGCCGAACCGCGTCCGCCTAGCGGCGAGCAGTCGAGCCGTACCTGCCTAAGGCCGAGCAGCCCCTGTCTGGGGCCGAGCAGCCGGGCCGTGCCTGCCTAGGGCCGAGCTGTCGAACCGTGCCTGCCTAGCGCCGAGCCGTTTGGAAACGTGCAGTCACACTCGCACCCGCCAAGCCCCGCAGCCAGACACACCCCACGAGAGCACGCCGCCGATCGTCCCATCGCGGCTGTCGAGCCCGCGGCCATCACGCCGCGACCTCAACCAGCTGCCACCTCGTCTCCCTTCCGAAGCTGCGGCACCGGTGCCGGACTGCCCGACGCGTCGGTGAGCGGCGCGACCGACGCCCGGAACGACTCCAGTGCCTCGAGTTCCCGACGGCGGGCCGAGACAAAACGCTGAAGGTGCGTTGAGGACAGATTCAGCGCTTCGACCGCGTTGCCCGCGGCCCGATGTGCGGCGGCGGCGCCCGCGCGCACTTGCTCGACGTCCTCGACGAGCGCCCGGTCGCTGGCGGCGAACAGCGCCGCCGACGCGAGCACCCCGAATCCCGTGGGGCCACACAGGAATACGCGGCGGTCGATCAGCCAGCGCAGCAGTTCGGGATCGGTGTCGAGAGCGGCGACCACGGCCGCGTCGGACGGGACGAACATGACGGTGCCGTAGATCGCGTCCGCCCAGCGCTGGTAGCCCTTGCCCGCCAGCTCCGCCGCGCGGGAACGCAGCTGCCGGACGTGGACGCGCAGCGCGTCGAGCCGTTCTTCCGGGTCGTCGGTCTCGACCGCCTCCGCCCAGATGGCCATGCTCGCCTTCGCGTCGACCGGCACTGCCCGGCCTCCGCCGACATTCAGCACCAGGTCGGGCTTCGCGCTTCCGCCGCCGCCCAGATCGGTCTGCAGGGTGAAGTGCAGTCCCTCCCGCAGTCCGAGTGCGCGCGCGGTTTCCACGAGCACCTGTTCGCCGAGTTCGCCGCGGCCGTGGATCGACGCGAACGCCACCTCGTACCGGCGCAGCGCGAGTTGCTGCTGGTCGCCTTTCGCGCGCTCCGCCGCCACGAGCCGCGCGGCCGCGTCGGCCCGGCGCATTCCGTCGTTGTACAGCCGCCAAAGCACGACGACCGCGACGCACAGGAGCAGCGCGAGCACGATGGCCGCGGTGGTGATCACCGTCTCCACCCGGTCCTCCTCTCCGTCGGGTCCGTCGGGTGTCCGGACGCGAGACATCATGGCGGACCACACCGACAAAAACCGGCACCCACGGTCGCGCTGCGTAGCTGACCTGCGACTTTGCAGATTCAGTGGTGGGCGTGTCCGCAGTGGACCTGATCGGCTTCGTACACACGTTCGAGTGGGGCAACGGCGTGCCTGCGGGATTTCGTCGGGGTCTGCTCCTAACGTGGTCGCCGTGAGAGTCCTCCATACCTCTGATTGGCACATCGGCCGCACGTTCCACGGCGCCGATCTGCTCACCGAACAGGAGGCCGCCCTCACGCACATCGCCGAACTCGTCGACCGCGAGTCGGTCGACGTCGTGGTGGTGGCCGGTGACATCTACGACCGAGCGGTGCCGTCCGCCGAAGCTGTCCGCGTCGCCACGGCCGCGATGACCCGCATCCGCCGGGCCGGCGCGGAACTCGTGATCACGCCGGGCAACCACGATTCGGCCGCGCGGCTCGGCGCGTTCGCCGAATTCGCGGCGGCGGGCGGGTTGCATGTCCGCGCGACCGTCGAAGGCATCGCGGAACCCGTTGTGCTGCACGACGAACACGGTGCGGTCGCGTTCTACGGCATCCCGTATCTCGAACCCGAGCCGTCGCGGCACGCGTTGGGCGTGCCGGAGGCGCGCGGCCACACCGGCGTGCTCGGCGAGGCGATGCGGCGGGTGCGCGACGACTTGGCCAGTCGTCCGGGAACGCGATCCATAGTGCTGGCGCACGCTTTCGTCACCGGCGGCGAGGCCAGCGAATCGGAACGCACCATCGCGGTCGGCGGAGTCGAGCAGGTGCCTGGCTCGGTGTTCGGCGGCGTGGACTATGTCGCGCTCGGCCACTTGCACGGTCCGCAGACGCTCGCGGAGCACCTCCGGTACTCCGGAAGTCCGCTGGCGTACTCGTTTTCCGAAGCGCGGCAACGGAAATCGGTGTGGTTCGTGGATCTCGACGCGACCGGTCTGGCCGAGGTTCGCCGGCACGAGCTGCCCGTGCCGCGTCCGCTCGCGACCCTCTCCGGCGAACTCGCCGCATTGCTCGAAGACCCAGAGCACGAGCAGTGGCGCGAGCATTTCCTCTCGGTCACCGTCACTGACCGGGTCCGCCCGATCGATGCGATGCGGTTGCTGCAGGACCGTTTTCCCTATGCGGTGCACATGGATTGGCGACCCGACGGCGGGGCCGCCGGCACCGAGCTGAAGTACGCCGAGGCGGTCCGCGGGCGCAGTGACATCGAGATCGCGCGCAGTTTCCTCGACGACTGCCGCGGCGCTCCGCCGACAGAACGCGAGGAGCGGCTGGTGCACCTGGCGCTCGAAGCAGCGAACCGGGCGGCGGTGGAGAAGCTGTGAGACTGCATCTGCTGGAGGTGGAAGCCTTCGGCCCCTACGCGGGCCGAGAGGTGGTGGACTTCGACGCCCTCGGCGCCGACGGTCTGTTCCTTCTCCACGGCGATACCGGTGCGGGCAAGACCACGCTGCTCGACGCGATCGCGTTCGCGTTGTTCGGCGTGGTTCCGGGCGCGCGCGGCGACGTCAAGCGGTTGCGGTGCGATCTCGCCGAACCCGATCGGCGGACTGAGGTCGTGCTGGAGCTGACCGTGCAGGGTCAGCGGCTGCGGATCGTGCGCGGTCCGGAGTATCAGCGGCCGAAGAAACGCGGCGACGGATTCACCACGCAGCAGGCCCGGGTTTCGCTGACCTGGGTCGGTGAACCGCCTGCCGGGCTGCCGCCGGACGGAAGCATCCGCATCGACGAGGTGGCGCGCACCGTCGAGCGGTTGCTGGGCATGACGGCGGCGCAGTTCTTCCAGGTTGTGCTGTTGCCGCAAGGAGAATTCGCGAAGTTCCTCCGCAGCGACACCACGGAGCGCGAGAAGCTGCTGGAGCGGCTTTTCGGCACCGAGCGGTTCTCCGACGTCGAACGCTGGTTCGCGGACCTTCGCGCGGAACGCGGCCGTGCGCTGGAAAAGCGGCAGCAGGAGGTCCGTGAACTGCTCGCCCGCTACGCGCAGGAAGCGCAGCAGGAACCGCCGGAGGAGGGGCAGCCGGAGTGGGTCGAGGCGGTCCTGACCGAGATCGCTGCCCGAGCCGAGGCGGCGGAAACCGAGGCAGCGCAAGCACGTTCGGCGGCGAAGTCCGCTGAGGTCGCGCTTCGCGAAGCCGAAGAAGACGCGGACAAGATCCGCCGGGTCCGCACCGCGCACACCCGGCTGACGCAGATCGCCGAGCAGGCGACTGAACGTGCCGAGTGGACGGAAGAGATCGCGGCGGCTCGGCGCGCTGCCGCGGTGGTGCCGGAAGCCGAGTTGATGGACCGGCGCACGGCCGAACTCGGCGAAGCGCAAGTGCTGGTGGCCGACCGGATCCGGGACGTCGCCGACCTAGGTTTCGATGCGGTCGGGCTTGCTGTCGCCGACCTTCGCGAGCGCGCGGGCTCCGTTCGCGAGGAGGCGGGCGCGCTCGCCGAGTTGGCCGCGGAAGCGACCCAGCAGAAGAGCGACGAACAACGCCGTGCGGAGCGGCAGAAAGTCGCGAAGAAAGCCGCCGAGCAGGTTGCCGGTCTTGCGGAGCGGCTGGACAAGTTGCCCGGTCTCATCGCCGCTGCGCGTACCGAAGCGACAGTGGCAGGGGAAGCGGCGGCGAAGCTGGACGGTGCCAAATCCCGCGTCGACGAGCTGACGGCGCTCACTCGCGCGGCCGAGGAGTTGCCCCCAGCTGAAGCCAGGGTCGAACGTGGCGAAGCGAAACTGCGCGAAGTGGTCGACGAGCACCAGACGACTCGGCAACGTCGGCTCGACCTCCGGGAACGGCGTCTCGACGGCATGGCAGCCGAGTTGGCTGCTGGCTTGGCCGATGGGGCGGCGTGTCCGGTGTGCGGGTCGGCCGAACATCCGGCACCGGCGAACCATGATGCGCCGTTGGTCGACGCGGCCGAAGAACGCGCGGCCGAAGAAGCCGAACAGAAGGCGTCGGCGTTGCGTCAGCGGGTCGTGTCCGCGTTGGAAGAGGCCAAGGCGCGGGTCGTCTCCTTGCGGGAACGGTTGGACGGACGCACCGCGGAGGAGATCGCGACCGCACTGGCCGAAGCCCGGACGGTCGTCGCGGAACTCTCCGGGAAGGCGCAGCGCAAGGACCAGCTGGCCGGGAAGGTCGTCGAACTGGAGCGCGGTGCCGAGCAACTGACGGCACAGCGTCGCCTCGCCGAGCAGACGGTCACCGAGGCGAACAGCGAGATCCGCGCCTTGGATGAGCGGATGGCCGAGCGCGAACAGCGACTGGTCGCGGGCCGAGGAGAATTCCCGGACGTCCCCGCCCGACGACAGCACCTGCTCACGTTCGCCGGAGCGCTCGACCTGGCAGCGGAGGCGCACGCCGCGGTGTCCGGAGCGGAGTCCCGGCTCACGGAACAGCGGGATCTGGTCGAGATCTCGTTGCATGCCAAGGGGTTCGCGACCCTCGAGGAAATGCGCGCGGCCGTCCGAAGCGACGAGCAGGTCGCGAAGCTCGAACAGGGCCTCGCCGAGGCGGAAGCGATGACCGCCGGTGCGCGGGAGATGCTCGCGCAACCGGAACTGTTCGGAATCTCGCCGGAAGACACGGTGGACGTCGCGCCGCTGGCCGAGCGGGCGAAGGAGACGCGTGCTCGTGCGGACACCGCTTTTGCCGCGCAGCAAGCGGTTTCGGCGCAACACCGCGAACTGGTGAAGCTGGCCGGACGATTGGGCAAGGCGCTGTCGGAGCTGCGGCCGTTAGAGGAGGAACAGGCCGAACTTCGGGCGCTGTCCGAAGTGGTCAACGGGCGAGGGCAGAACGCGCGGAAGATGTCGCTGCGTTCGTATGTCCTGGCGGCTCGGTTGGAAGAGGTCGCGCTCGCAGCGACCGCGCGACTGCGGACCATGAGCCAGGGCCGCTACTCCTTCGTGCACACGGACGCGGCCGGCGCACGCGGCACGAGGGGCGGCCTTGGCCTCGACGTGCTGGACGACTATTCCGGCGCGGTGCGCCCAGCGAAGACGCTGTCGGGCGGCGAGTCGTTCCTCGCGTCGCTCTCGCTGGCGTTGGGCCTTGCCGACGTGGTGGCAGGCGAAACCGGAGGTGCGCTGCTCGACACCCTCTTCGTGGACGAGGGTTTCGGCACCCTGGACGCCGAAACGCTGGACGTGGTGATGAACATCCTCGACGAACTCCGCGCTGGCGGCCGCGTGGTGGGCCTGGTGTCGCACGTCGAGGAACTCCGCCAGCGCATCCCCACGCGGCTGCGGGTGCGGAAGTCCCGCACCGGCTCGAGAGTGGAGCTGCAGATGGCTTGATGAGATCAGGGCGGGCCCGCGCCGGGTGACGGCTGGGGCTCCCGGGCCGAGTTGCCGCTGGACTGGCTGGGTGGCCTGACGGCTGTGCTGGCTAGTCGGCCGGGTGGCTTGACGGCCGGATGGCGTGGCTGGACGCGAGCGACGGTGGCGGCTGGCTGGTCGCGACGGTCGGGTCGCGGTGCCGGAGCACGCTCCTCGTGCAAGAGCTTGTTTAGCCGGGTGTTGCTTGCCGGTGAGCGGACTGGGCGCGGTGGCAGACGACTGTTGCGGTGGCGGGCTGAGCGTTGTGGCGGGCTGATTTGGGAGTGTTGTTGGCGGGCTGAGTGCTGTGGCGGGCTGAGCTGGGAGTGCGGTTGGCGGGCTGAGTGCTGTGGCGGGCTGAGCTGGGAGTGCGGTTGGCGGGCTGAGCGCTGCGGCGAGCTGAGCTGAGAGTGCGGTTGGCGGGCTGAGTGTCGCGGCGGGCCGAGTTGAGAGTGCTGTCGGCGGGCTGACTGTCGCGGCGGGCCGAGCTGGGAGTGCGGTTGGCGGGGATGGTGGCCGAGACGGCGACCGGCCTAGCCCGCCCCATCAGGCTCGCTATCTTGGCCTGATCGCCCAGCGACGGTCGCCACTCCGGCCGGTCACCTCCGCCACACTCGCCGTCTCGGCCTGAACGTTCAGCGACTGTCCAGCCGGGTCACCTCACCCACCCACGCTCGCCGTCTCGGCCCAGTCGCGTCAGCCACGCGTGTTGCCCTGGCCCGGCTACCTCACCCACGCTCGCTCCCTGGGTCCGGCCGCGTCAGCCACGCTCGCTGTCTCGGCCCGGCCGCCTCAGCACGCTCGCAGAGTCGGCCCCGGCCACCTTGGCCCCGCGTCGAGCCGTCAGGCGGACTCTTCGTGGTGCAGGAGCCACCGCTTAGCGTTCACGCCCCAGCGGAAGTTGCCGATCGCTCCGCCGGTGCGGACGACTCGGTGGCAAGGCACGAACAGGGCCGCGGCGTTGCGGGCGCAGGCGCTCGCTGCCGCGCGGACTGCGGAGGGGTTTCCCGAGAGGGTGGCGTACTCCGCATAGCTCAGCGGGCTTCCTGCCTGGACCTTGCGCAGCATCTCCCACGCGTGCTCGCGGAACGGGCCTGAGCGTTGCCGCACCTCGATGTCGGCGACGGCGTCGAGGTCGCCGCCGTGGTAGCTGCGGATCGCGGCTGTCACTAGGCCCAGGTCGCGGCGTTCGGTCAGAGTCGTCGGGGCCAGGGACGGCGAGATGAGCGGCGTCAGCTCGGCGACGTCGCCGGTCCAGCCGGAGGCCAGTACTGCGCCGTCGCCCGCCACCACTGCGGTGAACGGGCCGATCTTGGTGTCCAAAGTGGACCAAAAGGCGGTGTGCACGGGGCAAGTCTCCTCAAGAGGTTCGGGAACTGAGATACCGGCTGGCGTACGAACTCCACGGCTGCCAGCCGCGCGCGGACGTCGTCAGGTCGATGCCCAGCTCGGCCGCGCTGCGGCGGACGGCTGGATCAGTGGTCAACAGGACGTCGGGAGCGCCCAGCAAGCGCATCACGACGTAGTCGGCGGTGGCCGGATCGACGCCGGCCGTGAGCATTTCGGTGCGCAGTTCGTCGGCGTCGCGGCCAACGTGCGGGTCCAGTTCACCGGCGACGATCGCGGCGGCGACCTGCTTGACCAGCGGTTTCACGTCGGCCTCGGCGATGGCGGACGGAGTGGGGAAGAGGGTCGTCAGGGAGTCCATCGGCGGGTCGGCGGGCGGGACTGGCTCGCCAAGCCGAACGACGTCGGCCACGTCCTCGCCGAGCAGAGCGCGGAGCAGGACTTCCGGGCCGTCCACAGCGCCTGGCACGCGGATGCCCGGGGTGGCGGCGACCAGCGGGGCCAGCGCCTCGTCGGCGGACAGGACGCGCGAGACGGCCTCCGGGTCGGCGTCCAGGTCCAACAGCCGCCGTACCCGGCTGACGGCGCTGCTGAGGTCGCGCAGGTCCGAGAGCGCCAGGTCGCACTGCACGTAGCCAGCGCGCGGGCTGACCCACACCGACGCCGGGCCGTGCGACAGGCGCAAGGTGCGGCCGTAGCCGTCCTCCGAGACGGCTTCGATGCCCGGCAGCGCCCGTGAGGCGTGGTAGTTCAGCACGCCCGCCGCGTCGAACGGAGCACGGAACGGCAGACGAAGGCTGAGCCGCGTCGCGCCGCTGGGTTCGTTGCGGTTTCCGCGGCGAAGCGAGGCTGCGCGCAGCTGCGACGGAGTCGTCGCGAACACCTCGCGGATCGTCTCGTTGAACTGCCGGATGCTGGAGAACCCGGCCGCGAACGCGACGTCGGTGAGCGGCAGTTGCGACATCTCGATCAGCAGCCGCGCCGAGTGGGCTCGATGTGCTCGGGCGAGGCGGATCGGGCCTGCCCCCAGCTCGGCTGTCAACACGCGGCCGAGCTGACGTTCCGAATAGCCGAGCTGACGGGCCAGGCCGGGCACACCCTCGCGCTCGACCAGGCCGTCCGAGATCAACCGCATCGCACGGGCGGCCAGGTCGGCGCGCACGTTCCAGTCCGGCGAACCCGGGACCGCGTCCGGCAGGCAGCGGCGGCACGCGCGGAAACCACCAGCCTGCGCGGCTGCCGATGTGGGGTAGAAGCGGACGTTCTGCGCCTTCGGCGTGAGCGCCGGGCAGGACGGGCGGCAGTAGATGCCGGTGGTGCGCACAGCCATGATGAACTGGCCATCGAACCGCTGGTCGCGGGCGGTCACCGCGCGGTAGCAGCGCTCGGTGTCGCGCCAGATCGGGATGGTCGAGGTAGCCATGCCGTCGATGATGCCAGCAGGTGAGAGCCCTGACTGGCGGAAAACCGACACGACGATGCGGCCGCGCTCACCGGGGTCGGCGAGGGTCTCCGCCCAGCACGTAGACTTACCGGCCGTGAGTCTCACCCTCGGTATCGTCGGCCTGCCCAACGTTGGCAAGTCCACCCTGTTCAACGCGCTGACGCGCAACGACGTGCTCGCCGCGAACTACCCGTTCGCCACGATCGAGCCCAACGTCGGCGTCGTGCCGCTGCCGGACCCGCGGCTGGACCAGCTGGCCGAGATCTTCTCGTCGGAGAAGACCGTGCCCGCCGTGGTGTCCTTTGTGGACATCGCGGGCATCGTGAAGGGCGCGTCCGAGGGCGCGGGGCTCGGCAACAAGTTCCTCGCGAACATCCGCGAGGCCAACGCGATCTGCCAGGTCATCCGCGTGTTCGACGACCCGGACGTGGTGCACGTCGACGGCCGGATCGACCCGATGTCCGACATCGAGACGATCAACACCGAGCTGATCCTCGCCGACCTGCAGACGCTCGAAAAGGCGCTGCCGCGGCTCGAGAAAGAGGCGCGCACCAAGAAGGAAGCGCGGCCGGCCCTCGAAAACGCCCAGAAGGCCAAGGAGATCCTCGACTCCGGGCGCACGCTGTTCCAGGCACAGAAGGACATCGACGGCGAGGCGCTGCGCGAGCTGAGCCTGCTCACGACGAAGCCGTTCCTGTACGTCTTCAACGCCGACGAGGCCGTGCTGACCGACGACGCGCGCCGCGAGGAGCTGGCGAAGCTCGTCGCCCCGGCGGACGCGGTGTTCCTCGACGCGAAGGTCGAAGCCGAGCTGCTGGAGCTGGACGACGAGGAGTCCGTGCGCGAGCTGCTGGAGTCGGTCGGCCAGCTGGAGCCGGGCCTGAACGCGCTGGCTCGCGCGGGCTTCCACACGCTCGGCCTGCAGACGTACCTCACGGCCGGCCCGAAGGAATCCCGCGCCTGGACGATCCCGCAGGGCGCGACCGCCCCGCAGGCCGCTGGCGTGATCCACACGGACTTCGAACGCGGCTTCATCAAGGCGGAGATCGTGTCCTTCGCGGACCTGGTCGAGGCGGGTTCGATGGCGGCCGCGCGCTCGGCGGGCAAGGTTCGCATGGAGGGCAAGGACTACGTGATGGCCGATGGCGACGTGGTGGAGTTCCGCTTCAACGTCTGACCGGTTTCGCAGCTGAGGGGCTTCCCCGGTCTTCGACGGATCGCCGGGGAGGCTCGGGCACGGCGAAGATCCGGCGCGAGGTGGTGCGCCTCGAACTTCGTCCGGCAAGCCCGTTTGTCGGTCCGAGTTCGTATGATCCGCCTATGCCCGTGCTCTTCACCCCGTCCCTGCCTGATCGCGAGGACGGGGGCCGCCTAGGCGGAGCGCCGCCGGTTGCTGTTGAGGCGCATCCGCTTCTCGCGACCCATCGCTACGTGCTGACTGTCCCCGCACCCCCGTGGGCACCCGGCAGCGAGGTGTCGGTACTGCTGCGCAGCGGATTCGACATCGGTGACAGCGACCTCGAATACCCGGACATGGCGATGCGCGCGCTGGTACACGCGCCCTCACCGCGCGGCGAGCGAGCCGATCTCGGGTGGCCCGGGCTTCGCTCGGCGGCGCTCGTCGAGATGCCCGCGGCGGAGGACGCGATCGCGCTCGTCCAGTTCGGGGACGAACCGGCGCTGATTCAAAACGAACCCGGCTACGCCGACGCCGTTCGCGCCGACGGGCATCAGTTTCTCTTTCAGGTCAACGAAGAGGGCTGGCCGGTCGACGGCGAACTCGAAGACCTGATCGACGAATACCTCTGGGGATACGGGTCGGTCTACTTCTACGGCACCCCGGGACCGGGCGGGGTTGTGCGCGAGGTCGTCGCGGGATTCATCGATTACTGACGAAGCTCTGCGACGCTCGGCACCACCACCCCGTAAAGATCGCCGATAGTCGCCAAAGCGCTGTGGTGCAGCTGCGCAGCGCTCACTTCCCCGGAGAGCGTCGGCAACGGACGGGTCGCGCAGGCATCGGCGACGACGGTCGGGTGGTTGCCACGCAGAAACGCTCCCTCGGTGGTGAACGTGACGCACATGTTGGTCATGAACCCGGCGATCACCACGTCCTTGTGCCCGGCTTCGTCAACCCGCGAGCCCAGGTCGGTCTCCACAAAGGAGTTCGGCGCGCCCTTCACGACGACCGGCTCTCCCTCGATGGGGGCGACATCCGGGTGGATGCTGCCGATCTCGGCGCGGATGTCGTACAGCGTGCCCTCGCCGCCGTCGTTGACTACGTGGATCACGGTCGTTCCGGCGGCGCGCGCTTGGGCGAGTAGGGCCCGCGCGGCGGTCAGGGCTGGTTGCCAGCCTTCCAGTTCCATCACGCCGCGGGTGTAGGTGTTCTGGTAGTCGACCATGATCAGCGTCGCATCGGCCAGCGTCGCCGGGGTCTGGTCGAGACCGTTCAACTCTCGCAGCGTTTTCCTCGCCATGTTCGGATTTCCTCTCGTTTTTGTTCCGCACGATCGACGCTAGACTCGGCACCGGATGTCGGCAATGACATGCAAGACGCAGAAACCGACATGGGGAGGTGCGATGAAGAGGCTGATGGTGGTCGTTCTGTTCGATCGGATCGACCTGCTCGACGTGACCGGGCCCGCCGAGGTGTTTTCCTTGCTGCAGCGGGAGATGGAGCATCCGACTGGCTACCGGGTCGTGCTCGCGGCCGCGACGCTGGAGCCGGTGACCACCTCCGCGGGGGTGCGTGTGCTGCCGGACGTGACCTTCGCGGAGCTGGCCGGGAAGCCGATCGACACCCTGGTCGTGCCGGGTGCGGTGGTGACCGGGGAGAACGGGGAGATCATCGCCCGGTGCGACCCCGCGGTGGTCGAAGAGGTCCGCCGCCTGGCTGGGCATACGCGACGGGTGGCGTCGGTCTGCGTCGGTGCTCATATTCTCGCCGCGGCCGGGCTGCTTGACGGGAAACGCGCCACTACGCACTGGTCGACGGCTCGGCAGTTGGCCGAGGAGTATCCCGAGGTGACCGTCGACGCGGACCCGATCTTCATTCGCGACGGCACGGTGTGGACCGGGGCCGGGCTCAGCGCCTGTCTTGATCTCGCATTGGCGCTGGTGGCTGACGATTTCGGTCCGGAACTGGCTTCCCGGGTGGCTCGCCAGCTCGTCATGTTCCTGCGCCGGCCGGGCGGGCAGAGTCAATTCAGCGTGTCGGTGGAGCCTGCGTCCGCGACTCGGCGGGTCGACGAGTTGCGGCACCATATCGCGGCGAATTTGGCGGATCCGTTGACGGTTGCCGACCTTGCGGCGCACGCCCATGTGACGGACCGGCAGATCACGCGGGTGTTCAAGGCGGAGCTGGGGATGACGCCCGCCGCGTACGTCGAGCGCGCGCGGGTCGAGGCGGCGCGGCATCGGCTGGAGACGACTGATGAAACGTTGTCCAGAATTGCCGGAGTATGCGGATTCGGCACAGTTTCGACGCTGAACCGCTCTTTTCGGCGGACTTTAAAGACGACGCCCAGCGAGTACCGGGAACGATTCCGGATCAATTGAAGGAATATTCCACTCACTAACCAGGCGCCCCGGCCCGCCCGGATTCAGACGGTGCTTTCCGCTACGATCGTCCCCGCATTCGAGGGGGTTTGAATGACGCGGAACCAGCCGTCCCCGATGGCAGCGCCGCCGTGGACCTACCGCGACGACGTGCTGGGCTACACCTGTCACCTGGCGGCGCTGATGGCGGCCGACGCCGATCTCGGCCAGGTCGAGGAAGTGCTCGCGCCGTTTCCGGGGCGGAACGTGGCCGGGGAGCGGTTCTGGGCGACCGGGTCGGTCGTGGTCTCGGACTTCCGGGCGCTCGGGGACGGGAGCTGGAGCGTGTCGACCCCGTTCGTGTTCGGTACGGGGGCGCTCGGCGCCGGGCTGGTGGTCGGTTCGCTGGCGGGCGGGGCGATCGCTAAGTCACGAGCACGGCGGGCGGCGGCAGCGGCCGCGGTCCCGCGCTGGGTGCCGATCGCGCACGGCGCGCTGTACCTGAGCGAGCACGGATTCCATCTCCATACGCCGCAGGTGAACGCGTGGCACTGGGCGGGCGTCACCGGTGCGGAGATGGTCGCCCCGGGCGTCGTGCACGTGACGGGGAACGGCGAAAGCGGCCCGGTGTCCTGGCTGATCCAGTCGGAGTGGGCCGAGCTGCTCTTCGTGACGTGGGCGAACGCGGTGCATCCCCGGCATCCGCAGCTCGTCACCGGGCAGTGGCTGCCGCCGGGCTGGGTCGAGCACGCGAAGTGGCACCACCGGGTCCCGGCCCCGCCTCCCGGCGAGCTGTGACCTGACCCGCGAGGGGCAATTTCGGGGAAACGTCCCGCTCGCGCCGATTATCCGGCGAAGATGCCCCGGTGCGTATCGTTCTCTATGCCCTGTGGGGCGCATTCATGGTCGCCCTCGTGGTGAGTTCCTCGATCCAGCTGAGAAAAGCCAGCCGCCGCAAGAAAGGGCTGGCGTCGTGGCCGCGGACCCAGGCGGTGGTGACCGGGTACGACCGGCGCCGCGGCGGGGCCGATCTCGACAGCCGGACGGTCTACTACCCGAGGTACGAGTACCGCGGGCCGGACGGCCAGGTCCACGGCGGCAAGTCCGAGACGGTCGGCTGGAGCGAGCCGCGGCGGAACGCGACGCTTCAGGTGGCGGTGAACCCCGGGAACCCGGCGGAGTCGGTCCCGGAAGGGCCGGTCCGGATGGGGTTGGTCGGCTGCGCGTCGATCGTGATCGGGCTCATCGGGATCGGCATGTTCTTCTTCATCCGGATGTTCCCGCTGCCGTGAACCGGCCGGGGCTCAGCCGAGCAGGCCGAGCACGATCATCGACAGCAGGACGACGGCGGTCGAGAACGCCGCGACCCACGTGCGCTGTGCGGCGGTGAGCTGGGCGGATGTGCTGTTCATGGCGGGTCCTAGCGGGGCGAGTGCCGACGATTACCGCTGGGATAGCGCCTTGATCTAGCTCACTGTTACCGCTTGTGATCAAGGTCACGCCGATTGCGCGCGGTGTGCCACAGCACCCCGCCCGCGGCGGCCACCATCAGGCCGAACGAACCCATCCCCACCACGAGTGCCTGGACCATCCCGGCCTCCTCTCATCGCGTCTGTCCGGGAGACGCGCGAAAGGGTCGCTCGTTATGCCAGGGTTGCGGACGTCACACCTGGTCAGCGGGCCGCCAGCACCTCGTCGATCTGCCCGGCGAGCGCGAAGTCGCGTTCGGTCAGGCCGCCCAGATAGTGGGTGCTGAGGCGGAAGGTCAGGGTGCGCCAGCGGATGTCGATGTCGGGATGGTGGTCGGCCTCCTCGGCGAGTTCGGCTACCCGGTCCACCACCTCGATCGCCGCCGGGAAGGACGGGAGTTCGACCGTCCGCACGATGGTGCCGTCCTCGCGCCGCCACTCCGGAACGCCGCCGAGGGCCTGCTCCACCGCCGAGTCGTTCAATAGCTGAGTCATCACTCCATGGTGTCGGCTACGCTGCGGCATTGCCACGGGAGTCCGGTACGCCGGGCTGAGAGGCGGGCCTCGCACCCGCGACCGTTCGCACCTGGATCCGGATCATGCCGGCGTAGGGAGGCCGTATCGCTCTCCCTCATCCGGCGCAGTGCAGGAGGGGAAGAATGATGTCGCGGACCGTCCGCACGGTGGCCTGTCTCGCAGGAGTCTCGGTGCTCGCCAGCGCCTGCTCGCTCTCCAGCGGCGACTCCGGCGGGTCGTCCGCGAGCTCTGACCAGCAGACGCCGACCGTCACGCTGGTCACGCACGATTCGTTCGCCGCCCCGCAGGACGTGCTCGACGCGTTCCAGCGCCAGTCCGGGATCAAGCTCAAGATCCTCAAGTCCGGCGACGCCGGCGCGCTCACCAACAAGCTCGTGCTCACCAAGGGCAGCCCGATCGGCGATGTCGCGTACGGCGTCGACAACACCTTCGCCTCGCGCGCGCTCAGCGAGGGCGTCTTCCAGCCCTACACCAGCCCGGAGGCCGACCGCGGCCCACAGCGTTACTCCGTCGACCCGCAGCACCGGCTGGCGGCGGTCGACCTCGGCGACGTCTGCGTGAACATCGACCCGGCCTACTTCGCGAGCAAGGGCCTCCCGGAGCCGAAGACCTACGACGACCTCGCCGACCCCAAGTACAAGGACCTGACCGTCGCGGAGAGCCCGGCCACCGCGTCGCCGGGGCTGGCCTTCCTGCTCGGCACGGTCGCGAAGTACGGCGAGAACGGCTGGCAGGGCTACTGGCAGAAGCTTAAGGACAACGGCATCAAGACCGTCAGCGGCTGGGAGGAGGCCTACACCAAGGACTTCTCCGGTTCGTCGGGCAAGGGCCCGCGGCCGATCGTCGTGTCCTATGCCTCGTCGCCGGCCGCGGAGCTCGGCGAGGACGGCAAGCCGCGCACCAAGGCGCTGCTCGACACCTGCTTCCGCCAGGTCGAGTACGCGGGCGTGCTCACCAACGGCAAGCAGCTCCCGCAGGCCCAGAAGGTCGTCGACTTCCTGCTGTCGCAGCAGTTCCAGACGACGGTCGCGGCCAACATGTACGTCTACCCCGCGCGCCAGGGCGTCGAACTGCCCGCGGGCTGGGCCACCGCGGCACCGCAGCCGCAGACGCCGGCCACCATGCCCGCGGACAAGGTGCAGGCGGGCCGGGAGAAGTGGATCGGGGAATGGCGCTCGCTCATGGGCGCGTGATCCCCGCGCGCACCATCGGGCTCACGCTGCTCGGCTTGCTGCCGGTCGCGTTCCTGGTGGTGTTCTTCGCCTGGCCGGTCGTCGCGATCGTCGGCCGGGGGTTTTCCGCGGGCGGCGTCGACACTGTCCTCGGCGATCCGCAGACGTGGCGGCTAGCCGGGTTCACGCTGGCCAGTGCGGCCGCGTCGACGGTGGTCGCGGTGCTCGCCGGGCTGCCGGTGGCGTATCTGCTCGCCCGCGTCCGGCTGCCGGGTGTCGGCTTGGCGCGGACGATCGTGCTGGTTCCGTTCGTGCTGCCGACGGTCGTCGTCGGCCTGGCGTTCCGGGCGATCTGGCCGGACGGCGGCGTGCTGCCGCTCGTGCTGGCCAACGCGTTCTTCAACGTCGCGGTCGTCGCGCGCACGGTCGCCGGGTTGTGGGCGCATCTCGATCCGCGCGCGACCGAGGCGGCGCGGGCGCTCGGTGCCTCGCCGTGGCGGGCGTTCCGGTCGGTGACGTTGCCTGCGCTCGGCCCGGCTGTCGCGTCTGCTGCCGCGGTGGTGTTTCTGTTCTGCGCCACCAGTTTCGGTGTGGTGCTGATCCTCGGCGGCGGTAGCTACCGGACGCTGGAGACCGAGATTTACCTCCGCACGGTCGACCTGCTCGACCTATCCGGTGCGGCTGCGCTGTCGTTGATCCAGTTCGCGGCTGTGGTCGCCGCGCTGGTGCTTGGCGCGGTGGCACGCCGGAAGCGGGAGAACGCGGTGAAGCTGCGGTCCGCGCAGGTCACGGCGCGTCGGCCGCGAGGCGGGGAGTGGTGGACAGTCGGTGCTGCGGCCGTAGTGCTCGGCCTGTTGCTGACGCCGATCGTCTCGCTGCTCCTCGAGTCAGTGTCCACTTCGGACGGATGGAGCCTCGCCGGGTACCGCGCGCTGAACACCGTGGGGCAGAACGGCGCGCTGCAGGTGTCCGGCTGGATCGCGGCGCAGAATTCGCTCGCCGCAGCCACTGATGCGACGCTCTTGGCGATGGCCGTCGGACTGGTCGCGAGTGTGGTGCTGGTGGCGCTCCGCCGTTCGCCGGGAGGGCTCGCGCGCGGGATGGGTGAAACCATGGACGTCGCGTTGATGCTGCCGCTAGGCGTCTCAGCGGTGACCGTCGGCTTCGGCTATCTCGTGACGCTCGACGCGTTGCCCGGCGACCTCCGCACGTCGCCGCTGCTCGTGCCGTTCGCTCAAGCGCTGGTGATCATGCCGCTGGTGGTGCGGATGATCCTGCCGGTGCTGCGCGCGGTCGACGTCCGGCTGCGCCAGGCCGCCGCGACGCTCGGCGCGAGCCCGGCGCGGGTGTGGCGGGAGATCGACTTTCCGCTGGTCGCCCGGTCGGTGGTGGCCGCGGCGGGCTTCGGGTACGTCGTCGCGCTCGGCGAGTTCGGCGCGACCAGCTTCCTCGCCCGGCCGGACGCGCCGACGCTTCCGGTGGCCGTCGCGACGCTGATCAGCAGGCCGGGGGAGCTGAACAACCAGATGGCGTACGCCGCGTGCGCCCTGCTCATGGTGGTGACTGTGGTGGCGGTGGCGCTGATCGACCGGTTCGGCTCGGTCCGCGGCCGCAGCACAGTCGGGGAGTTCTGATGGCGCTCACGGTACGGGATTTGACTGTCCATTATGGATCGTTTGCCGCGGTCCGCGACGCGAAGCTGGACATCGCCGACGGCGAGGTGCTCGCGTTGCTCGGGCCGTCCGGCTCGGGCAAATCGACATTGCTGCGCGCGATCACCGGGCTGGAGCCGGTTTCGTCCGGCTCGGTGTCCTGGGACGGCACTGACCTCGCCGCGGTGCCGGTGCACAAGCGCGAATTCGGTCTGGTGTTCCAGGACGGACAGCTGTTCCCGCACCGCGACGTCGCCGCGAACATCGCGTTCGGCCTGCGGATGCACGGGGTTCCTCGCGAACGGCACGCGGCGCGCGTCGAGGAGCTGCTGAAGCTGGTCGGCCTGGAAGGCTACGAACGGCGGCGGGTGACCGAGCTGTCCGGCGGGCAGGCGCAGCGGGTGGCGTTGGCTCGTGCGCTGGCCCCGGAACCGCGCTTGCTGCTGCTGGACGAGCCACTGTCCGGATTGGACGCTGGACTGCGCGAGCAACTGGCCATCGACCTGGCGGATCTGTTGCGGCGCAGCAAGATCACCGCGCTGCTGGTGACGCACGATCAGGAGGAAGCGTTCACGCTCGCCGATCGCGTCGCGGTGCTCGACGCCGGGAAAATCCGGCAGGAGGGCGCGGTCCGGTCGGTGTGGAACAAGCCCTTGGACGAAGACGTGGCGCGATTCCTTGGCGTTACTACGTTCCTGGACGGCACCGCGGTCGACGGCGTGGTGCGGACCGAGTTCGGCACCGTTGAGCTGGGAGTGGACGACGGCCCGGTCAGGCTCGGGCTGCGCCCGCACGGCTTGAAGGTGTCGAACGAAGGCATACCCGGCGAGGTCACCGCCGCGGTGCACCGCCGGGAGCATCTGCGGCTCGTCGTCCGGTGCGGGAAGTCCACTGTGGACGCGATCGCCCCGGCCGGAGCGGACTTCCGGGCGGGCGACCCCGTCCGGCTCCAGCCGGATCCGGACGGGATCGCCGTGGTGGGCTGAACCCCCAGGTCAGCCGTCTCGGGTGGCGAGCCGTCCGTAGGCGAGCGAAAGCCCCACCACGATGTAGCAGGCCGCCCGGACCGCGCCCTCGCCGAGCCTCGTCAGCATCATCGGGTCCTGCAGGACGGCGGCCGGGGCCAGCGTCCAGCCCTCCGTGAGCAGGAACGGGTGCAGCCACTTCAGCGAGGTCAGGAAGCCGAGGATGGTGAACACGATGTTCCCGGCCAGCACCGAGGCGACCACGAGCATCGGGTGTTCCGTCCAGCTCGACACCGCGAGCGCGACCGCGCCGACCGCCCACAGCTGCAGCACGATCCATCCGCCGACGAGCAGGATCCGCAGCAGCGCCTCGCCGAGCGACAGCGTGGTGCCCGACAGCGTGAACAGCGAATCCGTGCCGTTGATGACCAATCCGGTGGCCACGCCGGTCACGCACATCGCGAGCACCGCGACCACGGACACCGTCGCCACGCCGAACGCCTTGACCGTCAGCAGCCGTCCCCGGCTCACCGGCGCGATGAGCCAGCCGCGCAGCGTGCCGTGCGCGGCTTCGCCGGCGATCGCGTCCGCCCCCGCCATCGCGGAGGCGAGCGGCAGCAGCAGCGTGAGAGTCATGACCATCGCGGCGATCGGCAGCACGAACGCGTTGTTCACCGCCGACGCCAGCAGCGCGCCGCCGCTGTTGTCCGGCGCGTCGCTCCCGGAGTTCTGGCCGACCAGCGTGAGCCCGATCCCGACGACGATCGGCACCAGCGCGAGCAGCCCCAGCACGGCGAGCGTGCGCGGCCTGCGGAAGATCCAGCGCAGCTCCGCGCCGATCAGCCGGGGCAGCGGCACCGTGTCGTGTCCGGTCCGGCTCACCGGCACCGAAACAGCGGCGGTAGTCATTTCGCCTCCGCGGGAAGAAGTACGTCGGCGGTAGTCATTTCGCCTCCGCGGGAAGAAGTACGTCGGCGGTAGTCATTTCGCCTCCGCGGGAAAAAGTACGTCGGCGGTAGTCATGAGTCCCCCTCGGATTCGTCGCCTGCCGCCGATTCCCCTTCGGTCAGCCGCGCGAACAGGTCTTCCAGCCCGGTCCGCGCCCGGGTCGCCTCGTGCACCTCGACCCCCGCTTGCACGAGCACCTGCAGCACCCGGGGCGCGGGCGTCGCGGTGAGGTCGGCGCGGATGCCCTCCGGCGTCAGCCGGGCCCCGATCCGGTGCTCCCGCAACGTTTCCACCGCCTGCTCGGCGTCCGGGGTGCGCACCAGCAGCGCGGCGTTCCCCGATTCCAGCAGGTCCGCCAGTTCGCCCTGGGCGACCACGGTGCCGGACTGCAGCACCGCCACGTGCGTGCAGGTCGCTTCGACCTCGGCGAGCAGATGCGACGAAACCACGACGGTCACGCCGTCCGCGTGCAGATCGGCGACGATACGGCGAATCTCCCTGGTACCCGCCGGATCCAGACCGTTGGTGGGTTCGTCGAGCACGACCATCCGGCGCGGCACCAGCAACGCGCTCGCCAAGCCGAGCCGCTGTTTCATGCCGAGCGAATAGCCCTTGTACCGGCGGCGCGCGGCGACCGACAGCCCGACCCGGTCCAGCGCGGCGTCGACCGCGCCGGGGATCGCGGACGACGCGAGCCGGGGTTCCGCGGCGGCGAACCGCAGCAGGTTGTCGCGGCCGGAGAGGAACGGGTGGAAACCCGGGCCCTCGACCAGCGCGCCGACGTCCGGCAGCGCGTGCGCGGATTCCTCCGGCATCTTCCGGCCGAGCAGTTCGACCTCGCCCTCGGTCGGGCGGACGAGCCCGAGCAGCATCCGGATCGTGGTCGTCTTGCCCGAGCCGTTGGGGCCGAGCATGCCGAGCACGGCGCCCTGGGGCACGTCCAAGTCCACGTGGTCCACCGCGACCGTGCTGCGGTAGACCTTGCGCAACCCTCGGGTGCGCGCGGCCAGCGGGACCGCCGGGGCGGGCACCTCGTCCGAGATGCCCGCCCCGGTTTCGACCGCGGTGCTGGTCACTTGGCGCCCAGCGCTTCGTAGAGCACCTGCTCCGGGACCGCGCCGGCGGCGAACCGGCCGTCGTCGGTCAGTACCGCGCCGCCCACCTTGGTGGTGAAGAGATAGCCACTGCCCCACGGGCCGTTGACCCGCTTGGCGAACCGGCTCAGCAGCTTCTGCGGGTCGGCGCCCTGCTTGTCCTCGCCCTGCGCCTGCTTCGGCTTCATCAGGTCCGCGGGCACCTTGCCGGTGACCACGGTGTCCCAGCCGTCCCCGACGAACTTGGTGGCCTGCATGGCTTCGTTCGCGAGCGCCTTGTCGCGCTCGTCGATCTTGGCCTGCTTCTCGGTCACCTTCGCGCCCTTGGGCGGGGTGAAGGCGAACAGGTCCGCGGACTGGTCGCCGAACTCGATCTTGCTGAACGCCAGCTCCAGCGCCGGGGCGGTGGTTCCGTTGCTCAGCACCGAAAGCCGCAGCGGCAGCCGGGTCTGCGAGTCGACCGCGACGCGGATCTCGCGCAGCAGCGTGCGTTCGGTCGGCTTCGGGGTGAGGACCAGTTCGTACGCGGGCCGGTCCGCGACCGTCGCCGTGCCGTCGACCGCGACGTCGCTGCTCTCGCGCACCTTGGCGAGCAGTTCCTTCGCCGCGGCGGACGGGTCGGCGGCCTTGCCCTCGACCGAGTTGTGCTTGGTCGCGACGTCGGCCGGGATCGTGGTCTTCGTCGCGCTGTTGGTCTTGGAGTCGTAGTCCCACACGGTGTTGCCGTTGTGGATGAACGTCTCCTGCGTCTGCCCCTTGGTGAGCGACACCTTCGCCTTGCCCGTCCCGTCGCTGAACACCTGCGCCGAGTCGATGCCCAGCGCGCCCGCCCCCGGGATCGCGCTCCCCGCCATGCTCGGCAGGCCGAGGTCGTTGCTCACGGTCACCGTGCCGTCGAACGCCGCCGGCTTGGCGGTCAGCACGGACTGGACCAGGTCCTCCGCGCTGACCTGCGGCAGCTTCGGCGCGTCCCCCGCCGAAGCGGGCATCGCCACCACGACCAGTCCGCCCACGCCGAGCGCGGTGCCGACGACGGCCGCGGTGATGGCCTTCTTCTTCGGATCCATCTCGTCTCTCCCTGTGTTCCCGGGCTTTGGCGGGCCCGGCTCCCGGTGCAGACGTTCCCCTGCCGACGCTGAGATACCCCTGAATGTTCGGCCCGCTCAGCTGAGATGGCACTGAGAGTACGCGCGTCAACTGCGCGAACCGGTCATGATGAGGATCGTGAAACCTCGGGTGCTGGTGGTCGACGACGAACCTGGTGTGCGCAAGGCGCTGCAGCGCGGCCTGCGCGCGGAGGACATGGACGTGGTCACCGCCGCGGACGGGCCGACCGGGTTGCAGCTCGCGCGCACCGGTTCGTTCGACGTCGTGCTGCTGGACATCATGCTGCCTGGTTTGTCCGGCTATCGCGTGCTGGAACGGCTGCGCGCGGAGAACGTGACCACGCCGGTGCTGCTGGTGTCCGCGAAGGACGGAGAGATCGACCAGGCCGACGGCCTCGACCTCGGCGCCGACGGTTACCTCGTGAAGCCGTTCTCGTTCGTCGTGCTGGTCGCGCAGGTGCGGGCGGTGCTGCGCCGGGCTGGACCGGACGCGTCGCGCGGCGCGCTGAAACTCGGTGCGCTGGAGGTCGACCGGGCGCTGCGGCAGGTGCGCTGGGACGGTCGGGAAGTGCCGTTGAGCCCGCGCGAATTCGGGTTGCTGGAAGTGCTCGTCGGTCGCGCCGGGACGGTCGTGACGAAGGACGAACTGCTGCGCGCGGTGTGGGGCGAGGAGCAGGCGGTCACGCGGAATCTCGTTGAGGTGTATGTGGGTTACGTGCGGCGCAAGCTCGACGCGGTCGGCGCGGGTTCGCTGCTGCGGACGGTGCGCGGGCACGGTTATCTCGCCTCCGACGACCAGCTCGACGAGGTCAGGTGACCGGCTCGCCGTCGTCCTGGTGGAGCGGCCGGTCGCTGCAGGTCCGGATCACCGTGCTGGCCGCGGCGATCACCCTGGGCTGCCTGCTCGGCCTCGCCGCGCTGGCGGCGAACAAGCTCGACCCGCTGCTCACCGATTCGGTCGACAAGGAGCTGGCCTCCGCGCTCGTCCCGGCGGCCAGCGCGGTCTCCGGCGGGACGTCGCTGACCTCGGCGGATCCGGTTTCGGTGCGGGTGCTGGACATTTCCGGGGCCCCGGTGGACGGCCAGGCACGGCCGAAGCTGACCGACCAGGAGGTCTCGCAGCTCAAGGCGGGCATGCCGGTGCAGTCCGACGGATCGCGCTGGCGCGGCCAGGTGGTCAGCACGCCGAACGGCAGCCAGCGGCTGGTCGTCGCCGGGGCCGGGCTGGTCGGGTTCGCCGCCGCGGTGCATTACGGCGGGCTGTGGCTGGTCGTGGTCGCGCTGGTCGGCGCGCTGGTGGCGGGCCTGGCGACCTGGCTGGTCGTGCGGCTCGCGCTGCGGCCGGTGGCGCGGATGCGCGGACTGGTGCGCGCGCTGCCGCCGGGTTCGCGGCTGCCGCTGCCGACATCCCACGACGAAATGCGCGCGCTCGCCGAGGAATTCAACGCGCTGCTCGAACGCCAGGAAGAGGTCAGCCAGCGGCTGCGCAGGTTCACTGGCGACGCGGCGCACGAGCTGCGTTCGCCGGTCGCGTCGATCCGGGTGCAGGCCGAGGTGGCGGTCACGAATCCGGATCCGGAGCTGTCGCAGGAGACGCTCTCGGACATCCTCGAGGAGTCCGAACGGCTGTCCGGCTTGCTCGACGGCCTGCTCGCGCTGGCTCGCTCCGACGCCGGCGAGGTGCCGCCAGCGGAACCGGTCGAGGTGGTGTCCGAGGTTCGCGCGGCCGTCCGCCGGCTGCCGTCCGGGACGCCGGATACGCGGGTGAGCAGCGCGGTGGCGCAGGCCTGGGCGTCGGCGGCGCACCAGGAGGTCGAACTGGTGCTGGACAACCTGCTGCGCAACGCCTGCCGGTACGCGTCCGGGCAGATCGTGGTGTCGGTGCTGGCCTCGCGGTCGAAGGTCCGGGTCGTGGTGGACGACGACGGTCCGGGCATCGCGCCCGAGCACCGGAGCAAGGTGTTCGACCGGTTCTACCGAGTGTCCGACGACCGGGCGCGCTCGTCCGGCGGAACCGGCCTCGGCCTGGCGATGGTCGCCGAAACCGTCCGCCGCCGAGGCGGTCAGGTCCGGGTAGGCGAGTCCCCTGACGGCGGTGCCCGGTTCGAGGTCACCTGGCGGGCGGGGGCGGACCGGTGAATCCGGTGGGGGAGACTGGGCGCATGGACGCGGTCATCGTCGGGGCGGCACTGGTGCGCGACGGCAAGCTTCTTGCCCAGCAACGGGCTTGGCCGCCGCATCACGCGGGCCAGTGGGAACTGCCGGGCGGGCGCGTCGAAGAGGGCGAGACCGAGGCCTTCGCGCTGGCCAGGGAATGCCACGAGGAACTGGACGTGGTGGTCACCGTCGGCGACCGGGTCGGCCCGGAAATCCCTCTGCCGGGCGGAAAAGTGCTGCGCGTGTACTCCGCCGCGCTGCTGTCCCCCGGCGACGAACCGCGTGCGGTCGAACACACCGCGCTGCGCTGGGTCGGACACGACGAACTGAACGACTTGGACTGGCTCCCCGCCGACCGGGACCTGCTGCCCGCACTGCATGCCCTCGTGAGTGCTGATCCCCAGTAGAACCAGCACTCACGAGGCCCTTCAAGCAGCCCCGACCATCCGCAGCGCCGACGAAACCCGGTGCGAACTGCGATCGATCGCCCGCTCCGCGCCCGCCTTGCGAACCCGCTCCAGCTCGGCGACGTCGTCGAGCAACGCGCGCGTGCCTTCCCGCACCGGCCGCAACTCCTCGATCACCGCATCGGCGACTGTGTCCTTGAGCACGCCGTACGACGGATACTTCTCCGCCAGCTCCGCGGGCTCACCGCCCACGCAAGCAGCCAGGATCTCCAGCAAATTCGAGATCCCCGGCCGATTTTCCGGGTCGTACACCGGCACCGAATCCCCGTCTGTACGAGCCTTGCGGATCTTCCGCCGAATCTGCTCCGGTTCGTCCAGCACGAACACCACGCCAACGGAATTCTGCGCGGACTTGGACATCTTCCGCGTCGGCTCCGCCAGATCCTTCACCCGCGCCCCCGCCGGCGGCAACGTAGCCTCCGGCACGACGAACACCTCGCCGTAAGTGGAGTTGAACCGACGGGCAAGCGTGCGAGCCAATTCGACGTGCTGCCGCTGATCCTCGCCGACCGGAACCTCGTCCGCGCCCTGTAACAGAATGTCGGCGGCCATCAACACCGGATAAGTCAGCAAACTGAGCCGTACCCCGGCCTGCCCTTTGGATTTCTCCTTGAACTGGATCATCCGCGCCGCCTCGCCGTAAGAGCAGGTGCACTCCAGCACCCAGGTCAACGCCCCCAGCTCCCGAGCAAGATCAGATTGAACGAACACCCGCTCCGGCGCGATCCCGGCGGCCACCAGCACCGCGAGCTGTTCAGTCGCCAGCGACCGCAACTTCGCCGGATTGTGCGAGGTGGTCATCGCATGGAGATCGGAAACGAAGTACAGATCGTCCGCCCCGCCCTCAGCGGCCCACCGCCGCAACGCGCCGAGGTGGTTGCCGAGCTGAACGTGACCGGACGGGGTGATGCCGGACAGCTGGACCATTGGATTTTCCTCTCCCTAGGACGATCGGCCTACCGGAAGCGGACACAAAAAAAGCCGCCCACCGGGCGGCCTTCGCTGGTTTTTCAGCGCAGAGCTTCAGGGCCGCCAAGAAGCGGCCACCACTGAGTGCTCTGGAAACGCATGCGGCGAGCCTAGCACCGGACTACGGTTCGATCCATGTTCGTCGTCGTGCTCACGTACATCGTTCCGCTAGAGGAAATCGACCGCGCCCTCCCAGCCCACAACGAGTGGCTGACGAAGCAGTACGAAGACGGCCACTTCCTGGCCTCGGGAGGCCAAAAACCCCGAACCGGCGGCGTAGTGATCACCCGCCCCATGGACCGCGCGCAACTGGACGCGATCCTCGCCACCGACCCCTTCGCGGTCGGCCAGCTGGCCACCTACGAAGTCATCCACTTCCAGCCCACCCGCACGTCCCCAGAACTAAACCTGGTGAACGAACTCCTGGACAACAACTAGCGAATTCCGTAAGAGAACCCCCAAGAGACGACGATTCCCTCAAAGCCCCCTTCACGGACCACGGCAAAACCCGCACCAACGCACCCACCCAGCGAGGCACCCACACCACCCCCGCACCCCGATACGAAGCCAAAATGCGGTCTTGGGGGGGTTTTTCCCGAGCCTTTTCCTCCTTTTCCAACCCCCCCCCAACCGTCCTCCAACCCCGTTT
>NZ_JBVKDQ010000021.1:78619-140179 GCF_055633755.1 Amycolatopsis sp. NPDC114484 | reverse complement strand
GCAAACCGTGCACCCACACCCCCCCCGCACCCCGAGAGGAGCCAAAAATGCGGTTTTGGGGTGCTTGTCAAGGCATCTTTCCCGCCTTGACAAGCACCCCAAGACCGTCATCACAATCAAGCTTCGGGGTGCCCCACGCAGACCCACGAGCAATGTCGCCGCCAGGCGACGAGCCGCCCCCTACCCCTCTTCCCCAGACCGCAACACAGCCAGCTCAGTCCTCCCCCGGATCCCCAACTTCGCATAAATCCGAGTCAAGTGGTACTGCACAGTCTTCACCGACAAAAACAACTCCGCAGCCACCTCCCGATTGGACTGCCCCCGAGCCACCATCCGCGCCACCGCCTCCTCCTGCGGCGTCAGCCGATCCGCCCCGCCCCTCGGCAAATGCACCCCACCAGCCCGCAACTCCCGCTCACACCGAGCCACATAAGTCACCGCCCCCATAGACGCGAACCCGTCCCGAGCAGCGACCAACTGCGTATCCGCCCGAGCCCTCCGCCCCAACCTCCGCAACGTCTGCCCATAAGCGAACGCGATCCGAGCCTGGTCATACCGCAACGGCAACCCCCCGATCAACTCCACCGCCGCATCAAACGCAGCCACCGCCCCCACATGATCATTCCGCGCCCCCAGTAGCCGCCCCCGAGCAGCCGCCAACCGGGCCCGAGCCGAAGCATGCTCCCGCTTCCCCGCAGCCCGCTCATGCGGAGCCAGGAACGCATCCGCCTCCTCTGACCGTCCACTAAGGACCAAGGCGTGCGCGTACAGATCCTGCCAAGGCCAATGCCCAGGCTCATCCACCGAACACGGCAACGACAACCGAGTCAACGGATGCAACGCCCGCAGCACCCCAGCGGAATCCGCGGCCGCCTCGGCGACCTGCGCCCGGGCCAGCAAAGCCGGAACCCGCATGATCTCGTAGTCCTGTGACCCAGCAGCACAAGCCAGCAACGCCTCCTCGGCCCGCCCCTGATCGCCCCGCAACGCGTGCACCGCAGCCGAAGTCCAGTGCAGCAACGGCGCGGTAACCACGATCCCAGTCCGGTCCACCAGCACGAGCGCTTCCCGGACCACCCGCAACGCGTCGTCCCATTCCCCGCTCAGGAACAACGTCCGCGCCAGCCAAGCCTGTGCCCACAAGGAAATCCGCGCCGACCCACCCAAATAACTAGTAGGCACCGCACTTTCCAAATCCACCCGAGCGTCGTCGATCCGATCCGTGAGCAGATTCAGCCATCCCCGCGCCATGACGACCCGCTGCGCCTGCGCACCGTGCCGAATCCGCTCGGACAACTGCCCGTAATCCCGCCGAGCCTGCTTGGCCCGCCCCGAAGCAGCGAGCCCGAGCCCCCGGATCGCCGCCGCCTCCACCGCCGCCGGAGTCTCCGGCACGGCCAATTCAAGAGCCCGATCCGCCCACCGCACGAGATCCTCGGCGGAATACCGGCAAAGCGCGTCAAGGACATACCGCTGACATATCAACGCGGCCGTCTCCGGATCCCGCGAAGCGTTGACGATATCCCAGGCCCGGCTCAACCGTCCGCCAGCTTCCGCCGCCCGGCCGCGCACCACCGCGAGGTAACCCAGCACCGCGTCCCGCAACGGCGTCTCGCGCATGCTCTCGACTTCCGGAGCGAGCGCAGCGGCCCGAAACACATCGCCGGCCCCGATCAGCGCGTCGACCGCCCGGGTGATCCGAGCCTGCCGCAGCTCAGCGTCCTCAGTAAGCCGCCCAGCGTCGTTGAGCAGCACCGCAGCCGTTCCCCACGCCCCCGCCGCGGCCCGCTCGACCGCCAGCGCGTCCAGTCGATCGGCGACGCTCGCGTCCGGCACCGGACTGGCCGCGACCAGCAACCGCAAGCTCCGCGCCGGATCCTCGACCAGCTCAGCCGCCCGCCGCTGAAGCTTCGACCGCCGCTCCGGCCCCAGTCCGGCGAGCACAGCCGCACGCACCATCGGATCCGGCGGCCCCACCTCCGCGAGCCCGCGCGGCGCGAGTTCGACCAGCCGCGCCGCGCACGCCTCGTCGAGCACTGGCAATGGATCGCCGTCGAGATCGGCCAACGACGCCACCGACCGCACCGCCGCGCCAGCACCGAGCACTGCGGCAGCCGCGACAAACCGTTCCGCCGCAGGGGAAAGCTGCGAAACCCCCTCCCGGACCGAAGCAGCGACAGCGGCCGGAGCAGGCAGGTTGGGATCGAACCCGGCCCACGTAGTCCGCGGTACCTCGGTCAGCAGCTGCACCACATAGCGCGGTCGGCCGAGAGTCTGCCGGCACAACCGTTCAGCCATCGTCGGATGCAAGGCGATACCGCGCGCCGAGGCCATTTCGGACACTTCCGCGGCGTCCAGAGGCGGCACGCGCACCTCGTCGCCGGACATCCGGGCGAGCAGCTCCAGAACGTCCGCACGAGCGCGCGAATCCCCTGTCGCCGCAGTGAACAACACCGTGGCTCGCACCGCCGGATGATGCCGCAGCAGCGACGACAGCGTCCGCACCGAGTCCACATCGGACAGCTGGGCGTCGTCGACCACCAGCAAGGTCCCCGGCACCAGCTCCGCCGCGATCCGCCCCGCGACCGGCAACGGTCCGCCGCCGGTCGGCAAATCCGGGAACAGCTGCCGCAGCACGGCGAACCCGCTGCGACTCTCCCATTCGGCCGCGGTCGCCCGGAGCACCGGCCCGGGGAACGCGTCAGCGGCCCGCCGCGCCAGCGTGGTGCGCCCGCATCCGGCCGGACCGCAGAGCAGCACCGCGCGCCCCGCCTGGGAAAGCAGGCCGGCCAGCTCCTCCGCCGCTGTCGTCACGGTCCTCCCCGCTTCGCCGGATGCCGCCGTCAGCCGAGATCGCCCCCGGCGACGGGCAGGACGGTGCCGGTGACGTACGAGGCCTCGTCCGAGGCCAGGAACGCGATCGCCGCGGCCTGCTCGTCCAGGGTGCCGTACCGCTTCAGCAATGACGACCCGACAGTCTGGTCGATGTGCGCCTGGAACCACTCCCGTTCCCGGTCGGTGGCCGGATCGGGGCCGCCGCGCGGGATCCGGCGCGGCGGGGCCTCGGTCCCGCCCGGCGCGGTCGCGACCACGCGCACGCCGGCGTCAGCGTGCTCGAACGCCAGCGACGCGGTAAGCGCGTTGATCCCGCCTTTCGCCGCCGAGTAAGGGATCCGGTGGATTCCGCGGGTGGCCGCCGACGAGACGTTCACGATCACCCCGCCGCCCCGCTGCGCCATCGACGGCAGCGCGGCCCGGCAGGAGAACAAGGTGGTCAGCAGGGACCGGCGGACCTCGGCCTCGATCTCGTCCGGGCCGAACTCGGTGAACGGCTTGAACCGCAGCGCGCCGCCGACGTTGTTGACCAGCACGTCGATCCGGCCGAACCGGGCGAGCGCCGCCTCCGCGACCGCTTGCGCGCCCGCCCAGGTCTCCAGGTCGGCGATCACCGCGGCGGCCTCGGGCAGTTCGTCGGCCAGGCCGCTGACCAGGCCGGACCGGTCGGCGAGCACCAGGGAGCCGCCCTCCGCGGCGATCCGCCGGGCAGTCGCCTCGCCGATCCCTTGCGCGGCCCCAGTGACCACCACGACCTTGCCCGCGAACCGCCCTGGCGACAGGAACTTCGGTGCCGCCGCAGCACCGCCCATGGCCCGCCGGGTGGTGACCTTCGACCGTTCCGCGTGCTCGATGACCAGCCGTCGCGCGGTCGCCCGGTCTCCGGACTCGAACGCCGCGACCAGGTCCAAGTGATCCTGTGTGCAGCGCGGATGACACCAGGTCGCGTTGCGCAGCGTCTCGGCCATGTGGCCTTTCACGCCGAGCGCCTGATATGCCTGCAGCAGATGCTCGTTGCCGGTGAGCGTGAACAGGTAGTCGTGGAAGGCCGCGTTGGTTTCGGTGTAGGCAGCGGCGTCCAGGAACCGGTCACCGTCCACATAGGGCACTGTCGACTCGGCCAGCAGCCGGTATCCGGCTAGCTGGCCGGACGTCAGCCGTCCGATGGTCAATTCGAGCGCACCCAGTTCGAGGGCTTGGCGAGCCTCGAACACCGCGTCCGATTCGTGCACGGACGGGTGTTCCTCGCCGATTTCGTACTCTCCCGGCGTCTCATCGGCCGCGGGCAGCATTTCCTGGCCCGCGATCGTGCGCGCGACCCGTGCTTCTTCCGCCGCGGACAGCGCCGCTCCGGCCCGCAACGGGGCCAATTCGACCGTCGGGAACAACTCCTGCCCGGCCAGTGCGCGACCCGCGACGAACTCCAGTTCCGGCTCGGGTTCCGGATCGGCCACCACCACCGGTTGCACCGGAATCTCCGGCGCGCGGACCGGCGCGGCGAGCGCGAACTTCTCGTAATAGAACCCGGTCGGCTCGAACCCCGCCGACGCGAAATGTCCCCGCACCGCCTCCACCATCGGCGGCGGACCGCACAGATACACCGCGACGTCCCCGCCGTGCAGGTGCTCGTCCCGGATCAGCGTGGTCACATAGCCCTTGTTCGGCGCGGCACTCCCCGGATCCGAGACGCAGTAATCCCAGGTCAGCCCCGGAACATCTCCGGCGAGCTTCTCCAGCGTCGCCGTCTCCACCAGGTCGTCGTCGGTGCTCACGCCGTACACCAGATGCGCGGGCCTGGTCACCCCGGAATCGCGCATAGTGCGCACAATGGACAGAATCGGCGCGAGCCCCGTGCCCCCGGCCAGCAACAGCACCGGTCGATCCGTCTCGCGCAGGAAGAAGCTCCCGTGCGGGCCGGTGAAGGTCAGCTCGTCGCCGGATTTCGCCCGTCCGGTCAGGTAATCCGACATGACCCCGCCCGGCGAGAGCTTCACCAGGAAAGTCAGCCGCTCGTCCTCAGGCGCGTTGCTGAACGAGTACGACCGCGTCGCCTCGGTACCGGGAACGGCGATATTCACGTACTGCCCGGGCAGGAACGCGAGACGATCGCGATCGCGGATCTCCACCGTCAGCGACATCGTCGTCGGCGAAAGCCGCTCCAGCGCGACGAGAGTGCCGTGGTGCTCGGCAGCCTGCGTCTTCGCGACCGCCGACGTGCTGGCGATCTGCAACACCAGATCGGACTTCGGCTTCATGCTGCACGGCAACACATAACCCCGCTCCGCCTCGTCCGCGCTCAAGGCGTCTTCGAGATAGGAACCGCCCTCGTACTCCCCCGATTCGCAGAACGCCTTGCAGGTTCCGCACGCACCGTCGCGGCAGTCGAGCGGGATGTTGATGCGCTGCCGGTACGACGCGTCCGCGACGGTCTGATCCGGCGCGCAGGCGACGAAGCGAGTGACACCGTCCTCAAAGGACAGAGCGATCCGGTGGTTCATGACCGCCTCCGCTCAGAAGTGGTACACGTCGACGACGTGATGGATGTAATCGTTCTTGAGTACCACCGTCTTCCGCCGGATCAACGGCGACGGCCCGGAGAAATCGATGGTGTAAAACGAAGTCCCGTAGTACGGATCGACCGTGTGGTACCGGAAATACATTGTGTGCCAGTTGAACCGGACGTCCACGAGATCGCCGTGCCGCTCGATCAGTTCGACATTCGAGATGTTGTGACTGGTCCGCGGCTCCGGGATGGACGTCGCGCTCGACCGTTCGGTGCGGATCCGGAAGACGCGGTCCTCGAGGCCGCCCTTGTTCGGGTAGTAGATCAGCGAAATGTCGCGCTGCGGGTCCTCGGTGAGCAGATCGTCGTCGCCCCAGGAAGGCATCCAGTACACGACGTCGTCGGCGTAGCATTCCAGCCACTTCTCGAATTCGCGGTCGTCCAGATACCGCGCCTCGCGATAGAGGAACTGTTCGACATCGTGCTGGGTGATGGTCTTCTCGGCGGCGACGGTCATCGGGCTTCTCCTCGAACGGCCTGCTCGCGGGCGATCGCCGCGCGCATGGTTTCCTGCCAATACCCGTGCTGCACCGGGTAAAGCCCCTCGTCCTCGTTCTTCTGCCCAGCCGACACGACACCGTCGAGCCCGAGCGACGACGCGACCTCGTCCGGCCCGGTGAGCCAATGCCGCGCACCGCGGCTCATGTCGTTCCAGGGCGCGGCCGTCGCGCGGAAAGTAAGCTGGCAGGACCGGAATTCCTCCAGGTCGTCCGGCGTCGCCATGCCCGAAGCGTTGAAGAAGTCCTCGTACTGCCGGATCCGCCACGCCCGCGATTCGGCGCTTTCACCCTTCGGCGCGATGCAGTAGATGGTGACCTCGGTCTTGTCCGGCGCGATCGGCCGGAAATGCCGGATCTGCGTCGAGAACTGGTCCATCAGGTACACGTTGGGATACACGCACAGGTTCCGCGACCCGCGCACCATGAACTCGCCCTTGGCGGCGCCGTACTTCTCCTTCAGCTCCGCCATCCGCGGCCACAGTGGACGGTCCTGCGGATTGCCCGCCCAGGTCCACAGGCACAGGTGCCCGTGCGGGAACGACCAGTAGCCGCCGCCGGACTTGCCCCACGAACCGGCGTCGAGGGTCTTCGTGTCGTTGGCCGATTCGCCGGTGTTGCGCCGGGCCGTGGTGGCCGCGTAGTTCCAGTGCGTCGCGGTGACGTGGTAGCCGTCCGCGCCGTTCTCCGCCTGGACCTTCCAGTTGCCGTCGTAGGTATACGTGGACGCGCCGCGCAGTACTTCAAGTCCGTCCGGCGACTGGTCCACGAGCATGTCGATCACCTTCGTGGCGTCGCCGAGGTGCTCCTCCAACGGCACGACGTCCGGGTTGAGGCTGCCGAACAGGAACCCGCGGTAGGACTCGAACCGGGCGACCTTCGTCAGGTCGTGCGAGCCGCCGGTGTCGAACGACTCCGGGTAGCCCGCGCCGTCCGGGTCCTTGACCTTCAGCAGCTTGCCGTCGTTGCGGAAGGTCCAGCCGTGGAACGGGCAGGTCAGCGTGGGCCGGTTGTCGCGTTTGCGGCGGCAGATCATCGCGCCGCGGTGCGCGCAGGCGTTGATCAGGCAGTGCAGCTCGCCGGTCTTGTCGCGGGTGAGGACGACGGGCTGGCGGCCGATCGTGGTGGTGAAGTAGTCGCCCGGGTCCGGCAGCTGGCTCTCGTGCGCGAGGTAGATCCAGTTGCCCTCGAAGATGTGCTTCATTTCGAGTTCGAAGATCTCCTCGTCGGTGAAGATCCGGCGGTTCGCGCGGTAGACGCCCGCCTCCGGGTCCTCCACCACCGCGTCCGCGACAACGGAAGCGGCGTGGTCCAGCGGCTCGGTCATGACTCCTCCAACGGGCCTGGCGATCTGCGCTGATCGGCTCCTGAGCAGGACGTTGACCGCACTGTGCCAGTCCGTGGCCGCCGCCACACCAGGGCAAGACCCAGTCCTGACCTAGGGTGTGATTAATCGATGCCGTTTATCAATCGCACGCAAACCGCTCCTTGTCTTCACTCAATGCCGGAACTTACGGTGAGCGGGACGAGGAGCCGGTGAGGAGGCAGCCCCGATGGAACTGCGCCACCTGCGGTACTTCGCCGCCGTCGCCGAGACCTGCCACTTCGGCCGCGCCGCCGAACGCCTGCACCTCGCCCAGCCCGCGCTTTCGCACGCGATCCGGCAGCTGGAGGACGAGCTGGGCGTCGCCCTGCTCAGCCGCACGACCCGGCAGGTGCAGGTCACCCCGGCCGGCCGGTTCTTCCTCGCCGAGGCCCAGCGGATCCTGGACGCCGTCGAGGCGGGTGCGCGCGGAGCCCGGCGCATCGCCGACGGCCGGCGCGGGCTCGCCCGGATCGGCTTCACCGGCACCGCCGCGCTGTCGCACCTGCCGCAGGTCGCCCGCGCGCTGCAGCACCGGCTGCCCGAGGTCGAACTCGAGGTGCACGCCGATCTGCTCACCGGCGAGCAGTGCGCACAGCTGCGCGACGGCACGCTCGACATCGGTGTGCTGCGTCCGCCGGTCACCGGCGGCGACCTCGACCTGCACGTCATCGAGACCGAGCCGCTGGTGCTCGCCGTCCCGGCCGACCACCGGCTCGCGGTCGAACCGGTCGTGGCGATGGCCGATCTGCGCGCCGAAGCCTTCGTCACCTACCCGGCCAGCTACTCCGTCGTCAACGAAGCGGTGCTGCGCAGCTGCCGCGACGCCGGATTCACCCCGCAACGCGAGCACGAAGCGGCCGGTACCGCGGTGCTGCTCGCCCTGGTCGCCGGCGGTCTCGGCGTCGGCGTCGTCCCCGCGTCCGCGCGGGCGCTGCCGCTGGCCGGGGTCGTGTTCCGCGACCTCGCCGGGGCCGCCACCGTCCAGCTCGCGCTCGCCTGGCACCGCGACCGGGCCTCGGCACTGGTCCCGGCCGTGCTCGACGCGCTCGGCGAGCTGTTCCCCGTCGAAGTGCCCGTGTCAGGGAGGACACGATGAAGATCACCCGGGTGGAGGCGATCCCGTTCGCCATCCCCTACCGCAAACCGCTGCGTTTCGCTTCCGGCGAGGTGCACGCGGCCGAGCACGTGCTGGTCCGCGTGCACACCGACGACGGAGTGGTCGGCGTCGCCGAGGCGCCACCGCGGCCGTTCACCTATGGCGAGACCCAAGCCGGGATCGTGGCTGTGCTGGAGACCGTGTTCGCCCCGCAGGTGGTGGGCCTGAGCCTGCTCGAACGCGAGACGGTGCACGCCCGCCTCTCCCGCACCGTCGGCAATCCGGCCGCGAAGTCCGCTTTGGACATGGCGATCTGGGACGCGCTGGGGCAAAGCCTCGACGTCTCGGTCACCGAATTGCTCGGCGGCTACACCGACCGCATGAAGGTGTCGCACATGCTCGGCTTCGACGAGCCGGCCGCGATGGTCGCCGAAGCGGAGCGGATTCGCGACAGCTACGGCATCACCACGTTCAAGGTGAAGGTCGGCCGCCGTCCGGTTTCCCTTGACACCGCGGTGGTTCGCGCGTTGCGGGAACGGTTCGGCGCCGAGGTCGACCTTTACGTGGACGGCAACCGCGGCTGGACCGCCGCGGAATCCGCCCGCGCGATGCAGGAAATGGCCGACCTCGACCTGCTGTTCGCCGAGGAGCTGTGCCCCGCCGACGACGTGCTGGGCCGCCGCTGGCTGGTGTCCCGGTTGGACATTCCGTTCATCGCCGACGAATCCGCGGTGACCCCGGCCGACGTGACCCGCGAGATCCTTTCCGGATCGGCCACCGCGATCAGCATCAAGACCGCCCGCACCGGGTTCACGCGTTCGCAGCGCACACACCACCTCGCGGCCGGGCTCGGGCTGGAAGTGGTGATGGGCAACCAGATCGACGGCCAGCTCGGTTCACTGTGCACTGTCGCGTTTGGATCGGCGTACGAACTGACCTCGCGCCGTCCGGGCGAACTGTCCAATTTTCTCGACATGACCGACGACCTGCTCGCCGAACCGCTGTGCATCGCGGACGGCGAACTGGTCATCCGCCCCGGCGCCGGCCTCGGCGCCGCACTCGACCCCGGCAAGCTCCGGCACTACCGGCAGGACCGCTGAGCCGGAAACCCCCGATGGATCAAGGAGGATTCATGACTGCCACGCATTCCCCCACCGCCGCCGCGTCCGGAGCCAACGCCACCGAACGGTTCAAAAGCGACAAGCTCGCCGGCGTCGCGGGCACCCCGAAGGAACGGGTCAGCCTGCTCGCCCGCGAGGTGCTCGAAGCCGTGCACTCGACGATCCGCAAGCACAAGGTGACCTACGAGGAGTACAACGCGCTCAAATCGTGGCTGATCAGCGTCGGCGAGGACGGCGAATGGCCGCTGTTCCTGGACGTCTGGGTCGAGCACGTCGTCGAGGACGTAGCCACCGAGCACCGCCAGGGCAACAAGGGCACCATCGAGGGCCCCTACTACGTGCCGGACGCCCCCGAGCAGGGCGCGCGCGGTTCGGTGCCCTCGCGGGAAAACGAGCCGGGCACCCCGCTCACCTGGACCGGGCAGGTCACCTCGACCACCGGCGCGGCGCTGGGCGGCGCGAAGGTCGAACTGTGGCACGCGGACGCGGACGGGCTGTACTCGCAGTTCGCGCCGGACATCCCGGAGTGGAACCTGCGCGGCACCTTCACCGCGGACGACGAAGGCCGCTTCGAAATCCACACCGTGCGCCCCGCGCCGTACCAGATCCCGACCGACGGCGCGTGCGGCAAACTGATCGCGGCGGCGGGCTGGCACGCCTGGCGTCCGGCGCACCTGCACGTCAAGGTGTCCGCGCCGGGGCACGAACTGCTCACCGCGCAGCTGTACTTCCCGGGCGACGAGCACAACGACGACGACATCGCGTCCGCGGTGAAGCCGGAACTGCTGCTCGACCCCCGGCCGTCCGGCGACGGCGAGACCATCGAGTACAACTTCGTCCTCGACCCGGCCTGATTCGATCGGAGAACCATGCTCTACCACGTGCGGATGGACGTCCGCCTTCCCGCGGACCTGGACCCGGCGGTCCGCGACGCCCTCATCGCGCGCGAGAAGGAGTACAGCCAGCAGCTGCAGCGCAGCGGGAAATGGCCGCACATCTGGCGGATCGCGGGCGAGTACGCGAACTACTCGGTGCTGGACGTCGCCGACCACGACGAGCTGCACCAGATCCTGTCGAACCTGCCGCTGTTCCCGTACATGGACATCCAGGTGACCGCGCTGGCGCGGCATCCGTCCAAAGTGGACTGACTCACTCGCCGACCGCGACTACGCGGTCCGCGTGCTCGGCCAGCAGCGGATCGTGGGACGCCACCAGCACCGCCGTCCCTCGATCCGCTGCCCGGCGCAGAGCCGTCAGCACCATCTCCGCGTGCGCGCGGTCCTGATGCGACGTCGGCTCATCCGCCAGCAGCACCAACGGCCCCGCCGCCAAAGCACGCGCCACCGCGCCCCGTTGCTGTTCCCCGCGCGACACCTCGCTCGGCAATCGGTCGGCCAGTTTCGCCAAGTCCAGGGTTTCCAGCAGCTTCGACTGATCCGGCGGCTCCACCGCGGTCCGCGCGGCGAATGCGAGGTTGTCCGCGACCGTCAGCTCTTCGAACAACGCGATCGATTGCGGAACAAAAGCCAGCGCGTGCCACGGCTGCTCGGAAACCGGCACGTCCGGCATCGGCGGGTGCGCAGTCACTGACCCGCTGTCCGGCGTGTCCCAGCCGCCCGCGATCATCAGCAAGGTGCTCTTTCCCGAGCCCGACGGACCGGTCAGCGCGACCAGTTCGCCCGCGGTCAGGTCCAGGCTCGTGTGCCGCAGCACTGGCATCCCGCCGTGCGACCGGCTCACCTCGGACAGGCTGAGCAGCACACTCACCGGATCCTCCCGTCCACGAGTTCCACCACGTCGTCCGCCGCCTCCGCGAGCACCGCGTCGTGGGTCGCGACCACGACGGTCTGCCCCGCCTCCGCCAGCGCACGGAACGCCTCCGCGACCAGCCGGGCCGAGGAACGGTCCAGTTGCGCGGTCGGTTCGTCCGCCAGCACCGCGTCCGGGTCGCCGACCGCGGCGAAGGCGAGCGCGGTTCGTTGCTGTTCGCCGCCGGAGAGCTGGCGGGGGTGGTGGCCGCGGCGGTGGTCCAGGCCCAGCCGGTCGAGCAAGGACAGCGAAAGACCGGTGCCGCGCATTTTCGCCGCCAGCTCCAGATGTTCTTGCACCGTCAGGTAGTCCAGCAGGTTGTCGACGGGATTCTGGAACACGTAACCGATCCGCCGCCGCCGAACGGCCCGGCGAGCCCGTGCGGACAACGCGGTGACGTCCGTGCCGCCGACCTCGACCCGGCCCTCGTCCGGTCGTTCCAGGCAGGCCAGCAAACGCAGCAAGGTCGATTTGCCCGACCCGGAAGGCCCGACCAGCGCGGTGATCCGACCGCGCGCGGCGGCGATCGACACCTCGTGCAAAGCGGTCAGCGAACGACCGGCGGTGCGGTAGCTGTGCGTCAATCCAGTACCCCGGACAGCGTCAGGCAGTGTCACGCAACACCTCCGAAGGCAGTGCCCGCGCAGCCGCGCGCTGGGCCGCGTAAGTAACGACAAGCGCGATGGCCACCGCCGCGAGCAGCAGCTGCCCGCCCGGCCCCCACGGCACCGGGACCACGGTGTCCGGCGGAGTAGCCGGATCGAGATCGTAGCCCTGGTAGGTCACCGAGACGGCGACCGCCGCGAACCCGACGCCCAAAACGAATCCGGCCGCCAGCAACCCGCCGACTTCGTAGGCGAGCGCCCGCCAATGCGCGGCGGAGGTGATGCCCATCCGGCGCAGCAGTACATACGCTCCGCGCCGGGCGCGCGCACGAGCGTTGAGGTACAGCAAAAGTCCAACTAGGACTACGACACCGACCAAAGCGGACACTGCAGTCAAAAACGAGAAGGTGTAGGTGATCCCGCCGTACACGCCGTGCGCGGTGACGTCCGTCGCGCGGCTCACCGTCCCGGCCGGAATCCCGGCTTTGCCCAGTTCCGGCAGTACCTGCGCCGGATCGCCGCGCGCCCACAGCTCGCGGTGCACGCTCTCTCCGGCGAACTTGGCGAGAATGTCCTTGCGCAGCAGCAATTCCGGGAACCCCGCGCTCTTGCCGGGCAGCTGCGCGACTGTGACGACGCGCAGCGGGAGGTCCTTGCCCCCGATGCTGAGCGTCGCCTGCGCGGGCGCGTCCGGGACCCCGGCGACGATGCCGACCGGGGTGTCGCCGGACAGCTGATCGAGCAGCTCCGGCAAGGTCGGCCCGCTGACGTCGTCGTCCCAGAACGCGGCTGAGCCGAACGTCGCCGGGTCGACGCCGAGCACGTTCACGGTCTTGCTGCCCAGATACGCCGAGTCGTAGCGGTCGACCAGCGCGGACTGTCCACTGAGGCCGGACGGGATCGCGGCGGGGCCGGTCAAACGCACCACGACATCTGAGCCGACCAGGAATTGGCCCTCGTCGTCGAGCGTGCGCTGGACGGAGCCGGTGACGGTGGTGGCGAAGATCGAAAGCGCGACCGGCACCGCAGTCGCGCCGATCAGCACGGCTGCCGCAGCGGGCGCCGAAGCGAGCCGCCGCCAGGCCAGGAACGCCACCGCCCGTTCTCGCCGCACTGCCCGCATCCGGGGCAACGTCAGCCGCACGACCCGGGTCACCAGCATCGCCAGCCCCAAGACCAGCAACAACGGCACGACGATCAGCCGCGGCGGGATCCGCGCGACCGAACCGGCTTGGCCCAGCCCGGTCTGCGTCCCGTCACCGAGCGCGAAGTAGCAGACCACCGCGGCGACCAGCGGGAGGATTTCCCAGGGCAGATGCCGGATCCGCGACATGCGCGCGTCGAACAGCGCTCGCGTGCGGAAGACGACCGAACCGGCGATCCCGGCGAGCGTCGCCAGGAACGCGACCGCCGCGCCGCCGATCGAATAGCCGAGCGCGGACGGCGTCACCAGCGGACTCGGCCCCAGCGCGCCGACGAGTCCGCGCGCGGCGAACCAGCCGCCGATCGTGCCGAGCAGCGCGATAGAACCCAGCTCCAGCAACGCTTTCCCGGCCAGCGCACCCGGCCCCGCCCCGCGTGCGGACAACACCGCCAGCTCCGCCCGGCGGCGTTCGACCCAGAACGACCCGACCGTCACCGAGATGACCAGCCCGGTCAGCGACCCGGCGACACCGATCGGCACGACCGTCGCGGCCAGCGAGGATTCGACCTGGTCAGCCCGGTCGGCGATACCGCGCAGCGACGAGGTGAACTGCATCCGGCCACGCTGCGCGAACAGGTCCGGCGCGTTCTCCGTGCGCGCTCGGACCCGCTCCAGGCCGGCGACAGCGGCAGGCGCGTCCGCGGTGGTCAGCCCTTTCTGGTCGACCGACGCTTCGAGGGAACTGCCGACACCCGATTCGGCCGGGGTGAGCCCGAACAGCGCGTCCCGCGACACGAACGCCACCGGGAAGACCGGAGCCTCGCTCAGCGGATTCGGCCGGTACAGCGACTGCAGATGACACCAGAACGGCTGGTCAGGCAGCTCGCGCAGGTCCCGGTACACCGCGGCGACCGGCATCGTCGCCACCGGAGCGCCCGGCGGCACGCCTCCCTTCGGGGACCAGCCGCCCTGGATCGCCACCCGGTCGCCCGCGTGCAGTCCGCGCGCCCGCGCGAACTGGCTGGACACCCAGATGCCCTGGCCCGAGCCGCCCTCCAGGACCTGCAGGTGCGCGGCGAAATCCTCCTGGGCGACCAGCCACGTCCCGGCTTGCTCCGGATTCGGCGAACCCGGCCGGACCGGGTTGACCTTCGCGGAGCTGGTGAGCGTCGAGGCCACGCCGGACAGCCGCGGCACGTCCTTGACCGCGTCGCGGGCGAAGGCGAGCCGGGCGTCGTCGAGCGCCTTGCCGGTCGGCCCGGTGTCCCCCGGATACGGCTGGGACATCGGCAGCCCGCCGGACCACTCGGCTCCGACCGCCCACTGGCACGCCCGGTCCATCTGGTCGTGCAGGGTCGCGTTCCCGGCCGAGGACAGGAACAACGCCACTGCCGCGGCAGGCAACGCGACGAGCACTGCCGCCGCGACAGCGGCCACTACGACCGCAGGTTGCCGCCACCCCGTTTTCGGCGCCCGCGTCCACGGCGTCGCCCCCCACCCACGCATCTACCGATTCTGCCACGATCCCGGGGTCGGCGGTGCGGCGCTGCCCGATGTCCGTGAGGGGAACCCTGAGGGACTCTGATTCCCGCAGGGTTCCCTTCACGGACGTTCGCGAACCCAATGCGAACAGAGCGCGTTTTCCTGAGTACAGAACGCTTACTTCGCCTGCCAGACCGGCGCGCGCTTCTCGACGAACGCCAGCGTCCCCTCGCGGACGTCCTCGCTCGTCATGACCCCGACGGCGTTCTCGCGGGTGTTGTCCCACGCGCTGTCCTCGGCCGTGATCGCACCGTCCACAATGCCCAGTGCGACGCGTTTGCTGGCCTGCACCGCCAACGGCGCGTTCGCGGCGATCTTCTCCGCCAGCGCCAGTGCCTCGGCCAGCACGTCGGCGTCCGGGACCACGTGGTTCACCAGGCCCAGCGTCGCCGCGCGGGCGGCGTCCAGCGGTTCGCCGGTGAACATCATCTCCATCGCGATCTTCTGCGGGATCTGCCGCGGCAGCCGGAACACCCCGCCCGCCGCGGCGAAGAGGCCGCGCTTGACCTCGGGCAGCCCGAATTTCGCCGATTCGGCCGCCACCACCAGGTCGCTGGCCAGCGCGAGTTCGGTGCCGCCGCCGAGGGCGAACCCGTTCACCGCGGCGATCGTCGGCTTCGAGATCGGGTGCCGCGCGTAGCCGGCGAATCCCCATTCCTCGTTGCCCGGCGCGGCGAGCGATTCGCCGCGCGACACGGCTTTCAGGTCGGCTCCGGCGCAGAACGCCCGCTCCCCCGCGCCGGTCAGCACGACGACGCGCGTTTCCGGATCCTGCTCGGCCCGCTCCAGCGCGGTGCCGACGAGTTCGCTCAGCTCGGCGTTGACCGCGTTCATCGCGTGCGGCCGGTTGAGCGTGATGACCAGGACGTGTCCGCGCTGTTCGACGAGCGCGGCCGGGGCGTCAGCGGGCATTGCCGTCCTCCTCCGCCGGTGCGAAGACCGGCACCTTCTCGTGGTCGGGATCGGGGCCGGAGGGCACGAAGACTGCCCGCACCGGCAGCTGCCAGAGGTCCGCGTCCGGCTCGGCGTCGAGCCGGCACCACCACCACGGTCCCTCGGCCAGCTCCACGATGCCGACGACCACGCGCTCCGGCTCGCCGCCGTCGCGCGCTCGCTTGTGCACCACCGACCACGACACCACCGTGCCGGTTCCGGCCGCGGCCGTCCACTCCAGATCGTCCTCGGGGTCCGGGACCGTGCGCGGGTCCAGGTATTCGCCGGTGCCGCGCCGCCGCAACAGCCGGAACTCGCCGATCGCGGTTCCGTCGAAGAACGCCGCGGACTCTTCGTCGCGGGCGACTGGGTTGATACGCATCGTCATCCCTCCGCTCACGCCGCGCCGAGCACGAGCGTGCTGTGGTGGTCCAGAATGCCGCCGTTGCCGGAGACCAGCACGGTGTCGTGCTTCGGCACCTGGCGTTCACCGCCCTGGCCGCGGGCCTGGATGATCGCCTCGGACAGCGGGGTCATGCCCCACAGGTAGTACGACGACAGCTGGCCGCCGCCGGTGTTCACCGCGAGCTTGCCGTCCGGGCCGAGCATGCCCGGCGTCGCGACGAACTCGCCGCCTTCGCCCTTGCCGCAGAACCCGTAGTCCTCCAGGGTGAGCAGCGCGGTGAAGGTGTAGCAGTCGTAGATCTCGGCGACGTCGATGTCCTCGATGGTCACTCCGGCCATCTCCATCGCCGCCGGACCGGACTGCGCCGCACCGCTCACGAGACCGAGATTGTCGTTGCGGCGGAACGAGTTCCCGGGGTGCGCCTGGCCCCAGCCGAGCACCTGGACGGCGGGCTGGGCCAACGTCGCCGCGCGTTCCGCGGAAGTCACGATCACCGCCGCGCCGCCGTTCGACACCAGGCAGCAGTCCAGCAGGTGAAACGGTTCCGCGATGAACCGGGACGCTTGATGGTCGGCCAGGGTGATCGGGTCGCGCAGCTGCGCCAGCGGGTTCTTCGCCGCCCACGCGCGCTGGGCGACCGCGATCGCGCCGAGTTGCTCGCTCGTGGTTCCGTAAGTCTTCATGTGCCGTCGCGCGGCGAGCGCGTAGAACGAATTCGGTCCGGCGAAACCGCTGGAGCCCAGCAGACTTCCCCAGCCGGTCGGCGTCACGCGTCGGCCGCCGTACGCCGCGCCGGTCGCTTTGCCCTGCTTTAGCGGCGCGTCCGCGAACACACAGGCGACAGTGTCGGCCATGCCCGCTTCGACGGCCATCGCGGCGTACTGCACCATCGCGCCCGCTGTCGAGCCGAACGCCTGCATTTGGGTGAACAGCCGCAGGTCCCGCAGTCCTAAGTCGACTTGCAGGCTCAGGTCCACTCCGGGCGTCGTGCCAGCGGACACCAGCAGCCCGTCGATGCCGGACAGCCCGATCCCGGCGTCGTCCGCCGCTCGCCGCACCGCCTGCGCGGCGAACTGCCGCGCGCTCGGACCGTAGACTTTGCCCAGCTCAGTGAGCCCGAGACCGGCGATTGCCGCCCTCCGGCGCGCCGGGGTCTCCCGCCTGCTCGTCATCTCGTCGCACTCCGTTCCCGACCGGTGGTCGCACCTCCACGTTCGCATCCCGCTGACGCGGCGTAAACGACCGGTCGGCACACCGGCAGATGAGCGCCCGCGACACGTGCGCCGATGTCGCTCCCGGAAACCTGCCGGTGTCGGAATCCGTGATGTACATCGCCGTTTCCCGCGCCCAGCATGGAAATCGGGACCCGACGACGGGAAAGGCGGTCCGGTGATGGCGATCAGCGCCGCGGAAACCGAACAGCTGCGGGAGGCGGTGCGCGACCTGCTCGCGGACCGCTGCACGGAGGCGGACGTGCGCCGCGTGCTGGCGACCGGCTCCGGCTACGACCCCGAACTGTGGAAACAACTGGCTGAGCTGGGCTTGCCCGGGCTGGTGATCGCGACCGAATACGGCGGAGTCGGTCTGGGCGCGGAAGAACTCGAAGCGGTTTCGGAGGAAATCGGGGCGGCGCTGGTGCCGTCGCCATTCCTGTCGAGCGCCGTGCTGACCGCGACGCTCATCGACGCAGCCGGGACCGAAGAGGACAAACGCCGCCTGCTGCCCGCGCTCGCCGACGGATCCTCGATCGGAACCGTTGCCATTACTGGCCCAACCGGCACTTGGACACCCGAAGATGTTGCGGTGCAAGCGAACGGGACTCTCACCGGTACCGCCTCCTACGTGACATTCGGCCAGCTCGCGGACGTCATTCTCGTAGTTGCTCGCACTGGCGACGACATCGGCGTCTTCGAGGTCTCCCCGGACGCCTCTGGCTTCACCCGCACGCCCCTGTCGGTATTCGACCCGACCGTGCGGCTATCTCAGTTCACCTTCGCTGATACACCAGCGCGACGGTTTGGCACTTCAGGCTGGGCAGCTGTGCGGAAAGCCTTGGATACCAGCATCGTCGCGCTGGCCGGCGAACAAGCAGGCGGCGCTCGCAAGATCTTTGAGACGACCGTCGAATATCTCAAGACCCGGGTCCAGTTCGGCCGCGCGATCGGCAGTTTCCAGGCGATGAAGCACCTCGCCGCGGACCGGCTGCTGGACGTCGAATCCGCGACGTCCGCCGCCCGGCACGCCGCGGCCGACGGCAGCCCGGGCGCGATCGCGCTCGCCGGGTTCGCCTGCGCGGAAGCGTATGAAACCGTTGCCCTGTCAGCGATCCAGATGCACGGCGGGATCGGCTTCACCTGGGAACACCCGGCGCACCTGTACCTGCGCCGCGCCCGCTCCGGCGCACAGCTGTTCGGCGTCCCGCGGCTGCACCGGGAGCGCTACCTCGTCTCGAAGGGGGCCTGACCATGACCACCACCCTGCCCACAGTGGACCAGCTCCGCGAAGAAGTCCGCGCGTGGCTCGCCGCGGAATGGACCGGGCTCACTCCGCCCGAAGACCGCTGGGATACCACCCCGGAACGCGTGGCCTGGCTGGAAAAGGTCGTCGCCGCCGGATACGCAGTGCCGACCTGGCCGGTCGAATGGTTCGGCCGCGCCTACCCGGCCGAACTGGCCGACGCGATCGCTTCGGAGTTCGAGGCGGTCGGCGCCCCCGGTGCCCGGCAGGACAAGTACAGCATCCCCGCCAACACCGTCCTCGCGTTCGGCACCGAGAAACTCAAGAACGACCTGCTGCACGCCGTCCTCACCGAACACTCCCGTACCTGCCTGTTCTACAGCGAACCCGGCGCGGGATCCGACCTCGCCGGCGTCCGCACCACCGCGGTCCGCGACGGCGACCGCTGGATCGTCAACGGCCAGAAAGTCTGGACGTCCGGCGCGAAAACCGCGGACTACGCGCTGCTGATCGCGCGCACCGACTGGGATGTCCCGAAGCACCAGGGCTTGAGCTACTTCGTCGTGCCGATGCACCAGCCCGGCGTCGACATCCGGCCGCTGGTGCAGATCACCGGCGAGGCGCACTTCAACGAGGTCTTCCTGACCGACGTCGAAATCCCGGCGGACTACCTGGTCGGCGCCGAGGGCAAGGGCTGGCGCGTCCTGCAGACCGCGCTCGCGTACGAACGCTCCATCATGGGCGACGGCGCGCGGGCGTCGCGGCACGGATCGATCGCCGACGACCTCGTCGAACTGGCCCGGGAACGGGGCCGCCTCGCCGACCCGGTCGTCCGGGACAAGCTGGCCACCGTGCTCGCGGTGCGCGAGCTGAACGCGTTGAACAACGCCCGGGCGAAGGCCGCCGCCGAACAGGGCACGTCGAGTTCGGCGATGTCGCTGGGAAAGCTGGCGATGTCCGGAATCCTGCACGCCGAAGGCCGCCTGCGCACTGACATCGCCGGTCCGGAAACGTTGCTCGCCGGGGACGAGAACCCGGTCGCCGACGACGTGAACTTCCTGGCTCTCAACGCTTTCTTCACCTCCATCGGCGGCGGCACCGACCAGATCCAGCGCACGATCATCGCCGAACGCGTCCTCGGCCTTCCCAAGGAACCCGAGGTCGACCGCGACCTCCCCTTCCGCGCCGTCCGCCGCAGCTGAGCACTTCGAGGAGGCTGGTTCCCTTGTCCGACACCTACGACCCGCCGCTGTCCGGGGTCCGCGTGCTCGATCTGTCCTCCGGCCCGATGACCGCGACCGGGCGGCTGCTGGCCGATCTCGGCGCGCGCGTCACCCGGGTCGTCCTGCCCGGCGTCACCGACGAACGCACCACCGGTCCGGTCGTGGACGGCGTCGCGATCGGCACCGCCCTCGACCGGCACGGCTTCGCCCACGCCACCGCCGAACCCGGCTCGCACGGCTGGGAACAGCTGCTGGCCGACGCCGACCTGCTGATCGAGACCACTCCGCCGGGTTCGCCCGCCGAAGAACTCCTCGACGTCCCCGGCCTGCGCACCCGCTATCCCGCACTGGTCATCCTGTCGATCAGCGACTTCGGCCGCGCCACGACCCGCCGCCGCTGGCACGCCACCACGCCGGTGTTCCACGCGCTGACCGGCGAACTCTCCCGGTCCGGCATCCCCGGCCGCGCGCCGTTGCTGCCACCCGGCGAGCTGCCTTATCACGTCGCCGCCGCGCAAGCCGCGTTCCAAGCGGTGAGCCTGTACCTGGACCGGCTGCGCACGGGACGCGGCGACCGCATCGACTTCTCCCTCCTCGACGGCGCGATGCAGGCGCTGGACCCGGCTTTCGGCATGGTCGGCAGCGCCGCCGCCGGAGTGCCGTTGAGCGACCTTCCGCGCGGACGCACCGAAGAACGCCACCGGTACCCGATTTTCCCTTGCCAGGACGGATATATCCGGATCTGCCTGCTGTCGCGGCGGCAGTGGCGCGGGATGTTCGAATGGATGGGCAGCCCGGCCGCGTTCGCCGACCCGAAGTACGACCAAGTGCGCGAACGCTATGCCTCGCCGGACCTGCTTCCCTCGATCGGCCGGTTCTTCGCCGACCGCACCCGGGCTTCGCTGGAGTGCGAGGGCCAGCGCCACGGCGTGCCGACCGCCGCGGTGCTCACCCTCGCCGAGGCACTGCACACCGACCAGCTCACCGCCAGGGGCTTCTTCCGCGACACCGAACTGTCGCCCGGCCTGATCGCGCCGGTCCCGGCCGGAATCACCGAAATCGACGGGCACCGAGCCGTCGCCGCCCCGGACACCGGCGCGCGCGTCACCTCCGCGCCGATCCTGGCCGCGCGAACCCGTCGCGGAGAAGGGCGTCCGCTGGAGGGAATCCGCGTGCTGGACCTCGGCGTGATCGTGGTCGGCGGCGACACCGGACGGCTCTTCGGCGACCTCGGCGCGGACGTCATCAAGATCGAGAACTCCGCCTTCCCCGACGGTTCCCGCGCCGCGCTGCCGGGCCCGATGTCGCAGGGATTCGCCGCCGGGCACCGCAACAAACGCGCCATCGGCGTCAACCTGCGGGATCCCGAAGGCCAGGCGCTGGTGCGGCGGCTGGTCGCGCGGTCGGACGTCGTGCTGACCAACTTCAAACCCGGCGTCATCGCCTCGCTCGGGCTCGACCGGGCCGCGCTGTCCGAAGTGAACCCGGGCATCGTGGTCGTGGACAGCTCGGCGTTCGGTCCGACCGGCCCGTGGGCGAAACGGCTCGGCTACGGTCCGCTCGTGCGCGCCGCGACCGGACTCACCAGCGAGTGGATCTATCCGGGCGAACCGGGCACGTTCAGCGACGCCGTCACGGTCTACCCGGATCATGTGTGCGCCCGGATCGGCGCGCTGGCCGCGCTGGCGCTGCTCGTCCGCCGCGAACGCAGCGCTGAGGGCGGGGCGGTGAGCGTCGCGCAGTCCGAGGTGATGCTGAGCCACTTCGCGGACCGGATCGCCGCCGAAGACCTGGCTCGCCGAGGACACCACCTCACCGAACCGGCCCACGACGCGCCGTGGGGCGTGTTCCCGGCCGCTGGCGACGACGACTGGCTGGCTCTCACCGTCCGCGACGACGCGGATTGGGGTGCGTTGTGCGCGGTGCTGGACCGTCCCGACCTGGCCGCCGACCCTGGTTTGGCCACGCGCGCCGGCCGGGCGTCTTCGCGGGCCCGGATCGACGCGGCAGTGACCGAGTGGACGGAGCGGCGTTCCCCGTTCGCGGCGATGGAACTGCTGCAGGCCGCTGGCGTCCCCGCCGGGGCCCTGCTGCGGGCGGCCGACCTGCCGGAATGGGAGCAATATCGCGAGCGGCGCGCGTTTCGGGAGGAGCTGCATCCGTACGCGGAGGAGCCGTACGTGCTGGAGAACGTGCAGATCCACGCCGCGCACGTCGCCGATCCGCCGGTGGGGCAGGCGCCGTTGCTGGGCGAGCAGACGTTCGAGATCGCGGAGGAATTGCTCGGGTTGGGGGTCGCGGAGACGGCTGGGCTGGTCGCGCGCGGGGTGTTGGAGGCACCGGAGGAACGGGGGCGGGCCGCTCGCGCGGGGTGACGTTTCGGCGGTCTCTTCGCCTGCTGGATTCCGGCAGTGCTGAGTGAACCGGCGACCGAAGCCCGCTGCGCACCGCGGCCGCTCTGCGAAGCACCGGTCCCCGCCCGGTAGCCACGAGGCTCTCCCTACCCGCCCAGTAGCCCCGAACCCCGGCCACCCACCCCGAAGCCCGCAGCACCGCCCGCCCTGGCCGCGAACCTGCCCCGCGTCGCCGTCGCCTCGACAACCGGCCGAACTCCCCTCCCCGGCCGTATGATCGCCGAAACCCGCCCGCCCCGCTGGACATTGGACGATGGAGATCGACTTCACCCGGCTCAAGTACTTCGTCGCGGTCGCCGACGAGCTTCACTTCAAGCGCGCGGCGGACCGGCTGCGGATCACCCCTCCGCCGCTCAGCAAGCAGATCAAGCTGCTCGAACGCGAACTCGGCGGCCCGCTGTTCGAACGGCATTACCACGAGGTCCGGCTCACCCCGCTCGGCGAAGCGCTTCTCGGCCCCGCGCGGGCGATCCTGCGCCAGGTCGACGGCCTGAAGGACATCGCGGCGGGCGTCCTCGAAGACGGCACGCCGATCCGGATCGGGGCCACCGCGTACGCGCCGTCGGATCTGCTCGAAGACCTCGAAACCGCGGTCGGCGGGCTGGCCGCTCCGGCGACCTTCGAGGTGGCCGGTTCGGCGGCCGAGGTCACCGCGAAACTCGTGTCCGGGCATCTGGAACTCGGGCTGATCCACCTCTCCGTCGAGGACCAGCGGCTGCGCGCCCGCACCGTCGCCGAGTACCAGGGCGCGATCGCGGTCCGCGCGGACGATCCGCTCGCCTGCCGCGACCTCGTCCACATCGAGGAACTGCGCGACCGCGAGGTGGTCATCGACTTCGCCCGGCCGAACCCGGTCATCCTCGCCGCGCTGACCCGGCGGCTCGCGAAACAGGGCGTCCGCAACATCGTCCGCGCGGTCAGCGGACGCGGCGGCGAACTCGAAATGGCCGCGCAGGTGTTCAACCGGCGCCTCGTCGCCCTGGTGTCCTACGCGCCGGCGTCGTTCATCGGCCGGATGTTCTCGCCGCCGGAGTTCAAGCTGGTCCGGATCGACGAGGACGGCTGGGAGCCGTCCCGGCTCGCGCTCGCCTGGGCCGCCGACCGTGCTGCCGGACCGCCCCGTCCGGCCGATCTCGCCGAGGACCTTTCCGCGAAGCTGGGCCCGATCCGCCGCGGGTGACCGCGATCCGTGGCGTCCGCGTGCTCGCCGCCCGGCGAATCGTCCACTGTGGACCGCTAGGACTCGACGAACCTGGTCAGCAACCGCCCGAATTCGAGCACGTCGCGGCGCGGCCAGTCCCGCAACCGGTCTTCGAGCCGTTCCCGTTGCGCCGCACGGGTAATCGCCAGCGCGCGATGCCCGTCCTCGGTCAATTCGAGCCGCTGCCTGCGCGAATGCCGCGGATCCGGGCTACGGACCAGCAGCCCGGCGTGCTCCAGTTCCGCCAGCTGCCTGCTCACCGTCGAGGGGTCGAGCCCGTACTCCTGGGCGAGATCCGCGGCGTGCGCGCAGTCCGCGAGGTCGATCGAGGACAGCATCGTGTACTGCACGAACCCGAGCCCCTCGTACAGTTCGTTCGCGCGCACCCTCGACCCGCGGGAAAACAGGATCATCGCGCGGTGGATAGCGTCCAGGGCATCGCCGTCGCGGTCTTCTCCCGGCATGTCCCCGCATGCTAGAGATGCACCATACAACTGTCAACGCGGCCCGGCGGCGATCCCCCGGCCCAGCAGATCGTCCGCGTCCGCCCCGGCTTCCTCAAGCAGCGCACGGGTATGCGCGCCGAACGCCGGAACGTCGCCCATCCGCGCCTCGACGTCCGCGAACGTCACCGGCGGCAGCAGCGCGTCGACGGTCGCGTGTTCGGTGCCGATCGTGCGCCAGCGGTCGCGGGCGCGCAGCTGCGGGTCGGCCACGACGTCGGCGACCTGTTTCACTTGCGCGGCAGGGATTCCCGCTGCCGCCAGCCGCTCGTCCAGGTCCACTGTGGACCATTTCGCGGTCTCGGCGGCGACTGCCGCGTCGCATTCCGCGCGGTGTTCCACCCGCTGCACGTTCGTGGTGAATCGCGGGTCATCGGCCAGTTGCGGGGCTTCGAGGACCGAGGTGACCAGGGCTCGCCAGCCGCTGTCGTTCTGGACGCCGATCAGCATCTGACCGTCTTTCGTCGGGTACGCGTCGTAGGGGGCGATCGACGCGTGGCTCAACCCCATGCGCGCGGGCTGGCGTCCGGAGTACATCTGGCTGTACATCGCGTAGCCCATCCATTCGACGGTCGCCTCCAGCATCGACACCTCGACCGTCGCGCCCTGGCCGGTTCGCAGGCGGCGCAGGAGGGCGGCCAGGACCGCTTGTGCGCAGTACATTCCGGAGGCGATGTCGGACGTCGGGATGCCGGTCTTGACCGGGGTGTCCGGGGTGCCGGTGATGCCGATCAGGCCGGCTTCGGCCTGGACCAGCATGTCATAGGCCTTGCGCTGTTCCCTCGGGCCGCCGGTGCCGTAGCCGGAGAGGTCCACTGCGACCAGTTCCGGGTGGTCGGCTCGGAGTTCGGCGGCGCTGAAGCCCAGGCGGGCGGCCGCGCCTGGGGCCAGGTTTTGGACGAAGACGTCGGCTTGGGCGGCCAGTCGTTTTACGACGTCGCGGCCTTCGGGCGTTTTCAGGTCTACGGCCAGGGATTCTTTGCCCCGGTTGAGCCAGACGAAGTGGGCGCCGGTGCCGTGGACTACGTGGTCGTATTCGCGGGCGAAGTCTCCGCCGTCCGCGCGTTCTACCTTGATTACCCGGGCGCCTAGGTCGGCGAGGGTGCGGGTGGCCAGCGGGGCGGCTACTGCTTGTTCGATGGAGACGACGGTGAATCCGTCCAAGGGGAGCGCGGGATCCGGGTGCATGCTGCTTACTATTACTCGGATTTCGCGGGGGTGCTGTGTTGCGTGGGTGCGCTGGTGCGGTCAGGTGGTGGCTGTGAAGGGAACCCTGAGGGAATCAGGGGCTGTGAGGGTTCCCCTCACGGAACTAGTCAGCCGCGTGGGGCGAAAGGGATTTCGGCTGGTTTCGACTTTTCCAGCAGGTCCTGGTAGCGGCCTTCGCTGATCTTGATCGTCGCGGCGCCGAAGTCGGCGGCCATCAGACGGTCGCGCAGGGCGGTCGTCGGCCAGCCGTCCCAGCCGACCAGGGGTGGGTACCGCCAAGCGTGGTAGTGGTTTTCCGGCGGCTCGTCGTGGGCGTCGGCCAGGCGGAAGAAGTGCGTGCCGGGGCCGTCCTTGTGGTACACCGTCTTCGGGTGGGTGCCGTCGAAGCTCACCTTTGACCTTGGGTAGGTCACCTGCGAGGAATGCTGGGTGGTCGTCACGTACTCGACCTGGTTCGAGGACTGGTCGATCCACGAGATCACGTGCTCCCAGTCGTGCCGGTGCCCGCCGAGGCCGCTGCCGTCGACTGCCTGGTCCTTCTCGAAGTAGCTCGCGTAGACGACCGCGCACCAGCCGTGGTTGCAGGTCGAGCGCGAGTAGGTCTGGGAGTTGTCCAGGTCGGACTTGTCGTGGCAGTTGCCGTTGACCGCGCCGGTGGTTTTGAGGCCGGGCGCGAGCGTGCCGTCCGGGCCGATCGCTGGCGTGGCGTAGCAACCGTCGCCGTCGTAGTCGTAGGCGGGAGAGAAGGACTGCTCGTACCCGTTGGCGTTCTGCGGCAGGTTGTGCGGCGGGTCGGCGTACGCCGCGGACACCGGGAACAGCAGCGCCACGGACACCGCCACCGTCGCGACGCGGGCGATCGGGAGTTTCCTCATGTTCGGATGGTGACACCGCGAACGCGGAAGGTGAAGGGATGCAAGGGAAGCATCCGGTGGCCGCACGGCCCTTCAGCTCGCTAGCATCTCGGCGCCGCGATGCACGCGCAGCAGGTCAGCCCGTACGAGGTCGGCCAGCAGGCGCTCCTCCTCGTCCACGTCGGCCGGACGTGCGGGTAGTTCTCCACTGCCCGCCAAGGCACTCGCAGCCGCCGAAGCGAAGGACGCCATCGTCGGCGACTGTTCGTCCCGCTGCAGCAGGGCGCCAGCCGACGCCGCGAGACCGCGCAAGCCCTGTCCGGCTTCCTCCAAAGCTTCTCGCTGTTCCGGCGAAGGCTCCCGGCTGCCCGGCTCGGGGCTCAGCAGATCCTGATGTGTCCGAGCCGCAGCACGGAACCGCAGCCCGACCTCACGGCGACCTCCTCCGCCGCGCAACCGTTCCGCCACCGAGGCGAGCAGTTCGCCAGTCTCCTCGACGGCGTCGGAAAACCGTTGCGCCACCGACGGTTTCGGCACCCCTGGCACCGCGGCGAAGCCGAACAGCAGTCCGATCACCACCGCGAGCACCACCAGCAGCAGGTACTCCACGAGCACCGAGAGCGCGTCCAGATGTCGCGTCGTGGCGTTCATCCCGACGCTCATCAGCACCATGCAACCGTTGAACACCATGGGTTTCACCTGCATGAACGGGAACCCGGCGAGCAGCGCGACAATCCCCAGCGGCAGCAACGCACCCGGCGGCAACAGCCACAGCGCGATCGCCAGCACGACGGCACCGGCCACCGCACCGGCCGCGCGCTGCCACGCCTTCGCCAGCGTGTCCCGCCATTCCGGCTGCATGAGCGCGAAGGTCGTCATCAGGAACGACACCGTGAGCGGGTCGCCGGGCCGGAACGTCGCGATCACCGCCGCGACCAGCATTCCCAGCGCACACCGCACCGCGTGCCGCAATTGCGCGGACCGCCACGAGAACACCCCGGCCGCCTCGCGCCTCAATGCCTCGCGGACGAGATGCCGCGGGAAGTCCACAATGGACTCGTCGCGGGCCAGCACCGCTTCCCGGATCGCGAACAGCCCGGCCCAGGCCTCGTCGAGCAGCGCGCCGGTATCCCCGGGCAGCGCGACATCCGGGTCGATCCGCTCGATCTCCGGCGGATCCGCCACCGTCTTGGCCCGCACGGCTTCCGCGAGCGCCGCCACCTGTTCGTCCGCGGCGTCGAGCACGCCGGAAACCGCTGCCGCCTGCTGTTCGTCGAACGCGCGCAGCCGGTCCCGCAGCACCGCGGCCGTGCCGTGATACCGCGCGCCGCCCGCGAGAACCCGCGCCTGCCACGCCCGCGGCCGGTCGGTCACCCACAACCGCACCGCCCGCTCCGCGCTCGCGCGATCCGGTCCGGCGAGCGCGTCGGCCAGCGCGGTGCGGGTCGGCTTGCCGGGATCGCGCAGCCCCATCACCAGCCGCAGCACGAACACGACCCCGACGGCCAGCGCCGGCGCGCAGACGATCTGCACCGGGCTGGCCGCACCGCTGAGCTGAAAGCCGTACCCGAACACCGAAGCCATGCCGAGTCCGAGCCCGACCGTCACATACCGCGGCCCGAGCGCGGGCACCAGCGCCGCCACGAACACCACCAGCGCGAGCAGCGCGATCGACGCGACCGGCGACGCCTCGCCCAGCAACCGCGGCCCGGCCCCGCCGATCACCACCGCCGGGGCGAACGCGGCGAGCAGCCACAGGTCCGGTCGCAACGGCCCGCCGGTGGCGGCGATGAAGCAGAACAACGCGGTCAGCCCGGCCAGCACCGCCGTCCCGCCGAGCCCGAGCGCCACCCCGAGCCCGGCCGTGCCCCCGACGACCACCAGGATCGCCACGAGCATCCCGCCGCCGCGCGCAATCGCGTTCATCCCGCCTCGTTCCCCTCACCGCGCAATGCCGCCGGGTAGCCTCGCACGCCGCGGCTGCACACCGGGCACCGACTCGCCAGCAGCAGGTCAGACGGTCGCGCGCGCCGGCGGCAAGGTCACCAGGTTGTGCACCTCGCTGTGCGCCGCCCCCGGCAGCCCTTCCGTCGACCGCAACGCCGCGTTCCGCGCTTCCAGTTCCTCCTCGGTGCGCGGCGACATCACCATCGCTCCGGCCGTGGCGAGCGCCTGGTTGCGCTCCACGAACTCCCGCGACCGCTTCTCGTACGCCGCGAACGCGACGTCGTGCGGAGCGTCCGCCAGCTCGTAGGCCAGCAGGTACGCACCGACCATCGCGAGGCTCGACCCCTGCCCGGACAGGAACGACGTCGCGTGCGCGGCGTCCCCGGCCAGCGCGACGCGGCCCTTCGACCACACCGGCAGGTGGATCTGGCTGACCACGTCGAAGAACAGGTCGTCGGCCGAGCGCATCGCCTCGACCATCCGCGGCACCTCCCAGCCGTAGCCCTCGAAGCGGCTGGCGACCAGATCGCGCTGCGCGGCCGGGTCGGCGAACGCGTAGAACGGCGCCTCGGCGTGGGTGAACACCAGGAAGCCGTGCACCTGGTCGTTGCCGCCCGCGGCGTAGAGCGACGCCGACCGGCCCGCGACCGCCCAGGACGCGCCCTCGTGCGACAGGCCGAGGTAGTTCGGCATGGTGAATCCGGCGAAGCAGTAGCCGAGGTAGCGGTGGAACCGCTCCTCCGGCCCGAGCACCAGCGAGCGGGTCTTCGAGTGCAGCCCGTCCGCGCCGATGACCAGGTCGAACGTCTGGCTCCGGCCGCTGGAGAAGGTCACGTCGACCCGGTCGCCGCGGTCGTCCAGCGTGGCGACCGACTCCGAGAAGCGGAACTCGACGTCGTCGCGGACCGCGTCGTACAGCAGGCCGGTGAGGTCGCCGCGGGCCAGTTCGATGTCGTACCCGGCCTCGTCGCCGGTAATCGCGGTCGGTGCGAAGCTGTTCAGGACGCCGCCGTCCGCGTCGAGGAACGACAGCCGCCGGGTGGCGACGTGCCGCGCCCGCGCCGTCTCCTCCAGCCCCATCCGCCGCAGCACCTCGACCGCCGGGCCGCGCATGTCGATCGGGTACCCGCCGCCGCGCACTGCGGCCGCCTTCTCCACCACGGTGACCGCGAAGCCGTACCGGTTCAGCCAGTACGCCAGCGCCGGGCCCGCGATGCTCGCCCCCGAGATCAGCACACTCCTGCTCATGGTTCTCCCCCTCGCCTCGGCAGGCGGTAGATGCCTACCTTAGGTATCATTTTCGAGACCGGCCGGAACCGCCTCGTGCGATCCCGGTGACCCGACTGTATACCTAAGTTAGGTATCTAATCAAGGAGCCCGCGATGTCCGCCGTCCCTTCCCTGTTCCGGGACCTGCTGCCCCGGCTGAACGAGCTGAGCGGGTCGCTGCGCCGGGGAAAGCTCTTCGAGCGCGCGGTCGAGGCCACCGGGCTGCCGCTGGAACGGCCGGCGATGAGCGTGCTCGGCATCCTCCACCTCGAGGGCGAACCGCTGCGGATCGGCGAGATCGCCACCCGGATGAACGTCGTCGGCCCGCACGTGACGCGGCAGGTGCAGGGGCTGGAAAGCCGGGGGCTGGTGCGGCGCGTGGCCGACCCGGACGACCAGCGGGCCCGGCTGATCGAGCTGACCCCGGAAGGAAAGACCGCGGCCGAACGCTACGTCGCGGTCATCGAGGGCTGGTTCGCCGGCGCGATGAGCGGCTGGAGCGAGGAAGACCGCCAGCTCCTCGACCGGCTGATGACCCGGCTGGTCGAGGACCTGACGGCCCGGTTGTCCGATCTGGACTGAAACGTTCTACCGCGACAGCCGCAGGAACTCCTGCTGCTCGCGGTCGTAGCGCTGGGTGAGGCCGTTTCCGTAACGGTCCCACCAGTTCTGCGTGTGCCCGTTCTGGCGGGTGGTCGTGTCGCCGTAGACCTGCCGGTCGTACTCGATCCGGGCGTCGTGGAACTGCTGCTGGAATTCCTGCGGAGACAGGTCCTGCAGCTGCCGCACCGCGGCCGGGTCGAGGGTGCGCGCGCTCTGCACGATGTCCGCGCCGCCCATGTGGTTCAGGATCGCCCGGACGCCGCCCGCGCCGCGCATGTGCGCGCCGGACATGATCGCTGCCTGCGTGCCCGCGTCGGTGAACTCCAGCGCCCCGGCGTGGCGCGCGTTCGCGGTCATCAGCTGCGCGACCACGGCGTGCTCCTCGGCGCTGCCGATGCCGTACTGCTGGCGGGCGGCCATGATCTGGTCGTAGCCGTTGTGCATGTTCCGCCGGAAGCCGTACGCCTCCGGCACTCCGCCCTGTTCGCCGGTCGCGCCCTCGGAACGCATGATCGAATCGACGACCCGGTCGTCCAGCTGCTGCGGTGCGGCACCCCCAGCAGCCGCACCGCCGCCGCCGGCCCCGGCTCCCCCGCCGCCCGTCCCGCCGCCGTAGCCCTGTGCCACCGCGGCGTCGGCGTCGGCGTAGTTCTGCGCCGCGTGCTGCACCTTGCCGTTGACCTGTTCGATCAGCTTCACGAAATCGCCGAGCGACGACACGAGTTTCGACTGCAGCAACGTGTTCGCCGCCGCGACCCCGCTGCCGATTCCCGCGAACGACAAGGCGTCGATCACGAGCGTCTCGAGGTCGCGCACGGCCGAGAACGCCGCTGAGCCGAGGCCTTCCACGTTCTTCACGATCGCCGACACCTCGGCCGGCAGCACCCGGTAGGTTCCCGCTGTCATACCAGTGACGATCGCGCACCCTGGTCGCCGCGCCCACGGCCGAATTACCCACTTTCGCATGGGATCGAATCCGTGCCCGCTGGGTACCTGGGCGGCATGGAGTCCGACGAGGACCGGCACGACCGGACCGACCACGAGATCGAGCTGCTCGCCGAGCGGCTCTGGGCCCGGTCCCGCGAACCGGCCAGCGACCAGGAGCCGGATCTCGGGCAGCTCGCGCACGCCGGTTTCGAGATCGCCGGCCGCACCGCGCGGTACGGCGCCGGACGTCCGTGCGTCGCCCTGCTGCTTCCGTCCGACCGGCACCGGGAATTCGGGCACAACCTCGTCGCGGCGGCGGTCATCGGCGCGGCGCTCGCCACCGTCCGGACGCTGGAATCCGGTTCCGTCGTCGTCACCGACCGTCCCGCCGACGGCATCGACGCGGTGCTGACTTTCCAGCCCGGCGTGCACACCTGGGCCGCCGCGCCGCTCGCCGCGCGGACCGAACTGCGGGTGACCGTGCACGGGAATTCCGGTCCGGCGCCCGAGGACAGCACCGACGCGGTCGCCTCGCTGGTGCAGGTCTTCACCGCGATCGCGGCGCTGCGGGCCCGGTTGCCCGCCGGGGCCGCGGTGCAGGGAATCGTGACGCACGGCGGGGAATCCACCGACGTGGTACCCGATTTCGCCGAAGCCCGCTTCGGGTTGCGCGCGCCGGATTCGGAGGCGCTCGGCCGGGTGGTCGCCGAAGTGACCGCAGCCGCCGAAGGCGCCGCGATGGCGACCGGGACGAAGGCGAACGTCGAACGCTTCGGCCCGATTCACGCGCGGTTCCAGGACAATCCGGTGCTGTCCGGGCATTTCGCCCGGCATCTCGCGGCGTGCGGGATCCACGCGTCCCCCTCAGGTGCGGCGGCGGTGCCCGGCCGCGCCGAGGTGGGCGATGTGAGCGTGCGGATACCGACGATCCACCCGTCGGTCGCGCTTCACGATCCGGTACGCGCCGTCGGCAGCCGGGCGTTCGCCGAGGCGACCGGATCGCCACGGGCCCGGACGGTGCTGCTCGCGGCGGCGTCGGCGCTGGCCCGGACCGCCTCGGACCTTCTCGCGCACCCCGCGCTGGTGCGGCAGGCTTGGGACAATTTCGCCGATCGCGCGCGCCGGAGTGGCTAGAGTCCTCTCCATGGGGACGACTGATTTGCCGCTGCCCGACGGCCGGAACCTTCGGGTCCACGACAGCGAGGGCGACGGCTTTCCGCTGGTGTGGCACCACGGCACTCCGCAATCCGGCCGCCTGCTGCCGCCGGTGGTGGAGGCTGCGGCCGCACGCGGATTCCGGGTGGTTTCCTACGGTCGGCCCGGGTATGGCGGGTCCACTCCGAACGTCGGGCGGACGGTGGGCTCGGCCGCCGAGGACGTGCGTCAGCTGGCGGATGCGCTGGACCTGCCGCGGTTCGCGGTGATGGGGGCTTCCGGCGGCGGGCCGCACGCGCTGGCCTGCGCCGCGGGGCTGCCGGATCGAGTGGCGGCGGCGGTGTGCCTCGCCGGGTTGGCGCCGTACTCCGAGGACTACGACTGGTACGGCGGGATGGTCGACGACAGCTCGTTGCGTGCCGCCCGCAAGGGCCGCGAAACCCGGCTGCAGCACGGAGAAACGCAAGAATTCGACCCGACGAGCTTCACCGAAGCGGACTGGACGGCGTTGCGCGGCACGTGGGGTCCGCTGGGGCAGGACGCCGGTGCCGCCTCCGACGTGGCCGCCGAAGCCGACGACGATCTCGCGTACGCGGCGCCATGGGGATTCTCCGCGGCCGACGTGCGGGTTCCGGTGCTGCTGGTGCACGGCGGCGAGGATCGGATCGTCCCGGTCAGCCACAGCGAATGGCTCCTGCGGAACCTCCCGGACGCCGAACTGTGGTCGCGTCCGCGGGACGGGCACATCTCGGTGCTGAACGCGCTCCCGACCGCGCTCGACTGGCTGCGCAACCTCCTCGCCCGCTGACCGATGCCAACTGTCCGTGAAGGGAACCCTGAGGGACTCTGATTCCCTCAGGGTTCCCCTCACGGACAGCGGGGCAGGAACTCGCGCGCAGCCGGTTATCGTGTCGGGCATGAGCAACGTCGAGACCGACCCGGCCGAACTAGCGTGCGGCGGCGACCCCGCCGGACCCGGCAAGGTCGAGGTTCTCGACGCCCGTTCCGTGCCGCTCGGCGGCCCGCGAGCCATGCCGGTCCGCCGCACCCTGCCGCAACGCCAGCGCTCGCTCATCGGCGCGTGGTGCTTCGCCGACCACTACGGTCCCAACGACACCTCCGTCAGCGGCGGCATGTCCGTCGGCCCGCATCCGCACACCGGGCTGCAGACGGTGAGCTGGCTGTTCACCGGCGAGATCGACCACCGCGACAGCCTCGGCTCGCACGCGATGGTCCGGCCCGGCGAGCTCAACCTGATGACCGGCGGGCACGGCATCTGCCACGAAGAGGTGTCGACGCCGGAAACCACCACACTGCACGGGGTCCAGCTGTGGGTCGCGCTCCCGGACGAGCACCGGCACACCGCACGCGACTTCCAGCATTACGTCCCGCCGACCGCCCAACTCGACGGGGCCACCGCACGCGTCTTCCTCGGCACACTGGCCGGGGAAACCTCGCCGGTGAAGACCTTCACTCCGTTGCTGGGCGCGGAAATCGTCCTCGCTCCGGGCGCGGAGCTCCGCCTCGACGCGGACCCGTCCTTCGAGCACGGCGTCCTGCTCGACACCGGAGAGGTCTCCTTCGCGGGCACTCCGCTGCAGCAGGCTCAGCTCGGCTACCTCGGCATCGGCGCGACCACGCTCCGCCTGCACAACCCCGGGTCCTCCCCGGCCCGGGCGATCGTGCTCGGCGGGCCGCCGTTCGGCGAGGAAATCCTGATGTGGTGGAACTTCGTCGGCCGCAGCCACGACGAGATCGCCGAGTACCGCGAGGCGTGGGAGGCGAACTCCGACCAGTTCGGCGCGATCGACCCGTACCCCGGCGGCCCGGCGCGGCTGCCCGCTCCCCCGCTGCCCGCGGTGCGGATCAAACCGCGCCGCAATCCCTCCTGAGCGGCGATCGCGGGGAGAACCGGCTTTTCGCTACCGGCTTTTCGCTACCGGCCTTCCTTCCCGCTCAGCCGGTTCCGTGCCCCGGACGGGTCGAAGTTCACCCGCCGGAGTGGTCCAGCCGCCAGCAGCACCACCGCCACCGCGCTCAACGCGGCCAGCACCAGCGCGGCCACGAACCTGGCCGGGACCGACGTCGCCGACGCCAGCACCGCGTACCCGGCCAGCACCACCACGGTCGGCCCGAGGAGCACGACCCCCGTCAGCACCACCGGGATCCGCCCGCCGTCCGGTCGTCTCGCCGAGACGACCGCCGCGCCCGCCGACACCACCGCGGCCACCAGCAGGCACGCGCCCACGGTGTCCGACAGGCGGTGCCAGCTGAGCGCGACGGTCGCCGCGGCCACCCAGGCGACGCCGGGCGCACCCACGGCGAGCACCCAGGTCCGGAACCGCGCGGGCAGCACCACGGCCAGTGCCAGCAGCACGGCGGTGGCCGCGCTCACGTGCCCGCTCGGGAAACTGTTGTGGTGCGGCGCTCCGGCCGAACCGACGTCCGGCCGGTCCAGCAGGTAGATCTTGAGGAGCTGCGCGGCGGCCAGCGGCAGCAAGTACAGCACCAGCGCGGTCACCCCGAGCGCGAACCGCTTGCGCAGCACCGCGAGCGCCACGATGACGATCCCGGCCGCGCCGAACACCTCGACCCCGTCGATCCCGGCGAGCGGCCGCGCCCAGTCCACAGTGGACCGCGGAAGGTTCTGCGCGAAGCGGACGACCCCGTCCTCCGCGCGCTGCCCGGCCTCGGTCCGCACGAACAGCAGGTAGGCGACGACGAACGCGCCCGCGAACCCGATCGCGGCCGCGACCAGCACGGCGGTCCGCGAACGCCGCGGAGGGGCGAGCGCGTGCCGGGGCGCGGACAAGGGCACGGTCGGCGTTTCAGGAGTCAGCACTGCCATGCCTTCGAGCCTGGCCCCGGGATTTCGGGATCTCGTCAGGGCCGTGTCATGGTTTCGCTACAAGATCCGCCCGGCTCGCGCGAATCCGCGGGTATTCCGAATAATGGCCCCTGTGGCTGTGGTGTTGGTGGTCGAGGACGACGCGTCCGTGCGCGAGGGCATGGAGCTGGCGCTGCGCCGTCAGGGACATACGGTGCACACCGCCGCGACCGGCGAGGACGGTGTCGCGCAGCTACGCGAACGCGCGCCGGACCTCGTGGTGCTCGACCTGATGCTGCCCGGCATCGACGGGTTCGAGACCTGCCGCCGGATCCGCGCGCTCGGCCAGGTGCCGATCATCATGCTCACCGCGCGCAGCGACGATTTCGACATCGTCGCCGGCCTCGAAGCGGGCGCGGACGACTACGTCGTGAAGCCGATCGAGCCGCGCGTGCTCGACGCCCGCATCCGCGCGGTGCTGCGGCGCACCGCTCCCGAACCGGGCGCCGCCGGCCCCGAACAGCACGGCGACCTGGTGATCGACCGGGCCGGGATGCTGGTGCGCAAGCACGGCGAGCACGTCTCGCTCACCCCGACCGAGCTGAAGCTGCTGCTGGAGATCTCGCGCACGCCAGGCCAGGTGTACAGCCGCAGCCAGCTTCTCGCCGCGGTGTGGGGGCACGACTATCTCGGCGATTCCCGCCTGGTCGACGCGTGTGTGCAGCGGCTGCGCTCGAAGATCGAGGACGTCCCGGCGCGGCCGGACCACGTGCAGACCGTGCGCGGCTTCGGCTACCGGTTCGGTCGCTCGTGAGGCGGGCCGGGCCGTGAAGCGGCTCCGGTCGTGGGCTTCCGGGCTGCGTCTGCGGCTGGTGCTGGCGTTCGCGGCGATGACCCTGGTCGGCGCGGGCGCGGCGGCGGGCGCGAGCTACGTGTCCGCGCGCAACACGATCCTGGCCGGCGTGCAGGACCCGGCGATGGTGCAGCTGCGCGACGAGGTCAGGACGTACCTGCCGCAGCTGACGCTCCCGCCCGACCAGCGGCAGCTCGACAACATGGCGAGTTCGCTCAAAGGCGTCACGACCGTGGTGTTCGGGTCGCTGCATTCGCGCGTCGGGCTGAATCCGGCGGAGCTGCCCGCCGGGCTGCGCACCGCGGTCGCGGGCGGGACCAGCATCCAGTTCCAGCGGGTCGTCGAGGGCGGGCGTCCGGTGCTCTACATCGGGATGCCGCTGCTGCGCTACGGCGCGGCGAAGGGGGAACACACCGGCATCGAGGTCTACAAAACGGTGCCGCTGGCCGCCCAGCAGGCCGCGATCGAGCAGCTGGCGACGCGCGCGTGGCAGATGACCGCGCTGGCCCTGCCGATCGCGGTCGCGCTGGCGCTGCTGGCCGCGCGGCAGGTGCTGCAGCCGGTGCGCGCGCTGAACTCGGCGGCCCGCAAACTCGGCGACGGGCAGCTCGACGTGCGCCTGCCCGCCAAGGGTTCCGACGAACTGGCCCAGCTGGTCACCACGTTCAACCACACCGCGGCGGAGCTGGAACGCACCGTCGGCTCGCTGCGCGAGATGGAGGCCGACGCGCGCCGGTTCGTCGCGGACGTCTCCCACGAACTGCGCACGCCGCTGGCGGCGATGAACGTGGTCACCGACGTCCTCGACGAGGACGCCGACCAGCTGCCCTCGGACACCGCCGTGGCCGCGCGGCTGGTGTCGTCCGAAACGCGCCGGCTGACCCGGCTCGTGCAGGACCTGGTCGAGATCTCCCGCTTCGACGCCGGACGGGCCGAGCTGCGGGTCGAAGAGGTCGACCTGGCCGAGGCGGTGACGAACAGCCTCGCCGCCCGGGGCTGGACCGGCTCCGTGGCGGCCGATCTGCCCAGCGTCCCCGTGCCCGCCGACCCGCGACGGCTCGACCTGGTCATCGCGAATCTCGTCGGCAACGCCCTGCACCACGGCGCTCCGCCAGTCGAAATCGGGCTGAGCGCTGACGACACGACCGTCTCCTTGACTGTCACCGACCACGGCCCGGGGATCCCCGAGGAGGTGCTGCCGAAGGTGTTCGACCGCTTCGCCAAGGCCGACACCTCGCGGGCCCGGTCCGACGGCAGCGGCCTCGGATTGTCGATCGCGCTGGAGAACGCCCGGCTGCACGGCGGCGACATCGAAGCGGAAAACACCGGCGACGGGGCGCGGTTCACGCTCCGGCTGCCCCGCGCCGCGCAGGAGGAGCGATGAAACTTCCCCGGCTCTTCCTCGCGCTGATTTCCGTCCTGCTCCTCGCCGGTTGCGGCGTCCAGCCGACCGGAGTGGTCCCCGCGGGCGAAGCGCCCGGCGGATTCCAGCTGGGCACGCCGCGTCCGCAAATCACGCTCTACTTCGTCTACGCGGGACAGCTCAGCCCGGTGCAGCGCGCCTGGGCGAGGGACGCGACCCCCACGACGGTGCTGACGGAACTGTTCGGCGGCCCGACGCGCGTCGAAGAACAAGAGGGTTTCTACTCGATGCTCTCGCCCGGCAGGCACGTCACGGTCGACACTTCGGCCCAGCCGGTGACCGTGACCGTCTCCGAATCGATGAAACTGCTCTACCCGATCGGCCTGCAGCAGGTGGTCTGCACGGTGTCCGCGTCGCTGGCGGCTTCCGGGCAGTCGATCGGCAAGGGGATCACCGTGGTCGCCTCGGACACGAAGCTCGAATCCCTTTACTGCAACTAGCTTTTCGTCTTGGGCAGAAACCCGTGCACGACCCGGTCGACGGTCGCCAGGACGACTTCCGTCGCGTTGCTTCCGTCCGGTGCCTGCCGCAACGCCGCCTCCAGCGCGCCCAGCACCGCGCCGGTCAACGCGGCGGCCTCGACCCGATCCAGCTGCGGCGCGCAGGTCTTGTAGAGCTTCTCCGCCCACCGATCGCCCACTATGGCGTTGCGCAGCAGATATCCCGCGCGCAACGCGGGCACCGCGGCGAGCAGCCGGGTGCGCACCTCGGTGAGCGGATGGTCCAGCGGGAAACTCCACGCGTCCGCCGTCGCCAGCGCGTGCACGGTCCGGGTCACGAGCTCGGCGACCTGCTCGCCGGGCTTCGCCGCGGCGAACACCCCGTCCACCACCTCGTCGTAAAGATGCTGGTCAGCGAAGACGACGTCCTCTTTGGTGGCGAAGTAGTTGAAAAACGTCGCCGGGGAGACCTTCGCCCGCGCGGAGATCTCGGCGACGGTCGTGCCGTCGTAGCCCTGCTCGTCGAACAGCGTGAGCGCGGCCTCGATCAGCGCCTGGCGGGTCCGCCGCTTCTTCTCTTCCCGCAACCCGGTCATGGCATGGATCTTAGCGTTACTCTAAACTTAGAGAGTCTCTAAGATTGGAGGTCCCGATGGAACGGACCGGATGCGTGGTCGCCGGGGGCGGCCCGGCCGGCGTGATGCTGGGCCTGCTGCTGGCGCGGGCCGGGGTCGAGGTGGTGGTGCTGGAGAAGCACCGGGACTTCCTGCGCGACTTCCGCGGCGACACCGTGCACCCGTCGACCCTGCGGCTGCTGGACGAACTGGGCCTTGGCACGCAGTTCGCCGCCCTGTCCCGTTCGGTCCTGGAACGGATGAAGATGAACATCGGCGGGGAAACCGTGGTAGCCGCCGACTTCAGCAGACTGCGCGGCCCGCACCGGCACATCGCGATGGTCCCGCAAGCCGAATTCCTTGGCCTGCTGGCCGAAGCCGGTGCCGCCGAGCCGAAATTCTCCCTGCGCATGGGCGCGTCCGTCGTTTCGCTGCGCCGAGAAGGCGGACGCGTCACCGGAGTCCGCTACCGCGACGACACCGGCACGGACCGCGAACTAGCCGCCCCCCTCACGGTCGGCTGCGACGGACGCTGGTCGACGGTACGCCGAGAACTCGGCCTCGCACTGCGGGAGACAGAGGTCCCGATGGACGTCTGGCAGGTGCGGGTGCCGAAAGCCGGACCGGGCGAACAGGGGGTGTTCGCCCGGTTCGGCCCCGGATACGCCTCGGTGACCATGGACCGCGGCGATTACTACCAGACCTCGTATCTCATCCCCCGCGGCCAAGACGCCGCCCTGCGTTCCGGCCCGATCGACGGATTCCGCTCGCGGCTCGGCGAGTTGTTCGGCTGGACCCCCGCGCAACTGTCCGCCGTGCGTTCCTGGGACGACGTCAAGCTGCTCGAAGTGACCATGGGCCTCCTGCCACAGTGGCACGCACCGGGCGCGCTGTGCATCGGGGACGCAGCACACCCAATGTCGCCGGTGGGCGGTGTCGGGGTGAACCTGGCCGTGCAGGACGCCGTCGCCACCGCACGCCTTCTCGCGAAACCGTTGCGGCACGGGGAGATCCCGGTGTCCCGCCTGGCCGCCGTACGCCGCCGCCGATTGCTGCCGACTGTCGCGGTGCAGTCCAGCCAGAAGGGCGAACACGAAATGCTGCTCCGCCCGGCGCTCGCCGGGACCCTGGACCGCTTGCCCGCGCCGATGCGGGCACTGCAACGGTTTCCGGCGCTTTCCGGGGTCACGGCTTATCTGGGTGGAGTTGGGTTGCGGCCGGAGCATGCGCCTGCCTTTGCGCGGAGGTCTACTGTGGACAGTTACGCCGGTTGAGCTTTCGGCCTCCGGGGCGGTGTCGCTTGCCAGCACTGGTTTGCGACAGCGCCCCGGAGATACTGCTCAGCTCGCCGATGTCGGCCGGACCATGCACCAGGGCTGCGTGGTTCCACAGTGGAGCGTTGAGCCGCTTCGGCGGATTCACTCGATTCAGGACGGTCTCGGCTCTTCACCGCCGCAAGAAGGCATCGGATCCTCACTGCGCGAAGCCAGCGGGAGTTCTTCGCTGCGTCAAGCCAGCATCGGCTGGTCGCCGTCCCCAGACAGCGTCAGCTCCTCGCCGCACCAAGATAGCGTCAGCTCCTCGCCGCCCAAGGCAGCCTCAACTGGTCGCCGCACCAGGACAGCGTCGGCTCTTCACCGTCCCAAAGCAGCGTCGGCTCGGAACATGCTCCGGCCTCCCCCGTTCCGCGGACGGAGAGCCGTGCCGGACAACGGTCCAGCCCCACGGCAGCCGCACCGTCAACCGGCTTCCCGCAGCTAACAGGCTTCCCGCAGCGCCCCCGACTCAGCGCTCACCCAAGCGGCACATGCGCGACCCGCGCCATTCCGCAGCCCGGTTACGCCGGATAAGCCCGCACCAACCGAGCGTCCTGCAACGCGCGGGCCCACCATTCGAGCTGGTCAAGCAACGCCTTCGCCGCGGTCTCGACGCTCGGGTCGACCGGTTCGCCGTCCTCCCCGAACCGGCCGTGCACCCCGTGGAAGCTCACGGTCTCGCGGATGGTGACCGCGTGCAGCTCAGCGAAGACCGGACGGAGGTGCTCGACCGCGCGCAGCCCGCCGGAAATCCCGCCGTAGGACACGAAGGCGACCGGCTTGGCGTGCCATTCGCCGCGGAACCAGTCGAGGACGTTCTTGAGCGCGGCCGGGTAACTGTGGTTGTACTCCGGCGTGACCACGACGAACGCGTCCGCCGCCTCGAGCCGGGCGGCGACGGGCGCGGCCCCCTCTCCGTTCATGGCGAGCGGCAACGAGATCTCGGCGACGTCGACGACGTCGACCGCGAACCCGCCGTGCCGGTCGGCCTGGCGGGCGAACCAGCGCACGACCGTGGGGGCGAACCGCCCTTCCCTGGCGCTGCCGACGAGCACAGCGAGCCGGACGGGAGCTTCGGACACGTTTTTCTCCTTTTTCCCGGGGCGGAACAGGTTTCCCGCCTCCGGAAGGAGTCTCGAACTTCAACCTCCCTTTAAGTCAAGTTATGCTGAGCGTATGGCGAAGACGGAGCTGCCCGAACTGACCGTGGGCGAACTCTCCCACCGCAGCGGCGTACCAGCGTCGGCCCTGCGGTTCTACGAGGACGAAAACCTGATCCGCAGCAGGCGCACCGCGGGCAACCAGCGCCGCTACCGCCGCGACGCCCTCCGGCGGGTCACGTTCATCCGCATGTCGCAGCGAGTGGGCATGCCGCTGGCGCAGATCCGCGAGGTGCTGGCACTCCTGCCGGACGACCGGACCCCGACCCGCGCCGACTGGTCCCGCATCTCGTCCTGCTGGCGCTCCGACCTGGACCAGCGCATCCGCCAGCTGGAACAACTCCGGGACCAACTGAACGACTGCATCGGCTGCGGCTGCATGTCCCTGGCCAAATGCCGCCTGGCCAACCCGAACGACCAACTAGGCCAAGACGGCCCCGGCCCACGGCGGCTGCCGGACCACCGGGGAACGGAGTACGGGTGAGGCCTCGCGACACGGGAACGGGTACGAGCGACCTTCGCGGCAACTGAGGTTTCCCAGAGGCTCAACGCGCGCAGCACTGAGAGGTTTCAACGCTGCCGGTGTCAGCGCTGCGAGTTTCAGCGCTGCGAGTTTCAGCGCTGCGAGTTTCACTGCGTGCAGCGCCGAGAGTCGCCCGCGGAACGGCACCACGCGCCGCGCGGGTGCACCACGCCGGCTGCCCCAGTCCGCCCGGTTCTCCCCAACCGTGACTCGCCGCCCAGGCCTTGCCTTCCGCTACCCACCACCTTCCGCTACACACCGCCACAAACCGCACCGCCTCACCTGCCGACGACAGTCCGGCACTCCGCTTCCGCAGCCAACCGCCACCGTCCGAGCGAGACCGGTCACTCGCCCGGCACATCGGTCGCCCGGCACGTCGGTCGCCCCGAGCATCACTCGCCCAGCACGTCAGGTTGCCCAGCACGTCAGGTTGCCCAGCACGCCAGCTGCCCCAGCGCGTCAGGGCCGCCCAAAACGCCAGTCGTCCAGCGCGCCAGTCGCCCAGCGCGCCAGTCGCCCAGCGCGCCAGTCGCCTCGCCCGGCTCGTCAGGCCGCCCGACTCCACACTCGCCCGCCGCGTCACTCACCCGGCACGTCAGCCGCCCAGCATCGTCACCCCAGCAGCAACCCCCTCACGTAGGCGGCCTGTCCCGCGTGCTGGAGGTCGTCAGACAACACGCTGACCAGCCGCACTCCCAGCGTCACCGGCGGGTCCCAGCCTTCGTCGACCACGCGGTCCAGCGCCGCCGCGTCCAGGCCAGCCACCCAGGACACCGTGTGCTCGTGCACGGCGTCGTAGTAGCCGGTGAGCAAATCCGGCGACTCGGGCCGCACCTGGGCCACGTCCTCGCTGCTGTGCCCGTAGCCGATGTCGCCGGCCGGGAACGGCAGGTCGAATTTCTCGCGCCAGTCCGCTGCCGTCCAGAGCTGGTCGGTGCCCGCGGCGTCGGCGACATGGTCGTCCTGCACCCTCGCCAGATGCCAGACCAGCCAGCCGATCGAGTTGGCCTCCGGGCCGGGTCGCGCCGCCAGCTGCTCCGCGGTCAGCCCGTCGACTGCCTGGTGCACCACTTCCCGCACCCGGCCGAATCCGTCCACGAGCAGATCGGCCACCTTCATCTCGCGCTCCTCTTCCGTCGTCGTGCGCTTGCCTCGATCATGCCCCGAAGATCCGCCGCTGCCCAGCATCGTGACTCCAGCGGGCACAAGGGGTCCACTCGCGCCCGCGGAACCGGCTTCAGCACGGGAAAACCCGCCCATCACCCGCGGTGACCGGGACCGTCCACTTCGGACCTGACAGCTTCGCCCCGTGTCGGGTAAAATCCGGCGCGAAAGCGATCTGCACGCCGACGACGCGAACGGAGGGCCCAGTGGCGATCACCGCGCCCCGCGCCCTGCCCGGCTTCGACAACATCGCCGGTATCGCGATTCCCGCCTGGGCGGGCATGGTGATCACCGCCGCCTGCGCGGTCTCCGCGATAGTGGTTCTGCTGGTGATCCTGCGCAACCGGCGCAAGTAGTCCACGCGGGACGCTCGCTTCGATATCCGCCGCTTTTTTGCGAGACAGCGCGGAATCATGATCGAGGGTCAGCTGTCCACGCGGGTGAACCGGCTGGTGATCACATGGTCCTTGGCCGGCCCGGTCACGACCCATTCCTGTTCCCACCGGCGATCGTCGAGCACGCGGTACGCCCCTCGGTACCAGTCGGCAGCACAGGGGTGATCGGCCGTCCACTCCCCGGTCGCCAGGTCCAGATCGTGGAAAAACCCGCCGTGGTCGAAGTGCACCGCGGCACGCGAACCGTCGGCCGACCGGTAGTGCAGCGTCCGGACGAACGGTCCGCGATGCGCTCCGAGCTGCAGCTCTCCCGACTCGCGGTAGACAAGCACCCCGTCGTCGAAGGTGAACGTCGCGCGGCCGCTCGCCTCTCCCATCGGTGCCCCGTCGACGTCGACGATTTCGCGCGCGAGCTGCCATTCGCCGGAGAAGTACCCGGTCAGGTCATTGATCGGAAAAGCCACGGATCCCATTGTGCGCCTCCGGACCGCACGCGAACGGCACTGGGACGGCCGACTCGGCACGGTCTGTCACGAGGGTCGCGCGAAGGGTCCCGTCATCCCGGCTGTCACCAGTCGCCTTGCTGTTCACCCTGTGCGACCAGACCCGCCGCGGCGCCCGGAAACGACCGGTGCGAGGGGGACTCTCGCGCCGAACCCGGCGGGGCAGGCTCGCCCGGACGGCCCGCCGCCCTAGAATCGGCCGCGTGGCGCACCCCGACCTGGCCGAGCAGGCCACCCGTTCCCCCGCTCTCGAGACCTTGCAGCGCGTCTTCGGCTACGACGCGTTCCGCGGCGACCAGGCGGAGATCGTCGAGCACGTGATCTCCGGCGGCGACGCGCTGGTGCTCATGCCCACCGGCGGCGGGAAATCGCTGTGCTACCAGATCCCGTCGCTGGTGCGGCCGGGCGTCGGCGTGGTGATCTCGCCGCTCATCGCGCTGATGCAGGATCAGGTCGACGCGCTGCGCAACGTCGGCGTGCGCGCCGGATTCCTCAACTCCACCCAGGATTTCGCGCAGCGGCAGGAGGTCGAGAACGCGTTCGTCGCGGGCGAACTGGACCTGCTCTACCTCGCGCCCGAACGGCTGTCGGTCGAATCCACCGTGCGCCTGCTCGACCGCGGCAAAATCGCGCTGTTCGCGATCGACGAGGCACACTGCGTCTCCCAGTGGGGCCACGATTTCCGGCCGGATTACCTGATGCTGTCGTCGCTGCACGAACGCTGGCCGGACGTGCCCCGGATCGCGCTCACCGCCACCGCGACCGAGGCCACGCACAAGGAAATCTCGCAGCGGCTCGGCCTGGACGACGCGAAGCATTTCGTCGCGAGCTTCGACCGGCCGAACATCCAGTACCGGATCGTGCCGAAGAACTCACCGCAGAAACAGCTGCTCGACCTCCTGCGCACCGAGCACCAGGGCGACGCCGGAATCGTCTACTGCCTGTCCCGCGCGTCGGTGGAGAAGACAGCGGATTTCCTGGTGCAGAACGGAATCCCGGCGCTGCCGTACCACGCCGGGCTCGACAAGTCGACCCGCGCGGCGAACCAATCGAGGTTCCTGCGCGAGGAAGGGCTCGTCGTGGTCGCCACGATCGCGTTCGGCATGGGCATCGACAAACCGGACGTCCGGTTTGTCGCGCACCTGGACCTGCCGAAGTCCGTGGAAGGCTACTACCAGGAAACCGGCCGCGCGGGCCGCGACGGGCAGCCGTCCACCGCCTGGCTCGCGTACGGGCTGCAAGACGTGGTGCAGCAGCGCAAAATGATCGACAATTCCGAGGGCGACGAGATGCACCGTCGTCTGCAGGCCCAGCACCTGAACGCGATGCTGGCGCTCTGCGAAACGGTCGAATGCCGGCGCACGCAGATCCTCGCTTACTTCGGGCAGTCCGGCCAGGCGTGCGGGAACTGCGACACCTGCCTTACCCCGCCGGAACGCTGGGACGGCACCATTCCCGCACAGAAACTGCTGTCCACAGTGGTCCGTCTGCGCAACGAACGGCGGCAGAAGTTCGGCGCCGGCCAGATCATCGACATCCTGCTGGGCAAGACGACCCCGAAGGTCACCCAGTTCCAGCACGACACGCTGAAGGTCTTCGGCATCGGCACCGAACTGCGCGAACCGGAGTGGCGCGCGGTAGTGCGGCAGCTGCTGGCGCGCAACCTGCTTGCGGTCGAAGGGGATTACGGATCGCTGGTACTGACCGAAGGTTCGACCGCGGTGCTGAACGGCTCCCTAGAAGTACAGCTGCGCCGCGAACCCGAACGCGCACCGCGAGCCCCGCGAACGTCCCGCCGCACGCCGGCCGCCGCCCCAGTCGACATGCCCGCGGAAGCGGCCCCGGTGTTCGAGCGCCTGCGCGCCTGGCGCGGGGCCACGGCGAAGGAACAGGGCGTCCCGGCATACGTGATCTTCCACGACGCCACGCTGCGCCAAATCGCCACGCTGATGCCGACAACGCTCGACGCACTGGGCACGGTGAGCGGAGTGGGCGAGAGCAAGCTGGCCAAGTACGGGGAGGGAGTGCTGGCAACGCTGGCCGAGGAGTGAGGCTGGGCGGAGTTGGGGCCGGTTGCTTGGCTGGGCACGCTCGCCGGGCCGGGTTGCGGACGGCAGGGCCGGGGTTGTCCTGCCGGGCACACTCGCCGGGCCGAGTCGCGCGCGACAGCTGCGGCCGGAGTTGCTTGGCCGGGGACGCTCGCCGAGGTGAGTCGCGCACGACAATCTGGACCGGAGTTGCCTGACCAGGAACACTCACCGAGCCGAGTCGCGCACGGCAATTGGAGCCAACGCAGAGCGAGCGGCTCGATTTTAGCACCGGAAGCCGACGCAAAGTCGGCAAACCGAGCTGGGCGGAATGGCCAGCCAAGGCTCGACAGGGAGGCTGATTTCCAGTGCGCGGGAAATCTCGGCGTTGCCGAGGCCGGTGCGCCAGGCGAAGCAAAGCGACCGGGTTACGCAGATCAACCGAGGCGTTCAGCCGCACCGGAACTGTGCCGACCCGGCGACACGGAAAATGATCAGCCAAGACCAGCCGCAACTGGCCGCGCCCCGCGCCCCCGGCCCCGCAACTGCTCAGCCCTGAAACCGACCAGTCTCGAAACCGATCACTCGTCCCGCCCCGCCGTCGACGCAGCATGCTTCGGCCCGCGAGCCCCGGTCACCCGCCCCAAGCCCGCGAGCCCACCCTCTAGCATCCAGTCAGGACCAGGCCTCACTCAGCCGTCCGAGGACGGGTCGTATCCGCGACCTTCCGCACCGCTCCCGAGATCTGCGAGTGGTACCGGCCGTTGGTCTTCTCGTCTACGAAACGCGCCGCCTTGCCCACCGCCTCGTTGACCTTCTGTGGGTTCTTCCGCACGTACGACACCGCGCTCGCGGCACCGGCCAGCACGGTGAGTTTCTTCATCAAAGCCATCTCGCAAAGTCCCTTCCCCTGCGGAATCCTCCGTCACCTACCCCAACGTCACCCAACCCCCGAGGGTTCCCGGCGAAACCTGGGTGACAGGGGGCGCGCGCAGCAGGCATCATCCACGCGTGCGCGATCTTTCGGCCCTTCCCAAGGTGCACCTCCACGTCCACCTCGAGAGCACCATTCGTCCCGGTACGCTCAAGGAGCTCGCGGCTGTCCACGGCATCCAGCTGCCAGAGAAGCCCGCAGCGTTCGAAGGGTTCCGGGCGTTCGCCGATCGCAACAGTCTCACTCGATCGTGCCTCCAGAAAGCCGAGGACTTCGAGCGGATCGCGCGCGAGTTCTGTGCGGACGAAGCCGCTCAGGGGACCCGGTACGTCGAGGTTACGTTCACCGCCGCCTCGCACGGGGAACGGGTCGGGGATCTCGAGCTTCCCCTCGCTTCAGTCCTTAAAGGACTGTCCGAAGGCGGGAAAGAGCAAGGGCTGCAATGGCGGCTGATCCTCGACCACTCGCGGCGGAGGTCGATCGAGCGCGCCGAGAAGACGCTGGAGCTGGCCAAGCGGCACGAAGAGATCATCGGGATCGGGATGGCTGGCGAGGAAAAGTACTCGCTAACCCCGTTTCGGGAGGTGTTCGTCCGGGCGAGGGAGGCTGGGTTGCACCTCATTCACCACGCGGGCGAGGACGCCGGGCCGGACAGCATCCGTGAGGCGATCGAAATCGGCGGAGCCGAGCGCATCGGGCACGGGATCCGCATCCTGGAGGACCCGGATCTGACCGTTCGCACCGCGGAGAGCGGGATCGCGCTTGAGGTGTGTCCCTCGTCGAACGTCGCGCTCGGGTTGGTTCCGACGCTCCCGGAACACCCGCTGCCCCGGTTGGTCGAGGCGGGGTTGCGAGTCACGCTCAACACGGATGTCCCGGACGTCACCGGCACCACGATCACCGGCGAATTCACCCGTGCGCGCGAGGTTTTTGGTTACGACGACACGATGTTGGCTAAGCTGGCAAGCAACGCAGTGACCGCATCGTTCGCACCCGAGGAAGCGAAAACGTTGCTGCATAAAGAGATTGACGGCTGGCTCAGGTCGGCAGAAGGCGCGTGACCAGCACGCCCAGCTGTTGCGCGGTCCGGCATTCGTGCATCTCCACCAGCTCCGCGTAGTCCGGCGCGGCCGAATCGCCGGTCCCCCACAGGGATCGGCGTTCGGGGTTCAGCCAATGAACGTGCCGCGCGCGGGACCGGATCGCGCGGACGGCGTCGAGATTCGGGTCGCCGCCGTTCGTTCGGGCGTCGCCCAGGATGAGGACTGACGTTCGCGGGCCGACGGCGTCTAACCAGTGCGAAGTGAACTGACCCAGCGCGCGGCCGTAATCGCTGTGGCCGTCCCAGCGGACTACCGCCGCTTCGCTGAGCATTCGCGCGCCCAGTTGTTCGGGATCGGCGGCACCGGTGTCGACGAGGTGCGTTACCTCGTCGGTGCTGTCGACGAAACCGAAGACGCGAATCTTGCTGAACTGGTCCCGCAGCGCTTGCACCAACAGCATCGTGAAGTTCGCGAAACCCGCTACCGAACCGGAAAGATCGCACAGGAGGATGATTTCCGGGCGGCCGGGGCGCCGATGCCGGTAGGCTGGACGCAAGGGCACGCCGCCAGTAGAGAGTGAACGACGCAGCGTTCGGCGCAAGTCGATCCGGCCGCGAGTGGTGCGCTTGCGGCGCGCGGCAAGCCTGGTGGCGAGTTTGCGGGACAGCGGCTGGATGGTGCGCCGCAGTTCGGTCAATTGCGTGCGGCTGGCGATGAGGAAGTCGACGCGATCCGCGGCGGGGGCGATCGCGTGCTTGGCGATCCGTTCGCGGCCCCGGAGTTCGGCGGCTCGGCGGCGCGCCTCGGTACGCACCCGGCCGCGGAAACCCTCGACGCGGCGGCGGATTTCGTCGCGGGTGAGCCGGTCGGTGAACTCGTCCGGCGTGCCGGAGGCGCGCATCGCGGCGAGCACCTGGGCGATGAGCGTCTGCGGCTGCAGGCGGTCCAGCGTCTGGTGCGCGGAGTACCCGCCGCCCGGGCCGGTTCCGACGCCGTATTGGCCCAGCAGGTCCACGGCGATTCCGGCTAGCTGGTCCAACGCCTGGTCGTCGCCCTCGGCCAGGGCGGCGGCGAGCGCTTCCCGCAGTTCCGCCCGGTCCTGCGGCGGGTTTTCGCGCGCCAGCTCCGGAGCGCCGACCCCGGCCGGGAAGTACAGGTCGAAGGCGGCGTCGAACACCGTCCGCTGCCCGCCCCGGCGGACCAGCGCGGCGGCAAGCCCTTCGCGGACCAGCTCGCGGTCGTCCAGGCCGAGCATCTCCAGCGCGGCCGCCGCGTCGGCCGTCTCGCCCGGACCGGCCGGGATGCCTTGTGCCCGCAAGGCCCGCACGAACTCGGCGAGCCGCCCGGTCAGGCCCGGCGCGGCGGTCACGACGCGTCCAGCACCTGGTCGAGACTCAGCCCGGCCCCGGCCTTCGCGATGTCGTCCTGATGCTTCAGCACAACGCCGAGGCTTTCGCGCACCACCCGCTCGTCGAGCGCGCCCGCGCCCAGCTCCAGCAACGTGCGCGCCCAGTCGACGGTCTCCGCCACCGACGGCAGTTTCCGCAGGTCCATCGCCCGCAGCGCGGCGATCACCCGCACCACCGAATCGGCCAGCGCGGCCTCGATCCCGGGCACCTTCAGCCGGACGATCTCGCGTTCGAGGTCCTCGTCCGGGAAATCGATGTGCAGGAACAGGCACCGCCGCCGCAGCGCCTCGGACAGCTCGCGCGTCGCGTTCGACGTCAGCACCACGAACGGCTGCTGCGTCGCGGTGATGGTGCCGAGTTCGGGCACCGTCACCTGGAAATCGCCGAGCACCTCCAGCAGCAGACCCTCGATCTCGACGTCGGCCTTGTCCGTTTCGTCGATCAGCAGCACGGTCGGCTCCGTGCCGGAGATCGCGGTGAGCAGCGGGCGGCGAAGCAGGAACTCCTCGCCGAAAATGTCGGTGCGCGCCTCGTCCCACGTCTCGTCGCGGCCCGCGGTGATCCGCAGCAGCTGCTTCGCGTGGTTCCACTCGTACAGCGCGCGGGCCTCGTCGATGCCTTCGTAGCACTGCAATCGCACGAGCCGTGAGCCGGTGACCTCGGCGACCGCCGTGGCCAGCGCGGTCTTGCCGACCCCGGCCGGCCCCTCGACCAGCAGCGGCTTCCCCAGCCGGTCGGCGAGGAACACCGTGGTCGCGACCGCGGTCGACGCGAGATACCCGGCCTCGGCCAGCTGCGCCGACACATCGTCGACGGACGAGAAGAACCCGGTGCCCACGTCGCCTCCTAAGCAATCGCTCACCCGCACTGTACTGGCCGGGACCAGCAAGTCGGATACCACCGACCGGACATCGGACCTATCTCCCTGAAGAGACCGCACCTGCCGTGATTGTCCCCAATGCGGCGAATAGTCATCCGATGTATGGGTTGACAAGGCATCCCCCGGCCAGAAAGCTGGGAGCACGCCGCAGAGAGTCCCGTCCCTTGCCCCGAAACGGAGTCGGACTTGCGTTTCGTCATCTCTCTGACGGCTGCCTCGCTGGCGTTCGCCGTCGCCTCCCCGCCCAGCGCCCCGGCGGCCACTGCCGCCCCGCCATCCTCAAGCGTTAGAGACCACACCTATGCCCTGCCCAGCGGCGACCACGTGCTCGTCCACGACGGCGTCCCGCATTTCCTGCCCGCTCCCGGACATTCGCCGCTGGCGTTCACCTCGACGGTGAACGGACAGCACACCGTCGTCCCCGCCGGGCAGCTGCGCCATCTGTCCTCTTTGGACGGATACCGGCTAGGCCAAGCCCCCGCTGCCGCCGCGCAGCCGCACTACCCGCAAGGCCTGCTGGACGTGAAAGCGCTCGACCACGCGGGCAAACCGGTCGCCGCGGCCGAGATCCTCGTGGTCAACGCCGACGATCCGGCCCGCGCCACCTGGGACGGGCTGCTGCTCGGCGGAGAGGCCAAGATCCAGCTGCCAACCGGTCATTACGGTGTCGCGGTCGCCGTCTTCAACACCGACGCCGACGGCAACGCGACCGACACCGAGTTGCTCAGCCAGACCGAGGTCACCGTGCCGAGCACCGGGGCCGAAGTCTCGCTCGACGGCCGCAAAGCGCAGCGGGTCACCCTCGCCACCCCGCGGCCGAGCACCCCCGACGCGATCACCGTCGGCTGGGAACGCGGCAGCAGCACGAAAGTCTCCGCGCTGAACATCGGCGCGCTCGGCGATGTCCCGCTTTACGTCGGCAGCGCGGGCAAGGCGGTTACCGGCAAGCTCTCCTTCTCCGTTTCCGCTCGATCGGTGTCGCCGACGTACCGGTATCTCTTCGGCCTGCCCAAAACCGACCACATTCCGGCGAACCAGGCGTACGCCATCGAGTCGTCGAAGATGTCCACTGTGGACATCAACTATCCGACAGATCAGCCCTCTCAACATCTGATCGCGTGGGACCAGTGGACGATTCCGAACGAAGGCCCGGACAATCCGTATCCGCCGGACCTGCCGTACTTCGAACGGAACGCGCCCACCTCGGACACTCTGTACACGAACGTCCCGGCCGGTGAGGGATATCAGACCTTGATGCGACCGGACCTCGGCGACGGTTCGATCGAGGGCGAACTGCAGCGTTCCCTGACCCCGGCCGCCGGCCAGCACACCACGCTGAACTGGCGCACCGGGCTTATCGCGCCCGCGCCGTTGACCTACGACGGTTCCTGCTACCTCTGCCGCGAAGGCGACACCCTGCACGAAGCCGGTGCGATGGACGCGGACTTCGGCGGCGCGCTCGGCCAATGGAGCGACGGCACCGCCACGCTGACCGAGGACGGCAAGAAGATCTACTCCGGCGGCATTCTCGGTTACGTCTTCGACCAGAAGGCGGCTTCCGGGAAGCACCGCTATGTGTACACAATGGACGCGAGCCACAGTGATGCCCGGACCGCGTTGTCCGACCATTCCACGATTTCCTGGGGTTTCGACTCCGCTACCACGAAGTCGTCCACTCCGGTCGGTTTACTGTGGGCGAGCGCGGACTTCGGCACTGACCGGCACAACTCCCTCGCCCCCGGTGCGGCCGCGATGACGATCGCCTTCCATGGCGGCAAGGTCACCGCCGCGAGCGCGCAAGTCTCCTTCGACGGAGGCAAAACCTGGCAGAACACCGCCCTCACCCGTCCGGACGCACACCACGCGCGAGCCGCGTTCACCGTTCCCGCCGGCGCCAATCCCGGCTACCTCTCGATCAAGCTGCGCGGCCAAGACACGAACGGTTCCACTGTGGACGAAACCGTCGACAAGGCAGCACTGGTCAACGCGCCGAACGGGATCGCGACGAGCTCGACGTCCACTTCGGACACTCCGCCGGGCACCCGCGCCGCCTGCCCCACGCCGGAACCTGGTCACGTCGGCTGTTACGTCCTCAAATCCGCCCAGGCGAAAGCACTTCCGGACGGATTGTCCCGCACGGATTTCCTGTCTGCTTACAAGCTGCCCGCGTCAGGCGGAAAAGGCCGGACAGTCGCCATCGTGGACGCCTTTGACGATCCGGCCGCCGAAGCCGACCTCGCCGTCTATCGCAAGGCCTACGGGCTCCCGGAATGCACAACCGCCAACGGCTGCTTCAAGAAGGTGAACGGCCGCGGCGAAACCGCCCCGCTGCCGAAAGCCGACGAGGGCTGGAGTTCGGAGATCTCGCTCGACCTCGACATGATCTCGGCGGTCTGCCCCGACTGCCGGATCGAACTCGTGGAAGCCGACGACGCCAGCACCGCGGCGATGGCGGCCGCGGAGAAGACCGCCACGACGTCCGGCGCGGTCGCGGTGTCCAACAGCTGGGGCGGCGACGAGACCAGCGGAAACGAACCCTACGCCGCCGCGTTCAGCCATCCTGGCGTCGCGGTCACCGCGTCCACCGGCGACCGCGGCTACCGGCAGGCCAGCTGGCCGGCCACGCTGTCCACCGTCCTCGCCGTCGGCGGGACGTCGCTGAAGAAGGCGTCCAACGCCCGCGGCTGGAGCGAGACGGCATGGCGCGGAAGCGGCTCAGGTTGTTCCGCGTACACCGCCAAACCCACGTGGCAGAAGGACACGCGCTGCGGGGGCCGCACCGAAGCGGATCTCGCGGCGGTCGCCGATCCGGCGACCGGCGTCGCGGTCTACGACCAGGGCAGCTGGGGTACAGCGGGCGGGACGAGCGCGTCGTCGCCGATCATCGCCGCGATGATCGCGCTCAAGGGCAACTCAGCGGCACTCTCGTCCGCGCAGTACGTCTACCAGCACGCTTCGGCGCTCAACGACGTCACCGCCGGCAGCAACGCGCACTGGGACTGCGGTGGCGACTACCTGTGCACCGCGGGCAAGGGCTACGACGCGCCGACCGGGCTCGGCACGCCGAACGGCCTCGGCGCACTGTGAACCGCGGCTGCCCGGGTGAGCTGAGAGCCGCCCGGGCAGCCGTTAGCGTCGGGCGGTGAACTACGTTGCCGCAGACCACCGTTACGAGCGTTCGCCTTCTCTTCGACGGAACCCCGTGCGCCGCGGCAGCCGGTTCGCGAGGCGAGCGCCGGAACCGGTCACGGCAAGCTCGGAATGACCTGGTCCACCAATCGTTTCGCGACCGGGCAGGTCCAGGGTCGCGGCCAGGTCACCGCCGGTCAGCTTGCCGGTGTTCGGGGTCGCGGAGATCATCGCGCGGCGGTTCCAGCTCCGGGATACATAGCCGAATAGGATATCCCGCGCAAAACCGGATTTAGAGCACCAACCTGGATGTCACCCACCGTGCACGGGCCCCGGCGACGCCTCCCGGGCTAGCATCGCGGCGTGACTTACGCTGCCGCTGATGCCCGTTACGACTCGATGCCCTACCGCCGCTGCGGGCGCAGCGGACTGAAGCTGCCCGCGATCTCGCTCGGACTGTGGCACAACTTCGGGAACGACCGCCCGCTCACCGTCCAGCGCGACATCGTCCGGCGGGCCTTTGACCTGGGCATCACGCATTTCGACCTGGCCAACAACTACGGCCCGCCCTACGGCAGCGCCGAGGAGAACTTCGGCCGGCTGCTGGCGAGCGACCTGAAGCCGTACCGGGACGAGCTGATCGTCTCGACCAAGGCCGGCTACGACATGTGGCCCGGTCCGTACGGCGAGTGGGGTTCGCGCAAGTACCTGCTGGCCAGCCTCGACCAGTCGCTGGGGCGGATGGGGCTGGACTACGTCGACATCTTCTACTCGCACCGGTTCGACCCGGAGACGCCGCTGGAGGAGACCGTCGGGGCGCTCGACCGGGCGGTCCGCTCGGGCAAGGCGCTGTATGTCGGGATCTCGTCCTACAACTCCGCGCGGACCGCGGAGGCCGCGCAGCTGCTGCGGGAACTGGGTACGCCGTTGCTGATTCACCAGCCGTCGTATTCGATGTTCAATCGCTGGACCGAGGCGGACGATTTGCTCGGGACGCTGGAGCAGGCCGGGGCCGGGTGCATCGCGTTTTCGCCGCTGGCGCAGGGGTTGCTGACGAACAAGTACCTTTCCGGGGTGCCTTCGGATTCCCGCGCGGCGCAAGGGAAGTCGCTGAATCCGGACACGATCACCGAGGAGAAGCTCGGCAAGATCCGGGCGCTCGGCGAGATCGCTGAGCGGCGGGGGCAGACGCTGGCGCAGCTGGCGCTGGCCTGGGCGTTGCGGGATCCGCGGATGACGTCGCTCGTGATCGGGGCCAGCAGCGTGAAGCAGCTGGAGGACAACGTGGCCGCGCTGGGGAATCTCTCGTTCACCGACGAGGAGCTGGCGGAAATCGACCAGTACGCGGTCGAAGAGGGAATCAATCTCTGGAAGCGCTCTTCTGACGGATGAAACCAGGTGACTCGGCCGGAAGCGCGGACTACCCGAGCCTCCGGCCGAACTCGCCGTAAACGGTCTCCCCGTCCAGAAACGCTTGACATGCCAGAGCGACTCGCCGCGCCTTGGACGGCCGCAATCGCGGGCGCGCGGCCTCAAGTCCCAGGAACTCGAACCGGCTCAGCTCTTCCCCTGGCAGGCGAATGGCACCGATCTGCTCGCGGTTCAGCACACCGCCGTCGAAAATGAACTGGAGGCTGTCCCGCCAAACGCCGTGCGAAGGCAGCCAGTCAACGAGGAGAAGACGCCCCACCGTCAGGTCGATGCCGAGTTCTTCGCGGACCTCTCGACGGCACGCCGCCAGCGGTGACTCGTCGTCTTCGACCAAACCGCCGGGAATCTCCAGGAACGGCTTGTAGGTCGGGCAGACGAACAGGATCCGGCCGTGTTCGTCGCGGGCGAGGACGCCGGCGGCCGCGTTCTTGCGCGGAAACCGCGCGGCGATGCCGGGATTGAACTCGGCCTCCGGCTCGCCCTCGTCCCTAAGGTCTTGCGCGAATACGGCATCGTCGCCGCAGTGGCGGGCCTGGCTGCCGGTCATGATCAGCCGCGGGCCGCGCGGATCGTCTCCGCCGCCCACTCCGCCCAATCCCGTTCCATCGCCGCGTACCGTTTGCCCCATTCCAGCGCGAGGCGGCCGTACAGCGACGGGTCGCTGTCGTCCCAGTCCACTGACGCGTCGATCGCCGCCAGTTCGTCGACCAGCCCCTCGGCGAAAGCACCGTGCCTGCGCAGAAATCCGCGGGCCTCCTCCGGCGTGACCTCGCCCAGGAAGTACACCCGCAGCAGCATCTCGTTCCGCCGCGCGGCCGGCGGCCTCTCCTCCAGCAGCCACTTGCGCAATTCCGACCGCCCGGCGTCGGTGATCGCGTACTCCTTGCGCCCGCGCGGGCCCTCGGCGGACACCTCGATCAGGTCGGCGCCCTCGAGCTTGCCCAGTTCCCCGTACAGCTGGCTCTGCGTGGCCGTCCAGACGCTCGACATCGCCGTTTCGAAGCGTTTCAGCAGGTCGTAGCCGCTTCCAGGGGCAGTGGCGAGCAGCCCCAGCACCGCGTGTCGCAAAGTCATGCGCCCACCCTACCTTCCACTATTGACATGTCCAGTCCGCACGTTCTAGCTTTGACCTGTCAGCATAGGAATGTGAGCGAGGGGCACCGATGAACTACCTGAAGAGTTTCCTTCCGTGGATCGCCTTCGCGGTCGTGTCCACCCAGGCCGACTGGCGGTGGTCCGGGCTGACCGGGCTGGTGCTCGCGGGCGGGCTGCTCCTGCTCGAACGCCGGCGCGGCAAGGGCTGGGACACCCTGTTCATCGAGGTCTCCGCGGTCGTTTTCTTCGTGGCGCTTTCGATCTGGTCGTTCAGCGACCCGGCCTCGCCGCTCAGGGACTACGTCGGCGCGCTCACCGATTTCTGGCTGGCGCTGACCGCCTGGGGTTCGATCGCCGCGAAGCGGCCGTTCACGCTCGGGATCGCGAAAACCATGGTCCCGCCGGAAATCGCCGCGACGGCGGTGTTCCGCCGGGTCAACGTCGTCATCACCGCTGTCTGGGCGGCCAGCTTCACGGTCGCCGGGATCGCCGAAGCCGTACTGCTGCATTTCGCGCCGCACGCCACTGTCGCGTTGATCGTTCTCAAGGTGCTCGGCTTCGCGATTCCGATCTCGTTCACCATCCGCTATCCGCGCCTCGTCCGGGCTCGCGCCCAGAAAGCGTGAATCAATGACCACCACAGATTTCCACCTCAAGGGCCACTACGCCCCGGTCCACGACGAACTCACTGCCTACGACCTGCCGGTCAGCGGTGCGCTGCCGCCCGAGCTCACCGGCTGGTATCTGCGCAACGGGCCGAACCCGCGGCAGGACAGCGCGCATTGGTTCACCGGCGACGGAATGGTGCACGGCGTACGGCTCGAAAACGGCCGCGCGGCTTGGTATCGCAACCGCTGGGTGCGCACCGAGAGCTTCGACCTCTCTAATCCGGCGCTCTACAACGCCGACGGAACCAGAAATCTCCGGCGGAGCGTCGCCAACACCCACGTCGTCAATCACGCGGGACGCACGCTCGCGCTCGTGGAATCCTCGCTGCCATACGAAATCACGACCGATCTCGACACCGTCGGCGTCTACGATTTCGACGGCAAGCTCGCCGATTCGATGACCGCGCATCCCAAGATCTGCCCGGAAACCGGCGAGTTGCATTTCTTCGGCTACGGCAGCGTCACCGCCCCGCACGTGAGCTATTACCGCGCCGACGCCGCCGGGGAACTCGTGCTGCGCCAGCCGATCGACGTGCCCGGCCTGACGATGATGCACGACTTCGCGCTCACCCGGCGGCACGCGGTGTTCTTCGACCTGCCAGTGGTGTTCGACCACGCGTCCGACGGCGGCATGCCGTTCCGGTGGAGCGACACGTACGGCGCGCGGCTCGGCCTGCTCAGCCGTGACCGTCCGGAGGACGGCGTGCGCTGGTTCGAGGTCGATCCGTGTTACGTCTTCCACACCCTCAACGCGCACGACACCGCCGACGGCCGGATCGTGGTGCACGTCGTGCGGTACGAGCACCTGTACCGGCCCGGTGTCCCCGATCCCAAGGGCGTGTTGTGGCGGTGGACGATCGACCCGCGCGCGGGCACGGTGTCCGAGGATCTCGTCGACGACCGCGAGGGCGAGTTCCCGCGCATCGACGACCGGCTCGCCGGGCTGGACGCTCGCTTCGGGCACGTGACCGGACGGCACAGTCCGGAGGGCCCGCTCGTGCTCCGTCGCTATGACCTGCGCACGAACGCCGCGCGCGAGCATCTGTTCCCGGAAGGACACATCCCGGGCGAGGCGGCGTTCGTTCCGGCGGACGACCGTCCGGGCGGCGCCGGCTGGCTGCTCACGTACGTCTACGACGGACCGAACGACCGCAGCGACTTGGTGGTGCTCGACGCGCAGGACATCGAGGCGGATCCGGTCGCGACCGTCCATCTGCCCGGCCGCGTGCCCGCCGGCTTCCACGGCAACTGGCTGCCCGACGCCTGAGCCGTCAACCAGCGGAGGGCGAACTCTGCGCGCCGTCCCCGGGTTCCGCGCGCTCAGCCCGTATCGTCGGACTGAGACCTCCGCCTGCCCCTCCCGAGCCGGAAGAAAAGAAACTTTCCTGCCAAAGCGGGGCGAATCCGGTTACCGTGGCAGGACGGAAGTCCGAACGGGAAGGAAACTCAGCAGGTGGCAGGGTCGGGTACACCACCGGTCGGCACCCCGGCCGGGATGCGCATGATCAACCAGCGGGCGGTGCTCGACCTGCTGCGCCGCGGCGGGCCCGCGACGCGGCCGCAGGTGGCGAAGGACACCGGGCTGTCGAAGCCCACGGTGAGCCAGGCGCTGCTGGCGCTGGAGGCCGCCGGGCTCGCGCGGGCGACCGGGCACACGTCCACCGGCACCGGCCGCTCGGCAGTGCTCTACGAGGCGGACCCGACCGCGGGATACGTGCTGGGCCTGGACATCGGCCGCGAGCACATCCGGGTCGCGGTCGCCGATCTCGGCCGCACCACGGTCGCCCGGCGCGACGTGCGCAACACGGCCCGCTCCGGCAGCGCGCTGATCTCCGCGCTGGGCAAACTGGCCGCGGACATCGTGGCCGAGGCGGGCCTGACGAACGACGACATCGTGGTCCGCGTGCTGGGCTCCCCCGGCGTGGCGGACCCGGTGAAACGCTGCTTCCGGCACGCGCCGAACCTGCCCGGCTGGGGCCGCCCCGGCCTGCTCGACGACCTGGAGCAGGTTCTCGGGCCGGAGCTGGTCGTGGAGAACGACGCGAACCTCACCGCGGTCGGCGAATGGGAAAGCGGCGCCGCGCGGGGGGCTTCGGTGGTCGGCTGCATCACCATCGGCACCGGCGTCGGCATGGGACTCATGGTCGACGGCCGGGTTTTCCGCGGAGCCACCGGAGCCGCGGGTGAGATCGGCTACCTGCCTTACGGCCGCACGCACGTCGCCGACGAACCCAGCGAACCGCCCGCGCGCGGACACCTGGAGGAAGCCACCGCCGCACAGTCGGTGGTCCGAGGTGCCCGCGAACTCGGCCTGGGCACAGCGAGATCCGCGCGCGAAGTCTTCCGCCTCGCCCGAGAGGGTGACGAATTGGCGCAGCGCGCGGTGTCCGCGGAGGCCGACCGGCTCGCGTACACAGTCGCTTCGGTGGCCGCCGTGATCGACCCCGAACTGATCGTGCTAGGCGGCGGCGTCGGAACGGCGGCGGATCTGCTGCTGGAACCGATCGACCGGGCGCTCCGCGCGTTCACCCCGCTCACAACGACTGTGGTGCAAGGCGAACTAGGCGACGACGGCGTCCTCACCGGCGCGATCAGCGTCGGCCTGCGCGCCGCCGAACGCCTGGTCTTCGACCGCCGCGTAGGCGCCGCCTGACATTCCGTGAGGGGAACCCTCACGGAATCTGATTCCCTCAGGGTTCCCCTCACAGCCCTAAACCGCCACCAACGCACCCCACCCATGAGGCGCCCAGCCCTCCCCCGCACCCCCGAACCGTCAGCACAATCAAGCTTCGGGGTGCCCCACGCAACCAAGCGAGGCGCAATGTCGCCGCCAGGCGACGAGCCCACCCGCCCCCCGACCGGTACGTTGCAGGCATGATCGGACTGCCCGACACCATCACCGCCTGCCTCTTCGACCTGGACGGCGTACTGACCGGGACGGCCGTGCTCCACCGCGAGGCGTGGAAACGGACGTTCGACGAATACCTCCACACCCGCGACGCCGCCGACTTCCAAGAATTCACCGACGCCGACTACGCGACCTACGTAGACGGCCGCCCAAGGGCCGACGGCGTCCGGGAATTCCTTCGCTCACGCGGAATCGAACTCCCCGAAGGCACCCCGGACGACGCCGTCGACGCGCCGACCGTGAACGGCATCGGCAACCGCAAGAACGAACTCGTCCTGAAAATCATCGACGAACGCGGCGTAAACCCGTACCAGGGTTCCGTGCGCTACCTGGAAGCAGCGAAGGAAGCCGGACTCAGGATCGCCGTAGTGACCTCGTCGGCGAACGGAGCCAAGGTCCTCGACGCAGCAGACCTCTCCCGCTTCGTGGAAGCCCGCGTCGACGGCCTGGTCATCCGCCGCGACCACCTGAAAGGCAAGCCAGCGCCCGATTCGTTCCTGGCCGGGGCCAAGGAACTCGGGGTGGACCCGAAGCAGGCGGCAGTGTTCGAGGACGCACAATCCGGCGTCCAAGCAGGCAAAGCCGGCGGCTTCGGTTACGTCGTGGGCGTGAACCGCGAGAACCAGGCGGACGCCCTGCGCGCGCACGGCGCCGACGTCGTGGTGGACGACCTCGCCGACCTGCTGGAGGACAAGTGACGGAATCCGGTTACGAATGCTCCCCGTGGGAGCTGCGCTGGCGCGGCCTCGACGTGGATGCGTTGCAGCGCACCGAGTCTGCTTTCGCGGTGTCGAACGGGCACATCGGACTGCGGGGCACCCTTGAGGAGGGCGAGCCGCGCGGGCTGCCCGGCACGTATCTCAACGGTTTCTACGAGCAGCACGAGCTTCCTTACGCGGAGGGGGGTTACGGCTATCCGGAGGAGGGCCAGACCGTCGTCAACGTGACGGACGGCAAGATCATCCGGCTGCTGGTGGAGGACGAGCCGCTGGACATGCGCTACGGGATCGCGACCGCGCACGACCGGGTGCTCGACTTCCGTCGCGGCACGCTGCGCCGTGTCACCGAGTGGTCGTCCCCGACGGGGCGGCGGGTGCGGGTGACGACCGAGCGGCTGGTGTCGTTCACCCAGCGCGCGGTCGCCGCGATCCGTTACGAGGTCGAACCGCTGGACGAGGATCTGCAGCTGGTGGTGCAGTCCGATCTGCTGGCCAACGAACCGGTCGAGTCCGACACCCACGACCCGCGCGTGGCGGCCGCGCTCGACGCGCCGCTGGTCGGCGAGTTCAGCCACGCCGCGGGCTATCAGGCGGTGCTGGTGCACCGGACCCGGATGTCCGGGCTGCGGGTCGCCGCCGCGATGGACCACAAGATCGAGGTCGACGACGGCCTGCGGACCCGCATCCACGCCGAGGAGGACCTCGCCCGGCTCACCGCCGCGGTCGACGTGCCCAAGGGCGGACGGCTGCGGGTCACCAAGTTCCTCGCCTACGGCTGGTCCGCGCAACGCTCCGCCCCGGCGCTGCGCGCGCAGGTCGAAGCCGCGCTCGCCGGCGCCCGGCAGACCGGCTGGAAGGGCCTGGCCGCCGAGCAGCGCCGGTTCCTCGACGACTTCTGGGCCACCTCCGACATCGAGATCGACGGCGATCCGGAACTCCAGCAGGCCGTCCGGTTCGCGCTCTTCCACCTCCTGCAGGCCGGCGCCCGCGGCGAAACCCGCGCCATCGCCGGGAAAGGGCTCACCGGGCCGGGGTACGACGGGCACGCGTTCTGGGACAGCGAGACCTTCGTGCTGCCGGTCCTGACGTACACGATGCCGGACGCCGCCCGCGACGCCCTCGGCTGGCGACACTCCACCATAGACAAAGCGAAAGAACGCGCGACCCAGCTCGGCCTGCGCGGCGCGGCGTTCCCGTGGCGGTCCGTCAACGGCGCCGAATGCTCCGCGTACTGGCCCGCCGGCACCGCGGCGTTCCACGTGAGCGCGGACATCGCCGACGCCGTCGTGCGCTACGTCAACGCCACCCAGGACGAGCATTTCGAGCGCACCTGCGGCGCGGAACTGCTGCTGGAGACCGGGCGGCTGTGGGCGTCTCTCGGGCATTTCGACCACCACGGGCACTTCCGCATCGACGGCGTCACCGGACCTGACGAGTACTCCGCGGTGGCGGACAACAACGTCTACACGAACCTGATGGCGCGCAAGAACTTGCTCGCCGCGGCGGAGGTGTGCCGGAGGCATCCGGACGTCGCCGAACGGTTCGACGTGGACAGTGTCGAGATCGATTCCTGGCTCGCCGCGGCGGAGGCGATGGCGCTGCCCTACGACCAGGAACTCGGCGTGCACCCGCAGTCGGAAGGCTTCCTGCAGCACGACGAGTGGGACTTCGCCGCCACCGACGAGGATTTCTACCCGCTGCTGCTGAACTACCCGTACTTCGACCTGTACCGCAAGCAGGTCGTCAAGCAGGCGGATCTCGTGCTGGCCCTGCACCTCTGCGGCGATTCGTTCAGCCCGGAGGAGAAAGCCCGCGACTTCGCCTACTACGAAGCACGGACCGTCCGCGACTCCTCCCTCTCCGCCGGCACCCAAGCCGTCATCGCGGCAGAGGTCGGGCACCTGCGGCTGGCCTACGACTACCTCGCCGAAGCCGCGCTCACCGACCTGCACGACGTGCACAACAACGTCCGCAACGGCCTGCACATGGCGTCGCTGGCCGGTGCCTGGCAGGCCGCGGTGGCCGGGTTCGGCGGCCTGCGCGATTACGGCGGCCAGCTGTCGTTCGCGCCGCGGCTGCCGGACGAACTCGGCGGCCTCACCTTCCGCCTCGCCTTCCGCGAAACCCGGTTCCAGGTGTCGATCCGGCCCGGCGCGGCGACGTATCAGGTGCTCAACGGGCCGCCGCTGGACCTGGTCCACCACGGCGAGCGGTTCACCGTGGCCGAGGAGCCGGTGGAGCTGCCGATCCCGAAGCTGGACCCGGGCCCCGCGCCGGTCCAGCCGATCGGCCGGGCTCCGGCGCGCCGCGACGCGTCGAAGGTGCGGCAGTTCGACCGAAGCTGACTCGTGAGTGAGGGTCGCGACCTGCCATTGCCCGACAGTTCGTCCACTGTGCTCATCCGCCCGAATCCCGCCGGAC
>NZ_JBVKDQ010000021.1:33442-78609 GCF_055633755.1 Amycolatopsis sp. NPDC114484 | reverse complement strand
TATTGCTTCTCCTCCCCTTCCCCCCCCACCATGCATGGGGGTCTGGCCGTCCCGGCCACCTTCTGCTTGTGAGTGTGCACACCGTCAACCCCCCCCCCCACCCCCCACGACGGCGTTTCGTCCGTGCCCGGCACCCGCGGCACGTCGTCCGTCCGGGAGGGGCTCAGATCCGGCCCCGGCGCGGTGGCCACCTCGCCGGGCAGCTCGTCCGAGTCGGGCAGCTCAGTCTTCTTCCGGCGCGCCGGGAACGGCGGCTCGTCTTCGTCCTCGGACCGGTCACGGGGAAGGAATTCGCTGCGCGGGGTCATGGTTCCGGGATACCCGGTTTATCGCCCTCGCACCAGGGAGTTCACGCGGCCGGACGCGATCGCTGCTTACCGGTCGCGTCCGTGAGCTGATCCAACAACGTCAGCAACAGCCCGTCTCGCGTCGACCACGGGCAGATCGACAGCTTCCCGCCCGCGACCGTCAGCAGCGCCTCCGCGACCACCGCGCCGCCCAGCGCCTGCTGGGCCCGCTGCCGCGAAATCCCGGGCAACTGCGCCCGCCGCGCGAACGGCATCGCCGACAGCCTCGGGATCCACGCGCGCACGTCGTCCAGGTGCAGTTCGCGTGCCTTGCCCGGCCGGTCGCCCGCCAGCCGGGCCAGCTGCCGCAGCACCTTGGAGCAGCCGACCACCCGGTGTTCGGCCAGTTCGTCCTTCACGTCGCCCAAGGCGGCGGCGACTTCCTCCAGCACGTGGTCACGCAGCGCACCCACGTGCTTGCTGCGCACCGGCGGTTCCGCGGGGAGCCAGTCGCGCGTGACCGAGCGGGCACCCAGAGGCAGCGACCGCGCGAAGGTGGCCTGTTCGCCGGATCCGGCCGACAGCTCGACTGTGCCGCCGCCGATGTCGAGCGCCAGCAGCGGGCCGCCGGACGCGCCGTACCAGCGGCGCGCGCCGACATAGGTCAGCTCCGCCTCCCGGCGGCCGGAGAGGAACCGCAGTTCGACGCCGGTTTCGCGAGCGACCTCGCGGACCGCTTCGCGGGAGTTGACCGCGTCCCGGATTGACGACGTGGCCAGCGGGAACACGTCCTTGACACCGTGCTCGCGGGCGAACTCCATCCCGCTGGAAACGGCCTTCGCGATCGCCGCGATGCCGCAGGTGCTGAGCCGTCCGTCGTCGTCGAGTTCGCGGTCGAGCCGCAGCCGGGTCTGGTGCGTCAGCGCCGGGTCGATCGGGGATCCGCCGGGTTCGAGCACGACAAGCCGGGCACTGAACGACCCGACGTCCAGCACCGCAGCGGCGGATCCTTCGATTCTGCGCACAGCCCGGCCTACCTCGCTTTCGCCCCGCCCGGATTCCCCGTTGAACCCGTTCTTACTCCCGAATTCGCGTCCCGCGCGGGGAGTTGACGGCATTTCGACGGCGGCATCGACCTGAAGTGCGGTTCTTTCACACTCTCAGTAGTCCGCATCATAGCGGACCTAGCCGAGCAGCTCCTTCAGTTTGGCGACGGCGGCCACTCGCGCCTCGCGTCCGGGCTGCAGCGGGTTGACCGCCAGGGTCGTCGCCCCCGCCTCCTTGAACGCCGCCAGCCGCTCTTTCACATACCCCGCCGGACCCACCAGCGAGGTGGCGCGCAGCAGCTCCGTCGGGACCGCCGCGGCGGCTTCTTCCTTCTTGCCGTCGAGGTAGAGGTCCTGGATCTTCTTGGCCTCGGCCTCGTAGCCGTAGTTGCAGGCGAGCGTGTTGTAGAAGTTCTTGCCGCGCGCGCCCATCCCGCCGATGTACAGCGCGAACACCGGGCGGACCCAGTCGAGCAGGTGATCGACGTCGTCGCCGATCGCCAGCGGCGGCGCGGCGAACACGTCCAGCTCGCCCAGCTCCGGGTCGCGCTTGGCCTTGCCCTCGGCCAGCGAGGCGCCCCAGACGTCGGCGGCCTTCTCCGGGTGGAAGAAGATCGGCTGCCAGCCCTCGGCGACCTCGGCGGCGAGCGCGACGTTCTTCGGCCCGAGCGCGGCGAGCACGACCGGGATCCGCTCGCGCACCGGGTGGTTGATCAGCTTGAGCGGCTTGCCGAGGCCGGTGCCCTGATCGGCGGGCAGCGGGATCGTGTAGTGCTTGCCCTCGTGCACGACGCGCTCGCGCTTCCACACCTGGCGGCAGATCTCGATGATCTCGCGGGTGCGGCCGATCGGCGCGTCGTACTTCACGCCGTGGAAACCCTCGATGACCTGCGGCCCGGACGCGCCGAGGCCGAGGGTGAAGCGGCCGTCGGACACGAAGTCCAGCCCGGCCGCGGTCATCGCGGTGAGGCTCGGGGTGCGGGTGTAGATCTGGAAAATCCCCGACATCAGGCCGACGCGCTCGGTCTTCGCGGCGAGGTAGCCGAGCTGGCTCACCGCGTCGAAGCTGTAGGCCTCGGGGACGAACACGATGTCGAGCCCGACCCGTTCCAGCTCCACGATGTCCGCGACGCTTTCGGCGAACCCGCCCGAGTAGCTGACGCCGGTGCCGATCCTCATCGATCCCTCATTCCCGTGCCGGTCGACTGTGACTAAGCGTTTGCTCATTATGCGGCCGCTCGGGTGACGACGCTACGGCGTGGGTCACACCACAGCGGGCGCCACCGTTCCGCGCACCTCGCCGAAGCCGATCCGGGCACCGCCTGGACCCGGGGCGGAGGCGCTGATGACGACCTCGTCGCCGTCTTCCAGGAACGCGCGTGTCTCGCCGCTGCCGCCGAGCGCGAGCGGTTCGCGACCGCCCCAGCTCAGCTCCAGCAGCGAGCCGCGCTGGTCCTTCGCCGGGCCGGTGACCGTGCCGGACGCGTACAGGTCGCCGGTGCGCAGGCTCGCGCCGTTCACCGTGAGGTGGGCGAGCTGCTGCGCGGCCGTCCAGTACTGCGTGGCGAACGGCGGGCTGGACACGAGGTGACCGTTGATCCGGATCTCCAGCGCCAGATCCAGGTTCCACGGCTCGGCCGCACGCAGGTACTCGAACGGCTCCGGGTCCTGCGCGGGCTGCGGGACCCGGGCGTGCTCCAGCGCGGCGAGCGGGACCAGCCACGGCGACATGGACGTGGCGAACGATTTGCCCAGGAACGGCCCGAGCGGCTGCATTTCCCACCCCTGCAGGTCGCGCGCCGACCAGTCGTTGACCAGGCAGACGCCGAACACGTGCCGCGGGAACTCGTCGATCGGCACCGGAGCGCCCTGTTCGGAGCCCACGCCGACGACGAAACCGACCTCGGCCTCGAAGTCGAGCCGTCGGGAGGTGCCGAACGACGGCTTCTCCGCGCGCTGAGATTTCCATTGCCCGGAGGGGCGGATCACCGGCGTGCCGGACGCGACGACCGTGCCTGCCCGGCCGTGGTAGCCGATCGGCAGGTGCCGCCAGTTCGGCGGCACCAGCTCGTCGCCGCCGCTGAAGATCCGGCTGGCGTTGAGCGCGTGCTGTTCGCTGGAGTAGAAGTCGACGTAGTCCGCGACCTCCACCGGCAGATGGCTCGTGATTTCGGTGCGGGGCACCAGATGCGGCCGGATCCGGTCGGCGTGGCGCGGTTCGGTGAGCCATTCGCGGACCCGCGCCCGCACGTCGGCCCAGGTGTCCGGGCCGGCGGCGAGCAACGGGTTCAGCACGCCCGCGGCGAGCAGGCGGCCGAAGGACTCCCCCTCGGCCGCCGCGCTCAGGTCGAGCACCTGGTCTCCGATCGCGACGCCCGCCCGACGGGCCCGCTCGCCGTGCGAGAAGACGCCGTAGGGCAGGTTGTCGAGGCCGAAGAGGGTGTCCGGCGGAAGATCGAGCCAGGTCACGCGGAAGCCTCCGCGATCCACGCGCCGACCACGGTGTCCAATGCGGACAGCGGGAGGATTCCGTTGCCCAGTACGACGTCGTGGAACGCGCGGATGTCGAACCGGTCCCCGAGCGCCTGTTCGGCCTCGGCGCGGACGCGCTGGATTTCCAGCCGCCCCACCATGTAGCTCAGCGCCTGGCCCGGATTCGCGACGTACCGGTCGATCTCGGCCTCGATCTCCATCTTCGCCATCGGCGTGTGCTCCACCAGGTAGTCGACCGCCTGCTGACGGCTCCAGCCCAGCGCGTGCAGGCCGGTGTCGACCACGAGCCGGCCGGCCCGCATGGAGTCCTGGGCGAGCATGCCGAAGCGGGCGATGTCGTCGGAGTACAGGCCCATCTCGTCGGCGAGGCGCTCCGCGTACAGGCCCCAGCCCTCGATGTAGGCGTTGAACGGCGCGATCCGGCGCAGCAGCGGCAGATCGGTGAGTTCCTGCGCGAAGGTGAGCTGGAAGTGGTGTCCGGGAACGGCTTCGTGGAACGCGATCCCCTCGCTGGTGAAGCGCGGCCGCGAATTCGCCTCGTAGGTGTTCGCGTAGTACGTGCCGGGCCGGGAACCGTCGAACGCCGCCTGCAGGTAGTAGGCGATGGTGCCGCTCGCCGCGTCCGCCTCCGGGACCGGCTCGACCTCGCACTTCGCGTCCGGCACCCGGGAGAACCATTGCGGGGCAACGGCTTCCGCCCGGACGATGGCCGCCCGCGCGCCTTCCAGCAGCTCCTCGCCGTCGCGCCAGCGCAGCTCCGGGTCGTTGCGGAGGCGGTCGAAGATCTCCGCCAGTTCCCCGGTGCCGAACACGCGGGTGCCCAGTTCGCGGTACTCCTCGGCCAGTTTTTCGCCCATGCGCAGACCGGTGTCGTGCAGCTCCTGCGCGGTGCGGTCGGTGGTGGTGTGCGCGCGGATCAGGCCCTGGTACTTCTCCAGCCCGCCCGGCAGGTGGCTGATGCCCGGCTGGCTGTCCGTCTTCGAAACCGGCAGCACAACCTCGGCGAGGAAGTCGCGGTAGCGTCGATACGCGGGCCGCACGACCTCGGCGAGCAGCCGGTCGCGCTCCGCCGCGAAGCCCTCGACCTCGACCGTCGGCGTGACCGCGAACGGGTCGCCCTCCTCGTTCGCGAGGTAGCGCTCGACGTACTCGATCCCGGTGCGCACCAGGAAGTCCGGCGGCGCGAACCCGTCCGCGACGGTCGTCCGCTGGGCCTCGATCACCGCGTCGAGGTAGCCGCCGATCGCCGCGAGCCTGCTGAGGTAGTCGCCCGCCTTGGCCGCGTTGTCCGGGACCAGCGCGGGGAGGATGGTCATGAGGTTCAGCGCGGGCGAGCTGAACCCGTCGCTCACCGCGAACCCGGACAGCCGCGAGTCGATCGTGTCGATCGCGCCGCGGGCGTGCGTGCGCACCACCTCGCGGGTGATGACCTCGGACGCGGTCAGCCCGGCCGGGTCGATCGCGTCGGCGCGCTCGGCGATCGCGGCGTACGCGGCCCGGTGGCGCTCGGCCGCGGCGAGACTCGGGTCGGCGAGCTTGGTGTGGTCGCCGGGAAGACCGAGGACGGTCCGCTCCAGAGGCTCCGCCTCGAAGCTCAGCTCGACCAGTTCGTCGGCCAAGCCGAGGACGGTGTCGCCGTGGCCGGCCACCCATTCGGTGACCACGGCGTCCAGCACCGACAGCGGCAGGGAGCCGCCGGAGAGGACGGTGTCGTGGAACGCCTTGATGTCGAACCGGCTGCCGAGCCGCTGTTCGGCCTGCTTGCGCAGCCGCTCGATTTCCAGCCGCCCCACCATGTACGCGAGCGCCTGGCCCGGGTAACCGAGGTACCGGTCGACCTCGGCCTCGATCTCGACCTGCGCCATCGGTGTGTGCTCCAGCAGGTAGTCGACCGCCTGCTGACGGCTCCAGCCCAGCGCGTGCAGCCCGGTGTCGACTACCAGCCGGCCGGCCCTCATCGACTCCATCGTCAGCATGCCGAGCAGCGACACGTCCTCGGAGTACAGGCCCATCTCGTCGGCGAGGCGCTCGGTGTAGAGGCCCCAGCCCTCGGCGTACGCGGTGAAGTTGCCGATGCGGCGCAGCAACGGCAGGTCGGTGAGGTCGAGCGCGGTGCTGAGCTGGAAGTGGTGGCCCGGGATCGCCTCGTGGAACGCGATGACCTCGGCGGTGTGCCGGAACCGCTCGGTGGCCTGGTAGGTGTTGGCGAAGTAGACGCCCGGCCGGGACCCGTCGGCGGCGGGCGGCATGTAGTACGCCGGGGGCGCGCCGGGCGCGGAGTCCTCCGGCACCGCCTCGACGGTCCACGGGTGCTGCGGGATGTGGCCGAACCAGTTCGGCGCCTCGGCCGCGGCGCGGGAAATCGCCGTGCGGGCGGTGTCGAGGAGGTCTTCGGCGCTCGTCCAGCGGAGCTTCGGGTCGGTGCGCAGCCGCTCGAAGATCTCCGGCAGCTCGCGGGTGCCGAACACGCGCTCGCCGAGGGCCCGGTACTGCTCGACCTGGCCGGCGATCACCGCGAGGCCGGTGTCGTGCAGCTCCTGCGGGGTGCGGTCGCTGGTGGTGTGGGTGCGGGCGAGGCGGGCGTAGATCTCGGCGCCGCCGGGGAGCCAGGAGACGCCTGCCTTGTCGTCCGGGCGGCCGTGCGGGAGGACCTCGGCCTCGAGGAAGTCGCGGTACTCGCGGAAACCGGGCCGGGCGACGTCGCGGAGGATCTGCTCGCGGCGGGCGGCGAAGTCCTCGTCCGGGGCGGGCTGGCGCAGCAGCGGGTCGTTCTCGGGCTCGGCCAGGTAGCGGTCGAGGTGCGCGATCGCGGCCTTGACCAGGCGTTCGATCGGCAGGAGACCAGCGGCGATCCCGTCGCGGTGGCGTTGCGCGACGGCACGGAGGTACGCGGGGATCTCGGCGAGCCGTCCGAGATGTGCCTCCGCGGTTTCCGCGGTGACCGTGATCATCGGCAGCGCGGACAGGAGCCCGGAGGCGGGGCCGACGAACAGGTCGGTGACGGTGAAGTCGACGGCCCGGCTGTCGATCCGGTCGAGGCTTCCGTCGACTGAGCTGAGCAGGACGTCGCGAGTGACGCGATCGGCTTCTCCGAGCCCGGCCGGATCGATCGCCTCCGCGCGCTCCCGGAGAGCGAGGATTTTTTCGCGGAACGCCGCCTCCGCCGCGGCCGACGGATCGCCGAGCCCCGGCGCGTCCGGCCGGATGCCGAGAATGGCGGCGTCGAGCGGTTCATGGTCGAACGACGCCTCGACGAGCTCGTCGGCGAGATCGGAAACGACGGACATCGGCGTGGACCCCCAGGGTAGGCGGAGAAGGTGCGATTCCGACCCTAATCGAGACGGGGGTGCGCACGCCCGTGTCCGGGGCCGTCGGCCTCCGTCCGGCGGCGGGGACGTTCCGGGGCGTGGAACCTGGGGCTCGGTTGGGGCCCGTGTGGCTGGTTCCCTCTCGCCGGGCAGCACCGGCCGGGCGGGACGGGGCGACCGGGCGGGTTGCGGCTGATGGGGGCGCGATTCGCTGGGGTGGAGCGGCACCCGGGTCCGGCTCGGCGGTCCGGGAGACACGGCCCTGGCCCCGGCGCGATTCGCCGTCCGTCGCGGTGGCGCGAGCACGGAGGTGTGGCGGGGTCCGTCTCGGGCAGTCCCGGAGACACGACCCGACCACCCCGCGATTCGCCGACCGTCGCGGTGGCGCGGGCACGGAGGTATGGCCAGGTCCGTCTCGCGCAGTCCCGGAGACACCGCCTGCCCCCTCCGCGACTCGCCGTCCGTCGCGGTGGCGCGGGCACGGAGGTATGGCCAGGTCCGTCTCGCGCAGTCCCGGAGACACGACCCGACCCCTCCGCAGCTCGCCGCCCGCCGCGGTGGCGCGGGGCACGCCGGACGGAGCGGCACGGCCGGGTCCGGCGGGCGAGGCGGTAGCGTTGCCGGAGTGGCCGTGACCGATCCCGCCGACATCCGCCTGCTCGCCGCGCTCGCCGAGCTGGGCAAGGGGGCTGTGCACGAGCTGGCGGCGAAGGTCGGGATGGATCCGCGCGAGGTCGCCTACCGGCTGGTCGCGCTGTCCGGCAGCGGGTTGCCGCTGCTGGTCGGGGTCGAGAGCGACCCCAACGGTCTTCGCGCGGCGATTTCCGGGGCTCCGGCGTCGTGGCAGCGTCCGCAGGCCCCGGGGTATCCGGGCGGGCCCGGATCGGTGCCGTTCCCCGCCGCGGCCGGGCCGGTGCCGCAGGGTTCCCGGATGCCCGGCCCGATGCCGTCCGGACCCGCGTCGGCGCCGGGCTCGATGCCGTCGGGGGCGCCGATGCCGAATGGCCCGGCGTCGTCCGGGATTCCGGCTTCCGGCGGGATGGCCGGGGCACAGCCTCCCGGGATGCCCGGCGGCTCTCCCGGCGCGTCCGGTCCGCACCCGCCCGCGCAGTCCGGGATCCCCGGCCCCGAATCGGCCGGGATGCCGGGGCATTCCGGCCCGCATCCGCCGGGACAGCACGGCCTGCCCGGCCCCGGGACTTCCGGCGCCTACCCGCCGGGGCAAACCGGGATCCCCGCACCAGGGCAGCACGGCCCCGCGATCTCCGGCGCGTATCCGCCGGGGCAATCCGGGATCCCGGCAACAGGATCAAGTTCGCCAGGCCCCGGAATCTCCGGCGCGTATCCGCCCGGACAGACCGGGATCCCCGCACCTGGCCCCGCTGGGATGTCCGGCGCGTACGCCCCGGGAATGGCCGGGATGTCCGGTGCGCACTCCCCGGGACCGGCCGGGATATCGGGCGCGTATCCCCCGGCGCCGAACGGGATGTCCGGCGCGTACTCCCCCGCGCAGACCGGAACGCCGCATCCCTCGAACGTCCACAATGGACAGTCCGGGCCGTACCCGGCCCCGGATCCGGTCGTCAGCACGTGGGGCGTCCCGCAGACCGCGTCCTGGGCCCGCGGCGACGAGCCCCGGCCCGCCGCCGCGCCGGCGAAACAGGGGCGGATCGGCGAGACGATGCCGTCCCAGGGGCTTGAGGGGGAACAGCTTTCCGTGCAGCTGCTGGAAGTCCAGGATCCCGCCGACTTCCTCTTCGGCGCGGCCGGCTACCGGCTCGAGGACGGCGAGCGCGCGGTCGTCGTGCACACCGAGATCACCAACCGCGGGCCGATTCCGTTCGCCTCGCTGCCGGACAATTATCTCGAGCTCGTCACCGACACCGGCGAGACCGTCGCGAAGGCCCCGGTTTCGCTCACGTCCCGGCCGCCGCACAAGATCGGCGTGCAGCCGGGCGAGACGCTCGGCGGGCACACTGTCTACGTCCTGCCCACCGCGACGCGGGTGGTCTCGGTGCGCTGGAGCCCGCGGCCCGAACCGGACGAGCGCACCTTGACCTGGGCCGTCGACTAGCCGGTTAGTTCCCGTCCCGCAAGATCTCCAGCGCACGGGCCAGATCGTCCGGGTACTCCGCCTCGAACTCGACCCACCGGCCGTCCGCCGGATGCGCGAAACCCAGCGTCCGCGCGTGCAGCCACTGGCGGGTCAGGCCGAGTTTCCGGGCCAGCACCGGGTCCGCTCCGTAGGTCAGGTCCCCGGCGCACGGGTGCCGGAGCGCGGAGAAGTGCACGCGGATCTGGTGGGTGCGCCCGGTTTCCAGCTTCACGTGCGCCAGCGAAGCCGCCCGGAACGCCTCGACCACCTCGTAGTGCGTGACGCTCGGCCGTCCGCCCGCGACGACCGCGAACTTGTAGTCGTGCCGCGGATGGCGGTCGATCGGGGCGTCGATGGTGCCGCGCGTCGGGTCGGGGTGGCCCTGCACGACGGCGTGGTAGCCCTTGTCGACGGTCCGTTCCTTGAACGCCCGCTTCAGCACGGTGTACGCGTGCTCGCTCTTGGCCACCACCATCACCCCGGTGGTGCCCGCGTCGAGCCGGTGCACGACGCCCTGCCGTTCGGCCGCGCCGGACGTCGAGACGCGCAGCCCGGCCGCGGCGAGCCCGCCGACGACCGTCGGGCCGGTCCAGCCAGGGCTCGGGTGCACGGCGACGCCGATCGGTTTCGAAATCACCACGATGTCGTCGTCATCGTGCAGGATCTTCATGCCGTCGACCGGCTCCGCGACGATTTCCGCCGGACGCTCCGGTTCCGGCAACGTCACCTCGAGCAGCCCGCCCGCGGACAGCCGGTCGGATTTGCCCGCCGGACGGCCGTCGAGGAGCACGTCGCCCGCCGCCGCGAGGTCGGCGACCGCGGTGCGGGAGAGGCCGAGCAGTTTGGCCAGCCCGGCGTCGACGCGCATTCCGTCGAGCCCGTCGGGGACGGGCAGCATGCGCGCGCTCACGCGGTTTCCTTCTTCTTGCCTCGGGTGGTGGTGCCGTCGTAGTCCTTGCCGAGCAGGGACAGCAGCACGATCAGCGCGCCGCCGACGCAGATCGCGGAGTCGGCGATGTTGAAGATCGCGAAGCCCTGCCCGTTGGGCGCGAACGCGGAGATGAAGTCCACGACGTGCCCGCGCAGCGGTCCGGGCTCGCGGAAGAACCGGTCGGTCAGGTTGCCGAGCGCGCCGGCGAGCACGAGCCCGAGGCCGATCGCCCAGCCGACCGAGCGCAGCCTGCGCGAGATCCACACGATCGCGATCACGACGCCGATCGCGACCAGCGCGAGCACCCAGGTCATGCCGGTCGCCATCGAGAACGCGGCGCCCGGGTTGCGGATCACCTGCAGGTAGATCAGCCCGCCGAGGATCGGCTTCGGTTCCTTGCCCTCGAGATTGGCGACCACGAGGTTCTTGGTGATCAGGTCGATCGCCCACAGCAGCGCCGCGACCGCGAACACCACCCAGACCCGCCGCTTGGGCAGCGGGGCTTCCGCCGGGCTCTCCTCAGCGACCCCCTGCTCAGGCGGTTCCGCAGACGGCTCGACCTCGGATTCGGACGGCGAAGGATCGGTGCTCACACCCCCATTGTCCACAACCGCGCCCGACCAGGTCACAGCGGCAGCCCCCGGCCCGAATTCATTCGCCCCGCGCGCCCCCTCCCGCCATCCTCGTACCCATGCCCGCCGAGATCCCCACCCCCGCGGTAGCCGCCGCCTGGATCGCCCTGGACCTGTCCCCCACCGACGACCTCCCCCTGTTCGCGGCCCACTGGCTAACCAACGGCGAAGACGGCGAACACCTGCGTCGCCTGGCGGGCCTCTCCCGGACCGAACCGCGAGAAATCCACGACGTGCAGCAGTCCGCCCTGGCCGACTGCCACACTCCCATCCCCACCAAGTCCGACGCCGCCCCCGTCGCCTTCGCCCACCTGGCCCGAATGCTCCTCAACGGCCACCTCACCGAACGCGGCCTGCTGAACGCCCTGCACGCGATCATCGTCCGCACCGATTACGCGGAAAGCGCCACCGCCTCGCCACTCGCCCAGGTCTGGCTGCTGGACGAAGAGTGGGACGGCGGCTGGGGACGCACAGAAAAACAAATCAAAGAGGCAATCCGCTCGGCCTGCGAAGCTCAACTAGCCCCACCCAGCCCGACAGAAAGCGCGGGATGGCGCGTTCCCGCACGCGGCAGCGGCGCTGACGCCACTACCCAGGCACCCTAATCTTCCGAATCGCCGTCCTCATCGTCGAGTTTGAAGTGTTCTGTCAATCGGTCGATGGTGAATTTGTTGCTGAGACGGCAGGCGCTGTGCTGATTGGCGAACATGCCGCTCTGCCAAAAACCTTCTGTTCGGTCGCGAGTAGCCACCCACTCGACTGGCACGACGTACTCCGCCGTGTCGTCGGTCTCGCCCGTACGTCGGTACGTTCCGTCGAGTTGACAGTCGGCGAGTCTGCGCGGACCGTCGTCGAGAACGACTTCAGCTTCACTGAACGTGACCGCAGGACCGGCGACAACCCCTACTCCGACGTATCCGGTCTTAGGAATATTTACGAAAATCCGAGCACCAGGCCGGTCCCCGAGAGCGATTAGGGAACGCGAGTACCACACCCCGCCTCCGGCAGAGACGAAACCGTAACGGCGGGCATCGTCCCAGTTCCGGCTGCCTTTTTCCTCCCCGAAGGACACATACCAATCGTTGCCGTTCCACTCCGCCCGGCTCGCTGCCCGACGAGACGACGCTGGCCGTGCCGGGGTCGCGCTGTCGTCAACCAGCCAGGTGCGAGCAAGGTACTCATGTCCGCCGTCGCGGTAGTACCGGAAGAAGACGACGTTGATCGGCACCCCGTAGCCGGTATTGAGGTACGTGACAATGCGCTCGGTCGCGGCGTCCGCCTCGGCTGCGACTACGGACAAGCGGTGGGCGGTGTTCAGCTCCTCCGGCGGGTTGGTGCCGAACCTCTCCGCGAACGCTTCCTCGAATGCCTTTTCGGTCTTGTAGCTGGCATACAACCGCAGTACATCGTCGTGTGTCAGCTCGGCGACCCACGAGCCGTAGTCGAGCACTTGAGCGACAACTTCGCGCGGCGTGCGGTCACGCTTCAACTCCAGAACGTGCAACGCGCCGTCTCCGTCGACTGCGAGCAAGTCGACAATTTTGCCGAAGCTAGTCGGCACCTGGCGGCCGATCAGCAACAATCGGGGACCCAGGAGTCTGGATCAACTTCGATCAATTGCTCGAGCTGAGACTCCAGCGGGGCCCCACTGGATCGCAGCCGCACCGGCTGCCCGTCTTCGATCCGCCACAGTCCGATCTCGGTAGGCATGCATCCCCTCGCCTGATTCCGTGCTGACCCTCCAAGGCCATCTTGCCGGAAACATCAGACAGTTCGGAGCATGATCACACCATCAAGCGCAAAACCCCGGCAACTCCCGCGTGTCCCCCACCGGCCCCCACCGCCCGTCCACCTTCGTGTACTCCCACCGAGCCCCCCGGGCCACGATCTGCCGCAACGCCAGCACCAACCGGTCCACGTGTTCCTCGGTACTCCCCAACCCAAGGCTCACCCGAACCGCCTGCTGGCCCTCGCCCCCGGCCTCGCGGATCAGCCGCCGAGCAGCCACATGGGCGCAGAACGCCCCGTCCCGCACCCCGATCCCGTACTCAGCCGACAGCACCGCCGCCAACCACCCGGGCTCAAACCCGTCGACCACAAAACTCACCGTGCCGACGCGATCCACCGGCGCGTCGAAAAACCGCAGATCAGCACACCCGGGCAACCCAGCGAGCCCCTTACGCAACCGCTCCAGCAACGCAGCCTCATGCGCCCCCACGGCATCCCACTGCGCCGCCAGCTGCTCGCAAGCCACCCCGAGCGCATACACCCCAACGGTATTAGGCGACCCGGCCTCGTGCCGCTCCTCGCCGCTGTTCCACACCACGGCTTCCTCAGTCACCAGCTTCGTAGCGCCGCCACCGGCGAGATACGGCTCAGCAGCCCGCAACCAGTCGCTGCGCCCGATCAACGCCCCAGCCCCGAACGGCGCGTACAACTTGTGCCCGGACAACGCCACGTAGTCGACGTCCAACTCTCGCAACGAAATCCGCCGATGCGGCGCGAGCTGGGCAGCGTCCAACGCCACCCGAGCCCCATGTTTCCGCGCCACCGCGGCAATCTCCGCCACCGGCAACAACTCACCGGTCACGTTCGACGCCCCGGCGACAACCACCAACCGAGGCCCCTGCGGGCATTCCGCCAGTGCTTCGTCCACAACGGACACTGCGGCGAGCCGAGTCCGCGGCAACTGCACCCGACGAACGTTCGGCCCCCGCCAAGGCAGCAGCGCGGCATGGTGCTCGCTGTCGAAAACCACGACAGAAGTCTTACGCGGCAACGCCTTCGCCAGCAGGTTGAACGCATCGGTCGTGTTGCGAGTGAAGATCACCGAGTCGCCGCTGCGAGCGTCCACGAACCGGCGCAGCACACCCCGCGTCCGCTCGTACAACCGCGTGGAAACCTGCGAGGCGAACCCAGCACCACGATGCACACTGGCGTACCACGGAAGAAACTCGTCCACCGCCGAACGCACCGCGTCCAGGCACGGCGCGCTGGCCGCGTGATCGAGGTTGGCGTAACCGATGTCGCCGCCGGTCACCAGCGGCACGCGCAGCGCCGCACCAGCAACAGTGGGAACAGTTTCCGTGGACCGGTCGAGTGCGAGAGTCATGACGGTGCCTCCTCGGCGTTCCGGGGGACCCCCGGCGAGGGGCCCGCGCTTGCCCGTCGCGCTGCGCGACCGGCCTGGTCCTCACCCGGGGCACCCCACCGCGGTAGGAGGGTTGCCGGCCAGCAAGCCGGGGCTTCGCGCTGGCACTCATGACCTGAAACCGACGATAGCGGACAACCGGAGAAAGAAACCAGACCCGTCCCGGGATCTGAGACGGCGGTCACACGAGTGTCCACAAAGGACAGAAGGGTCAGGCCCCGGATTCCCCGTGCCAGCGGGCGAGGCGACCAGCCCGGTCGACCGCCCGGATGCGCCGTTCGGTCGCGTCCCGGTCGGCGGCCGTCGTGACCACCAGAAGCTGGTCTTCGACCTGCAACCGGCTGGTTTTCTGCGGGGTGAAAGCAGTACCCCCGCGGACCACGAGACTGACCGTCGCCCCGGCGGGCAACCGCAGCTCCGACAGGTACACGCCGTGCAGCTTCGACCCCTTCTGGATGCGCACCTGCAGCAGTTCGGCGCCGAGTTCGTCGAGCGGCGCGGCGTCGACTTCGATCTCGTGCGCCTGCGTCGCCTTCGCCAGCCCGAGGATCCGCGCTAGCGGGCTGAGCGTCGCGCCCTGCAGCACGGTGAGCACGATGACGAGCACGAACACCGCGTCCACGAGCCGTTGCGCGCCGGGCACGCCCTCGGACAGCGGGATCATCGCGAGCACGATCGGCACCGCGCCCCGGAGCCCCGCCCAGGACAGGAACGCCTGATCCCGCCAGGGCAATCGGAACGGCAGCAGCGACAAAACCACCGACAGCGGCCGGGCGAGCAAGAGCACCACCGCACCCGCGACGAGGCCGGGGATGAGCGTTTCGAGCAGCCGGGTCGGTGACGCGAACAGGCCGAGCAGCACGAACAGCCCGATCTGCGCGAGCCAGCCGAGCCCCTCGGCGAACGACAGGGTGTCCGACCGGTGCGGCAGCTTGGAATTCCCCAGCACCAGGCCGGCGACGTAAGTGGCCAGCAGGCCGGACGCGTGCGCCAGCTGCCCCGAGGAGTACGCGAGCACGCACACCGCGACCGTGGCGAGCGGGTACAGACCGGTCGCCGGGAGCGCGGCCCGGCGCAGCGCCTGCGCGCCCAGCCAGCCGAAGGCGAGGCCGAGCACGAGACCGGTGAGCAGTTCGTAGACCACCAGCAGCGGCAGCGACCAGTCGACCGCCTCGCCGGACGCGAGCACGACGACCGCGATGTAGGCGGGCGCGTCGTTGATGCCGGACTCCAGCTCCAGCGCGCCGACGAGCCGTTTGCCGACCCCGGCCGTGCGCAGCACGGAGAACACCGCCGCGGCGTCGGTGGACGCGAGGACCGCGCCCCACAGCAGGGCGAGCCGCCAGTCGAGGCCGAGCAGCCAGTGCAGGGCCGCGCCGGTGACCGCGATGCTGATCACCACGGCCACTGTGGACAGCAGGATTCCGGGCCCCAGCGAGGGTTTCACCGCGGACCAGCGGGTGGTGAGCCCGCCCTCGGTGAGGATCAGGACGAGCGCGGCGAGCCCGAGGGACTGGGTGAGCGCCGGATTGTCGAAGCGGATGCCGAACCCGGCCTCGCCGAGCACGACGCCGATCCCGAGATACAGCAGCAGCGACGGGAATCCGAGCCGGATGGACACCCGCACCGCGACGACCGAGACGACCAGGACCAGCGCGCCGACGCCCAGCACCATGGGAAGCTCGTCCACTCCTCCGCCTCCCTCCCGGTCGCCCGCAGGCGTCCAGAATAGTGAGGCAGTGTCCGGTTCCCGAGCGCGCACCACCGGTGCGGGGGACCACCCAGGTGTGTTACGACGCCTCGGCGGCACTCGCCGTCGCGAGATCGACACCCAGCGCGGCGAACGGACCCCTCGCACCAGGCAGCACCCGGACCGCGCGCTGCTGGTCCCGCGTCAGCCATCCCGCCTCGACCGCCCGCTCCAGCACCGCCGCCGGGACCGCGCCGGCGAGGTGCTCCCGCCGCTCTGTCCAATCCAGACAGTCGCGCAGCAACGGCCGCCGCGGCCGGTCCGGGACCGCCACGCCGAGATCGGCCAGCACCTCGCGTCCGGTGTCGGTGAGCGCGAGCCCGTCCGACACGTCGATCAGCCCCCGCTCGACCATCCCGTCCCGCAAAGCGACCCCGAGCGTCCCGGCGAGATGGTCGTAACAACTGCGCGCGAACGACAATCGCTGTACCCGCAACGAAGTCCGCAGCCCGGACGGCCGTTTCAGTTCGGCGTGCTGCGCCAGATGCTCGATCAGCTCCGCGACCCGCGGATTCGCGAGCCGCACGTACGCGTGCCGCCCCTGCTTCACCCGGGCCACGAACCCAGCGCCGGCCAATCGCGTCACGTGCTCGCTGGCTGTCGAGACCGCGATCCGCGCCGCGGCGGCCAGTTCGCCGACAGTCCAGGCGCGGCCGTCCAGCAGCGCGAGACACATGGTCGCCCGGCTCGGATCGGCGAGCACGGCGGCGACCTCGGCCAAGGCGACGGTTTCCATGCCTCCACGGTAGAGCGGGGATACTTCGGCCGCGGCCGAACCGAAGCGCTACAGCGCGTCGAGGAACTTGGCGCCCAGCGAGACGGCTGGTTTGGAGTCGTTGGCCCCCTCCAGGAACACCGCGAACGCCAGGTCGCCGCGGTAGCCGACGAACCAGCCGTGCGCCTCCGCGCCGTCGCCGAACTGCGCGGTGCCGGTCTTGCCGAACACCGAGCCGGAGTGCGCCAGACCGGTCGCCGTGCCGCCGGTGACGACCTCGCGCATCATCCCGCGCAGCGCCGACAGCACCGGCGACGGCGGCGGGTTGTAGCCGGTGTTGACCTTGGTGCCGTCCGCCCACAGCCGCGGCACGACCGCGCGCCCGGACGCCGCGGTCGCCGCCATCACCGCCGCTCCCATCGGGCTGACCTGTACCTTTCCCTGCCCGATCCCGTCCTCGACCTGCTCGTCCGCACTCGCCGCCGGGTCGACGCGGCCCAGCTCGGTGGACGCGCCGCCGATCCCGAAGTCGGCGTTGAGGCCGAACTGCGTGGCCGCCTTCGCGAGCCCGTCGGCGGGCAGCTGCGACGCGAGCCGGGCGAACGTGGTGTTGCAGGACTTCGCGAACGCCTTGTGCACGGTGGTCGTGCCGAGGTCGAAACCCTCGTTGGAGAGCGTGCGGGTGCCGATCCGGTCGGTCAGCGGGCACGGAACCGAGGAATCCGGCGTGACCAGCCCGGCTTCCAGCGCCGCGGTCGCGGTGACGATCTTGAACGTCGAACCCGGCGCGTACTGGCCGCTGAACGCCGACGCCGCGTTGGTGACGTTGCTGTTCTGCGCCACGGCGAGCACATCGCCGGAAGACGGCTGGATCGCGACGAGGACCGCCTTGCCGCGATATCCGTCGACCGCTGCCTGAGCTGCGTTCTGGGTCGCGACGCTGAGCCCGGTGGTCGCCGGTTTGTGGTCGCCCTCGGGGTTTCCGAACAGCGTCTCCAGGTTCTTGCCCGACGCGTCCACGCGCTCGACCGCGAAGGCTTGGGACGCCTGCCCGTGCCCGGTGAGCGCCGAGCGGAGCAGCGGGAACGCCTTGTCGTCAGCCAGTTTCAGCCCGCCGCCGCCGGAGACGACGAGCGGTTTGCCGTCGCGGTCGACCACGGCCGGAATGTCCGAGGACGCGATCGCCAGCCGCTGCCCGGCTTCCAGCTTGGGGTGCAGCACCGTCGGCGCCCAGTGGACCCGCCATTTGCCCTGCGCCTGGACGAGACCGAGGGAGCCGGAGTACGTCCAGGTGCGGCCGGAACCGAGGTTCCAGGTGACGGTGTAGGCCGCGGTGGCTTTGTCGCCCTGCGGCGCGCCGACGTCGCCGAGCTTGGCGGCCAGCTGCGTGGGCCGAAGCGTCGCCCACGCGTCCTGAAGCGCGGAGGAGGCATCCGTCGGAGCGTCGGTCGCCTTGCTGGCGGTGTCGGCGTCCTTCGTGGCGAAGGCAAGCAGGTACCCGCGGGCCGCCGAGGACGGGTCGTTGGGCTCCGCTGCGGTTGACGCCGGCTCCGAACCTGGCGAGGCGGCCGTCGATTCCCCTCCGCGGAGCAGCACGACCGCGGCCACCACGATCGCGACCACGGCCAGCGCGCCTCCGATCAGCACGCCCTTCTTCCCGGCAGGACTCACCGTCGCATCCCCTCACCCCACGCGGTCCGCCCGCGTCCCTGGCCCAGCTTGCCCATCGCGGAACGGAACCGGGTGTTACCTCGGGGAACGGGACAGATTCGTGATCAATGCCGCGTTGTATAGGTCGTTATACAGTCAGCTCGGGCGAGTTCAGCGCCACGCCCTCGCAGCAGGGCCGAGGTCAGCCAGCATCTTTACGGCTGAGCCCGGGAGAATCCGCGCCAGACGGAGCCGAATCCTGACGCAACTGTTCGAACTCCAGCCGAGCCGCCCTCGTGTACAAATGCTCCTCGCCAAAAGTCTCCGCCAGGTATCCGATTACGCGCTCGAACTCGGGGATCACGACAGCCTCGCTCCCCGATTGCCGTAAATCGGACAAAATCAGGTGGACCCTCTCCCGTATTCTCATGCAGAGGACAGCCTGCCCGTCCGGCGAGGACGGGGTGAATTTCTCGATATCGCCCGAATTTCGTCCTTGGCGTTCGACTTCGTCACGTTGCGCCCGCTCGATAGCCCGGCCCTCTACGAAGAAGAGGTCGAGAAGCTGCTGTACCACCGCGCTCTTCTGACGAGCGTCTTTGTCGATCCGCACTGGCGCGCTATCCGGCTCAGGACTGCGGGCGCCAGGTATGTCCTCCACGGTTTCGGAACGGCACGTCCCTGTTCCGCGCGCACCGCCTGGAAGCTCGAGAATGTCTCCCGCGGCCATTCCCGCGACAGCCACCACGACAGCGGGAGAGGTCCGGCCGAGATTCTTGTCCGTGACGAGGCGCAGTTCGGCCGCAGCTATCTCCTCTTCGGTAACGTGGTGGAGTCGGCTCATGAGTACTCGCCTCCTTCCACCTCGTGGATCAGTCTATCGAGCGCGTGGTGGTGGAACACGTCGAGCAACTGATTGTCGTCGTGCGTGGCCAGGTCGGATCTCCCCAGTTTGGCCAGCAGTTTGAGACCGGCCACCCGCTTCCGGGCCGAGTCGTCCAGCGCGAGTTCCGCCGCCCAGGCGAAGCGCCGCCACCACTCCTCGCGGCGCGCTGCTTCTTCACGCTGCTTCGTGGCCCGGTCGTTCGCGCGCACGCCCATTCGCGCACCGACGAAAGCCCCCGCGACGGTGAGCAGCCCAAGGGCAATCGTCACCGCCAGCTGCGACCCTGACATCGCCCTCCCTCGACCTGGGGCCTGCCTGGGTGCCGAGCCTACCGAGGTCGCGGGCACCTGCTTCATGACTCAGAGTTCGTTCCGGCCAGAGGAACGGGGCGTCTGCGTGGCGCGGAGGGGCACCCTGGAGAAAGCCTTGGCGAACTGAATTCCCAGGCGCGCTACGCACCCGGACATAGGGCGTTATACACCCTGGTCGACCTTCCCCCGGGCGCGTTGCCACCAGAGCCCGGCCACGACCAGCACCGCGACCAGGATGCCCGAGCTGATCAGCTGGATCCGGGCGTCGGGGTCGCCGGTCATCACCACCAGGATCGCCACCATCGCGGCGAGGGTGGCCCAGGTCAGGTACGGGAAGCCCCACATCCGCACAGTGAGGCTGTCCGGTGCGGTGCGTTCCAGTTCCCGGCGCACTCGCAACTGGGTGCAGGCCACGAGGATCCACACGATCAGCAGCACGGACCCGACCGCGTTCAGCAGGTACTGGAAGACGGTGTCCGGCCAGAGCGCGTTGAGCGCCACGGCGACAAAGCCGAACAACACCGAAGCCGCGACGGCGAAGACCGGCACGCCGTTTCGGTCCACTTTGGTCAGTGCGCGGGGCGCGTGGCCGCGCTGCGCCAGCGAATACACCATCCGCGCCGCGCCGTACATGTTGGTGTTCAGCGTGGACAGCAAGGCGAACAGCACGACCACGTTCATGATCTGCCCGGTCGCCGGAATCCCGATCCGTTCGAGCACCGCGGCGAACGGGCTCTGTCCCGGCTGCACGCTCGTCCACGGCAGGAGCGACACGATGACCAGCATGGAACCGATGTAGAACACCGAAATCCGCACGACCGCGTTGCGGACCGCCCTGCCGACGGCGTGCGCGGGGTCGTCGGACTCCGCGGCCGCGATGGTCACCACTTCCAGGCCGCCGAAGGTGAAGACGACCGCGAGCAGTCCGGTGCCGACGCCCTGCCATCCGTGGGGCAGCAGGCCGCCGTGGCCGAGGAGGTTGTCCGTGCCGACGAAGGAAGTGCCCGGCAGAACGCCGAGAAACGCGAGCACCCCGAGGACCAGGAAGGCCACGACCGCCACGACCTTGATCAGCGCCAGCCAGAACTCGAGCTCGCCGAACCGGGACACCGCGGTGAAGTTGACCGCGGTCAGCACCGCCATGAAGATCAGGACCAGCGCCCACTGCGGAATGCCGGGAAGCCAGCCGTTGACGATGATGGCGGCGGCGGTGGCCTCGACGGCGAGCACGACGACGAGCGCGGCCCAGTACAGCCAGCCGATGGCGAAACCGGCCCACGACCCGAACGCGCGCTCGGCGTGCACGGAGAACGACCCGCTGGCCGGGATCGCGGCGGCCATTTCGGCCATCATGCGCATGACCAGCATCGCCAGCGTGCCCGCGAACACGAAGGACAGCACGATGCCGGGCCCGGCGAGCTTGATACCGACGCCGGAGCTGACGAACAGTCCCGAACCGATCACGCCGCCCATCGCGAGCATGGCGAGGTGCCGCTGGCGCAAGCCGGCGGCCAGCCCCTCGGCGGCCGGTTCGGCGGCGGCTTCTGAAGTCATGGGAAATCCCTAGCAGACGCTTCCCGGGACGTCGCAGCTCGGTCGTCCGTCAGGCGGAAGGCCTGCTGAGCCGGTAGCGGGCTTTGAGATGGAAGCGTTCGCCCTGCGGACCGAGGATGCTGAGGAATTCCGCCGCGTGCTCGTCGGCGTTCCCGAACCAATGCGGCAGATGCGTGTCGAATTCGGCGGATTCCCCGGCGTTCAGCACGAAATCCTGGTCGCCGAGGAGCATCCGCGGCGGCGCAGCTCGCGCAGCCTGGGCCCGACCGCGGCCAGCACGGCGTCGAACTCTTCGCTCATGCGCCCATGGTGCGGGCGGCTTCGCGGTTTCAGCCAAGAATTTTGCGGAAACCGCGGTCTTGCTCCGGACCCGGAGCAAGACCGCGACCTCTCACGCCTTAGCGACCGCCACGCGGACCTTCACGCCTTCGCCGACCGTGCCGTCGAAGCCCTCGGCCACCTCGGCGTAGGACACCGACGTCGCGAGCGTTTCGGACGCCACGAACTCCTCGTGCTCGCGCACCGCGGCCGTCACCTCGCCGGTGGCGTCCACGGTCAGCGAGATCCGGTCGCCGACGTCGAGACCGGCCTCGCGGCGCGCCTGCTGGACCACGCGGACCAGGTCGCGCGCCAGGCCCTCGGCCGCCAGCTCCTCGGTGACCTCGGTGTCCAGCACGACCAGACCGGCCCCGCCGGGCAGTTCGGCCGCCGCGCCGCCGCCGGCCGCCACCAGGCGCCGGTCGTACTCGCCCTCGACCAGTTCGACCCCCGCCGCCACGACCGCGCCGGCCGCGTTCGTCGTCCAGTCGCCCGCCTTGACCGCCTTGATCACCTGCTGCACGGTCTTGCCGAGCCGCGGCCCGGCCGCCCGCGCGTTCACCGCGACCTCGAACGTGCCGTGCGCCGCGACGTCGGCGGTCAGCTCCACCGACTTCACGTTCACCTCGTCCCGCAGGATCTCGGTGAACCCGCGCAGCGGTTCGACGTCCTCGGCCGCCACGACGAGCTTCGCCAGCGGCAGCCGCACCCGCAGCTTGTTCGCCTTGCGCAGCGCCAGCGCCGACGACGCCACCTGCCGCACCTTGTCCATCGCGGTCACCAGCGCCGCGTCGGCGGGCAGGTCGAGCGCGTTCGGCCAGTCGGTCAGGTGCACCGAACGGCCGCCGGTCAGCCCGCGCCACACCGTTTCGGTGGTGAGCGGCAGCAGCGGGGCGATGACCCGGCAGGTCACCTCCAGCACCGTGTGCAGCGTGTCGATCGCGTCCTGCTCGCCCGCCCAGAAGCGGTCGCGCGACCGGCGGACGTACCAGTTCGTGAGCACCTCGAGGAAGTCCCGCACGGTCTGGCACGCGCCCGCGATGTCGTAGCCGTCCATCGCGGACTCGACATCGGTGACCAGTTCGTGCGTTTTCGCGAGCACGTACCGGTCGAGCAGGTGCGTCGAATCCGTGCGCCACTGCCCTTGCTTGCCTTCGGCATTCGCATACAGGGCAAGGAAGTAGTACGAGTTCCACAGCGGGAGCACGGCCTGGCGGACCGCGTCGCGGATCCCCCGGTCGGTGACGACGAGGTTGCCGCCGCGCAGGATCGGGCTCGCCATCAGGTACCACCGCATGGCGTCGGACCCGTCGCGGTCGAAGACCTCGTTGACGTCCGGGTAGTTCCGCAGCGACTTCGACATCTTCTGGCCGTCGGAGCCGAGCACGATGCCGTGCGACACGCAGGTGCGGAACGCCGGCCGGTCGAACAGCGCGGTCGCGAGCACGTGCAGCAGGTAGAACCAGCCGCGGGTCTGCCCGATGTACTCGACGATGAAGTCGCTCGGGTAGTGGTGCTCGAACCAGTCGGCGTTCTCGAACGGGTAGTGCACCTGGGCGTAGGGCATCGAACCCGAGTCGAACCACACGTCGAGCACGTCCGGCACGCGGCGCATGACGGACTTCCCGGTCGGGTCGTCCGGGTTCGGCCGGGTCAGCTCGTCGATGTAGGGCCGGTGCAGGTTGTCCAGCCGCACGCCGAAGTCGGCCTCCAGCTCGTCCAGCGAGCCGTAGACGTCGATGCGCGGATAGGCCGGGTCGTCCGAGCGCCACACCGGGATCGGCGTGCCGAAGTAGCGGTTGCGGGAGATCGACCAGTCGATGGCGTTCTCCAGCCACTTGCCGAACTGGCCGTCCTTGACGTTCTCCGGGTACCAGGTGATCTGCTGGTTCAGCTCGACCATCCGGTCCTTGAACTGCGTCACCGCGACGAACCACGACGAGACCGCGCGGTAGATCAGCGGGTTCCGGCAGCGCCAGCAGTGCGGGTACGAGTGGTCGTAGGTCTCGTGGCGCAGCAGCACCGCGCCCTGGCGGGCCGCGCCGCCGGTGCCGTTCTTGAGGTCCCGCACGATGTTCGGGTTCGCGTCGAACACCAGCTGCCCGGCGTAGTCCGGAACGGTCTCGTCGAACTTGCCGTGGTCGTCCACCGGCGTCACCGGGGCGATCCCGGCCGCGTCGGTGACCACCTTGTCCTCGGCGCCGTAGGCGGGCGCGATGTGCACGACGCCGGTGCCGTCGTCGGTGGTGACGTAGTCCGCCGACAGCACGCGGTGCGCGTTCTCCGTGCCGACGAAGTACGGGAACGGCGGCGCGTAACGGGATCCGAGCAGCTGCTCGCCGGTGTAGTGCGCGACGACGGTCGGCTCCTCGCCGAGTTCGCGCGCGTACGCGGCGACGCGGGCCTCCGCGAGCAGGAAGCGGTTGCCGTCGCTTTCCACCACGACGTACCGCACCTCGGGGTGCACCGCGGTGGCGAGGTTGGACGGCAGCGTCCACGGCGTGGTCGTCCAGATCAGCAGGTACGTGCCGTCGAGCTCGTTGTCGTTGCCCTCCAGGCGGAACCCGACCGTGACGGCCGGGTCCTGGCGGTTGCGGTAGACGTCGGCGTCCATGCCCAGCTCGTGATTGGACAGCGGCGTCGCGTCGCGCCAGCAGTAGGGCAGGACGCGGTAGCCCTCGTAGACGAGTCCCTTGTCCCACAACCGTTTGAACGCCCAGAGCACCGACTCCATGTAGGTGACGTCGAGCGTCTTGTAGTCGTTGTCGAAGTCGACCCAGCGGGCCTGGCGGGTGACGTACTCGCGCCATTCGTCGGTGTAGCGCAGCACGGACTCGCGCGAAGCCTCGTTGAACTTCGCGATGCCCATCTCTTCGATCTCGGTCGTCTCGGTGATCCCGAGCTGCCGCATCGCCTCGAGTTCGGCGGGCAGGCCGTGGGTGTCCCAGCCGAACCGCCGCTCGACGTGCTTGCCCTTCATCGTCTGGTAGCGCGGGACGATGTCCTTGACGTACCCGGTGAGCAGGTGCCCGTAGTGCGGGAGGCCGTTGGCGAAGGGCGGGCCGTCGTAGAAGACGTACTCGTTGTCGCCGTGGGTGCCCTCGGGGCGGGCGTCGACGGTCGCCTGGAAGGTCCGGTCGCTCTCCCAGTACGCGAGGACGCTCTCCTCCAGCGCGGGGAACGACGGCTGGGACGGGACCGTGGTCTCTCCGCCCGGCGAAGCCTGGGGGTACATCCGGGTGCTCCTTGCGTTCGTCGCTCGTACGGGCGACCGGCGGCCGCCCACACGGGGACGAGACGCTCGCGCGTCACGCGGTACCACCCCGCTTGCCCGGCACGCTGCTCCCGGGCCACTCGTCGCGCGGCTGTCACGGGCCGCACCCGTCCGGTTCTACTGCGGGCGCGGACGCCCGGTTCTTCCGGAGGCTCCCCGGTGATGGCCGGATCGACGCCTTGCTGATCCCAGGTTAACCCGTCGCCGCAAGCCGCTTTCCGCCTGCCCCGGCCGCGGCCGCCGGCCCGGGTTCCGGCACCGGTAACGATCCGTGCCGCGGCCGGGTGCAATCCCGGGAAATTCGGTGCCGGGCACCAGGTCCCGCCGATACGGTGGCGGCCGGGGCGTCCGTCGCGGACTCGCCGGGCTGACCGCCCGCCCCGCCACAGCACAGGAGCCGAGAACGGGTGAGCCGTAGTTTTCAGGTGGATCTTCGCGGGGTCGTCGACCTGCTGAGCCAGCACCTCTATTCCAGTCCGCGCGTGTACGTGCGGGAACTGCTCCAGAACGCCGTGGACGCGGTGACCGCGCGGAAGGCGGCCGACGCCTCGGCGCCCGCCGGGATCGCGATCGACGGCGACGGCGGGACGCTGCGGATCACCGACACCGGGATCGGCCTGTCCGAGGAGCAGGTGCACGAACTCCTGGCGACGATCGGCCGCAGCTCCAAACGGGACGAGCTCGGCTACGGCCGCCGGGATTTCCTCGGCCAGTTCGGGATCGGGCTGCTGTCGGCGTTCCTGGTCGCCGACGAGACCCGCGTCGTCACCCGCTCGGCCACCGGTGCGCCCGCCGTCTCCTGGACCGGCCGCTCGGACGGCACCTACGCCGTCGGGCCCGGCGAACGGGAGACGATCGGCACCACGGTCACCCTCACCGCGCGCCACGGCGCCGAACAATGGTTCGTGCCGGAGACGGTCGCCGACCTCGCGACGCTGTACGGCTCGATGCTGCCGTTCGAAATCACGGTGAACGGCAAGGCGATCAGCGGCGCCGGCGTCCCGTGGCAGGCCGGCGAGCGCTCGGCCGGGCACCGCGCCGCGGACCTCGTCGGCTACGCGCAGGAGGTGCTCGGCTTCACCCCGTTCGACGTCGTCGACCTCGACGTGCCCGAGGCCGGGCTGACCGGCGTCGCCTACGTGCTGCCGTTCCCGGCGAACCCGGCCGAGCGCGCCGGGCATCGCGTGTACCTCAAGCGGATGCTGCTCGCGGAGAACGCGCCGGGGCTGCTGCCGGACTGGGCCTTCTTCGCCCGCTGCGTCGTGGACACCGGCGAGCTGCGGCCCACCGCGAGCCGCGAGGCGCTCTACGACGACGATCAGCTCTCCGCGACCCGCGAAGCGCTCGGCGAGCAGCTGCGCGGCTGGCTCGTCGGGCTCTCGAACACCGATCCGCAGCGGCTGAACCAGTTCCTCAAGATCCACCACCTCGGCGTCAAAGCGCTCGCGCTGCACGACGACGACATGCTGCGGCTGGTCGACGAGTGGTGGCCGCTGGAAACGAACGTCGGCCGGATGACGCTGGCCGAGTTCCGCGCGCGGTACGGCGTGCTCCGCTACTGCGCGACCACCGAGGAATTCGGCCAGCTGGCCGGCGTCGCGGCCGCGCAGAACCTGCCGGTGATCAACGGCGGCTACACCTACGACAGCGAACTCGTCGAACGCGTCCGCGTGCTCGAACCGGGCGTGCGCGTCGAACGGCTCGACCCGAGCGAACTCGCCACCGCCTTCGACGATCTCGACCCCGAGGCGGCGCTGGCGGTCCGGCCGTTCGCCGCCGCCGCGCAACGCTGCGTGGACCGGCTCGGCTGCGAGGCGGTGCTGCGCGAGTTCGAGCCCGCGTCGCTCCCGGTGCTCTATCTCGTCGACCGCGCCGCCGCGTTCGCCGGCGAACTGCGCGCGACCAAGGAGGCCGTGGACGAGCTGTGGGCCGGGGTGCTCTCCGCCTTCGAAAAACCGCAGCGGGAACGCCCGCAGCTCGTGCTCAACTACCGCAACCCGCTGGTGCGGCGGATTTCCCGGCTCGAGAACGAGGAACTGACCTCGCTGGCCGTCGAATCCCTCTACGGACAGGCGCTGCTGCTGGGCAGGCACCCGATCCGGCCCGCCGACTCCGCGCTGCTGAACCGGGCCTTCCTCAGCCTTCTCGACCACGCCGTCCCGAACCGGGAGGACTGATGACCGCCCCGACCGAACAAGAGCTGTGGAACCGGCTGTGGGCCTCCCGGGACCTGCCCTGCGGCAAGGCCCAGATCGCCGGGACGGAGAGCCTGGTCCGGACCGTCGACGCCGAGGGCACGCCGGATCTGCGGTACGCCGCCCGGATTTCGCTGATCCGCGCGTACAACCAGGGCGACGAGCCCGCGAAGGCGTTCGTCCCCTTCGCCTGGTGCCTCGCCAAGCGCGACAAGGGCGAGGGCGACGAGGACTGGGACCACAGCCTTTTCTGGTCGTTCAAGTCCGCCGTCTCGTCGCTGGCCGACTTTCCCGAGGTGCCGCTGGACCGCACCTACGCCGTGCTCGACGACATGGAGCGCCGGTACCGCGCGGCCGGGCACACGATGAACCCGGTGCACCAGCACCGGCAAATCGTGGCGCGGCACGTCGGCGACCACGAGACGGCCGCCGAGCAGTACCGGCTCTGGAACGCCGCGCCGCGCGGCGAGATGTCGGACTGCATCGGCTGCGAACCGTCCGGCAAGGTCTCGCACCTGAGCCGCTACGGCCGGTTCGAAGAGGCCGTCGCGGTCGCGGAACCGGTGCTCGGCGGCACGTTCACCTGCAGCGAGCAGCCGCACGGGATCCTCTCGTCGCTGCTGCTTCCGTATGTCCGCACCGGACGGCTGGAGGAGGCGGCGCGGGCGCATCGGCAGGCGTACCGCACGATCCGGCACAACCGGCTGCACCTGAATCTCGTCCCCGACCATCTCCAGTTCTGCGCGCGCACCGGCAACCACGCGCGCGGGCTGGAAATCCTCGAGCGGCACCTCGGCTGGCTCGGCGACGCGCGCACCCCGTACGTCGAAATGGAGTTCTGCGCGGCCGCGGCGCTGAACCTGCGCCTGGTCGCCGAATCCGGCCACGCCGACGCGACCGTGCGGCGGCCCGGCGGCGAGATTTCCGTCCAGGCACTGCACGACGAGCTTTCCGAGCGCGCGCTGGGCCTCGCGGCCCGCTTCGACGCCCGGAACGGGACGAGCGAGCAGGGCGACCTGATCCGCGGCGTCCTCGCCGCAGAGCCGATCGTGGACCGCCTCCCGCTGTCCTGGACGAGCCCGCGCGCGGCCCCGGCCCCGGTGCCGGCCGCACCGTCCTTTCCGGACACTCCCGAAGAGCTGGCCGACCTGGCCGAAAAGCACTCCCGGCTCAGCGAAGACTCGGCCGCCGAAGCCGTCTGGGCGAGGTTCGACGACCTGTGCCCGGAGCCGACCGGGTCACTCTTGGCCCGGCGGCTGTCCGGGTCCGCCGCGGCGAGCACGGACCCCGAGGCCGCCGCGCGCGATTGGCTGTGCGCGGCCGAACTGTTCGCGGCCGAGGGCGACGAGATCGCCCGGCACACCGCGGCGAGCAAGGCCGGGCTCGCCCGCTGCCAGCTGGGCGAGCGCCTCGGCCTTGACGAACTCTCCGACGCGGCCGAGGCGCTCGCCGGACTCGGCGACCGGGAACCGCACGTCCGCGCGCTGATGCGGTGGTCCGTGGGGCTCTCCGAGACCGACGACCTCGACGCCGCGTTCGAGGTTCTCGGCCGCGCCGAAGCCGCGGCCACGGCGATGCCCGCCGAGCTGGCCGCGCGGCTCTCCCTGCTGCGCGCCGAACTCACCGCGCGCACCGGTCGCCTGCCCGAGGCGCGAGAGCTGGCCGAACGCGCGACGGAACTGTTCGCCGAAGCCGGATCGACCGGCCAGGAGGCGTGGGCGCGGCTGATGGCCGGACGGATGGCCGCCGCGACCGGCGAACTCGAGGCGGCCTACGCCATCCTGCGGCCCGCCGAGTCCGCCGCTTCCGCGGTCCTGCGCGCCCAGGTGCGGCACACCCTCGGCATGCTCGCGTCCGACCTGGACCTGCTGGAAGAAGCGGTGGGCCACTACCGCGGCGAGGTCGCCGACCTGGCCGAGGCCGGAGACCTGACCGGCACCGCGCTCGCCCAGCTCGGACTGGCCGCCGCGGCCACACGCGCCGGAGACGCCCCGACAGCCGCCGACGCGGCCGAGGCGGCGATCGAGGTACTGGAGCGGGGCGGCGACGAGGACGAACTGGCCAGGGCTCGCTACCTGCTCGCCGGGGCCCACCGAGCGCTCGGCCAGCGCGATCCGGCGCTGACTCTGCTGGAGCAGGTGCACGACTACTTCGCCGCTACGGGGAGCCAGCCCGCGGCCGGACAGGCAGCCGAGACCATCGGCGACGTCCTCGACGAACTCGACCGCGACGGTGCCGCCGCCGAGTCCTACCTGCGCGCCGCGGAGTACTTCAGGGCGAGCGAAATCCCGGTCGACGCCGTGCGCAATCTCCGTCAGGCAGCGGTGTCGTGGCGATGGGCGCAGCGCCCGGAGCAGGCACTGGCCGCGCTGTCCGAAGCGGAGAAAAGCGCCGCGGACCTCGAGGGCGACGAGCCGCCGGTCCTCTGGGAGCGGGCCATGGTCGCGTTGAACGGCGGCCGGCTGCTGGCTTCGGCGGAGCAGCCCGAACAGGCGCTGCCCCGGGCGGAGGTGGCGGCTGAACTCCTCCAGACCCTCGGCGCGACCACCGAGGCCGCGATCGCCACGGCACTGCAAGCCCGGCTGCTGTTCGGATTGAGCCGCCCAGCCGAAGCCCGAACCGCGGCGGAGGCGGCGATCGAGGGGCTGCCCCCGGAGGCGACGGAGCAGATCGCGGAACTCAAAGCGCTCTTGGCGATTCTCGACGTGAAGTAGGGGCCGCTCGGAGCAGACCGCAGAACTCGAAACCTTCCTCGCGATTCTCGATGCGAAGTAAAGGCCGCCGAGGCCGCAGCTCATCCTGCGGGCTCGGCGGCTGGCCAAACCGGGGCGATCCGCTGAAACACGAGCGGCGGCGGAAACCACGGCCAAGGGCTTCCCACCGAACGCGACGGAACAGACCGCGGAATTCAAGCCTCCCTGGCAATTCTCGACATGAAGTAAAGCTCCCGAGCCCGCAGCCCGTCCTGCGGGCTCGGCGGAAGTTCGTTCAGAGCCGCGAAGATCAGCCCGTCGGCTCAAGCTGCCTGCCCCGAGCCCGGCGGCGCACCGTCACCACCGCGAGCACCGCGGCCGCGAGCCACAGCCCGGCCGAGACGAACCCGAGCAGATGCAAGCCGTGCACAAACGCCGCACGCTCCGCCGGTTCTCCCGCTACCGCACCGAAAACCGCCACGCCGAGCGCGCCGCCTGCCTGCCGTGCCGCGTTGTTGATCCCGCCCGCGATCCCCGCGCGCTCCCCCGGCGCGTCGGAGATCGCCGCGGTCACCACGGCGGCGGTCAGCAGTCCCATCCCGACGCTGAGCGCGAACAGCGTCGGCAGCAGCGTCCAGTACCCGGTGCCGGGGCCGATCCGCAGCAGGTTCAGCATCGCCGCCGCACCGAGCAGCAGCCCGGTCACGATCTGCGGACGCGGGCCGAACCTCGCGGTGAGCCGTCCGGAGACCGGGCCGGCGAGGACCAGCGGAACGAACATCGGCAGCAACGCGACGGCGGCGGCGATCGGGTCCGCGCGGAGGACGTCCTGCAGGTAGAGCGTGAACACCAGCACCGAACCGAGCCCGACGAAGTTCATCGCCGCGGACACCAGGTTCGCGCCCGCCGTCTGCCGGGACCGCAGCAGCGACAGCGGCAGCATCGGTTCGGCAGAACGCCGTTCCACCACGATGAACGCCACGGCCGCCGCCCCCGCGAGCAAGCCGGCCCACGGCGTTTTCGCGATCACCGCGTAAACGCCAGAACCGAGAGCCAGGGCCGCGGCCGCCGCCCCGGGAACGTCGACGCGGCCCGGTTTCCGGACGTCCGGCGGCACCATCCGGCGAGTCGCGACGGCCGCCGCGGCGACGATCGGGACGTTCAGCCAGAACACCGGCCGCCACCCGGCCGTCTGCACGAGGATCCCGCCCAGCAACGGGCCGGCGGGCAGGGCGAGCGCCGAAATCCCGGCCCAGATCCCCACCGCGCGGGCCCGTTCCGTCCGTCCGGGGAACGTCCCGGCGATGACGGCCATCGTGCCCGGCAGCAGCAACGCCGCCCCGGCTCCCTGCACCGCACGGGCCGCGACGAGCCAGCCCGCCGACTGCGCCAGCCCGCACGCCGCCGAAGCGCCCCCGAAAACGGCCAGCCCGGTCAGCACCACGCCGCGGTGCCCGAGGACGTCACCGAGCGCGCCCCCGGTCAGCAGCAAGGCGGCGAGCACGACGGAATACCCGACCACCACCCACTGCAACTGCGGAACGTCCGCGTGGAGTTCGCTGCCGAGGGTGGGGAGGGCGACGTTGACGACGGTGACGTCGAGTTGCACCAGGAACATCCCGGCGCACATGGTGAACAGGATCGCGGTGCGCATGGGTCCAGCAGACACCGGGGACGCTTCCGTCGCGGTGGAAGTGTGCCGGGGGCATGCTGGACGCATGGAAGGAGACGCCGACATCGCGCGCACCGCCGCCCTGTTCGCCGATCCGGCGCGGGTCCGGGTGCTGATGGCCCTCGCCGACGGCCGGTCGCTGGCCGCGTCCGTGCTGGCCGGCGAAGCGGGTCTGACCGCGCAGGGCGTGAGCGCGCACCTGTCGAAGCTGCTGGCCGCGGGCTTGGTGACCGCGGAAAAGTCCGGCAGGCACCGGTTTTACCGCATCGCCGGTGCGGCCCCGGATCTGCTGGAAGCGCTCGCCCGGCACTCCCCCGCGCGCCCGGTCCGCTCGCTGCGGGAAGGCACCCGCGCGGAAGCCTTGCGCACCGCGAGATTGTGCTACGACCACGTCGCCGGAAGACTCGGCGTGACCGTCACGGCCGCATTGCTCGACCGCGGCGCACTGTCCACTGTGGACGGTGAGCCGAGCACCCGGCGACGGCCCGGGGACCGGATTTCCTCGCAGCTGCAAGAACATCCGTACGTGCTGGGCCCTGCCGCCGACGAAGTGTTCGACGCCTTAGGCGTGGATGTCGCGACGGCCGCGGAGAGCCGCCGTCCGCTGCTGCGGTTTTGCCTGGATTGGACTGAGCAGCGCCATCACCTGGCCGGAGCGCTGGGCGCGGCGGTCACGCGACGGTTCATGGACGCGGGATGGCTCCGGTCGCGGGCGAAGGCGCATCGAGCGGTACAGCTCACCGAGAATGGCGCGAGGGTGCTGGAAGAGGCGCTCGGGATCCGGGAAGGGCAAGGCACGGAAGCACTGCAACGGCAGTAAGCCCGAGGCTCCACAGAAACGCCGCGTTCACGATCGACCCGGTCGCCCGCGCAGTGGGCACGAGCACGCGCACACCGGTTCCGTCGCCGAGCACGTGCCCGACCCCGGCAACCTCCCGGACGATGTGAAGACATTGGTCCCGCGGCTTTTCCTGCCGCTGGTCCGGTTTCACGAGGGGAACGGACTGGATCAGCGGTGCGCCGCGGCGAGCACCGCGTCCGGACCGCAGCGCGCACACGGCGTGAAGCCCAGCTGCCGCGCCTCGCCGACGCCGATCGGGATCGTGTCGCGGCCGGACAGCCAGCCGCAGTCCACCAGGTGATAGCGCGGGTACTCGTCGACGACCACGACCTCGTCCTCGAGTTCCTGGACCACCTCGAGGTCCTCCGGCGCGGTTTCCTCCACGCCGGGCGGAGTGTCGCGCACTGCCTTCGCCTCGGATTGGGGCTCGCGTTCCGAAGCGGGCTTCTCGACCTTCGGTTCCGGCACGTCCGCCGGATCGCCCAGCTCGCCCGCCGCCGGGAGCAGCGCGGTCTGCTCGGCGTCCTCCTCGGCCGGGACCGCCTCGTCCTTTTCCTCCGCCGCGTCCTCCTGGTCCGGATCGGAGTCCGCAGAGTCCTCGTCCGGTGCGTCCCCGGTGTCCGCGCGCTTGCGCCGCCGCAGCCAGTCGACGAGCAGAAGCAGCCCGGCGAGCACGGACAGCCCGATGGAAACCCAGGCCCACAGCGAGGTGCCCGTGATGAGCGCCGTGACGAGCAGCCCGAGAGCCGCCAGCACCAGAAGGAGGACGATGTAGAGCACGCTGAATTACAACACGGGCCGCCCGGTTTCCCGCTGCGACCCGCCCACGCGGCGTACCGCGCCGGTTCCCCACCGTGGCGGCCCCGGATCCGGACACGCCGAAGCCCCGCCGGGTCCGAATCGGACTCGGCGGGGCGGGGTACGGCAGTGGGTCAGCCGGCCTCGGCGCGCGGGCCGAACGAGTAGCCCTGACCGCTGGCGCCGGTCGAGGACTGGCTCGAACCGGAGGACGCCGACGCCGGGGCAGCGGAGCCCCGGTCGTCGAGCTCGCGCAGCTGGGACTCGAGGAATCCGCGCAGCCGGGTGCGGTATTCGCGCTCGATCGTGCGGAGCTCTTCGATCTTCTTGCCCAGAGCGCCCTTTTCGGCGTTCAGGTTGTTCATCGTCTCGGTGTACTTGCGCTGCGACTCGCGTTCCATCGTGGTCGCCTTGTCGCGCGCCTGGCGCTCCAGCGTCTCGGCGCGCGTGCGCGCGTCGTTCAGCATGGTCTCGGCGCGGGTGCGCGCCTCGTTCACCATCGAGTCGGACTTCGCCCGGGCGTCGGACAGCAGCTGCTCGGACTTGGTCCGCGCCTCCGCCAGCATCCCGTCGGACTCGGTCTTCGCCTCGGCGGTGAGCCGGTCGGCCATTTCCTGCGCCAGGCCGAGCACCTTGGCGGCCTGGACGTTCGGCTCGCCGCTGTCGGGGACCATCGAATGCGCCTGGGTCTGCTCCATCGCCGAGGCGGGGGGCGGAACCGGGGCGAGCCGCCGCGACGGCTCGGGGTCGCGGCCCGGCGGCGGGCCGGCGACCTTCGCGTTCTCGAGCTCCGAGCGGGTCGACTCGAGCTCGGCGTCGAGCTGCTCCACCTGCTGGCGCAGCTCGTTGTTGTCCTCGATCAACCGGGCAAGCTCGGTCTCCACCAGGTCGAGGAACGCGTCCACCTCGTCCTCGTTGTAGCCCCTCTTGCCGATGGGCGGCTTGCTGAACGCGACGTTATGCACGTCAGCGGGGGTCAACGACATCAGATCACCTCACGCACTCCATGGCCTGCAGGACACACCCGGGTTTTCCCCGATCACCTGGGTGTCAGTTGCATCGCGAAGAACACAACCAACAGCAGCACCATAATCGACAAGTCCAGTCCTACGCCGCCGATCCGGACCATCGGAATGATCCTGCGGAACAACCGCACCGGCGGGTCGGTCACTGTGTAGATGGTCTCGAGCGTCACCGCAACCCCTCCGGCGGGACGCCATTCCCGTGCGAAACTCCGCACGAGCTCGACCACGATCCGGGCCGTGAGCAGCAGCCAGAAGGCAAACAGCACGTACCAGATCGCAAGCCACACAGCATTCACGGCCACCACTCTAGCGGGGGACGGCCGGGTTGGGCGCGACCAGCCGCCCGCAGGGCGACATAGTCGACAAAATCACGTCTGGCTGCGCCCAGCGGTCCGGCCGTGTTCACCCGCGCAGGAACAATCCGCCCTCGGCGATCCGCCGACGGTCCTCCGCGGTCACGTCCACATCGGGCGGTGAGAGAAGGAACACCTTGTTGGTGACCTTGTCCATCGACCCGCGCACGGCGAACGCCAGTCCCGCCGCGAAATCCACGATCCGCTTGGCGTCCGCGTTCTCCATCTCGGTGAGGTTGATGATCACCGGGATGCCCTCGCGGTAGTGCTCGCCGATCGCCCGCGCCTCGATGTAGCTCGTCGGGTGCAGCGTCGTGATCCGGCTGAGCGGGTCCCGCACCGGCGCGGCGACCGGTTCGGCGACCGGCCGCAGCCGGGCGACCGGCTCCGGCTGGCGGTCCACGGCGAGCGCGCCGTGCGTCGCCGGCTCGGCCGCCATCGCCCGCGACCGCACTCGCGCGGCGGGCTCGTCGTAGCTCTCGTCGACGTCGCGGTAGCGTGCCCGGGACCGGGCAGGCGGCTGGTCGTAGCCGTCGTCGTACTCGTCGTAACCGTCGTCGTAGCCGTCTTCGTCCGCGGGCACCATCCCGAAGTAGGCCTTCAGCTTCTGCAGCGCGCTCATGCCTCTCCCTAGCCCTTGCCGCTCCCGCACAGTTGTGCCCCGCCCGGCCGGACACGAAACGTGACCACCGGGCGGACTCCCTACGGCGAGGCTAAACCGCGCCCGCCGAGCAACGCGGTTCCGACACGCACACACGTCGAGCCGTGCCGGATCGCCTGGTCCAGATCATGGCTCATTCCGGCGGAGACGTCAGCCGCTTCCGGATACCGGGCGCGGACTCTTTCCGCCGCGTGGGACAGCCGGGCAAAAGCAATGCCCGGGTCCTCCCCTAACGGGGCCACCGCCATCACGCCTCGCAATCGCAGCTCCCCCGTGTGGGCGATGCGGTCGGCGAGGGCGTCGACGTCCTCCAGCAGGGTCCCGCCGCGCGCGACGTCGCCGTCGAGGCTCACCTGGACCAAGACGTCGAGCGGTCCGGTCCGCTCCCCGGCCTCCTGCGCCGCGGCGACCGCGCGGGCGAGCGCGTCGGCGAGCCGCGCCGAGTCGACCGACTGGACCTCGGCCGCCCAGCGCACGACCGAACGCGCCTTGTTCCGCTGCAGCCGCCCGACCATGTGCCAGCGCGGCGCCGCGTCCGGGCGCAGTCCGGCGACCTCGGCCGCCTTCGGACCGGCTTCCTGGTCGCGGTTTTCGGCGAGGTTCAGCAGCCCGAGGTCGGTCAGCAGCGCGGCGTCGGCCGCCGGGAACGTCTTGGTGACGCCCAGCAGCCGCACCTCGTCGCGGGACCGACCGGCCGCCGCGCAGGCGTTCGCGATGCGTTCCTCGACCGCGGCCAGCGACGCCGCCAGCTCCGCCCGCCGCTTCTCCGCCGGGTCCTCGCTCACGCCTTCTCCTCTTCCAGCCAGGTGATGCCGGCGATCCGGCCGGTGGTGCCGTCGCGGCGGAAGCTGAACAGCGTCTTGTCTTCCGCCGTGCACCGCGGGTCCGCGCCGACGCGTCCGACGCCCAGGTCGGCCAGCTGCTGCCAGAGCCCGGCGCGCAGGTCCAGACCAGTGGTGCCCTTGCGCGTTTTGCAGGAACTGCCGGGCAGATGCTTCTCGACGTCCGCCGCCATCGCGGCCGGGACCTCGTAGCAGTCGCCGCAGATCGCCGGGCCCAGCAACGCCTCGACGCGACCCGGTTCGGCGCCGAGTTCGCGCATCGCCTCCAGCGCGGCGGGCACCACGCCGACGCGGGCGCCGACCCGGCCGGCGTGCACCGCCGCGACGACGCCGGCTTCCGGATCCGCCATGAGCACCGGGACACAGTCCGCGACCAGCACCACGAGCGCGACGCCCGGACGGTCGGTCACCAGCGCGTCGGTGGCTTCGGCGGCCGAGGTCTCGGTGCCGTCCACGACGGTCGCGGTGCGGCCGTGCACCTGTTCCATCCAGGCCAGCCGGTCCTCGGCGAGGCCGAGTTCGGACGCCAGCCGCTTGCGGTTGGCGTAGACGTCGCCCGCGTCGTCGCCGACGTGGTCGCCGAGGTTGAAGCTCTCGTACGGCGGCCGGGAAGCCCCGCCCGCCCTGGTCGTGACCACTCGTCGTACTCGCACCCCGTCATCCTGCCAAAAACGGCGGCGGCTGCCCTCCCGAGCCTCGGGCGCGCTCGTCCCCGCGCGAACCGGGACGAGCGCGCACGGCAAACGGCCGCCCCGAAAGTGCCGGGACGGCCGTTGCTCGTGAGTCCGTGCTTACCGCCGCATGAACGGAGGAACGTCCACGTCGTCGTCGGTCGGGTCGTCGTGGACCGTCGCCGGGCGGCTCGGCAGACCGCCCGTCGCGGAACCCGAACCGATCGGCGAATACCCCCGCGTGCCGCCGCCGGGTTGCGGAAGGCCGCCCGGCGGGGTACCGGTGCCCGGCTGCGGCAGGCCCGACGAGGGCGTCCGCGGCGGAGCCACCGGGTAGCCGGAGCTGCCCGCCGGCGGCACCGGGGTCGCCCCGGTCTGCGGCGGGGACTGCGGGGCCGAACCGCCGCCGACCTGGCCCGCCGAGGCGGACGCGGTGCCGTTGCCCTGTTTGCCGCCGAACGCCGGCGGGTCGAGCTTCTTGTGCGTGGGAGCGCCGGCGTCGAAGCCGGCCGCGATCACCGTGACGCGGACCTCGTCGCCGAGGGAGTCGTCGATGATCGTCCCGAAGATGATGTTCGCGTCCGGGTGCGCCGACTCCTGCACGAGCGACGCGGCCTCGTTGATCTCGAACAGCCCGAGGTCCGATCCGCCCGCGATGGACAGCAGCGCGCCGTGCGCGCCGTCCATCGACGCTTCCAGCAGCGGCGAGTTGATCGCCTTCTCCGCGGCCTGGATCGCCCGTCCCTCGCCGCGCGCCGAGCCGATGCCCATCAGCGCGGAGCCCGCGCCGGACATGACGCTCTTGACGTCGGCGAAGTCCAGGTTGATCAGGCCGGGCGTGGTGATCAGGTCGGTGATGCCCTGGACACCGGAGAGCAGCACCTCGTCGGCGGAGCGGAACGCGTCCATCAGGGACACGCCGATGTCGCCGAGCTGCAGCAGCCGGTCGTTCGGGATCACGATCAGTGTGTCGCACTCGTTGCGCAGCTGCTGGATGCCGTCCTCGGCCTGCTTGCCGCGGCGTTTGCCCTCGAAGGTGAACGGACGGGTCACCACGCCGATCGTGAGCGCGCCGAGCTTGCGGGCGATCTGCGCGACGACCGGCGCGCCGCCGGTGCCGGTGCCGCCGCCCTCGCCCGCGGTCACGAACACCATGTCGGCGCCCTTGATGACCTCTTCTATTTCCTCGCGGTGGTCCTCGGCGGCGCGCTGTCCCACCTCGGGAGCGGCGCCGGCGCCGAGGCCGCGGGTGAGTTCCCGGCCGATGTCCAGCTTGACGTCGGCGTCGGACATGAGCAGTGCCTGGGCGTCGGTGTTCACCGCGATGAACTCGACACCCTTGAGGCCGACCTCGATCATCCGGTTCACGGCGTTCACGCCGCCGCCGCCGATGCCGACGACCTTGATCACCGCAAGGTAGTTGTGCGGGGGCGTCATCGGGTCCGCCTTCCTGATCGTGATGTGCACATGCCGCCCGCCGGGGCCGGAAACCCTCAACCTCAACCCGAGAGTGAGAGTTATGTCAACCACCGGCGTCAAGGCAGGACGGTAGGCGCCGCGCAAGCTCTAATCCAGTAGCCACGCCGTGAGCGGCAAAGGTGTTTTGCCACAACGCGAAGCCGCGCGCAAGGCCGGAACCCGCCGCGGAGCCCGGCGCGCGGTCTGCTATGCGGGCACCGGAGTGACCAGCACGACGTCGTTCGAGGGCTTCCCGGACGGCGCTCCCCCGGCCTGCTCGACACTGATCGCGAACTGCCGCGCACCAGCCAAACCGTCCGCCACCACCAGCGAACCCGAGGGTCCGCCGGGCAGCAGCCCGGCCGGACGCGGCGCGAGGTCCGGGCCCATCAGCCAGGCCTCGTACACCTGCCCGGCTCGGACCGGCGGCAGCCCGGACTGCATGAACATCACGCGGTCGAGCTTCCGCGAAACCACCACCGTGCCGCCGCCCCCGCGCGGCGACGCGACGTGTTCGGTCCGCGCGTCGGGTGCGGTGAGCAGTTCGGCCACCGGCAGGTAGCGCTCGCGCGCGGTGTCCAATTCGGACTGTGCGCTGTTGAGCTGACTGCTGGTGTGGAGTGCGATGCCGCCGAACACGCCGGCCAGGGCGAGACCGATGACGGCGGCCGCGGCGGCGATCAGCATCGGCCAGCGGCGAGGGCCGCGCAGGCGCGGCTCGCCGGAATCGGTCCGCGGCGGCACCTGGCGGGTCGTGCGCATGTCCGCGAGAACGCGGTCCTTGAGGCCGGACGGCGGCTGCTCGTCCATCGCCGCGCCGAGCCGCGCCGCGGTCTCGCGCAGTTCCCGCACTTCTTGCGCGCACGAGTCGCACTGGTCGAGATGGCGGCGGAACTGGGCCCGCTCGACCTCCGACAGCGCGTCGAGCGCGTACGCACCGGCCAACGTGTGCATGTCCGGACTGGTCACGCCGTCACCCCCAGGCAGTCGCGCAGCCGGATCAACCCGTCGCGCAGTCTGGTCTTGACCGTCCCCTGCGGGGTGTCCAGCACGTCGGCGACCTCGCGATAGGTATAGCCCTGGTAATAGGCCAGGAGGACGGATTCCCGCTGCAATTCGGTCAGCGTCTTCAGGCAGCGCCGCACCTGCGAGCGTTCCAGCCGGGTCGCGACGGATTCGGCGACCTCGTCGAACGGACGCCCGCGCGCGGCTTCGAAGGTCGCTTTCCGTTCGCGTTCGGTGCTCGCCCGCGCGGACCGCACCCGGTCGACCGCGCGGCGGTGCGCGAGCGTCATCGCCCAGTTCAGGACGCTGCCCTTCGCCGACGAGTAGCGCGTGGCGGTCTTCCACAGCTCCACGAGCACCTCCTGCGCGACCTCCTCGGACTGCGCGGGATCCCGCACGATGCGGCGGACGAGCCCGTAGACGGGGCCGGCGAGCTGATCGTAAAGCCGCTCGAAGGCGCGTTCGTCCCCCTTCGCGACCAGCGCCATCAGGTCCTCGGCGCTCGTCGACGGCACCGCCGAGAGCCGGTCGGCCGGGCGTGCGCTCTCATCCCGTGCGCTCTCATCCATGGAGGGCTCCTGCCGTGTTCTGTCCGGTCCGGGCGGCGAGCGGGGCCTTCCGCCGCCACAGCGCGAGCCCGTGGCGGCGGATCAACGCGGCGACGCGCTGCGGTTGGAGCGGCCTGCCCGCCAGGAACCGCGCGAGCGTGCGGACCCCGGCCGGACGGCGGACTCCTCGCAGCGTAGCCGTCAGGGCGGCGTCGCCGTCGCGGTGCAGGACGACGGTCAGCGCCAGCAGCGCGTCCGGGCGCGGCAGGTGCATCCGGTATTCCCCCGACATCTCCTGGAACGGCGACACGTAGAACTCCTTGTCCGCCCGGACGTCTTCGCCCGGCTGGAGCAGGTAGGCGTGGCGGCCGCCGTAGGTGTTGTGCACCTCGGCGACCACGCAGGCGAGCGCGCCGTCCGGCGTGTGGCACCAGTAGACGGTGATCGGGTTGAACACGTACCCGAGAACGCGCGCCGACGCGAGCATCGTCACCGGCCCGCCGCGCAGATCCACTCCGCGGTGCGCGAGCCAAGTGTCCAGTTTGGACCGGATGTCTCCGGGCTCGTCCCGGCTGAAGTGGTCGCGGCCGTCGAAGCGCGCGAACGGCCGGAGCCACCACGGCAACTGCGGCAGGTGGTCGAGATCAGTCAGCCACAGGTACATCCGGTGCGCGAAGGAGTACGGCGGATCGGCTCGGCGGACGTGCGCGACGGTGGCGTCGTAGAGGGCGGTCACCAGGTCACCCCGAAACTGGCCGCGGCGCGGACGCCGGAGGAACAGCCGTCCTCGTGGAATCCCCAGCCTTGATAAGCGCCGGCGTACGCGATGACGCCGTCGTTCAATTCCGTCAGACGTCTTTGCGCGGCAACGGATTCCGGCGTGTAGATCGGGTGTTCGTAGGACATTTTCGCGACCACCGCGGCGGTATCGAGACCATCGCCCGGATTGAGGGTGACGGCGTACGTCGTCGGTTCTTCCAGGCCCATCAAGCGATTCAGGTCGTAAGTGACTTGGACGGCACGCAGATCCGCCCCGCAGCCGGGCGTCCGGTAGTTCCAGGAAGACCGGGCGGCGGGCGCAGTCGGCAGCACAGCGGGATCGGTGTGCAACCAGGCTTCGTTACGGGAGTAGCGGAAGGAACCGAGCAGTTCCTGTTCCGCCGCAGTGGGATTCGCCAGCATCCGCAACGCTTGATCGGCATGGGTCGCGACCACGACCCGGTCGACCCGGTGCGCGGTGTCGGCATCGTCGCGCACCTCGACGCCGCGCGCGGTCCGCCGCACCGCGCGGACCGGAGTCGACAGATGCACGGCGGTCAGCTGCTTGGCCGCCCGCTCCACGTACTCCCGCGAACCGCCGACAACCGTCCGCCACGTCGGCGAATTCCGCACGGTGAGCATTCCGTGGTTGCGCAGGAATTCGAACAGATACCGCGCCGGATACTGCATGGTGTCGGTGCGGTCGGCGGACCACACCGTCGAAACGAGCGGCAGCACGAAATGGTCCACGAAGTACCGGGAATACCCGCCGATCGCCAGGAACGCGCCGAGCGGGACGTCACCGGCTTCGGCGCGGGACAGCAGGCGCTCGGCGTGCCGGTGGAACCGTTTCACCTCGGCCAGCATGAGCAGGTAGCGCGTGGACGCGGCGTTGCTGCGTTGCGCGAACAGCCCGCGCAGGCCTTTCGCCCCGGCGTACTGCAGGCCGCAGCCGTCGCAGCGGATGCTCATCGACATCTCAGTCGCGCGGGTGCGGACACCGAGTTCGCCGAACAGCCTCAGCAACGTCGGATAGGTCCGCTCGTTGTGGACGAGGAATCCGGAATCGACGGCGACCGTCCCGCCGTGCGTGCTCGGCACGTCGTGGGTGTGGGCGTGTCCGCCGAGCCGTTCGTCGGCCTCGAACAGCAGAACCTCGTGGCGGCGCTGCAGCAGGTACGCGGCGGTGAGGCCGGCGACCCCGCTGCCGATGACAGCGATGCGTTGTCCCGTGGTGTGGTGCACGGAAGGCATTCGGCGCCCTCGTCCGGCCGGATTGGTACCAATCCGGCCGGACGTCGGCTCCGAAGCCCCGGTATGCCGAAATCCGCAGCTCACCGACTAGCCGGCTTCGCCGAACGCCTCCTCGGCGGTTCGCTGCCGGTGGCCGTCCGCACCTGGGACGGGCACCAAGCGGGACCAGCCGGGCCGACCGTCGTCCTGAAAAACCGCCGCGCACTGCGCTGGCTCCTGTACTCCCCCGGCGAGCTGGGCCTGGCGCGGGCTTACGTGTCGGGCGACCTGGACGTCGAGGGCGATCTCACCGAAGGCTTCCGGCGGATCTGGGCCTACCGGCCGCAACTGTCCGCACGCGACTTCGGCGAGGCGATCCGCTTGGCCGCCCGGCTCGGCGTGCTCGGCCCGCCGCCGAAGCCGCCCGCCGAAGAAGCCCGGCTGCGCGGAAAGCTGCACACCCTCGGCCGGGACCGCTCGGCGATCTCGCACCACTACGACCTGTCGAACGCCTTCTATCAGCTGCTGATGGACGATGCGATGGCGTACTCGTCGGGTTACTGGTCCGAATCCGCCGATCTCGCCCGCGCCCAGCACGACAAACTCGAACTGATCTGCCGGAAACTCGGCCTGCGACCGGGCATGCGGCTCCTCGACGTCGGCTGCGGCTGGGGTTCGCTGCTCGTACACGCGGCGAAGCACCACGGCGTCGAGGCTGTCGGCGTCACGATCTCCGCCGAGCAGGTGCAGCACGTCAAAACCCGCCTGGCGCAGCACGATCTGGAAGACCGGGTCGAGGTACGGAGGCAGGATTACCGGGAACTCGCCGGAGACTCCTTCGACGCCGTAGCCTCCATCGAGATGGGCGAACACGTCGGCGAGGACAACTACCCGGCCTACACCGCCACGTTGTACCGCATGCTCAAACCCACCGGACGACTGCTGCTGCAACAAATGTCGCGCGGAGCCGTCGCTCCCGGCGGCGGCGCGTTCATCGAGCGCTACATCGCCCCCGACATGACCATGCGCCCGCTGAGCCGCACCCTCGGCCACCTCGAAACCGCAGGCTTCGAGATCCGCGACGTGCACGCCTTGCGCGAGCACTACGTCCCGACCGTACGAGCCTGGGCGGACACCCTGGAACAACACTGGGACGAAGCCGTCGCGCTGATCGGCGAGGCAGGCGCCCGAGTCTGGCGGCTGTACCTGGCCGGCGGCGCACTCGCCTTCGAGGAGAACCGGATGGGCGTGGACCAGATCCTGGCCGTGCGTCCCGATGAGAACGGCCGCACCGGACTGCCGTGGACGAGGGAGTGGGCATGATCGCGCTGCTCGGCCTCACCGCCGGAGTCACCCTGGCCGCAGTAACCCTCACGTTCGGCATCGCCCGCCTGCGCCGCCGCTACGACACCATCGACACCTTCTGGGGCCTGGGTTTCGCCCTCGTGGCCGTGGTCTCGTTCCCCTTCGGCACCGGCCCGCTCGCGCTGCGCCTGACCACCGCCGCGCTCACCGTCCTCTGGGGCGTGCGGCTGGCCGTCCACCTGCACCTGCGCAACCGCGGCAAGCCGGAAGACCCGCGCTACCAGCAGATCCTCGAACGCGCCGGCCCGGACCCCGGCGTCCGGATCTTCGTGCGGACCTACCTGATGCAGGCCGCGGTCCTGTGGTTCGTCTCGCTGCCCGTGCAATTCGCCATGTCCGGCACGGGTTTCGGGGTCACCGCCTGGCTGGGCGTCGCGGTCTGGCTGCTCGGCTTCGCCTTCGAAACCATCGGCGACGAGCAACTCCGCCGCTTCCGCGCGAACCCGGCGAACCGGGGCCAGGTCCTCGACACCGGCCTCTGGCGCTACACCCGCCACCCGAACTATTTCGGCGACGCCTGCGTCTGGTGGGGCCTCTACTTGCTGGCCTGCTCCACGTGGCCCGGCGCCGCGACGATCCTGTCCCCCATCGCGATGACCTTCACCCTAGCCCGCGGCACCGGCAAGCCGATGCTGGAGAAAGGCATGCGGCACACCCGCCCCGGCTACGCCGATTACATCGCCCGTACCAGCGGATTCCTCCCACTGCCCCCGAAGAAACTCACTCCCCGATGAGCCCCCGCGACAACTCGAAATGCCGCGCGGTCTCCCCGGCCAGATACTCGACCACCGATTCCACCGTCACCGACCGGTCGCCCGCGAACCCCACCGGATTCTCCAGCGACCGCTCTGCGGTCCCGCAGCACAGCTCGACGTTGTCCCAGTAAGCACTGCGTCCCGCCACGGTCGCGCGCAGCAGTTCGAGGTCGTCGACCAGCTGCGCGCGATCGAGGCTCACTCCCCGGTGAGACCGTCGGTCAGCTCGCGCAGAAGGTCAAGGTGCCCGAGATGGCGCGCGGTCTCCTCGATCATGTGCGTGACGACCCAGCGCACAGTGAGCGGTTTGTCCCCCTTGAACAACACCGTGTCTTCGAAACTCCGAGCCGCCACGACAGCCCGGCACTTCTCGACCTCGGCCTCGTAGTCCGCGATCAACTGCGTCATCGGCAGCTCCAACGCGACCCGGAACTCAGCGTCCCGATCGATCTCGAGCCGATCCGCCCACTCGTCCGGCTGCCCGTCCAGCACGATGCGGAACCAGTAGTTCTCCACCAGAGTGAGGTGGCACAGCAACCCGGCGATCGTGGTCAGCTCGCTGGGCAAGTGCCGCCGGCGAGCCTGCTCGTCGGAGAGCCCGGAGCATTTCCACACCACGCTGGCCCGCAGGAAGTCGAGGAACCCGGTGAGCTGAGTGCGCTCGTCCCCCGCCATCGGCGGGTCAGGACGTTCAGGAGCATTGGTCACCCCTCGCAGTCTGCCGCACCCGGCCACCCGTTTTCGTGAATTACCTTGCGCGCAATGTAATTGCGCACTACCTTCATGGAGGTACGCATCCACGACGCCCTCAAGGAGACAGCGATGCCCAGCCGCGACGCAACCACCCACTGGACCGGCGGACTGCAGAAAGGCAAGGGCGAGGTCACCTTCGACTCGTCGAACCTGGGCACCTACGAGGTGTCGTTCCCGACCCGGGCAGGCGACCCGGACGGCCAGACCAGCCCTGAGGAACTCATCGCCGCCGCGCACTCGAGCTGCCTCGCGATGAACCTCTCCGGAGTGCTGGAATCCCAGAACCTGGAAGCGGAATCGATCGACGTCTCCGCAGAAGTAACCCTCGGCCCGGCAGCGGGCGGCGGCTTCGAAATCAGCGGAATCGCCATCACCCTGCGCGCGAAACTGGACGGCGTCACCGCGGAACAATTCGCCGAACTGGCAAAAACCGCAGAACAAACCTGCCCGGTCTCCAAGGCCCTCTCCGGCACCACCATCACGCTGGACGCCGCCCTGGCCTGACCGCGGTTCCGTGAGGGGAACCCTGACGGACTCTGATTCCCTCAGGGTTCCCCTCACGCCCCCGCACCCGGTCTACAGGGGCGCTCGCAGCCTTTGAGTCCGTCAGGGTTCCCCTCACGGACGCGGCGGGAGAGCAGCCCTGGCATTGGGCCGAGACTGACCAGCAGACACCCCCCGCGAACGCGAGCCCCACGAGGCCACCGCGACACCGACACGAGCGCCACCGCCGTGAAGGGCTCCTTGAGGGAATCAGATTCCCTCAAGGAGCCCTTCACGGCTTTCAAGACAGGAACAAGATCCGCGCGGCAGCCTTCACAGACCTCGATTCCCTCAAGGCGTCCTCCAAGACTTGCGGGACAAAGGCAAGATCCGCAGGCACCCGCCTTCACAAACCCCCGATTCCCCCAAAGCACCCCTCACGGACCCCCAATCCGCGAGAGGCACCTTTCTCGCGAAAGGGACCCCTCACCCTCCAACCCCCGCACCCACCCACCCAACCGCAGCAGACGCACCCAACCCATCCAGCGCAGCCACACCCCCCGCACCCCGATACGAAGCCAAAAACACGGCGCGGGGGTGGTTTTCCCAGCACCTTTTCCCCCCCTGCCAAAACCCCCCCGCCCCAGCCCCAACCC
>NZ_JBVKDQ010000021.1:0-33432 GCF_055633755.1 Amycolatopsis sp. NPDC114484 | reverse complement strand
CGCCTTGACAAGCACCCCCGCGCCGTAGTCACAATCAGCTTCGGGGTGCCCACCCACGAGGACGAGGCGCAATGTCGCCGCCAGGCGACGAGCCCCCCCAAACACACCCTCACCCAAACTCAAGAAAACGCGGCAACATTCCCCTTAGCCCACTCCGCGTAAGAAACCCCCGGCCGCCCCAGCAACTCCTCCACCAGCCCAGTAGGCACCTGCGGATTCTCAGCAGTGAACTCGAACATCCCCAACAACCAAGAAGCAATATCCTCCGGATACCCAGCCGAAACCCACTCCGCGACCTGCTCCTCACCCGTCAACTCCACAAACGGCACCGACCTCCCCAACGCAACCCCAATTTCCGCAACCATCCCGGAAAGAGAAATCCCCTCCGGCCCGCTCAACTCGTAAACCCGCCCCACATGCCCCTCCGTGCTCAGCACATGAGCAGCCACCGCAGCGATATCCCCCAAATCAATAGGCGTCTGCGTAGCCCCCGGGCAAACCGACCGGACCTCCCCCCTCTCCCGAATCGACGCGGCCCACCCCAGCGAATTCATCATAAAAGCCCCAGGCCGCAAAAACGTCCAATCGAACCCACCGGCCCGCACCGCGGCCTCGACCGCGGCGAACCCATGCCCGCTGGAGGCCGGATGCGTATCCCCGACACTGGACCCGGACAACGCGACAACCCGCCGAATCCCAGCCTCGGCAGCCAATTCGCAAAACCGGGAAACAGTCCGCGCATAAGGAGCCAAATAAACCGCCTCCACCCCCGCCAACGCAGCGGGCAGCGTCGAAGGCTTGGCCAGCGACCCGACGACCACCTCAACCCCGTCCGGCAACGCCGCCCGCTCCGGATCCACCGTCAACGCCCGCACCGGCACCCCGCGAGCCACCAGCTCGTCGACCGCCAGCCGCCCGACGTTGCCAGTAGCACCCGTAACCAGAACCGTCATGCCCCCACCTTCTCGTATGGCGTACGAACAACCTGAGCGTACGGCATACGAGAAACCCTCGCCAGCTCATTCACGAAGCGGCGAGCGCGGTGGCCCTCACGAGGTGATGGTCGGCAGCTCCGGCGCTGAAACGTCGTAGATCTTCCCCTGCTGCGTCAGCAACGCGGCCAGCACCTTCGCCTTGCGATCGGTGTTGTCCGCGTTCCCCCACCGCACGGTCTTGCCGGTGGAAAGAGTGAACTCCACGCTCGCCGGAGTCTGCGCGGTCACCGTCTTGGTCTGCTTCAGCAGCTGCTCCGGCAGCACCCCGAGCACCGCGGTCACCGCGCGGGTGACCGGATCGTCCACCGACACCTTCGGCAGCTTCAGCTCCGGCAGCCCGACCGGCCGGGTTTTCACCGTCTTGAACACGACCCCGCCGCCGTCGACGAGATGCACCCCGTCGCCGCCGGGACCGCTGTCGAAGAACGCGATCGCGGTCCGTTCGGTCACCGCGATCTCCAGCGTCGTCGGCCACGACCGGGAGACATCGACCGTCGCGATGCCCGGCATCTGGGCCACCCGGTCGCGGATCCCGTCGACGTCCGCCCGCAGCATCGGCTGCCCGGCAGGCACCTCGGCGGTCGCGCGGATCTGGTCCGGCGACACCGTTTTCGCGCCCTGCACCTCGATCGTCTTCACCGAGAGCAGCGAGCTGAAGAACAGCAGATACCCCAGCGCCAGCAGGGTGACCACGGACAGCAGCGCCACCCAGCGACGGCGGATCTCCCTGCCGCGGGTCGGCCGGGACTTCCGCGCGGCTGCCCGCTTCGAGCGGCCGGTGCGCGCGGCGGTGCGGACGCGGGTGCGCTGGCGCTCCTCCTCGGTCCGCCGCCCCCGTCGTTCCCGGGCCAGGGCAGCGCGCTGCTCCTCGCCCGCGCGAGGCGCGGGCGAGCGACGGCGCTGCTGCCGGGTCCCGGTCATGCTCCCGCGGCCCTCCGGTCCAGCTCGGCCAGGATCTCCGGGCCCAGCTGCGTCACGTCGCCCGCGCCCATGGTGATCGCGAGATCGCCCGGCCGCACGAGGTCCGCGACCAGGCCGGCGGCCACGTCGAAGGCGGGCTGGTAGTGCACCGCAGCGGTGACGCGGTCGGCGATCAGCGCCCCGGTCACGCCCGGCACCGGTTCCTCGCGGGCACCGAACACGTCGAGCACCACGACCTCGTCGGCCAGCGACAACGCCTCGGCGAACTCGGCCGCGAAGGTCTGCGTGCGCGAGAACAGGTGCGGCTGGAACACCACGACGACCCGTCCGCTGCCCGCGGCCGTGCGCACCGCGCGCAGCTGGGCGGCCACCTCGGTCGGGTGGTGCGCGTAGTCGTCGTACACCCGCACGTCGCCCGCGCGGCCCTTGAACTCGAACCGGCGGCGCACCCCGCCGAACGCGGCGAGCCCGGCGGCCATGCCGTCCAGCGGCGCGCCGAGTTCGAGCCCGGCGAGCAGCGCGGCGACCGCGTTGAGCGCCATGTGCTCCCCCGGCACCGCGACCCGCAGGTCGTGTTCCTCGCCGTCCAGCGCGACTCGCACGACGCCGCCGTCCGGCGCGGGCGCGTAGTCGAGCACGCGCACGTCGCCCTCGCCGGAAGCAGCACGGCCGTAACGGCGGACCCGCACGCCAGCAGCGGCGGCCTCGTCGCCCAGCCGGGCCGCGCCCTCGTCGTCGGCGCACACGATCAGCAGCCCGCCCGGCTCGATCTGGCCGACGAAGTCGCTGAACACCTTCACGTACGCCTCGGCGGTGCCGTGGTGGTCGAGGTGATCGGGCTCGACGTTCGTCACCACCGCCACCGACGGCGAGTAAGTGAGGAAGGAACCGTCGCTCTCGTCGGCCTCCGCGACGAACACGCCGCCCTCGCCGTGGTGCGCGTTGGCCCCGGATTCGTTGAGGTCGCCGCCGATCGCGAACGACGGGTCCATCCGGCAGTTCTGCAGCGCCACGGTGAGCATCGACGTGGTCGACGTCTTGCCGTGCGTTCCCGCGATGCACGCGACGCGGTGCCCGGCCATCAGCCCGGCCAGCGCCTGCGCGCGGTGCAGGACCGGGATGCCGCGCTCGCGGGCCGCGGCGAGCTCCGGGTTGGTCTCCTTGATCGCGGTCGACACCACGACGGCCGACGGCGGTTCGGCCAGCTCGGCGAGGTTCTCCGCGGTCTGGCCGACGAACAACGCCGCGCCCTGCGCGCGCAGCGAAAGCAGCGCGCGGGATTCCTTGGCGTCCGACCCGGACACGGCCGCGCCGCGGGCGAGCAGGATCCGCGCGATGCCGGACATCCCGGCCCCGCCGATCCCGATCAGGTGCGCCCGGCGCAGCTGCGCGGGCAGTTCGGGCGTGTCAGGCACCGGCGGCCTCCAAAACGATGCGGGCGAGGGTCTCGTCGGCCTCGCGGTGGCCGAGCCCGACCGCGGCCGCGCTCATCGCGGCGACCCGGTCGGCGTCGGTCACCAGCGGGATCACCAGTTCGGCGACCTTCTCCGCGGTGAGGTCGGCGTCGGCGACCATCAGCGCCGCGCCGGCGTCCACCGCGGGCTGGGCATTCACCGCCTGCTCGCCGTTGCCGTGCGGCAGCGGGACGAACACCGCGGGCAGCCCGACCGCGGACACCTCGGCCGCGGTCATCGCGCCGGACCGGCACACCACCGCGTCCGCCGCGGCGTAGGCCAGGTCCATCCGCTCCAGGTACGGCACCGGCACGTACGCCGGGCGGCCGGGAAACTCTTGCACCACAAGGGAATTCTTCGGCCCGTGCGCGTGCAGCACGCCGACGCCGGCCTCGGCGAAGTCCTTCGCCGCGCCGGAAATCGCGGAGTTGATCGACGCCGCGCCCTGCGAACCGCCGAACACCAGCAGCGTCGGCGCGTCCGGGTCCAGCTCGAAGAATTCGCGCGCCTCGGCGCGCAGCGCGGCCCGGTCCAGCGACGTGATCGAGCGGCGCAGCGGAATGCCGACCACCTCGGCCTTCGGCAGCGGCGTGCCCGGCACCGCGACCGCGACGCGAGCCGCGAACCGCGCGCCGACCTTGTTCGCCAGCCCGGCCGACTTGTTCGCCTCGTGCACCACGATCGGCGTGCGGCCGCGCGCGGCGAGGTACGCCGGAAGCGCGACGTAACCGCCGAAGCCGACCACGACGTCCGCGTGCACCCGGTCCAGCACCTCGCGGGTGCGGCGGACCGCGTCGCGCACCTTCAGCGGCAGCCGGAGCAGCTCCGGCGTCGGCTTGCGCGGCATCGGGACCGGCGGGATCAGCTCCAGCGGGTACCCGCGCGCGGGCACGAGCTTGTTCTCCAGGCCGCGTTCCGTGCCGAGGGCGATCACCTCGGCGTCCGGGCGCAGCCGCTTGACCGCGTCCGCCAGCGCGAGCGCGGGCTCGATGTGCCCGGCGGTGCCCCCGCCCGCGACCACGACGACCGGCGCCCGGCCCGCTGCCGACCGCTGCGTTCCCTTGACGGGCTTGCTCACCAATGACCTCTCCGGTTCGCGGTGCCCCGGGCACCGCGGTTCGCTGTAGTCCGCCGCGCCGACCGGCGGCGTTCCTGTGCCGGTGCGGGCCGGGCCGCACGCGGCGCCGGCCTGGCCGCCTTCGTCCCGGTCCCCGCGGCGCGCGTTCCCTTGCGGGAGGACGGCGGGCGGTACGGATCGGGCGCGGGCAGCCGCAGCAGGCGTCCGAATTTACCCGGCCCGTGCGAGCGCAGCGCGGCCACCGCCTCGGGTTCGTGCCGCGCGGCGTTGGCCAGCACGCCCATGATGAGCATGGTGATCACGAGCGACGTGCCGCCGTAGGAGATCAGCGGCAGCGTGACGCCGGTGACCGGCAGCAGCCCGACCACGTAGCCGATGTTGATGGCCGCCTGCGCGACGAGGAACACCGTCAGCGTGCCCGCGACGATCCGGATCCACGGGTCGATGTTGCGGGTGGCGATGCGCAGGCCGACCACCGCGACGCCGGCGAACAGCGCCAGCACCACCGCGCAGCCCACGAAGCCCAGTTCCTCGCCGATCAGCGCGAAGATGAAGTCGTTCTGCACGTTCGGCAGGTAGCCCCAGTTCGACGCGCCCTGCCCGAGCCCCTTGCCGAACAGGCCGCCGTCGGCGAGCGCCAGCTTGGCCTGGTTCGCCTGGAACCCCTCGGCCGAGGTGTCCGCGTCCGGCGACAGGAACGACATCACCCGGGCGAGCCGGTAGGGCGCGATGATCGCCAGCACCAGCACGCCGCTCAGGCCGCCGGCCAGGATCACCCCGAACAGCCGTTTCGGCGCGCCGGCGAACCACAGCAGGCCGAGCAGCACCACCGCGAGGGTGATCGTGCCGCCGAGGTCGGGCTGCAGCATCACCAGCGCGAACATCAGCAGCGCCACCGGCACCACCGGGACCAGCAGATGCCGCCACTGGTGCAGCACGTTGTACTTGATCACCAGGATGTGCGCGCCCCAGAAGGCCAGCGCCACCTTCGCCGCCTCCACCGGCTGGAAGGTGAACACGCCGAGCTTGAACCAGCCCTGCGAGCCGTTCACCGTCGAACCGAGCGGCGTCAGCACCAGCAGCAGCAGGCCGAGGCAGGCCACCGTCATCGTCGCCGACATCCGGCGGATCCGTTCGAGCCGGACCCGCAGGCCCACCCAGAACACGATCCCGCCGAGGGCGACGAACATCAGGTGCCGGAGGAACAGCGCGTACACGCCGCTGCCGGTTTTCGGGTTGTAGGAGGCCACCGACGACGCGGACAGCACCATCACCGCGCCGATCACGGTGAGGATGCCGGTGAGCGCGAGGACCAGGTGGAACGACGCCAGCGGCCGGGAAAGCCAGGCGGTCAGCCCCGTGCGGAGCGCGACGAACGGGCTTTCCTTGCGAACGCGGCGCGGCCGGGCCTTCTTCTCGTCAACGACTGTCATCCGCCGCCCCCGCCGCGCCGTCGGCCAGCGCACGGACCGCGGCTTCGAACGCGTCGCCGCGCGCTCCGTAGCCGCGGAACATGTCCAGCGAGGCAGCGGCGGGCGCGAGGAGCACCACGTCACCAGGACGAGCCAGGGCGCTGGCCGCATTCACCGCCGCAGTCATGGGCTCATCGTCACCCGGAAGGAGGCGGTTGACCGGGACATCCGGCGCGTGTCGCGCGAGAGCGGCTTCGATCACGGGGGAATCGGCGCCCAGCAGGACGGCCGCGCGCAGCCGCCCGCCGACCGCGGCGACCAGCTCGTCCACCGACGCGCCCTTGAGCTGCCCGCCGGCGATCCAGACCACGCTTTCGTGCGAGAGCAGCGAGCCGAGCGCGGCGTGCGGGTTGGTGGCCTTCGAGTCGTTGACGTACCGGACGCCGCCTATCTCGGCGACTTCCACCGCGCGGTGCGGGGCGGGCTCGTACGCGCGCAGCCCCTTCCGCACCGCCGCGAGCGGCACTCCGTGCACGCGGGCCAGCGCGGCCGCGGCGAGCGCGTTCGCGAGGTTGTGCGGTCCGGCCGGGCGGACGTCCGCGATCTCGGCAAGTTCCTCGGCGCTCGTCTCCGGGTCGGCCCCGAAAGCACGGTCCACCAGCAGGTCTTCGACCAGGCCGAGTTCGCCGGCGCGCGGGGTGTCGAGCACGAACCCGATCCGCCGCGCGTCTTCCGGCGCGTGTTCCCCGGCGATCCGCGTGGACCACGGGTCGTCGACGTTGTGCACGACAGCGCGGGAGCGGTGGTGCACGCGGCCCTTCGCCGCGGCGTACTCCTCCATCGAGCCGTGCCAGTCGAGGTGGTCCTCGGCGAGGTTCAGCACCACCGAGGCGTCCGGCGCGATCGTCGACGACCAGTGCAGCTGGAAGCTCGACAGCTCGACAGCCAGCACCTGGTGCCCGCCGCGGACCGCGTCCAGCACCGGGTAGCCGACGTTGCCGCAGGCCACCACGTCCGCGCCGGCCGCGCGCAGGATCGACTCCAGCATCCCGACCGTGGTCGTCTTGCCGTTGGTCCCGGTGATCACCAGCCACGCGGGCGGATGCTCGCGCAGCTGCCCGATCCGCCACGCCAGCTCGACGTCGCCGATCACCTCGATGCCCGCCTCGGCCGCCGCGACCAGCAGCGGAGACGTCGGCCGCCAGCCCGGGCTGGTCACCACGAGCGCGGTGTCCGCCGGAGGTTCGGCGAGGCCGGGCACCAGCTCGGCGTCGAGGTCGTCCAGTTCGGCGAGCCGGTCGGCGTTGCCGTCGGTGACCGTGACCCGGGCGCCCAGCTCGCGCAGCACCGGGACCACCGATTTGCCGGTGACGCCCGCGCCCGCGACCAGAACGTGTTTGCCGTCAAGCTCCAAGGGTCAGCTCCCGAAGTTGAGCTGCTCGCTGTAGAACAGCCCGAGCCCGAACATGCAGCAGATCGCCGAGAGCAGCCAGAACCGGATGATCACCGTGGTTTCCGCCCACCCGGCCAGCTCGAAGTGGTGGTGGAACGGCGCCATCCGGAACAGCCTCCGCCGCGTGGTGCGGAAGACCGCGATCTGCGTGACCACCGAGATCATCTCGACCATGAAGAGGCCGCCGATGACGATGGCGAGCAGTTCGGTGCGGGTGGTCATGGAAAGCCCGGCGACGAGGCCGCCGAGGGCGAGCGAACCGGTGTCGCCCATGAAGATCTTCGCCGGAGCCGCGTTCCACCACAGGAACCCGATGCAGGCGCCGGTGGCCGCGGCCGCGACGACCGCGAGGTCGAGCGGGTCGCGCACGTCGTAGCAGGCGGGCAGCGGCTGGGTCGAGCACGAGAGCCGGGCCTGCCAGAACGAGATCACCACGTAGGTCGCGAGCACCATCGCCGCCGCGCCGCCGGCCAGGCCGTCGAGGCCGTCGGTGAAGTTCACCGCGTTCGACCAGCCGGAGATGACGATGTAGCAGAAGATCACGAACACGACCGACGGGAACGTGATCAGCGCCAGGTCGCGGACGTAGGACAGGCTCTGCGACGCCGGGGTGAGGCCGTGCGAGTCGGCGAACTGCAGCGACAGCACCGCGAACAGGATGGTGACCACGAGCTGGCCGACCAGCTTCGCGGTCTTGTTCAGCCCGAGGTTGCGCTGCTTGCGGATCTTGATGAAGTCGTCGAGGAAGCCGACCACGCCGAGCCCGACCGCGAGCATCAGCACGAGCAGGCCGGACGCCGACGGGGCCGCCGAGCGCGAGTTGCTGATCCAGGTGATCAGGTGCGCGACGAAGTAGCCGACGACCATCGCGATGATGATCGCGACGCCGCCCATGGTCGGCGTGCCGCGCTTCGACTTGTGCCCCTGCGGGCCTTCCTCGCGGATCTCCTGGCCGAAGCCCTGCCGCGAGAAGACCCGGATGAGGTAGGGCGTGAGCAGGATCGAGACCAGCAGACCCGCCGCGGCCGCGATCATGATGTTGATCACGCGTGACCACCGTTCGAGCGTTCGGAAGACGAGGAGGAAGGGTTCCCGGGTTCGGCCAGCAGCGCTTCGGCCACCCGCCAGAGACCGGCGGCCTTGGACGCCTTGACCAGCACCACGTCCCCGGGACGGAGCTGATCATGCAGCACGGCGACGGCGGCCTCGACATCGGGTACCAGCACCGACTCCTCGCCCCAGGAACCCTCCTGGAACGCGCCCTGGTGCATGGCGGCCGCGTCCTGGCCGACCACGACGAGCTTCTCGATGTTCAGCCGGACCACGAGCCGCCCGATCGCATCGTGCGCGGTCACCGAGTCCTCGCCCAGCTCGCCCATCACGCCGAGGACCGCCCACGCGCGGCGGCCGGAGCGGCTCATCGAGGCCAGCGCCTTCAGCCCGGCCCGGACCGATTCCGGGTTGGCGTTGTACGAGTCGTTGAGGATCGTGACGCCGTCCGCGCGGGTGGTGACGTCCATCCGGCGCTCCGAGCGCCGCTGCAGCGACGACAGCCGCTGCGCGATCTCCTCGGTGGTCGCGCCGAGCTCGCGCGCGATGGCGGCGGCCGACAGCGCGTTGCCGACGTGGTGCTCGCCGTGCAGCGGCAGCGTCACCGGGGCCTCGCCCTCGGGCGTGATCAGCCGGAAGGAGGCGCGGGCCTCGTCGTCGACGGTGATGTCGGCGGCCCGGACCTGCGCCCCGGCCGACTCCCCCACGCCCACGACGCGGGCCTTCGTGCGGCTCGCCATGGCGGCGACCAGCGGGTCGTCGAAGTTCAGCACCGCGAGACCGTCTTCCGGCAGCGCCTCGACCAGCTCGCCCTTGGCCTTCGCGATGCCCTCGCGGGAGCCGAACTCGCCGACGTGCGCGCTGCCGACGTTCAGCACCGCGCCGATCCTCGGCGGCGTCGTGACCGCCGCCTCGGCGATGTGCCCGACCCCGCGCGCGGACATCTCCAGCACGAGGAACCTGGTCGAGGAGTCGGCGCGCAGCGCGGTCCACGGGTGGCCCAGTTCGCTGTTGAACGATCCGGGCGGCGCGACCGTCTGGCCCATCGGCTCGATCAGCTGCGCGATGACGTCCTTGGTCGAGGTCTTGCCGGACGAGCCGGTGACGCCGATGACGGTCAGCCCGCCCGCCGCCAGCCGGTCGACGACGTGCCGGGCGAGCTTGGCCAGCGCGGCCAGCACGGCGGCCCCGGAGCCGTCCTTGTCGCCGGTCAGCGCGACCGACCCGGCGTTGCCCTGTCCCGGCGGCAGCGGCGGCACGACGATCGCCGGAGCGTCGACCTCCCGCGCGGCCAGCACGCCGACCGCGCCGGCCTCGACCGCCTTCGCGGCGAAATCGTGCCCGTCGACGCGTTCGCCGGGCAGGGCGATGAACAGCCCGCCGGGACCGAGTTCGCGGGTGTCGAACTCGACGCTGCCGGTCACGACAGCGGATCCGTCGGTGCGGTGCAGCCTGCCGCCGACGACGTCGGCGATCTCGGCCAGGCTCAGCTCGATCACGGGGTCACCTCGAGACGCTTGCGGATGGCGGCCTCCAGTTCGTCCCGGTCGGAGAACGGGTGCACCACACCCTGGGCCTCCTGGCCGGTCTCATGGCCCTTGCCTGCGATCAGGACGATGTCTCCCGGCCTGGCCAGCGACACCGCGGACGCGATCGCCTCGCGCCGGTCGCCGATCTCCACCACCTCGCCGCCCGCCGCGGGCCCGACCGCGCGGGCCCCGGCCAGCATCGCGGCGCGGATCGCGGCGGGATCCTCCGAACGAGGGTTGTCGTCGGTGACGATCAGGAGATCGCTGCGGCGCACCGCGGCCTCGCCCATCATCGGGCGCTTCGCGGTGTCGCGGTCGCCGCCGCAGCCGAGCACGGTGATGATCCGGCCGTCGGTGCGGGCGCGCAGCGCGTCGAGGCCCTGGGCCACCGCCGCCGGTTTGTGCGCGTAGTCGACCACCGCGGTGAAGTCCTGGCCGAGGTAGACCCGCTCCATCCGGCCGGGCACCTCCACCGCGGCGAGCCCGGCGACGATGTCGTCGGCGTCGATGCCCGCGCTGTCCAGGATCGCCGCCGCGAGCACCGCGTTGGCGACGTTGAACGTGCCCGGCAGCGGGATCTTCGCCGCCCGGCCGAACCCGTCCGGCCCGAGCAGCGTGAAGGTCTGCTCCCCCGCCGGGGTCGCTTCGATGTCGGCCGCCCGCCACAGGGCGTCGGCCCCGGCTTCGATCGACACGGTCACCGTCTGCGGCGTGAGCAGCGCCTGCCCCCACGCGCTGTCGACCACGACGACCTCGGTGGTGGACCTGCCGTCGAACAACAGGGACTTGGCGGCGAAGTACTCCTCCATGTCCTTGTGGAAGTCGAGGTGGTCCTGCGACAGGTTGGTGAACGCGCCCACCGCGAACCGGGTGCCGTTGACCCGGCCGAGCGCCAGCGCGTGGCTGGAGACCTCCATCGGCACGTGCGTGACGCCGCGCTCCAACATCACCGCGAGCAGCGCCTGCAGGTCCGGGGCCTCCGGCGTGGTGAACCCGCTGGCGAGGCGTTCGCCGGCGATGCGGGTCTCGACCGTGCCGATCAGGCCGGTCGTGCGCCCGGCGGCGCGCAGGCCCGCGTCGACCAGGTACGAGGTGGTGGTCTTGCCGGAGGTGCCGGTGACGCCGAGGACGGACAGGTGCAGCGACGGCTCGCCGTAGATCCACGCGGCGATCTCGCCGAGCGCGGCGCGCGGGTCCGGGTGCACGAGGACCGGCACCGGCGCGTCGCGCAGCGCGGGCCGGTCGGCCCCGCTCGGGTCGGTCAGGACGGCCGCGGCTCCGGCGGCGAGCGCCTGCTCGCTGAAGTCGGCTCCGTGCGCGCGGGCTCCGGGAAGGCCGGCGAACAGATCGCCGGGGAGCACGTGCTGCGCACGCAGCGTGGCGCCGGTGACGGTGAGGTCGGCGGCCTCGGGACGGTCGGCGATGAGCCGGGCTCCCGCACGGGCGAGCAGAGTGGCCAGCGGGACCGGGTCGATCCGGGCCGGCCGGGGCGGCGCGGCGGCCGCCTTGGCCGGGCTGTCCGGCAGCGAGGCGGCAGCGGGCCCGCTTCGGGGCTGGGACGAGGACACGGACACGCCGGAGAGGTTACCGAGGCCGGATCCGGGTGACCCAACGCGGTACGGCGAACGCGCGCCGCCTCCGTCGATGTGCTATGCCGGACGGTCAAGATCGTTGCGGCGCAACCCTTTCCCGGGCGGCGCACCGGCCCGTGTGGACGATCGGCGCACGTTCCGCCCTCATGCCGCGGAAGTCCGTGAGGGGAACCCTGGGGGAATCTGATTCCGTCTGGGTTCCCCTCACGGACCGTCGCTGCGGGGAAACGGGGCGCGGCGGTCAGCCGACGACGAGCGGCACCACCGGCGACGGCCCGTCGGACAGCGGAATCTGGTACCGCTGCGACAGGTACGACGCGATCGAGTGGAACAGCGGACCCGCGGAATGCCCGGCGGGCAGCGAGGTGTCGGGCGCGTCCAGCCGGATGCCGACGACGAACCGCGGGTGGTCGGCGGGCAGGATTCCGGCGAAGGTGATGTTCGCCAGGCTCGAGCTGTAGGCCTTGGTGCGCGGGTCGATCTGCTGGCCGGTGCCGGTCTTGCCGGAGATCTGGTAGCCCTCCAGCCCGGCCGAGGGCGCGGTGCCCGAGTTCGGGCTCTTGGCGTTCTGCACCACCGAACGCAGCATGTCCCGCACCGTTTTCGCGGTTTCCGGGCTCACCACGCGCTCGGTCTTCGGCGGCGCTTCCGGCGTCACGGTGCCGTCCGGGTTCTTCTTCCCCTTCACGATCCGCGGTTCGACGCGCAGGCCGTCGTTCGCGATCGCCTGGTACATCCCGGCCATCTGCACCACAGTCATCGAAAGGCCCTGCCCGATCGGCAGGTTGCCGAACGTCGAGGCCGACCAGTCCTTGCGCGGCGGCACGTAGCCGGAGCTCTCGCCGGGAAGGCCGATGCCGGTCTTCTGCCCGATGCCGAACTTCTTCAGCAGCGCGAGATACCGGTCCGGGCCGACCTGCTGGGCCAGTTCCAGCGTGCCGACGTTGGAGGACTTCGCGAACACGCCGGTGGTGGTGAACGTCTGCGTGCCGTGCGGCCACGCGTCGTGCACCGTCCGGTCGGCGATCTTGATCGAGCCCGGCACCTCCAGCGTCGAGGTGGGCGTGGCGATCTTGTCGTCGATCGCCGCGGTCGCGGTGATCACCTTGTTCACCGAACCGGGTTCGTACGGCGTGGTGACCGGACGGTTGTTGAGCAGGTCGTCCTTGATCGTGGACGGGTCGTTCGGGTTGAACGTGCTCGCGTCGGCGAGCGCGTACACCTCGGAGGTCTTCGCGTCCATGATGACCGCCTGGCCGCCCTTGGCGTTCGACTTCGAGACGTAGTCGGCCAGCTGGCGCTGCAGTTCGAACTGCAGGTCGGAATCTATGGTCAGCTGGAGGTCGGAGCCCGGGACGGCGGCGTTGAGCACGTGCTCGGTGCCCGGCAGGTACAGATTGTCGTTGCCGTTCTGGGTGTTCACGATCTCGCGGCCCGGCGTGCCCGCCAGGTCCGCGTCGCGCGATTTCTCCAACCCGATCACGCCGTGCAGGTTGTGCTTCGACACGTCGGGGTCGTCCATCCGCCAGTTCGACAGGCCGACGATGTTCGACGCGAGCGTGTCGCCCGGGTACTCGCGCTTGGCGCGTTTCTCCACGCTGATCCACGCGTACTTCTTGACGATCTGGTCGGCCACCGAGGGCTCGACGTTGTCGACGAGGTAGGTGAAGGACTGCTGTTTGTGCAGCAGCGCCAGCTGCTCGGCCTCGGTGGTGAGGTGCGGGAGCTTCTGCGCGATCAGCTTCGCCGCGCCGGCGGCCTCGGATTCGAAGTTGCGCCCCTTGTCCGGGTACTTCTTCGCGTACTCGTCCATCGACTTGTGCAGCGCCTTGAGGTTCACCGAGAGCGTGCGGGTTTCCACGCTGAACGCCAGCTTCGCCCCGTTGCGGTCCACAATGGACCCGCGCTGCGCCGGGATGTCGATGGTGAGGGTGCGCTGCCGTTCGGCCGCCGCGGACAGCGCGGGCGCCTCGAACCACTGCACCTGCACGAGTTTCGCGCCCGCCACCACCATCAGGACGACAAGCATGACGCGCACCGCGGAAAAACGGCTGCGCTGTCCGCCGTTGCCCCGTTTCGCGACTGCGCGGCGGGTGCCCGCGGCGTAAGTCCGCCGCGCGCTGCCCGCCGCCCGGGAACGGCTGTTGCCGCCTGCCGCCATCACTGCCCTCCCGCGGTCCCCGCGGGCGTGCCCGACAGGTCGCCTTCGATGCCGCCCTCGGGAGGAGCGGCGGGCTGCGCCGGGGGCGCGGCCGAGTCCTGCTCGTCCGGCTGGGCCTTCTTCGGTTCGCCGACGACGGTCGTCTTGCCGTCCTTGCCGACGACGATGCGCGCCGGGTCGCCGCCGGGCACCATGCCCAGCTGCTTGGCCGCGGGCGCGAGGAACGCCGGGGACTGGGCCTTCGCGACTTCGCGCTCCAGCCGGTCCTTGGTCTCCATCAGCGAAGCGCTGTCCGTGCGCAGTTTTTCGAGCCGGTAGGAATCGGCGATCGCCTGCGTGGTGAACCACAGCGTCGCGGCGACCCCGACCGCCAGCAGCCCCATCATCACGAGCACGAACGACGCGCGCGACCGCGGCCAGCGCAGCTTGAACCGCGCGGGCACGGTCTTCGCTTCGACGGTTTCCGGTTCGGCGGCAGGCCTTTTCGGCGCGCGCTGCCGCAACAGGTCGGCCCGCTGCGCCCGCCGGGCGTACGCGCGCTCGGCGGCCGTCGTGCGCCGCCGCGCCGGGGCGTCGGTCTCGACGGTGTTCCGCGGTGCCCGCTCCGCAGCGGTCGACGACGAGCGGCGGGACTTCGTAGGTGCGGTCATCGCGGCTCTCCGATCCGTTGTGCTGCGCGCAGCCGCACCGAGGCGGCCCGCGGGTTGTGCTCGATCTCGCTCTCGCCGGCTTTCTCCGCTCCCCGGGTGAGGAGCTTCAATTCCGGCCCGTGCCCGGGCAGTTCGACCGGAAGCCCTTCCGGCGTCCGGGATTTCGCCAGTTCCGTCAACGCCTGCTTCACCAGCCGGTCCTCGAGGGACTGGTAGGACTCGACGACGATCCGGCCGTCCATCGCCAGCGCGCCCAGTGCCGCGGGCATCGCCCGGCGCAGCACTTCCAGCTCGCCGTTGACCTCGATCCGCAGCGCCTGGAAGGTGCGCTTCGCCGGGTGCCCGCCGGTGCGCCTGCTCGCCGCCGGCACCGCGGAGTAGAGCAGTTCGACCAGCCTGCCGCTGCGGGTGAACGGTTCCTTCTCCCGTTCCGCCACCACGGCGCGGACGATCCGCTGCGCGAAGCGTTCCTCGCCGTAGTCGCGCAGGATCCGGATCAGCTCGCCGGGCGCGTAGGTGTTGAGCACGTCGGCCGCGGTGAACCCGGTCGTCGGGTCCATCCGCATGTCCAGCGGCGCGTCCTGCGAATAGGCGAACCCGCGTTCGGTGCGGTCGAGCTGCATCGACGAGACGCCGAGGTCGAACAGGATTCCGTCCACTTGGGACAGTCCCAGTCCGGACACCGCTTCGGGAAGCCCGTCGTAGACGGTGTGCACCAGGTCGACGCGGTCGCCGTGCCGCGCGAGCCGCTCCGCGGAGCGCTCGAGCGCGGCGGGATCGCGGTCCAGCCCGATCAGCCGGAGCCGGGGAAACGCGGCGAGCAGCGCGTCGGAGTGGCCGCCGAGCCCGACGGTCGCGTCGACCAGGACGGCGTCGCGGTCGGCCAGCGCGGGGGCGAACAGCTCGACGATGCGGTCCAGCAGCACCGGAACGTGCTCGGCTGCGTCCGTCATGTCTTCCCCCTTTCTGCCGCGTGTTTTCCGGGGAAGATGCGGCGGATGCCGTCAGGTCCCTGCCCGCCCGCTTGCTGACCTGGCACCGGGGAAGGTGCGCCAGGGTCAAAGAGCGGACAGAGGCCTCACGGCATCCGCGTCGAACGGCGTACCCGCGTCCCCCGACGACGCGGGTCCGCCCGGAACGTCTCCTAGAAGACGCCCGGCAGAACTTCCTCCCGAGCCTGTGCGTAGCTGTCCTCGTGTTCGTCCAGGTAGCCCTGCCACGCCTGGGCGTCCCAGATTTCGAGCCGGGTGATCGCACCGATCACCACGCACTCCTTGTTCAGCCCCGCGTACCGGCGAAGCTCCGGCGCGATGGCGACGCGCCCTTGCCCGTCCGGACGTTGCTCGTCCGTCCCGGCGAACAGGTAGCGCTGGTAGGCCCGCACCGCCTCGTTCGTGAACGGGGCCTCGGCGACCTTCCTGGCCATCTGCTCGAACTCGGCACGGGGGAAGACGAAGAGACAGTGGTCCTGTCCCTTGGTGACCATCAGCCCGCCTGCCAAGGCTTCGCGGAACTTCGCGGGCAGCGTGAGCCGCCCTTTGTCGTCCAGCTTCGGGGTGTGGGTGCCGAGGAACACCGGCCTCCACCTCCCTACCGGATCCGGTTGGCTCCCCGCCCGGTTCCGGCTCGGGGGCTCCCTTCCGCCCCACTGGCCACCACCGTACCCCACTTTTCACCACAGTCAACGAGTCTTGCGCGCGTGCCACTCCGTCGGGTGGCGTGTTTGCGCAGGTCACGGAGGTGGGTCCAGGTGGGGGCCGGGTGGGGGGACCGTGGCGAAGATCCCCCGCACCGGGGTCTTCCGCAACCTCGGGACGCGTGAAACGTCCGAGTTTCGGCAGCGTGGGGACCGGTGGTGGGGGTTGGTGGGGGAACCGGTGGGGGCTGGTGGGGAGCCGGGTGGCGCGGGGTGGGGAGCTGCGGTGGGGCCTGGTGGGGAGCGTGGTGTAGAGCCGCCGCGACCGGCCTCGCGACGGCCGAGGCGCGAACGGTGGGGGCGAGTGGGGGCGTTGTGGGGAGCCCGGTGCGGCGGCACCGCGACGGACCGGGAGACGAGCGGGGCGTTGCGCGGAGCCAGATGCGGCTCAGCCGGTGATGCGGTGGAGGCTTTGCGGGCACCCGAGGCGGCTCAGCCAGGTCGGGGACCTCGCGAGACCTGGCGCGGCTCAGCCGAGCCAGGAGGTGGGGCGTTGTGGTGAGCCCGGCGGGGCCAGGCGGTGGGGCCAAGTGGAGGCGGTGCGCCGAGCCAGGTGGGACCACCGGGAAGCCCGGCAAGGGGACCGTCCACTTTCGACACCGGCGGCCGCGCGACCGTCCGCTCCAGCCCGGCCGGATCAGCCGGGCAGCAGCTCCATGACCCGCTCCACCAGCCGCGGGCTGTCGACCGGCGACACCGTCACCCACTCCTGCCCGCCGCGTCCCGGCGAGCACACCGCCGAATACGCCCCGGCGTCCGTGTCGAACCACGTCAGCCCGCCGGTCCGGGACAGTTTCCCCGCCTGGTCGCGGACGTGGACCGTGAACTGCCCCGCCGCGTACACCGGCCGGGACTGGATCGCCCGCAGCTCCTCCCCCTGCGCGCCGCCGGGCGGCTCCCCCGCCGCGGGCAGCCGGACGCCGTAGCCGGGACCGGCCGAAAGCTCGGGCAGCACGTCGACGATCGCCGAGGCCAGTTCGCTTTCCCCGATGCCGCGCACGCCGATCGTCCGCGCCGGCTGCACGGCCAGCACCGCGTTCCGGCCCCGCACCGCGGCGACCGCGCGGAACGGTTCGTCCGCGGTCATGTCCGCGAGCGCCTCGCATTCCACATACCGGTCCGCGGACGCCAGCAGCCGAAGGCTGTTCTCCAGGGCGGCGTCGAGACGGCCGTCGAAGAGGCCTCGTTCGCCGAGGTTCCGGTAGACCTCCGCGCGGATCGCGGACCGGTCGGCGTCGGTCTCCCCGACGCTGCGCACCGCCAGCGGCGCGGGCGGGGCGTCGAGGCCGAGGTCGGCCCAGACGATGTCGAACGCGGACGCCGACAGGCTGATCAAGCCGGCCCCGCGCCGAGCGGCGGGACCGCCGGGAAACCGCCCTCGGGCACGAGCCCGCGCAACGCTGTGTCCCGGGTGCGCAGGACGTCGATCGCCTTCTGCCGGGCGGCCTCGGCCTCGGCGCGGCGCTCGTCCATGGCGGACGACAGCCCGGCCAGCCGGACCAGGTTCCCGCTCGCGGCGGCGGAACGGATCATCGCCGCCGGGTCGAAGTCCACCGGCGCGGGCATGTCGGCCCGGGCCCGCGCGGCGACTTCGGCCTGTCCTTGCACGGCCTCCCCGACCTTCGCCGACACCACGGAGGTTTCGGCCAGCCAGCCGGACGCTTTGCCGAGCACCGACCGCATCGCGTCGCCGGCGTCGCCCTGCCAGGTCTCCTCGCTGCCGGCCGACAGCGCGGCCAGTCCGCCGATCGAGTCTTCGAGCCGTTGCGACAGACCGGCCCACCGCGTGCCCGATTCGCCGGCCGCGGCCGGGTCGTTGCCGTCGACCGCCTGCGCGGCCAGCGCCGCGTGGCTGAACGCTTCGTACCGGGCCGTCGGCTCGGGAGCGGCCGGGGACTCGGCGGGCACGGCCGGGGTGTCGGTCACGACTTTCCTCCTCGCACGGGGTTCACGGCAGCTTCGGCTCGAGCAGTCCGGCCACGTCGCCCGCCCGCGAGCAGGCGAGGTCGGAGTCGGCGAAGTTCGCGTTGTTGACGTCGACCTGCACGCTCTGCGCGCCGCCGACGTCGAGCAGCACCGCGCAGGTGCCGCGGCGGCCGGACACCTGCACCGCCTGGTGCGAGCCGACGTCCTTCTTCGTGCGCTTGCCGTCGGAGAGGTCGAGGTTCGCCAGTCCGTTGGTCTCGTCGAGGGTGACGGTGACGCCGAACGTCGAGGGCACCGTCCAGTCGCACGCGCGCGCCTCGCCGATCGTCTTCGGCTTGCCCTGCCCGGTGAGCCCGGCCGACGACCGGTCCCGCGGCGAAAGCAGCGCGCACGGGTCGAGCTTGGCGAGCGACGCGGCCGAAGCCGACGACGACGGCGCGGGGGCCGGAGGACCTCCGTCCGCGGGCGCGGCGTGCGAGATGCCGGGCATCCGGCCGCACGAAACCAGCGCCGCGAGCCCGGCCAGCGGGAGAAAAAGGAGCGCGGCGCGCGCCGCGAAACGGTCAGCCACCGGCGCAGTCCACGCCCTCGGCGGCTTCGCCGTCCTGGTCGCGGTATTTCTCCAGCGCGCCGCCGATGCGTTTTTTCAGCCCGGCGATCTCTTTCCCGAACGCGGTGAGCTGGTCGACCGCCGACCCGTCGCGGCCGAGGCCGTACTTCGCCATGAACGCGCCGACCTCGCCGGCGTACCCGCCGCCGAGCGGCACCGAACGGCCGAGCACCGCGGCCTCGCGGACCATCTCGCCGACGACGTCCTGCAGCTCGCCGAGCTTCGAGTAGGTCGCGGACGCCAGCTCGGGCGTGACCGCGAACCGGCCGCCGGACAGTCCCGGGAGCCCGGCTTTCCGTTCCGCCTCGGCCTCGCTCATGCCCGGATGCACCTCTTCCGACGTCGAACCGTGGTCGGGCGACTTCGTTTCGGAGCATACGACAGTGCATACGGTCAGCGGGATCACCTGAAAATGCCTCATAATCACCCGTAAGAAGGAGCGCCGGGGTGGCTGGGCGTCACCATGAAACGATCTCGGGGTTCCGCCGCCCAGTTCTCCCGGGTTTGACACACTGGGGAGAACGCTGGACAAGGCGCGCATCCCCGCCGGTTCGCGTCCAGCTATCGCGCCACCAGGAGGTCGAGTGACGTCGAGAATCCAGTCCGCTTCCCCCGCCGGAGGTCACGGCAACGGGTCCGGGCAGCCGCCGTACCCGGCGGTCGAGTCCGCGGACGGGCTGGCGCGGGTCCCGGCGGCCGGGCTCGGCGAACTGCACGACACCGCCCGCCGGATCGCCGCGAACGTGGAGCGCGTCCTCGTCGGCAAGCCGGACGTCATCCGGATCGCCCTGGTCACCCTCCTGGCCGAGGGCCACCTGCTCGTCGAGGACGTGCCGGGCGTCGGCAAGACCTCGCTCGCGAAGGCGCTCGCGCGCTCGATCGACTGCACCGTCAGCCGCGTGCAGTTCACGCCCGACCTGCTGCCCAGCGACGTCACCGGCGTCTCCATCTACAACCGGCAGACCGGCGAGTTCGAGTTCCGGCCCGGCCCGGTGTTCGCGAACATCGTGGTGGGCGACGAGATCAACCGGGCCTCGCCGAAGACGCAGTCCGCGCTGCTGGAGTGCATGGAGGAGCACCAGGTCACGGTCGACACGAGCACGTACACGCTCGACGCGCCGTTCATGGTGATCGCGACGCAGAACCCGATCGAGATGGAGGGCACCTACGCGCTGCCCGAGGCCCAGCGCGACCGGTTCACCGCGCGGGTGTCCATCGGCTACCCCGACCAGCAGGCCGAACTGGCCATGGTCGACGAGCATTCCGGGCACAATCCGCTCGCGGACCTGACCCCGGTGTCCGACGGCGAGACGATGCTGCGGCTGATCCAGACGGTCCGCGAGGTGCACATCGCGCCGGAGGTCCGCCGGTACGCCGTCGACGTCGTGTCGGCGACCCGGCAGGTGCCGGAGATCCGGCTCGGCGCGTCGCCGCGCGCGACGCTGCACCTGGTCCGGGCCGCGCGGGCGCAGGCCGCGCTGTCCGGGCGCGACTACGTGGTGCCCGACGACCTGCACACGGTCGCCGTGCCCGTGCTGGCGCACCGGCTGGTGCTCACCACCGAGGCGCACGCCGCCCGCCGTTCGGCGACCGACGTCGTCCGCGCGGTGCTGCACCGCGTTCCCGTCCCCCAGGGCTCGGCCCGCTGAGGCGCGTCCCGCTACCCGAGTAGGGAATCCGCATGCTGCGCGCGCTGTCCGGCCTCACCACCCGAGGCCGTTGCCTCCTCGCCGCCGGGATCGCGGCCGCGGTGTGCTCGCTGGTGCTCAACGAACGCGATCTGCTGCGGGTCGCGGTGTTCGTGGTCGCCCTGCCGCTGCTGGTCGCCGCCTACATCTCGGCGACCCGGCTGCGCCTCGGCGCCGCGCGCGCCCTGCGCCCGGACCGGGTCGCGGCGGGCTCGGCCGGCGAGGTCGACCTGGAACTGTGGCGCAGCGGACGGCTGCCCGGCGGCGAGGTGCTGCTGGAGGACGGCGTGCCGTACGCGCTGGGCTCCCGCCCGCGGTTCGTGGTCGAACGGCTGCCGCACGACCGGCGCGTGCTGCTTCGGTACCCGCTGCGGCCGGCCATGCGCGGGATCCAGCAGGTCGGCCCGCTCCGCGCGACGATCACCGACCCGTTCGGGCTCTGCGAGTTCGAACGGGAGCTGATCGGCCATTCGCGGCTGGTCGTCGTGCCGCGCGTGGTGCCGTTGTGGGGCCTGCCCGGCGGCGCCGGGGCCGGGGCGGGCGACGACGGGAGCGTCCGGCTGCATTCCGGGCAGGGCGAGCCGGACGTGATCGTCCGGCATTACCGCACCGGCGACGACATGCGGAAGGTCCACTGGCGTTCGACTGCCCGCCGCGACGAGATCATGGTCCGCATCGAGGAACGCCCGTGGCGCGGCGGCACGACTGTGTTGCTGGACCACCGCGCGGCGGCGCACCACGGAAGCGGCCCGACGGCCAGCCTGGAGTGGGCGGTGTCGTTCGCCGCTTCGGTGTCGCTGCATCTGCGACGGACCGGCCACCGGGTCCGGCTGGTGACCGAACACGGCGTCTCGCTCGCCGACTCCCCCGGCGACGGCGGCGAAGGCTACGACAACCTGGTGCTCGACGCGCTGGCCGCGCTCCAGCCGGCGCACCAGCGGGACGTGACGCTCGGCCACGATCCGGCCGAAGGACAGGAACTGATCGCGATCCTGGGCACGGTGAGCGCGGAATCGGTGCACGAGCTGACTCGCTACCGGGCGCGCGGGGTCCGCAGCCTCGCCGTTCTCTTGGACACCCCGACCTGGGCGGGTTCGGCCTCGCCGGACCACCTCGCCGCGGCGACGAAGGAATCGGCGGAGCTGCTGCGCGGGGCCGGCTGGGGCGTCGTGGTGGCCGGTCCGACGACGCCGATGCCCGAGGTGTGGGGGCTGCTGTGCCGCGCGGGCACCCACCGCTCGACGGTGATCGGCGGGACGCGATGAAGCTGACGAAGACCGTCGTGCGCGGCAATCACGGTGCCAACCGGGATTGCCGCGCACGAGCACGCAGGGGGAACCGATGACCACCACCGCTCCCCGCCCTTCCGGCGCGCCGCCGATCCCGCACACGCCCACCCCGCAGCCGACCGATCCCCCGCCCGCGTGGCGGAGCAGCGTGCTGCCGCCGATCGCCGCCGGGCTCGCGACGCTGTGCGCGGCTACCTCGCTGACCAGCGTCGTCTCCGGATGGGCCTGGTTCGGGTACCTCTTCGTGGCCGTCGTGCTGGTCGCGGGCACCGGACTGGCGCTGCGCTCGCTGCGCGCGCCGACCGTCGTCGCCGGGTTCGGGCAGCTGCTCGTGCTGCTGTTCCTCATCACCGGGGCGTTCACGACGCAGGGCGTCCTCACGATCTTCCCCGGCCCCACCGCCTTCGGCGAACTGCAGGCCACGCTCGCCGCGGCGGCCGAGCAGATCCGGACCGGCCTCCCGCCGGTCGACAGCACGCAGCCGATCCTGTGCCTGGTGACGATCGCGGTCGGCCTGGTCGCGGTGCTGGTCGACACGCTCGCCGTCGCCGCCGCCGCGCCCGCCGCGACCGGGCTCGTGCTGCTGTGCGTGTACGCGGTGCCCGCGGCGCTGTCGGACGAACTGATGCCGTGGTGGACGTTCGTGCTCGGCGCGGGAGCCTTCGCCTGCCTGCTCGCCCTCGACGGCAACCACCGGCACCGCCGCTGGCGCAACCGGGACGCGCCCGGGTCCGGCAGCATGCTGCGGCTCGCGCAAGCCCCGGTCGCCGTGGTCAGCTCGGCGATCGTGCTCGGCCTGCTGGGCGGCGGGATCACCGTGGTCGGGACCGTCGGCAAGATCCCGTTCGGCTCCGGTCCCGGCGGCGACGGCGACGGGACCGGCGGGTTCGGCATCGCGCCGTTCACGCAGCTGCGCGGACTGCTCGACCAGGGCCAGAACACCGAGCTGTTCCAGGTCCGCGGCCTCGGCCCGGACCGGCGGCTGATGCGCGCGTTCACCTTGGACACCTACACCCCGAACAAGGGCTGGGGCCTGCGCGCCGGCGGCCAGGCGCAGACCGGCGTGCTCGCGAACAGCACGCTGCCCGCCGCGCCCGGCGACGACGGCACCGGGGTGTCGCGGCAGATCCAGATCCAGCCGACGCGCTGGGTCGACAACTGGCTGCCGGTCTACGGAGCCCCGCGCGCGCTGCGCGGGGTGCCGCCGCAGTGGCTGTACGACCGGGTCAGCGGCTCGGTGTTCACCACGGCGAGCGAACCGGCCCCGGCCTACGTGGAAACCGCGTCGCTGAAGGAGCCGACCGCCGCGGAACTGCGGGACACCGCGCCGAAATCCGACGAGGTCCCCGCGCTGTACACGCGGATCGGCCAGGTCGACCGCCGGGTCTCGGCGCTGACCGACCAGCTCACCTCGGGCAAGACGAACAACTTCGACCGGGCCACCGCGCTGTGGCAGTACTTCAGCGCGCAGAACGGTTTCGTGTACGACACGAAGACCGCCGACGCCACCGACGCGGACGCTCTCGCCGACTTCATCCTCAAGGGAAAACGGGGCTACTGCGAGCAATACGCGTCGGCGATGGCGGTGATGCTGCGGGTCGCGCACATCCCCGCGCGCGTCGCGATCGGCTTCACCCCGGGCGTTTCCAAGGGCGACTACCAGTCGATCAGCTCGCAGGACGCGCACGCGTGGGTCGAGGCGTACTTCGGCGACAAGGGCTGGGTCAGCTTCGACCCGACCCCGCTCGCCGACGGACGCGGCATCGTCCCGCCGTACCTGCAGCAGAACACCCAGAACCCGCAACAGCCCAACGCGACCGACAACCTCCCGACGGCCCCGCGTTCGGCCTCCCCGTCCACCGGCGCGGCGGCCGACAAGAACCACGACCAGGCCACCCCCGCCGCGCCCGCGGACACCACCCCGGACGACAGCTGGCTGACCTGGCTCGCGCTGACCCTCGCCGTCCTGGGCACCGCGGCCGTAGCCGCGTCGTACTTCCTGCGCCGCCGCCCCCGGCCCGGCTTGACCCCGTCCGGTGTTCCACCCGGGGCTGATCCCGACGGCAACGTGCTGGTCAGAAACCCAGTCACCGCCCCGACTCCGCTGCACCTGGCCGCGTTGTGGCTGCCGCTGACCGGAGCCGTCCTGCTGGTCGCCGCGATCGGCCTGCTCGCCGGGACGGTGTCGTGGTGGTTCGCCGCGGTGGTCGTGGTGGTCCTCGCGGCGATCGGCGGCCCCGCCGCGATCCGGGACCTGGTGCGCCGCCGCCACCTCCAAACGATCGCGACGCACTCCCCCGGCGCGGCCGACGCGGCGTGGCGCGAGCTGAAGGCGGAGTGCGCGGACCGGGACCTGCCGATCTCCGACAGCGACACGGTCCGCGTGGCCGGCGGGAAGATCGCCGAACGCCACCGGCTGGACGAGCCTGGCCGGGAGGCGCTGCGCACTGTGCTGGGCGCGGTGGAACGCAGCTGGTACAGCGACGAACCGGCCCCGGACGCGACGCTGGAGCCTGCTTTCGGGCAGCTGCGGGACAGCCTGCGCCAGACAGCTCCGTTGTCGATGCGGGGACGGTTGTTCCCGAGGTCAGTGCTTCGCCGACGGCGGTGAGCTTCCGGTCCGGTTGACGCGGAACTGGCGAGACGGCCGCGTCGTCAGGGAGCGATCGTCGCGAGGACGGCCAAGAAAGCGCGCCTCCGTCACTTCGCCAGCGCTGCGCCGAGGAACGCGAGGATTTCTGCCTGGGCAGCCTCGGCCTGTGGTTCCACCCCCGGCAGGGTCAGAAATGCGTGCTTCGCGCCCGGGTACTCGGTGAGCCGCACCGAGGTTCCTGCCTCGCGGAGCCGCGCGGCGTAGCGGCGACCGTGGTCGGCGACCGCGTCTTGGGTCGGCACCACCACGAGCGCCGGGGCGAGCCCGCTCAGGTCGTCGGCGTACAACGGCGAGACGGCCCCGGCGTCGGCTCCCGGCGGGACGGCGAGCCGCTGGAAGAGTTGCAGCAGCGGCAGGGCCCGGGACGGGCGGTAGGCGTATTCGGTCATGGAGGGGTGGTCGAACATCGTCCCGGTCACGTCGGCGACCGGGTTGACCAGCACCTGCGCCTTGAGCTCCAGACCGGCGTCCCTGGCGCGGACGGCCGTCAGAGCACTGATCAGCGCTCCGCAGCTCTCACCGAACACGGCCGCGCGCGCCGGGTCGACGCCCCACTCCGCGGCTTGCCGCAGCACGTGACGGAGCACGTCCCAGCCGTCGTCAGCGGCGTCCGCGAGCGGGCTGCCCGGGGCGAGGAGGCGGTGCTCGACCGAGACGACGACGGCGGGCAGTCGCGCGGCGACGTGACTGTTGGTCCAGTCGCACTGCGCCGCCGTGCCCACGAAGCCTCCTCCGTGGACGTGGACCACCAGCGGCAGGCCGGTTCCGGCTCCAGCCGACGTCGGCCGGCAGACCCGGACCGGCAGGTCGCGGCCGGGCAGCGCGATCTTCCGCCACTCGATCGCGGCGCCCGGGTCCGGCTCTCCGAGGATCGCCCGCGCCGCGCCGGAGGCCCGGAAGCGGTTCTCCGCGTCTCGGTAGACGAGCAGTTCCTCGGTCGTGATCGCCGCGAAGTCCGGCTCCGGCGGTCGTGTCGCGAGTTCGGTCATGTTTCCTTCTTCCCCAGTCGATGCGCCGAGTGCGTCTCAGGGCAAACCCAGCGCCTTGTCCTCATTATGCACACGGTGTGTGCATTGACAAGTGCATAGGTTATGCTGGGCCGGGCGAAAGGGGCGAGATGACTGGCCGCAGGCGATGGTCGACCGACGAAATCCTGGACACGGCGGAGGATCTGCTGCGCACGAGCGACGCCGAATCGTTCAGCGTGCGCAAACTCGCCGCGGCGCTCGGGACCGATCCCTCGAGCCTCTATCGGCACTTCCGAAACAAGACCGAACTGCTGCGCGCCGTCGCCGACCGGATCCTCTTGGCCGCCATGGACGGCTACCGCCCCGAAGGCGATTGGAAGCAGCGCATCACCGCACTGGGCCTGCGCCTGCACGAGGCCTTCGGCGAGCAGCCCCAGCTCGCGACAGTGTGGGGCCGCTACGCGTCCGGCGGCACCGGATCCCGGCTGGTCATGGAGGAACTGCTGCAGGCCCTGCGCGCGTCCGGCCTGCCCGACGAGCAGGTCCCGGTGCGCTACCACCGGGTCGTGCTGCTCCTCGCCGCGCTGATCGCGTCCGAGGCGGGCGTCAGCACCATTACCGCCGAGGAGTACGAGCAGGGACTGGAGCAGTTCCGCGTCGCCGTGCTCGGCGCCGATCCCGAACGCTTCCCCGCTCTGGCCCTCTTCGCCCGCGATGTCCGCCCCCTCGGGGCAGACCGCCGGGCCGCGTTCGAGGAGATCCTTGCCGCGCATCTTGCTCAGATCGAGGCCGAGATTTCCTGATCCGTTGGATTGTCAGCGCAGGTGCCGGAACAGCCGAGCGATCGTTCGGGCCGATCCTGCCCATCGGCTGGGCACCGGACGCCGTTTCCCGACGCACCCAGCCTGACCTTGGACGCGACCAGCCCGCTTGAACCGATGCCACAAGCCCGGCACGTCAGACTCGGCAATCCACGGCGACCTTCCCGGCCGTTCCGGTCTGCGCGACTTCAGCGTCCTTGAACTCGAACCGGCAACGCAGCCGTACGAGTCGAGGTCACCGCAGACAGACCCGACTCAGCCGGGGCTGCCGTCACGGTCGCGACATTCCCGCAGAACCGTTTCCACGGCAGGCCGGATCCAGCACCGCGCTGAGCATTGTCGGCAATCCACCGTCGACGCCGCACACCTGGTTTCCCGGCCGCGCTGAGCGTCGTCGACGATCACCCCGCCGATACCGCACACTCGGTTTCCCGGCTGCGCTGAGCATCGTCGGCGATCCCTCGCCGATACCGCACACCCGGTTTCCCGGCCGCGCGTTCCCGGAGATGGCGCAGACCGAGCACGCGCCGCCCGCACGTTCGGGAACCCGTGTCCCGCTAGCCGGTGCAGTCCGTGCCCGCGCACGAGAATCCGCGCTCCGCCCCGAGGGGAGAAGCGCGGATTCGCCGTCGTGCTATTGGCCTTCGAAGCGCTGGCGGAAACGTTCCTCCATGCGCTGCGTGAAGGAGCTCTTGCGGCCGGACGGCTTCCCCCCGCCGCCTCCGTCGTCATGGCTGTCCTTGCCGCCGCTGTCGCTGTGGCGCAGCGACGTCACGGCCATCATGACCCCGAAGAACATCACGAGGAACCCGAGCACGCTGACCACCGGCACGTCGGCGACCCGCAACACCGGGATCACCACGCCGAGCACCAGCAGTGCAACGCCCACCACGAACAGGGCGATCCCCTGGATGCGCCGACGGCGCGCGGGTCGGCGCAACCGGGTGCCTCGCACCGTGGATGCGAACTTGGGGTCCTCGGCATAGAGCTCGCGCTCGATCTGGTCGAGCAGCCGCTGCTCATGCTCGGAGAGTGGCATCTTTCCTCCTCCGGCACAGCTGTCGCGGGCGCCGGGCCGCGCAACGTCCTGGACCCAACAGCCAACCCCAGGCGGGGTGGCACTGTCCAGGATACGAGCCCCGCGCTCGTCCGACTACCCGATCCCCGATCCGGAAATGATCGAATCGGGGGAAATCCCGCAAGATGCGGGTTGACAGTGCGTCACCGCGACGGAAGTCACCCCCTTCGGCGCAGTTCAAACCTCTCCCCCGCCCCTTCGGCCTCCCCCGCGCGGGGTCCCTCGTCACGGAGAGAAACTGTCCTCGCGCGGACCACCCGGCCTGCCGACGTCCTCGCCGACGCGATCTTCCGCCGATCGATACCGTCCGCGACTTATTCACCCGACCCTCGCCGAGCCCGGCAATCCCCCACCGCACGAACACCCCGGCGCGACCTAACTCAGCGCTACCGCCGACCCCTATTTCCCAGCCCGCCCGACGCCCCCTCGCTGGACGCCGGTTGCCAGCCAAGCGCTCATCTCGGTGAATTGCCCGCGAACTCGGCAAAGCGGTCAAGCCCGGCAGCATCGGCCGGGATGCTCCGGCAGACCCCAGCCGGGCGCGGCAAGGCAGCGACGGCCGACCGGACGCAGACAGAGCACGGCCCGCGCCGCTGCCGGACCGGCGAACGACGTGCGGCGCGGACCAGCACCGGCCAACCGCGAAACCCAGCCCGCCGCCTCGCTGAGGAAGCGAAACCCAGCCCGTCCTCTCCCTGGGGAACACGAGCATCCCGGGGGAACACGAGCGGCCCCACCTCCGTGAAACCTCACCAGCGCCAAACCCGGCTCGCTCCCCTGGGCGAACCCGACCTCGCCTTTCCCGTGGGACTCGCCGCACGGGAAAGGCCGACCTCGTTCCCCGCCGAACCTCTCGCACGAACCCGGCCTTGACCCGACCGGCCCCTCGCCCGCACCCGGTCTCACCCCCGCCGGAGCCCTCACCCGCACCCGGCCGACCCCCTACACGCACCCGGCCGCACCTCGCGGGACCCCTCGCCCGCACCCAGGCTCACCCGCCGAACCCCCGCACCCGGCTCACCATGCCGAATCCCCCACGCACCCGACCTCACCCTGCCGGACTCCCGCACGCCCCCGGCACCCTCCTGCCGGACTCCCACACGCCCCCGGCCTCATCCCGCCGGACTCCCACACCCCCCGGGCCTAACCTCACGGGACCTCCCGCCCCGGCCTCACCACGCCGAACCTCCCCCACGCACCCAGCCTCACCTCACGGGACCTTCCGCTCCCGCACGCCCCCGGCCTCACTCCTCCCGAGGAGAAAGCAGCGAGGCAGGCCGAATCGCCGCCGAGCCGAACTTCAGGCGTGCCACGTCCGCTGCCACCTCGGCGTCTCGCCATCGCGGCTCGTCGTTCGCGAACGACAGCTGCTCCCCCTCGTCCCCGGTGTCCAGGCCCTCCACCCGCACCCCGATCAGCCGGATCGCTCCCGTCGGCGCGTGCTCGGTCATCAGCTCGACTGCCGTGCGGTGGATGTCCCGGGCCACGTCCGTCGCCGAGAGCACGGTGCGCGCGCGGGTGATCGTGCGGAAATCGGCGAACCGCACCTTGATCGACACCGTCCTCCCGCGCAGCCCGCGCGACCGGAGCGTCGCCCCGACCCGTTCGGACAGGCGCAGAAGCTCCAGGCTCAGCTCGTCGCGGTTGAGAACGTCGACGTCGAAGGTGTGCTCGGCCCCGATCGACTTCTCCTCCGACTCCGGCTCCACGGCCCGGTCGTCATGGCCGTTCGCCAGCGCCCACAGGTGCTCCCCGACGGCCCGGCCGGCCGCGCGCCGCAGCCGGGCGGGCGGGGTGGCGGCGATGTCCGCGATCGTGTGCCAGCCGTGTTGCCGCAGCTGTTCCTCGGTCCGCTTCCCCACTCCCCACAGCGCCGACACCGGCAGCGGGTGCAGGAACTCCAGCGTCTCGGCCGCGGGGACGATCACCATCCCGTCCGGTTTGGCCATCCCGGAAGCCAGTTTCGCCACGAATTTCACCTTCGCGACCCCGACCGAACACGCGATCCCGTGCTCGGCCTGCACCCGCTCCCGGATCCGCGCCCCCAGCACGCCCGGAGTGGCCCCCAGCCGCCGCAGCGCGCCTCCCACGTCCAGGAACGCCTCGTCCAGGCTCAGCGGCTCGACCAGCGGGGTCAGCTGCCGGAAAATCCCCATGACCCCGCGCGACACCTCGCCGTACAGCCCGGGCGTCGGCTGGATGCACACCAGCTGCGGACAGAGCCGTTTGGCCGTGGCGAACGGCATCGCCGAGCGCACGCCGAAGCGCCGCGCCGGATAGCTCGCCGCGGCGACGACCGAGCGCGGGCCGCCGCCGGACACGACGACCGGCTGGCCCGCCAGCTCCGGCCGCGTGCGCAGTTCGCACGACACGAAGAAGGCGTCCATGTCCACGTGCAGAATCGAGCAGCCGGTGTCGTCCGGCAGCTCGGTCGCGCCCGTGGTGACGCGATAGCGGCCCATCCCGCTCGGCAGTTCGGCGTTTCTCCCCACGCCTCCGGACGCTACCTGCCGCCACCGACAATTCCCGGCGCTCGAAGCCCGGCGACCACGCTTACGGGTGGTCCGCACGGCCGCGGGGACGATTCCCGCACCGCGGCACAGCTACGGACCGGCTTCTCAGCCCCGCCGGGCGATCGCGTGCAACCGGCCCGCGACGTCGCGCAGCGCGGGCACCGCCGAAGCGCTCAGCTCGAACTCGGCCAGCTCGTCCTCGCGGACCCCGCCCGGCACGACGTCCGAGATCACCCGGTCGCCCTGCAGCAGCGTGACCTCCAGGCCGGCGGCCACGAGCGACTCGGTCAGCCCGGAACTGTCGTACCTGCGCAGTACGGTGTCCCCCGCGACGACCCCGTCGGAACCTTCCATCAGCCGCTGCGCCTCGGAGATCCGGCCGGCCAGCGCGCGATGCAGCACGGCCGCGGTGCGGTTGGCCACCAGCACCGACACGGCACCGCCCGGCGCGACGGCCGCGGCGAGCGCGTCGAGCACCGCGCGCGGGTCGTCCACGACCTCCAGCAGGCCGTGCGCCAGCACCAGGTCCGCCGACCCGGCCGGGACGTGCGCGCCCAGTGCGTCGGAGTCGTCCGCGATGACCGTGATCCGGCCGGAGACGCCCTCCTCCTCGGCGCGCCGGCGCAGCGTCGCGAGCGCGTTCGGGTTCGGTTCGACCACGGTGACCAGGCATCCGGCCGAGGCGAACGGCACCGCCCAGCCGCCGCTCCCGCCGCCGACGTCGACGACGACCGGCTGCTCAACGCCGCGGGCGCGGGCGGCCCGCAGTTCGGCCTCGAGCGCCCGGCGAACAGCGCCCGAACCCCGGGCGGCCACGGTGTCGGTCTTCATGGCCGACAGGGTAATGGCCACCGGTCACTTGCCGTGACCCGCGTGGGCGCCGCAGCGGCGTTCGCCACCTTCCGGGCTACCGCCCCGGCGGGCGGCCCGTAGGCTAGGTCGAGTGCACACGGTCGCCGTTCTCAGCCTCAAGGGTGGCGTCGGCAAAACGACGGTCGCGCTCGGTATCGCGTCGGCCGCGCTGCGTAGGGGAACCCGCGCGCTCGTAGCCGACCTCGACCCGCAGGGCAACGCCACCACCTCGCTCGACCCGCCGTTCACCGACGCGACGCTCGCCGACGTGCTCGAGACGCCCGCGCGGGCCGTCCTCGAACGCGCGATCGCGCCCAGCGTGTGGAGCGAGGAGATCGACGTGCTGGTCGGCGCCGAGGAGCTGGAGTCCCTCAACGAACCCGACTCCGACGGCCGCCGCCTGGAGAACCTTTCCCGCGCGCTCGACGAGCTGCATCAGCACCCGTTGCGCGAGGAACCCTATGAGCTGGCGATCATCGACTGCCCGCCGTCGCTCGGCCGGCTCACGAAATCGGCGCTCGTGGCGGCCGACAGCGCGCTTATTGTGACTGAGCCCACAATGTATGCGGTCGCGGGCGCCCAGCGCGCGCTCGAAGCGATCGAACGGATCCGCGAGGACGGCAATCCGGCGCTGCGGCCGATCGGCGTCCTGGTGAACAAGCTGCGCGTGCGGTCCTACGAGCACCAGTTCCGGGTCGCGGAACTGCGCGAGAACTTCGGCTCCCTGGTGATGCCGACCGCGATCCCGGACCGGCTCGCGGTGCAGCAGGCACAGGGCGCGTGCAGCCCGATCCACGAATGGCATTCCCCTGGCGCACAGGAGATCGCGCTGACCTTCAACATGGTCCTCGCCAAGATCCTGCGCTCCAACCGCGCCGGACGGCACCGCGTGCGCGCCGAGGAAGAAGCCGCGCAGGCGGAAGTGTCGGAAACCGCGGGCTGAACCGTGCCCGAGGGCGACACCGTATTCCTGGCCGGAAAGCTGCTCGACCGCGCGCTCGCCGGGAAAACGTTGGTGCGCGGTCAGTTCCGGCATCCCGAACTGGCCACTGTGGACCTCGCGGGCCGCGAAGTGCACGGCGTCGGCACTGTCGGCAAGCACCTCTTCACGCGCTTCTCCGGCGACCTGACCCTGCACAGCCATCTGCGGATGGACGGCTCGTGGAAGATCCAGCCCGCGGGCGCGAAGTGGGCGATGCCCGCTCACCACGCGCGCGTCGTGCTGATGACCGACGACGTCCAAGCGATCGGTTTCCGGTTGCACGACCTGAAACTGGTGCCCACCGCCGAGGAACACGACCTCGTCGCACACCTCGGCCCGGATCTCTTGGATCCACAATGGACAGACGAGCACGCCGCGCTGGCCGCCGCCAACCTTGCCGCGAAACCGGATCGGGAACTCGGCGACGCCCTGCTGGACCAGCGCGTCATGGCCGGCGTGGGCAACCTGTACAAGTGCGAGATCTCTTTCCTGCTGCGGGTTTCCCCGTGGACGCCAGTGTCCGAAGTGGACCCGGCGCGGGCGGTGGCACTCGCCCGGAAGCTGCTGGTCGCCAACGCGTGGCGGCACGAACAGGCCACCACCGGCGACCTCCGCCGCGGCCGGCGCACCTGGGTCTACGAACGCACCCGCCAAGGCTGTTTCCGCTGCGGCGGCCCGTTGCTGGTGCGCCAGCAGGGCGACGGACAGTACCAGCGACCGACCTGGTGCTGCCCGCACTGCCAGCCCGGCCCCGTCCCGGCCGATGGACAACCGCGCAAATGATGTTGCCGTACCGAGAGGTTCGCGGTTAGCGTGGCAGTACACGAGAGAGGAGGTGGTCCTAAGTTGTATTCACACAGGACTCGTGAGGTGGCTGTCCGCTAGCGGATAGCACGTGTTGGGACTTTGAGCAGCGATGCAACAGAGCCACCTTCGGCTCATCGCCTGCTTCACGTGCTGCCTGCTGACGAATACCAGGCAGTCACCGGGTTCCCGGGGTTCTCGAGCACCGGTCCGGCTCGAGCCTGGACGCTGACGGCGTCCAGGAGGCGCCCCGGGAATTTCCATGTCCGCTTTCCGGTGCCGCAGCGCACTGCCCCCTCTCCGCGATCACCGCGGCGGTTCCTCCGGAGCGGCAGAAGTCGCTAGGCTTGGAGGATGCTCAGGCCGGACTATCCGATCAGCACCGAACGCCTGCTCCTCCGCCCCTTCAGGGACGACGATCTCGATTCCCTGAACTCGTTCCAGTCCCGCGCGGACGTCGTCCGCTACCTTTACTGGGGACCGCGCAGCCGCGCCGAATCAGCGGCCGCGCTGGCGAAGCGCGTCCACAGCGCGACGCTGTCGGAGGAAGGCCAGTTCCTCGCCGTCGCCGTGGAACTCGCCGAAACCGGGCAGCTCATCGGCGACCTCAACCTCGAATACCTCAGCGCCGAACACCGCCAAGGCGAGATCGGCTTCGTCTTCCACCCCGACCACCACGGAAAAGGCCTGGCCCTGGAAGCAACCCGCGAAGTCCTGCGGCTCGGCTTCGAAGACCTGGGCCTGCACCGGATCATCGGCCGCTGCGACGGCCGCAACACCGCGTCGGCGTCGTTGATGGAGCGCCTGGGCATGCGGCAGGAAGCAAGGCTGCGGGAAAACGAGATCGTGAAAGGCGAATGGACCGACGAACTGGTCTACGCCATGCTCGAAGACGAGTGGAAAGCCGGCGCCGCCCGGCTGAACTGACCCCGCACGGATGCCTGTGGCCAGCGAGGTCGCCGATGCCGCCTTGGACGGCACGGGGAGTTCGATGTTCCGGGCGGCACTGCCAACACGGTCGCTTGCGCCGCCCCCACAGCAGTCACGAGGAACACGAACCCGCATTCCCACAAGAAACTCTCCACAACCACCCGCCAACCGACACCCGCGAACCCAACTAGCCAAGCACCCACACCACCCCCGCACCCCGATACGAAGCCAAAATGCGGTCTTGGGGTGCTTGTCAAGGCATCTTTCCCGCCTTGACAAGCACCCCAAGACCGTCATCACAATCAGCTTCGGGGTGCCCCACGCAAC
>NZ_JBVKDQ010000020.1:95270-180479 GCF_055633755.1 Amycolatopsis sp. NPDC114484 | reverse complement strand
GATGGGTCATCGAGAGGACGATCGCCTGGCTGACCGGCTACCGACGCCTCACCATCCGCTACGAACGCAAACCCAGCCACTACCTCGCCTTCCTCACCCTCGGCACCGCCATCACCTGCTACAAGAAACTCACCAAATGAGACATGCTCTAAGCCGACGCCCGAAACCCGCGACAGATCGATACTACTGCGCTGCGCGCGACAACGCGCGGTGCTCGATTTCGCGGGCTTCGACCATCAGTTTGTGCACGTGATCGCCGAGCGCGCGTTCAATCGTGTCGCGAATAAAGGCAATCTTTGCCACCGTGAAGATGGCGATACCGATCTGACGAGTGATGGCCATGCGCACAGATGACCGACGTCGACCGTACATGGCGCGTTCCAGCGGTCCGAGGGTGGCAAGGACCAACTCCATGATAGCCCACACGCCGAGTCTGATCAGTGGTGCCGCCCACGCTGGCTTGAACGGGCCGACACGGGCCGCCTCGACCATCTGTCTCGCGGCCGCCGAGTAGTTCAGTGCGGGAAGGATGTCGGCTTCGTACCGCGCCAGCCATTCCGTCCACGTCTTCGGCAACGTTGCTGGATCGATGTCCAGCAAGTTAGCGTAGTTGATGCCTTCCTGCCAGTATTGTTCAAGATCGTCATCGGACAACTTGCCCAGGTAAGCCTCGTAGACCGCTGGATAGCTGCCCCAGATCAGCCCGAACCCGTTTCGGGCGATGTCCGGGTCCACCGCGCTGTAGTTTGACTCCGTCACTGGGTCGTAGCCCTTGACCTTGGCATGCCTGCCCTGCACCCATTTGCCTGCCCGGGTCGCCTCTTCGGTGTCGCCAAAGACTGCCGTGTAGGCCCAGTACGTGAACATGCGGCCCCGTGCAACCGGATCGGCGAAGTGCGCCTTACTGTGGTCGACGACAGCTTGCGACGTCCTGGAGTCCAGAGCGGTGTAGACCGAAGCCCGCAACCCGCCGAGGAACGCCGCCGGATGCCCCATGATCTTCCAAGTCGCCGATCCCGGTCCGTAAAAGCCGTCATCACTCCGTGGACCGGTACGATGGGGAAAGTTCAGTTGCATAATCGTCCTTTGAAGGTTGTATACGAGATCGCCCGGAAAATATGCTGATTGCGACGCTGAGGTCTTCTCCGCGGGGCAGGCAGTTGTGTTCGAAATTAATGATCGTGAGGGTGCCTGGGGTGCTGTTGCCGGTTTTGCGGGCTGGTGCTGATATGCTGCGGGCAGCGCCATCGGTTGGTGAGCGGGGCGAATCCGCGTTCCCCGAGCGCAGGCAGCAGGTTGGCGCAGAAGTGGTTGTAGACAGCAGGGTGCCGAGCGCGTGCTCGCGGGCCGAGGTCGGACGTGCGTGGGTCCTCGTGCGACCGGCGAGATCCAAGCCAGCAGTCCGTCCCGGCGCATCACGGCCTCGATGTTGTCGCCAAAGTCGTGAGTCTTGCCCGCGTACTAGACCTCGACTGCTTCGCTGCGGTTGCTGAGCGTCTTCTCCGCGCGGCGGTCGGAATCCGCGGCTTTCCCGTCCAGGATCGAGTGCGACCAATCCTCGTAGCGCGTCGTGCAGGTCGGAGAGCGCGCGGCCAGCGCGCCGATCGCCTCGTCTAGGCCAGTGGCAGGACGTGGCCAGGGAAATCCCGAACCCCTTTCCAGGAAACGGAACGTTGTGCCTTTCCCGGAGCCAGGCCAGTGCGAACGCCGCTTGCCTGAGGCCCGTCAGAGCCCGCCGCGTCCCGGTCGCGGGCGTAATGATCAAGCCGGGACTGATGGCACTGCCCCGGACGCCAACCGGGCCGTCGTCTTCGGCCAGCTCACGCGTCGTGCCGATAACCCCGTGCTTGGCGGTCTCATGTGCGAAACCCTTTGGAGCGTTCGCTGCCGCGCTGATGCCCTGTACCGAGACGATGTTGACGACGGCTCCATCGCCTCGGGCAACCAGATGCGGCCACCCCGCCTGCGTGGTGTGGAGTGTGAGGTCGAGTTCGTTGCGCGGCACGAACCTCCAGCCGTGAATCGATGTCTCGATGATCGGCCCGGACTTCGTCGCCGTGACGTTATTGAAGAGCACGTCGAGGCCCTTGTATTCTGTGACGGCGGCACAGTTCCGCTGCTGGGCGACCAGACGATCCGCCATGTCGAGGGAGCGCTGTAACGATGGTCGCACCTTCTGCCCTGCCATGCGCGGACCGTAACAGCCGCCTTGTCCACGTGTCGTGGCAGCAGTGCTATCTGACGAAGAATTTCGGTACTTATGGGCACCTGTTGAACGGTGCCGGCATCGACACCCGCAGCAACCACCTTCGGCCGAGTTCCGTATCAGCCGCGACCGCCGGGAGCGAATCGCGCACAAACCGTTCCCGCGGCATTTCGGCAGCGAGCAGGAGGCTGTTGAGGTCTGCCTGGACGGTGATGCGCGCGGCCGCCTTTCGCCGCCGGACCGCGGCGTATTCGTCGATCGCCGCGTCCGAGCCGGAACGAAGAGCCTCGTCCAGCGCCGCCGCCAGGAAACTCGCGTCGTGCAGGCCCTCGTTCCTGCCGAATCCGCCGACCGGGTTGTGCACAGGCGCGGCGTCCCCGGCCGGCAGCACCCGGCCGGCCTGGAGCTGGTCCGCTATCCGCTGCCGAACGCGGTACACCGATGCGTTCTTGACCCCGAAGGGCGCGTCGATGCCGAGAAACCGGGCTGCTCTCGCCCGCACCGCGACCGGCCCGCACACCGACGCTTCACCTTCGTCCGGACCGGCCCGGAAGACAAACCGGGCGTGGGCCAGCGCCACGCTCTGGTCCGGATCGGACAGATAGCCGACCCGACCGGCTTGCGGCAGCAGCGCATCGAGGTCGAGCTCGAGGTCGGCGGGAAGGAAGCGCTCGGAGAAGGCACGGCCGGCCAGCCGGATGCCTTGCGACTCGCGAACGGTGCTGCCCACCCCGTCCGCTCCGACCACGAAACGACCCCGGATCTCGCGCCGTCCGGCCGCGGTCGTCACCGCGACCGTCGCTCCGGCGCCATCCGCGCGCACTCGTCCCGCCCGGTGCCCGAAGCACAGCGAACCGCCGCGGCGCAGCAGTTTTCGATGAAGCAGCCGGGTCACCGTGCTTTGTGGACACTGCAGTCGAAACGCGCACGGGGTGTCTCCGACGACGAGCGCGAACGGGAGATCGGGCGATCAGCTGCCTTGTCCGGCGATCCCAGTACTGCAGCCGGTCGACGGTTCGACCGCGAGCCACCGCTTCGCGGAGAACACCCCACTCGCGCAGCAGCTCCAGCGTCGGCGGATGGAAGGCGCTCGCCCGTTCCTCCTCGCTGGGACCGGAACCAGCGTCCAGCACGACGGCATCGTGTCCTGCCCTCGCGAGCGCGGCCCCGAGAGCCGCGCCGGCCGGACCGGCGCCGACCACGATCACGTCCGCGTCGAACCTCGTCACGACCGACCGCCGACCGGCCCGCTCCGGAGTCGGAGTTCATGCCGGACACGCGACCAGCAAGGCGGTTTCGAGCGGCTGCGGATGCGCCGAACCCAGCCGGAACCCGCCGGCCGCGAGCAAGTCCGCGAGCTCGGCCCTGGTCCGTGCCCGGCCCCCGGTCGCTGCCGCCGCGATCCGCACGAAGGACGACGCCCGCGCGGGCCGGGCGTTGCCCGGGAGTTCCGCGCTCCAGAACCAGCAAGACCGCGTCCGGAGGAGTCGCTTCGCGGCACACCCGCAGGATCCACACGCATTCGTCGTCCGGCCAGTCGCTCATGATACGGGACAGCAGGTAGACATCGCCGCCGGGCACCGCTTCGAAGAAGGCGCCGCAGACCGCGCTCCGCCGAGCGCCGATTTCCGTGCCGGCGAACCGTTTCCGGCAGCCGTCGATGACCTCCTCGCGATCCATGACGACCCGTGCGTCTTCCGGAGAGGCCCGCGGCACCGCCTCGATCAGCAAGCCGTCGCCTCCGCCCGCGCCCACTGCCCGCACGGCCTACGTGAGGTCGACCGACCGCACCGGCTGCTCCGCGACCACCGGACTGATCGCGGAGCAGTCGGCACGCCGGCTCCCGGCACGAAACCGGCTCGGGCAAGACAGCGGAGCAGCCGCGCTGCCCAGGACTTCGCGGCAGGTTCTGCGGCCGGTCGAATCCTGACTTCCCCGTGCTGCCCTTTCGAACTCGCGAATCCGGCGGACGACGGCATCCCGCCGGCCGGTCCGGCGGCGAATGTCCTGCATTGTTCCGCGACCGGCCGGGCAAGATCGGGAAACCGAAGTGCGTCCGCACAGAATCGAGAGACCTGCGGGCAGCGAGATGCGGCTCGGCCGTCGGCGAACGTCCACCTTCCGCAGTGCAGTCACGCCTGCGTACAACCTGGCGTCACCAGCCTGTTCGCCGCATTCACCATCGCCGACGGGCCGTGATCCACTGCCGGCACCGCGCCGCGAAGTTCAATAAGTTCCCTGCTGCCACTGACAAAGCCGTGCCCGCCGAACTAGACCTGCACGTGCCGCGCGACAAGGTTCGCGCATGAATCGAGAGCCGGAACCGCGCCCCGAAACCCGTCACCTGCGCGAAGACCGCAGTTCGAGAGCCTCCTCTCCTCGGCCAGGCCGAAGCGCGTTCCAACGGCTGAGGCACCGCCAACCGCCGTCGCGATCAGCGGACTTCTGGCTGCCGATGCGGTCTGAGGCTTTCCGGCTCCCACTGGGACGGCTGAGTTTCCGCACTGTTGCGCAGCCCCCACCAGGTGTGGCCGACTCCGGTCCTGGTGTGCCGGGGTGAAAGGCGGAGAGGCCCGGTCGCGGGCGAGCCGCTGTTCCAGACTTCCTCGACCAGCTCGGGGCTCAAGCTCGTTTCGTCGCTTCGCACAGTCGGCCGATCGGCTATGCGGCCGGCTGTGATGACCGCGTCGTATATGGCGTAGGCACAGAAATGGAGAGGTCTCGGCAGGGCAAGAGGCAGCCGCGCCGCCAAGGATTTCGCCGCGCGCGTGGCGGGGACCGCCGGCGAGCAGCAGAGGAGATCGACTCGCTGTGCGATTCGGGCGGCGAGACGGCTCGTGTTCAGTTCCCGGCTGAGTCCGACGCCTTCGCCGCCGAACCATTGAAGGTTCAGCAAGGACGGGTGTTGTGCGGCGCAGAGCAGCGTGGCGACGATCTCGTCCCCGTGCAGCAGGGCGAGGATCGCCGTCGACCGGTGCTTGACGCCGACCCGGTCGGACAGCCGGCGCAAGTCGCCCGGCCCGACATGGCCCGGTCGGACCCAGCAACCCGATTCCGCGGTGACACCGAAAATTTCGCCCTGTCGGCATAGTTCGAGGAACATCTCCCTGCCGTACGCGTCATCACGGCCGATGCAGAAGATTTCTCGTATTCCCCGTTGTGCCAATGACCTTACGACAAAGGCGCCATGCTCTTCCCTGTCGGGGAACACCGACAAGGCCGGGCAGTCCGGCGAGTCCGGCAGCGAACTCGCGCCGTAGCTCACGAGCAGAAATCCGCGCCGGGGAGCCTGAAGCAGATTGCGCACTCCCTGGCTGGTCTCGGGCCCGACGATCACCGAGGGCGCGGCGATCGGCAGGGTCGCCACGATTCGCCCGGCGTCTTCGACGCTCGGAGTTCCCCGGACAGGCCAGACGCGGATCCGGCCCGCGGCTCGCAGCGCGGAAGTTCCCGCGCTGAGATCCGCGAGAGCCAACTCGACAGCTGCCCGGGTGTCGGAGTGCTGCTCCGAGACGAGTACGTGGAGTTCTCCGCCGCTCTCGGCAGGGCTGCGCGGCGCCTTCGGTCGCCCCTTTCGCGCGTATCCCATCGAGACCCCTACCGCGGATTCTCCGGCAGTTTTGCGGCGACCGCGGCGATGACCGGGTCGGCCGGTATCCGGACAACGCGTGGTCGACCGGTTTCCGGCGATCGGTCAGATGCCAGCCCAGCCAGGTGATCTGGCCGGGGGGTGAAAATCCGGTGCTGCGATCGCCGCACCGATCCCAGGTGATCATCCGCATCCTCGCCGTCAGGGGTCGCGCGGCCGTCGCCGCGAAAGTTTCTTTTCTTGCCGCGAAAACGGGCCTCACGTTTCCGCGGCCAGCGCCCCGTTCATCCCCACCGTCCCGGCGGCCGGAATGTCGGCCGATCGCAAGGTGGACAGCTCGACGACGGTCGGCGAAGCCAGCCCGCGCATGCGCTTCGCGTGCCGGGTGATGGCCTCGTCCAGCACCTGCCGGGCGTACCGGCCGTTGCCGAACGCCGGTCCCCGCTCGATGTTGGCGAAATGCGCGCGCAGCGCGCTGATCGTCTGGCCGTCGCATTCGTATCCGGCTGCGGACGAATGGCGGTTGATGATGGTGACCAGCTCGTCGGTGTTGTAGTTGCCGAACCGGACCCGGTGCGAGAACCGGGAAGCCAGCCCCTGGTTGGCGGCCAGGAACCGCTCCATGTCCCCCTCGTAGCCGGCGGCGATCACCACGACCTCGTCCCGGTGGTCCTCCATGAGCTTGACCAGGGTGTCGATGGCTTCGCGCCCGAAGTCCGAGCTGGCCCCGCCGCGGTCCGACAAGGTGTACGCCTCGTCGATGAACAAGACGCCGCCCCGTGCCCGGTCGAAGGCTTCCGCCGTGCGCTGCGCGGTCTGGCCGACATAGGACGCGACCAGGTCGGCGCGCGCCACCTCGATCACCTGACCGCGCTGGAGGACGCCCATCGCGGCAAGGATCTGCCCGTAGACCCGGGCGACCGTGGTTTTCCCGGTGCCCGGCGGGCCGGCGAAGATCAGGTGCCGGTTCATCGCGTGCACGGGCAGCCCGGCCGCTTCGCGCTGGCGCGCCGACGCCAGCAGGTCGACCATGTTCCCGACCTCGCGCTTCACATCGTCAAGCCCGACCATCTCGTTCAGCTCGGTCAGCAGGGCGTCCACCCGTTCCTTGTCGACCGCGCCGGCCCCGGCGCCGACGCCGCCGCTGGGCAGTTCGCCGATGTCTTCCGGCAGCAGCCGGGTCATCGTCACCGTCGTGAGTTCCGGCACGTCGGCCAGCCGGTAGGCCTGCCGGCCCAGCATCTCCTCGAACACTTTCCGGGCGCTGCGCCCGTTGCCGAAAGCCGCGTCGCGCGGCATCCGCTCGAAATAGGTCAGCAGCGCGTTGCGGGTCTCGAACTCCAAGCGGTAGTCGTTGGTCTGGCAGAGACCTTCGACGATCGAAACCAGTTCGCTCGCCGTGTAGTCGGCGAACTCGATAGTGCGGGTGAATCGGGACGCCAGACCGGGGTTGGTAGCCAGGAACGAGCGCATTTCGTGGGTGTAGCCCGCGACGATCACGACCACCTCCTCGCGGTGGTCCTCCATCAGTTTTACCAGCGTGTCGACGGCCTCGCGCCCGAAGTCCGGCCCGCCGCTCGCGCTCGCGGCGAGGGTATACGCCTCGTCGATGAACAAGACGCCGCCGATCGCGTCGTTGAAGCGCTCCGTCGTCTTCAGCGCGGTTCCGCCGACCACGCTGGCGACCAGGTCCGCGCGCCCGGTTTCGATCAGCTGGCCCTGCTCGATCACGCCCAGCTCGGCGAGAATGCGCCCGTACAGGCGCGCCACCGTCGTCTTGCCGGTGCCCGGCGCGCCGGTGAAGACGAGGTGCCGGCTCAGCGGCGGCACCGGGAGCCCGGCCTGTGCCCGCCGCTCGGCCATCTGATGCAGCCGGACCAGCGTCGCGACTTCCTTCTTGACCTCGGCCAGCCCGATCAGCGAGTCGAGCTTCGCGAGTTGCTTGCGCACCCGGTCCCGCCGGCCGGACTTGAGATGCGAGACCGAGTCCTGGGAGCCAGTGCCGACGTCGTCGCGATCGGCCCGGTCCGCGTCCTCGCCGGAGCCGGCGGGTTCGGCCGGTTCGGCGTCCGTCTCGGCCGAGGTGACGTCCCGATCGTCCGGAAGCCCGTTTCCGTCGCTTCGGACACCGGCGACCTTGAGTGCGGGAGCCTCGGAGATGATCCGGATCCCGCGCCCGCCGTTGTTCCGGACCTGACAGTCGGCGATGACGACGGCTTCGTCGGTCTGGACGCGGATCGCGTCGCCGCCGCAGTCGATCACCTCGCCGCCGGAAACCGAGCCAGTGCTGCCCGCCAGCCAGTCGATGCCTACCGAGAAGCCGCGAAGCCCCGATTCGGTCAGGTCCAGCGTTCCAGCGTCCACCGTGATGCCGGCGGCCTTCCCGTCCCGGAGCTGACACTGGTGCAGGACGGCCCGCGAACGGTCCACGGCCAGGGCCGGACCTCGCGTGTTCCGCACTGTGCAGTCGCTCATTTCGAGCTTCGCGCCGCCTGTCGCTTTCAACCCGCCGGCGCCCGCGTCGTGCACCTCCACCGCAGAAAGCACCGCGGACGAATCGCCGCCGACAACGATCGCCTCCGCTCCGGACCGGCGGATCTCGGCGGTGTTCACGCGCACCGGCCCGGCCGCCTCGATACGCACCGCTTCCTGCTGCGTGTCGCGCACCGTGAGTTCGTGAAATTCCGGCGCGGCCGAACCCTCGACGATCAGGCCGACCGCGACGTCCGACACCAGCAGGGTCTCGAAGGTCGTCGTAGAACCCGCACCGACGAAAACCCCCGCCTGCGCCCCGCCGACGACCTCCGCTCCGACGATGCGGCCCGCCGCCCGGTCGACCACGTGAATGCCGTAGCCGGAGCAATTGCGCACCGACAGGCGTTCGACCACTGGCGCAGCACCGTCGAGCAAGACCATGCCCTGCCGCTCGACGTCGGTCGCGACGCAGTCCTCCAACCGCGGCTCGGAGTTCGAGGCGACGAGGAACGCCGCGCCCGCGCCGCCGGTCACCTCCACCCGCCGCAGCTCGGTCGTCGACCCGCCCTCGATCGCTACCGCGGGATTGCCGATCCGCGTCATCCGGCAGTCCTCGAACACGCCTTGGCCGTGCTCTGTCACGAGCACCGCACTGCCCTCGACGTCGGTGAAGACGCAGTCCTCCACCCGGGGGTTCGCGCCCGTCCGGACCACGACAGCGGAGGTGACAATCTGCTCGAACCGGCACTGCTCAAGCAGACCGCCGGCCCGTTCGGCCATCACCACGCCGGCGTTGACGGAATTGCGCACGACGCATCCGTGCGCCAGCAGCGTCGCTTCGCTGTGGCACCACACCGCGGCAGCGGAGGCGGCCTCGACAACGCACTCCTCCATCCGGAGCTGGCCGGCCGGGACCTCGATCGCCGCCGAGTCCTCCCCGTTGTGCACGATGACGAGGCCCGACAGGGTCGCGCGCTCGGTGGCCACCCGGACCGCCGGACCGCCGGCGCACTCCAGCCGGACCTGTCCGGACGAGCCCGCCGCGGACAGCGTGACGTCCCGGTCCAGGACAATCGATTCCCGGTAGGTACCCGGCCGGATCGAGACGACATCACCGCTGTTCGCCGCGGTGATCGCGTCCCCGATGGTGTGAAAGCAGTCGGGCTCGGCCGGCGCGACGGTGTGCACGACGCGTCCGCGGGTGCGTGTCATCGGCGATTGCCTCGTTTCGTTGTCGAGCGCGACGGCGAGCCGCGCGGGGGATCCCGCTGGAGAGGCGGGCGGGTGGCTAGCTCAGCCGCGGCTCGCGGTCAAGCAACGCGTCCAGCGCCAGATGCCGCTGCAGCCGAGACAGGAAATCGCTCGGAGGCCCGGCCTGTTCGATGTGCGCGCGCAGAGCGGCATCCGGAGCCAGTCCGTGCTGTTCCAGGTAGTAGAGCGTCGCGTCCGGCCACACCCACAACCCGTCGCTGCGGTACCCGGTCGGGACGCACACCTCCTCGCCGGTGACGATGTCGTTCATCCAGCCGAGGCTGGACAGAATGCGTTCGCCGCCCCGCAGAAATCGCGCCAGGCCGGCTTTCTCGGTTTCCGGGACGCGCGCGTGGTCCGGCGCGAAAAGCGGCTCGCCACGCGGATTGACCCCGTCGTAGACGGCTGCGACCCGCGGCGGCACGAACTCCTCCGCGACCCAGACCAAGGCGGCGGCCGCGAGTGCTTCCTCGTGGTAGCGCGCGAGCGCGGCCCCCTCGGCGAAAACCTCGATTCGGGACGGGTCCTCGCCCAGCCCCGCGATGTGTTCTTGGATCCGGCCGGCGATCTCGACCGGGTCCGCGTCGGGCAGGAGTTCGACAAGCCGGACATGGGCGGTTTCCCCGTCCGCGGTGCGCGACGCGCGCCACACCGCGCGGGCGGCCAGCGGCGCGTCCGGGTCGAAGGACTCGGCGGTGCCCTCGTCGGGGTCGAACCCGATCGCGGCGTTGATCACCGCCTCGTCGACGTCGTCTGCCCACTCGTCGTCGAAGTCGGCCGCGCCGAAGGTGCAGGCCAGACCGGCACCGGCGGGCGGAGCGCTCGCGGCGTCCACCGCAGCGGTGCCGAGGGCGTATTCTTCGCACAAGCGCCGCGCGGCGCACTGCTCGGCGGGGGCCAGGAGAATCTCTCCGGTGCCGATCGCGGTGCACAGCTTGTCGAGCGCCGCCGCCGGATCGTTCACCGCGAGATCGAACCGCATGCCCGCGAGATGCCTGTCCGGCAGGCGTCCGGCGAGCCCGAACACCAGGTCGTACAGGTCCCGCCTGGACTGGTCGACCGCGGTCATGGGGTGCCTCCCGAGTAGCGAAACCGGCATGCTTTAACCACGCGCTGCCCGCGCCGGATCGTTCACGTATGTGCGAAACGCGATCGCGTTCATCCCGACGGCGCAGCGGCCGCGTGTATATCCCGTACGATCGGGCCGAGCAAGGAGCGCGAATGGCCGACACAGTCACCGGTCGACGGCGACCCGCGAACGAGCCGGCCGCCGCGCAGGTACGGCGGACCGTCTGATGACGGTAAGAACCGCGATCCAGCCGTCCGCGGCGCGCCGGAAGCTGCCGGATGTGCTCGCCGCCATCGTCGCCGCCGCTGTCGCGCCGCATCCGCCGGCGCGCGGGGCGCTCGCCGAACTGGTCCGTGCGGGGATCTGCGCGCGCCGGTGCTCTGTGGTGGATGTGCGCGCCGACCGGCCGGTGGTCACCGGCGGCCCCGCGGCGGTGCCGGTCTGGTACGAAGCCAGGCAGATCGGCTTGATCGAAGTCGAGATGGGGCCGGCGGCGGTGGCCCGGCCGTCGTGGCGCCGGCAGCTCCGCCGCATCGCCGCGGTCCTCGGCCCCGCGCTGCGCGCCGTGCAGCTGCGCGAGGCGCTCGCCGAGCAGCAGCGCCGCCTCGACGAGGTGGCCGATCAGGTCCGCGCGAGCCGGGTGCGCGCGGTCGCCGCTCAAGACGAGGAGCGGCGCGCGCTGGAACGGAACCTGCACGACGGCGCGCAGCACCATCTGCTGGCGCTGCGGGCGGCCATCGGGCTGCTGGAATTCGAGCTCGGTTCGGGATCAGCGGAAGGCGCGAGGAAGCGGCTCGCGTACATCACCCAGATACTCGATCTGACCGAACGAGGGCTGACCGCCACCGCGACCGGCACGCTGCCCGAAGTCCTCGTCCAGTCCGGGTTGCTGGTGGCATTCTCCGAAGAATTGCGGCACAAGCCGCGGGTTTCGGTCCAAGCCGACGAAACCGTCCGGGACCGGCGGTATCCGCTCGAAATCGAAGTGAACGTCTACTACGCGTGTCTGGAAGCGGTGAACAATGCGGCGAAACACGCCCCGGGCGCGCCGGTGCGGATCGAACTGCGGCACAGCTACCGCGGCCTGCAGTTCGAAGTGACCGACGACGGGCCTGGATTCGATCCGGCGACCTTGTCCCCGACATCCAGCCTGGCGCTGCTCGGCGACCGGATCTCGGCCGTCGGCGGCCGGCTGAGCCTGCACTCGGCGGCCGACGCGGGAACGCTGATCTCCGGCATCATACCGATCTGATCGCCGACCCGCGCCGCCCGGAAATTCGGTCAGGATTTCACCGCCGCGAGAATTCCTTCGCAGGTGCGCACCACCGTGTCCGCCAGCCGGCCCTCCCGGCCTCTGGCCCACCACCGGGTCAAGGCATCCGCGGCCGCGGCTTCCACTTGCTGAGGAGACGCATCGTCCTCGATGCCGAGCCGCGCCGGCGCGGCGCGCCCCTGGCCGCCGAGCAACCGAATGGCTTCCCGCGCGAACGGCAGCGGCAACGCTCCGGCGCCGCGGTGCAGCATGGCCAGTGCGTCCAGCTCCCGCAGCTCGTGCGTCGCGGCCGAGATCTGCTCCGCTTCGGCAAGCAGATCGGGCGCGTCCTTCAGCACCTCCGCGGAGAGCCGGAGCGCGGACCGCAGGCGCAACACGTCCGACCAGGCCAGCACCCGGCTCGACACGACGGAATTGAGCGGGAGAGCCCGCCCCTTCTCGGTGATCAGCACCCGGTCGCGCGATCGTCCGCCGCAGGCGGCGAACACTCCCAGGCACGGCACCGCGTCGGCGAGATATCCGCCCGGCCCGGGACCGTTCTGGGCGGTCGACGGCAGCAGCACGAGCACCGCGTCCGCGTCGGTGACCGTTCCGGCCCGCCGGACCAGTTCGGCTGCGGTCAGCTGCGGTTCGGCCCGGCAGAGCGACACCTCGACCCGGCGCGCCATCGCGTTGTCCAGCACCAGCCGGAACCGGGCGGAGCCCGGCCCCGGCCAGGTCCGCGCGTCCCGCTCGCCGCTCGTCGTTCCCGGATCCGGAACCCGCTCCGGGATGCCGGTCCCGTTGCCCTGAACATAGGACATGACGTCCGCGCCTTCGGCGACCGGCAGCCGCCGCCGCCGGAGCAGGCTGCGCGCGGCCAGCGCACCCAGCTCCAGGTCGCTGGTCAGCAGGCCGAGACGGACCGGCCGGTACGCCCGGTCGGCGATGGCCGCCAGCCGGTCCGCGGCCGGCTCGCCGATCCGCGCCAGCCGGGCCCGTCGCACGAGGTCGTCCACCGGCGCCAGCAGTCGTTCGCCCGGCGGTCGCTCCGCCGTCGTCCTGCGCGACCGCGCGGTCGTGACCGGCCGGAGATCGTGCGGCAGCGACAGCCGGACGACCCCCTCCCCCAACGTGAACCCGACGCTGAGCCGGCCGCCCAGCGCACTCGCATGGCCGGCCGCGACGCTGACCAGCGAGCGAAGCCGATCCTGCGCTTCGACCTCGGCCCGGAGGGTGACCGTCAGTTCGTCGCCCGAGTTCGACAGCTCGGCCCGCACCGGCCGGGTGCCGCCGGTGGCGTACTCGCGCAACACGATCGCCGTCAGATGATAGGCGGCCACCGACAACTCGGCGGACACCGCGCGTCGCGGATCGTCGTATTCCGACACGATCACCCGGCGCGGCAGGCCGCTGGCGAGTTCCACCAGCGCCGGCCGCAGCCCGCGCTCCTGCAGGACCGGCGAATGCGCGCCGGCCACCACGCCCCGGAAGCGTTCCACCAACTCGATGACGCCCTCGCTCATCCCGCACGCGACGGACATCGCGGCAGTCGTGTCCCCGGCGTCCAGACTGGCTTCGCACTGCGCGACCGCGCTGCGCACCGCGTTGAGCCGCGGTGTGCTGATGCCGAGGATCTCGGTGACCACCGCGCGCCGTTCCCGATCTTGTGCGGCGGACATTCCGGTGCTCGCGGCACCCGCCTGTGCTTCGAGAGCCCGGGTCCGCTCGACGAGGTCCTGCCGCTCGGCTTCCAGTTGCGGGACCGCGAGCAGCATCGCCGAGCATCGAGCGGCATGCTCGAGAAGTTCGTCCGCGCCACCCGGGCGTCCGCCCGGCCGGAACGCCACCGAGATCTGGGCTGCCGGGTCGTCGCCGGGGACGTCGGGCAGCCGAGGCGGGATCGGCACGACCTGATCGAATGTCTTCGGGTCCGCGGCTTCGCCGGGCCAGACCGCGAGCCGCACCATCGCCCCGCGTCGCCTGGCGACCCATACGGCAAGATAGCGCGCGCCCAGCTGTGGGCCGACATCGTCCAGAATCGCCTGCACCGCACGGGCTGTCGTAGCGTCGGGGGCGGAGTGGGCGAGAGCCAGATACGGCGCGATCCAGCCGCGTATCACGGAGCTGCTTCCATCGCACGCAGGTAAGCGAGGACCGCGAGCACCCGCCGGTGATGCGAGCCGCCGTTGCCGGTCAGGCCCAGTTTCGTGAAGATCGCCGCGGAGTACTTCTCGACAGCTTTCACCGACACGAACATTTCGCCGGCGATGCTGGCGTTCGACCGTCCTTCGGCCATCAGCCGCAGCACGTCCGTCTCGCGGTCGGTCAGCGCGGCGAGCTGCCCCGACTGCGGCGAGGTCATGCGCCGCACCCAGTGTGCGGCCAGCGCGGGTTCGATGACGAGTTCGCCTTCCACGATCCGGCTCAGGGTGTCGGACAGAGCGGTCACGCTGCCGATGCGCTCCTTGAGCCGGTAGCCGATGCCGGTCGTCCCGATGTCGAGCAGCTGGGCGAGATAGTCCATTTCCGCGTACTGGGACAGCAGGAGGATGCCCGCCTCCGGCTGTACGTCCCGGATCCGCCGCGCGGCGGCGAGACCGCCCTGCGGTTCCGGCGGCATCCGGATGTCCAGCACCGCGATGTCCACCGGCGTCGTCCGGACCAGCGACACCATCGCGTCGCCGTCGGAGACGCATCCGACGACCTCGTGCCCGCTCGCTTCGAGAAGGAGGACCAACCCGTCTCGGAACAGGACTCCGTCGTCAGCTACTGCCACCTTCACGGTACCGCCAGTTCTCCAGAACGCCCGAATCGGACACGGGCCGCTGTCGGCAGTATAAAGCCGTCAGGGGGAACGCCGGGCAACCGCGGCGACGCTCCGTCACGCCGCGAGCGATTCCTCGTCGACCGAGGAGCGCAGCATGCGGAGGCCGTAGTAGACGCGGCTCTTCACAGTCCCGACCGGGATGCCGAGGACGGTGGCGGCCTCCGTCGCAGTCCGGTCTTCCAGGTAGGTGGCGAAGAGCGCGACCCGATGCGGTTCGGGCAGCTCGGCGAGGAGCCGGTGCACGTGGAGCCGGGTCAGGGTTTCGCCGCTGGTGTCCAAGGCGGGCTCGCCGCCCTCGTCCTCCACCGCGGCCAGCCCGGGCCGGCCCTTGGCCGCCCGGTAGCCGTCCACCACCACGTTGTGCGCGACCCGCATCAGCCAGCCGCGGACCGAACCCAGACCGGGGTCGAGGCGCTCGATGTGCCGCCAGGCACGGACGAAGGTTTCCTGCACCGCGTCCTCCGCCCACTCCCGGTCGCCGCGGGTCAGGGTGCGGGCGTAGTCGAGAACGGCGCTTCGGTGTTCGGCGACGAGAACGGCCGTCCGCTCTTCGATGTCGGCGACGGCCGAGGCGGCGGTGGTCAGCGGGGCAACTGCTGTGGTCTTGGTCATTCACCAAGATTCGCCGATTCCGGCCGCCCGTTCAGTGGAGTAAGTCCTACGTCCGAGGGAGTTTCCCCTACGCATCCCGTAGGGGAAACCCTACTGACGCCTGCCGCACCGGAGGCACCGCCGCGGTCCCGACGCTCGGCCCGGTCGGCGGCAGGCCCGCGGTCGTGCCGGCACCGGCCGGACGCGCCTGGGCGCGAACCATCCGGTTCGAAAGTTTCGGCACCCGGTCCGCTGCGGGGCTCGCCGCCGCCGCACAGGCTTTCTCCCCGTCTTCCGGGAAGCTGTAGGCAGCGAGGTACTTGTGCTCCGAGCCCTCCCGCTCGATCCCCAAGTCGCCGATCTCGGCGCGCGGCCCGAGGTCGCGCCGGACGTGCCGCACGAAGTCGCGCAACGCGGAGATCTCCCGTGCACCGAATCTGCTGCCCTCGCCGGCCGCGTATGCCGCGACGAGGGCAGCGTCCTTCTCCTCGCACTCCGTGGCCGCCATCGCATCCGCCAGCTGGGAGTTGGGTTTCCAGGCCATGTTCGTCCCTCTCTGCTGTCCGACCGTCACAGGTATCACGCGCACGAGGCCAACTGGGGTTCACGCGGAAGCCGGTCACAGTTTGCCCTTGTACCGGGAGGGCGTCGGCCTGATGACCATCCCGCACCCGAGCATGTTCTGGCCCAGGATGTCCATCTTCGCTCGCGTCGCCGAATCTTCCGGATGCTTTTGCGCTTCGCTGATGATGTACAACGCGGCATACGGTTTGGCTTCGTCGGTGACACTGGCGCGAAGGGCTCTGATCTGCACGTTGTAGTCCGACTTCTGCGCCAGGTCGGCCGGATCGATCTCGCCGCTTTCGATCTTCCGGGCAATGTCCTGGAGGACCGGGAAGTCCTTCCAGCCGCGCAGTGCGGCCTGGTGGCTCAGCCGCAGGCCGACGGCCCGCGCCGGTGCCGGCTCCGCCGGTCGGGGCGCGGTGGTTTCCGCTGGGTGCTGCGTCGCCCACGCCGGCGGCACCGATGCCGCAGGTGTCGCCCGAACGATCGAGAAGTCGTCGCCCTTGCCGGGGAGCGGGGTGAACTGCTCGGCGTCGTAGACCGCCGGCATCCGCGAGTCGGGGACCTCCACCGGCACCCGCGCGTGGTCCGCCAGGTTCTGAACGGTGTCCAGATCGGCCGGACGGGGCGAAGGGCCGGTGTCGTCGGCCAGCCGGAAGACGACGCGGTCCGCGAGCGCGGGATCGCGCAGGCGCAGGTTTTCGAGGATCGCGGCGGTGTTCTCCCCCCACCCCGGGGTGTTTTCCAGTTCCGGACTGACGGTCAGGATGATCGTTTCCGCCGGCTTCGCCGCGGCAGGCGGCTTTCCTGTCCCCTTCGGCCGGCCACCGACGCCGTTGCCCGGGACGAGGTTCAGTCCGCCCGGCTCGGCGTGCCCGGCGATGCCGGGCGGCAGCGCCGAGACGATCGCCGCTTCGGCATGGAGGCTGCCAGCCACGTCCGCGACGCTCGGAGCGTCCTGGTGGCCGGACAGCGCAGCGTCGAATTGGTGCTGGTACTCAGCGATCCGATCCGGCGGCAGATGCTTGCTGCCTTCGGCGATCGCCTGGCTTACCGTGCTCTGCGGAGTTGCCGCCGCGGCATGCCCGGCAGGCGCGCCGATGCCGTCGCTCTCCTTCGAGTGGTGACCGCCGACGACCGACGTGGCGGAGGCATCGCTGGTGCCGTCCGTCGGACGATGGCTGCCGGTGTCCGGCGTCGCGTCGTGGTGCGGTGCCGGTCGATCGGCACTCGCGGTGTCGTTGGCCTCCGGCGCATGACGGCCATCCGTCTCAGTCGCAGTGTGAGGTGCGACCCCGGATCCGTTGTCTTCGACGCGCGTGTGCTGGCCGGTCGTGTCGCCGGAGCGGGGCGGCGTCCCCGGCCCGGCGTGGCTTGCCGGGTCGCCGCTCTTCCCCGCCGGGGTCTGCTGCGCATTGGCGTCGGCCGCGTGATCGGCATGGCTCGGCGACGACGGAGCGTCCGCTCCGGGCCGCGTGCTTGAGCTGCCGGGCTTGGCCGCCGCCGGCGCCGGTTGTGCGCCTGGGTCCTCGTTGTGCCGCGCGTCGGCCGGAGCGGCCTTGCCGCTCGTATCTCCGGAGTGCGCGGCCGTCGACGAGGCCGTGTTCGGGGCGGCGGGCGCCTTGCCGCTCGCCGCGACCCCGCTGCTGTCGGATTTCGTTGTCGGCACTGTCGTTTCGGCCTTCGCGGCAGCTCCGGTACCCGGCGCTCCGTTCGCGACGGTCTTGCCGACCGCCGCCGGTTCCGTCGTCCCGGAACCGGCCGGGGCCTTCTCGCCCGCAGCGCCGCCGCTTTCGGCAGCTGCCGGCGCCGGCGGCGCGGCGACGGATTTCGTTGCGGCCCCCGGTACCGATGGTCGAGCGGCCGGGCGTGGCGCTTTGGGCGACTCGGGGCCGGACTCGTATCCCGAATCGTACGGATCTTCCGCATAGTGCCGAGCCGGCTGCTTGCCGCTCGTGGACTCGTCCGCGGCTGCCGACGACGTTTCTTCGTTCGGCTGCTCGCCAGTACCGCTCGCCTGCGCCGTGCTGGCCGGCGGCAGCGCGGGCACGCTGGGCGCACGCCATTCCTGCGCGGTCTCGGCGGCCTTGCCGGACAACTTCCCATACGTCGTGTCGATCGCGCCGGACGTAGCATCGCCCCAGCCGATTGCGGGCGGCTGGCCGGTAAGGATCGCTACCGCGACCGCAACCAGGAGCTCGTGGGCGGTCCCGAGGCCGGCGTCCTTGACCAGTTCGACCGAGAAGGGCAGCCCAGCGTGGTTCTTCACGTTGTTGTCGAATCGGTTGACCAGGTCTCGGCTGGACAGCGGACCGTCTGCGGCGCGCGCGTAGGCATAGGTATCGTCGAGTGCGCTCCGGAACGCACTTTCGGAGACCGCGCCCCGGCCTTCGCCGTTGGCGACCGTCTGGAACAGCTTGCTCTCGATCGTCTGGAACGGCATGTGCACAAGGTTCTGCAGCGGGCCGCCGATGATGCCGGTAAGGGCGGTCGCGAGCGAGAATTTAGCCAGCTTCTCGTTGAAGCCGTCGCGACCCATCATGAGCCGCGCGATGATGTCGGGGAGCATTTGCTGCACAACGCCCCAGGTGATCATGTCGGTCGTGTCCGCGAGGACGTTCGCGACCTTGTTGCCCTCTGCGGCGTGACTGCCGGCTTCGGTCGCGCCCCTCGCCAGACCGCTTTCTGCGGTCCCCTTGCCGAGAGCGCCCGCCGCCGCATCCGCGCCTAGCCCCGCACCCGGCCGCGCACCGGACCCTTGGACCGCACGCGCACCCGTGCGCACGCCGGAGCCCGCACCGTCCACCGCCACGTCTGCAACCGCACCCGACCGTGGCCCGGTGTGCGTCACGACGTGCGCCGCAAGGTCGGCGACTTCATTTCGCACTGCTGCGCCTTCACCGACTCGCGTGAGCGCATTCTCAAAAAGGCGATAAATGAAGTCACGAAACGCCCTGAACAATCCAGAAATTGCAGCGACCAGCCCGGCGAAGCCAAATATGACACCCAGCACCATCAAGGTAGCAAGGTCCACCACCATTTGAATCGCCTGCAAGACGGCCACGTTCGTGGTGTACTGGGCAACTCGGCCCGAATCGACGATGTAGTCGCCGGTCTTGCCGACGCTTCGCCCAGCGGAAGAGATCAGGCCGTTGTCAGAAAGAAACGGGGCAAGTCTTTGCATGAACTCATGAGCACCCTTCCCCTCCAACGAGGTCGGCACCAGCCTCGCGGCCGCTTCGACGAGCTGGGAAAGCTCCGAAAGACCGTCCTTCAACCTCGCCGTTTTGCCACCCAACTGGACAAAGCCCACGACTCCGCCCGGCGGAAGTCTCATGCCGGTCAATACTTCGACAACCGTCCGACTTTCCGCCGTGAACACCCAGTCAAACCCAGACATGTCAAACCTCCTCCCTCAGCTTGCGGACCGAGAGCTTTTCATCCAGTCGAGCCGATCCGGCACCGGCACCGGCACACGAGACGACCGGGATCCGCTACTTGCGCGCAACGCCAGTAGCGGCGTCGTTGGCGTTCGCGGTCAAATGCGCCGCCGTGGCCACTTGACCGCCGCGACCGTCGGTAAAGTCCATAAAACCCTTCAGCATTTCTTCCACGAATTGCAATGCCGGGAGCACGCAGGCCCGCGTGCCTATCGTGATGTCGTCCTTAGCTCCAGCGGGCAGGGCGCGCTCGGCATCAGACCTCATCTCCGCCACCAGACCCTGCAGATTTTTGCACAAGTCCCGGGCCGGGCCCCAAGTTTTTGCCGATTGCCCGAGCCCGTCCGGATTGGCCGCGAACCGTCCGTCGGTCATTTTCGCTCTTCCTTTCCGCCCCTCGGCGGGTCCATCTCCAAGCCGAACGCGGATATGTCGATCCGGTTGTACGCGGCATCGAACACCGCGCCGAGATCGGTGGCCGGCTCGCCGTCCTTGCTGAGACCGAAGGCTTCGAAGAATTCCTGCGGAATCAGACCGCTCGACGCCGAAATGGTCTGTGCCATCACGTCCTTGTGCGCGGCGTTCACCGCCTCCATCACCAGCGAAGCCAGCTCCTTCGGAGGAAGCGTGCGGTACCGGTTCCCCTCGAACACCAGTTCAGTAAGCGTGCCTTGCTGGTCGACCGTAGCGCTGACCATGCGGTTCGCCGAGAGCGCCGTGCCGACGATCCCGGACAGCTTGCTCTGGTACTCCTCCAGCTTCTTCCGTTCCTCCTCGACCCGGGCGAGTTCGAAATCCAGCCGATCGCGCATCGGTTCTGTCATCACGCACCTCCTGTCCTTTTCACGGATTCCGGCTCCGCCGCGGTTCACCCGTTGCGGCCGACCGCGGTCCCGTCCGTCGTTTCGTCCGTCGTTTCGTCCTGTCCGCCGCGCGGCCCGGGGCCGGCGGGCCGGGTCGCCGAGGTGTCCCGGCCGGGGCGGCGCGGCACTGCGGTCACCTCGTCGTCGAACTCGTCTTCGAGATCGTCCGGACGGCCGATCACGCCGATGCCGGAGTCTTCGTCGGCACCCCACACCTTTTCGTCCTCGGACAGCCAGGTCTGGCGCTCCCGTTCCTTCTTGCCCTGGCCTTGGCCGCCGCCGGGCGGCATCATCGGCGGCATCCCGCCCATGCCGCCCATCCCGCTCGTGCCGGCGCTGCCCGGAGCGCCCAGCTCGGGCGGCACCCCGCCGGACAACTTGGCATTGGACGGAACCAGATCGGGCATAGCAGAGTTCGGCCCCGAGCCGGGGCTGAACCCTGACCCGCCGGGAGACGACAAGCCGCTGCCCGCGGTCGCCGGGATGCCGCCGGAGCCGCCGCCGGGCAGGCCGCCGGGGATGCCGGGCACGGACGTCCCGGAACGTCCCGAGCCAGGCGACCCGGAGCCGCCCGGCAGCGAGCTGTGAGGGATGCCTGCGCCGCCGATGCCCGGCAGGCCGTCCAGTGGATTGCCCTTGTTCTTGGAGCTGCCGGACGACGGCGCCGAACTGCCGACGCCGCCGGCCGGGATGACCGGCAGGCCGGGGTCGGTTACCCCGGAAGGCAACGAACCGGCACCGGTGCTGCCACTGGGAAGCGAGCTGTTCAGACCTGGGACGTTCGCGCCCGAACCGCCCGGCAGCGAGCTGTTCAGACCTGGGACGTTGGCGCCCGAACCGCCCGGCAGCGAGCTGTCCAGGCCGGGCACATTGGCTCCGGAACCGGTGCCGCTGGCCCCGCCCGGCAGCGAACTGTTCAGGCCGGGCACATTGGCCCCGGAACCGATGCCGCTGGCCCCGCCCGGCAGACCGGCGCTGGATCCCGCACCGCCCGGGTCCGTGTTCAGGCTCGGCAGATTCGGATTCCCGGCAGAGCCCGCGCCCCCGTTCAGGCTCGGCAGATTCGGATTCCCGGCAGAGTTCGGGTTCTCGTTCAGATTCGGCAGGTTCGGATTCCCGGTGTAATTCGGGTTCTCGTTCAGATTCGGCAGGTTCGGGTTGTTGAGATTCAGGTTCTGGTTGAGGTTCGGCATCGGCGGCGTCGAATAGCTGGACGGTGCCGGGTTTTTCAGCGGATTCAGCGCCTGTTGCAGCGTGACGAGGGCCTGGTTGTACGGCGCGAGTGCGGCCCGGGCGGCGGCAGAGACGTCGTCGAGCGCCTTCTTCAGCTCATCCGTGATGGTCTGGCTGATGGCATGCCATCCATCCGGAGACAAGAGGTTGACGGTCTTGCCGATCGGATACCCCAGCGGCAACGCCTGGAGCGCGCTGGTGATGTACGCCTCGACAGCCGGCATCGAGGCGCTGGTATCCCAGGAAGAATTGCCATCCGCTTCATTCAGCACGGCGTTATCCCGGTACACCTTGTCCAGCTGGTATTCCGGCGTGCCGGCGATCAGTCCGGCACGGATCTGCGCCTGCGAGATCGCGTCGCTGACGGATTTGATTCCGGAATCCAGATTGCCCAGTCCGACCACGGCCGAGCTGTCGAATGTCACGGTGGTCGCCCGATGCCATAAGTTCGCCAGCTGCGCGCCGAACTCGACCGCGGCGGTGTGCGCGGCGGCGAGGGCGTCCGCCGCGGCCACCCCATAGCCGTCGAGGTTCTCGATCCACCCGCGGAGGACCTCCCCGTAGTGCAGCATGCGCTCCTGGATGACGGACGCGGCCTGGCCCGCGAAGTCGGACGACCCGCTGTCGAGATCCTTCGACCAGGTCTCGTATCCGCCGGCGGTCGTGTCGAAGTAGCCGCGCAGGTTGTTGACCAGCTGCGCGAACACCGCCAACGGCTCGATGACGAATTCGCCGTGGTTCCCCTTGTAGATCCCGGTGACGATCTCGCCGGCCTTCTGGATGTTCTTGCCGAGGTCGACGATCACACCGGGGTTGAGGTTCGCTCCGTAATACTGCTTGCCGAACGCGTAGTAATAGTAGTCCGGCACGGCGGCACTGTTCCGGAAGTTGTCGCCGCCGCCCAGTTTCGGCGTATCGCCGGTATTCCAGGTTTTGCTCGGCGCACCGGTGAATTCGAACCATGGCACGTCGATGAGCTCGGCAAGCTGGACGTATTCTCCGGTGACCGCCTTGAGCAGCGCACCGATGTTCCACTCACCCTGATTGACCGGGACGGCGGGAGTGTCGTCAGCCATGGTTCAGCACCCTCTGCTCGTCCGCGGGTTCGGCAACTGCGGCCGGGCGGCCGACCACGCCGCCTGCCGGCAGTTCGACCGGCGCCGGTTCCGGTGCCTCGCCGAGAGCAGCCATCCGCTGCTTTTCGGAAACGGAGAGGCCGATCACCCCCGCACCGGCCGCGACCCTCGTCCCCCATGCCTCTTCGTCCTCAGCCAGCCAGGTATGCCTGCTCAGCCCGGCACCGCCCCGCCGGGTCGCACCCGGCCCGCACATCGGCGGATACATCGGGCCGCGCATCGCCGCCGAAAGGGTCGGCGTGGTCTTCAGCGCGCTGGCGGCCGCCAGCTGCGACGCCGGCGGGAGGTCGCCGGCCCCGAGCCCCATCGGGAGGAACATCGGAATCGCACCACCACGATCGTCGTGTCCGCCGCCGCCGACGGTGAAGCCGCCGAGCGTGTCCGCTCCGGTCCACTCGCCGTCTGTCCTGGCACCGGACCCGCCTCCGGAAACCCCGCCGCTGCCGATCGATCCGATCAGCAGCGGGAACCCGGCCGCGTCCAAGCCGAACGAATCGGCGCCCAGTCCCTCCCCGGCGAGGCTCCCGGGCAAACCGGTGCCCACCTCATTGGCGGTGCTCCCGGGCGCGGTCGGCAAGAATGCCGCGGAGAACGGCGAAGACACGCCGTCGCCCGCGGCGACGCCGAGACCGGCGCTCCCCCCTCCGTTCACGTTCAAGGAACTGTCGCCCGCGAAGGAACTGCTGTTCGCCGAGGAGCCGTTCGCGCTGCTGTTCGCGAACGAACTGCGCACCGCCCCGCCGCCACCGGCAACTGCCGACGTTCTGCCGCCCGCCTGGCCGGCACCGGCGAGCCCGGGACCGCCCGCGGAGCCGCCGAGCGTGCCGCCGCTCCCGCCCGCCGCAAGACCGTTGGCCGCAAGGCCGTTGGCCGCAAGACCGTTGGCCGCAAGACCGTTGGCCGATGCCGCACTGCCGTTCGCGCCGGAGCCGGCGGGCGCGGCCGAACTGCCGCCGCCGGCTGCGCCGCCCGCCCCGTTCCCGGCACCGGGCGTGATCCCGAGGTAGGCGTTGATCGTATCGACGAGCCTCTGGTACGCCGCAGACAGCGCGGCATGCGCCGCCGAAGCCGACTGGTCGAGCTGGTCGAGGAGACCGGCGACCTTCGCGGTCACTTCGCGATTGATCGCGTCCCAAGTGCTTTGGACGCGCAGGTCGCCCTTCGGGTAGGCAGCCAGCGCGGCCTGGATCTTCGCGTCCGCCTCCGCCTGGAATTGCTCCGGGGTCACCGTGGAGCCCGGGTTGTTCGCCGGGTCCAGGCTGCTGAGCTGGTCCTGCGGAGTTCCGGCGACCACGCCCTGCGCGGTCAGATAAGCGACGACTTGCGCGATCTCGTCGGCGACAGCCTGACGGATGTGATCGCGAAGGCCGCCGCCGGTCGCCGCCGCCCAGGCGGACGCCATCGCCGCCCGGAACGCACTGAGTTCCGCGCTCGCGTCGCCGATGACCGCGGACAGCGGCGCACCGGTCGCGTTGAGCCGGCCGAACCAGGTGCCGAGCGCGCCCCCGGTGTTTCCCAGCTGTCGGGCGATGACGTCGGCCGCCGCACCGGCGATCTGCGTGCCCGACGACACGTCGCCAGCCCATTGCCGGTACTCGCCCGCCTCACGCTCGAGGTATGTTTCCAACGCCAGCACGCGGGCCTGGAATTCGGGCAGGGTGGTCGCGTCGAGCGTGCCGCGCACCCCACCGGAGAGGTCGCTGATCACCGGTTGCAGCTGGTCGACGGCCTGCTCATAGGCGCTCACCGCGCCGGAGTCGACAGAAACGTTGAGATATGCGGTGGAAAACGCGCTGTAGCTGATGCCGGTCGTGGACTCGCCGAGCTGCCCCGAACTCCCGGTTGCTCCCGCCGAGACGGTGAACCATCGCGCCTCGCTGAGCGGGCGCAGGTCGATGTCGTCGCCGGTGACGTCCCGGAGCGCGAGAGCGAACGTCACGGGCTCACTGTCGGCCATGGGTGCCTCCGTGAAAGTTGTCGAGGATGGCGGTCCGCGAGGCAGGGGGGGGGGAATCGGCGGGTCGTAACGGCCGGAGTCGCCTGCCCTCCGCCCGTCACGGCCCGCCACTGCCCGGTGCCGCCGTCCGGTCCGTCAATTGCCGGTAGCGGACGTGCCGCCGTTGGTGTTCGACGAACCGGTGCCCGTCGAACCGGTGTTCGCCGAACCGCCGCTGGTGTAGTACGACCCGCCGCCATTGGCCATATCCGGATACTTCGACTCGAAATCTTGCGCGGTCATCGTAGCGAGGTCATTGCAGTCCTCGAATACATTGGCGGATTTGGCCAGCGCTTTGGTGTAGCGCGTCCATTCGTCCACCTGCGCGGTCAGTTGAGTGTGCACCGAGTCGCCAAAACTCTTGGCAGCATCCTGAACCTCGCCGGCGATCGGCCAGTTCGCTTTGGAGCCGGGCATGATCCGGGTTCCGAGAGTGCCGTTAAGGGCGATATCACTGGATGGTTTGAGAAATACTTCCATATCTTTGTTGCCGGCGTCGACAAAACTGGTCAGCCGAGTGTAGGCACCCTTGTCGAACTTCGTAATCTGCCCGCCGGGCGAATTATCACTGGTACTCATTGTCCCTCCGAAAATAGGAGCAGTAGACGAGACCGCGGCCGGTGCGGAGGGGCGGCCCGGCGGGCCGCCCCTCCGCACGCTCAGCCACCGGACATGATCTGGCCGGTCCGGCCGTCGGCGCCGTGGAAGATGCCCCCGATTTCGCCTGCCCGGTTGTGATGGCCGCTCAAGTCGTCGACCATCATCTCGTAACTGGTGTTCCACGCCCGCTGGCGGTCCTCCCACGGCGTGCTCGTCTGACCGGCCATCGCGCCGGGCATCGAGTTGATCACCGGGTTCAGCTCGTCGAGAATGGCCCGAACCCGCCCCACGATTCCGCCAAGGCCGCTGGTGGCTTCCTCGTAGGAGCCGTGATGGTAAGTAAATCCGTTGTCCATTGTTCCTCCTCAGGTAAAGTTGCCAGTGAATCAGAGGCCGACGGCCTACTGCATTTTGCTGACGTCAGTGGCCTGATCGGCGGCGGTCTGGCTGACGAGCGACGAGTTCTGCACGTCTTCGTTCAGCCCTCGGATCGCATTGACGACGCCGTTGAAATCGTCCCGCCAGTTGTGCAGGCCATGGGCCTGCAGGCCGCCGGAAGTCGACTGGTTGGCCTGCTGAATGTCGGCAGCCGAGGCCTCGGTGGACGACCCGGCCTGGTTCATCTGGTCGATCGCGGTGTGGGTCGCCGTGACGATCTGCGCGACCTGGTCGGGTGTGAGGTGGTAAGGAGCGGTCATCGGTCTTCCTTTCATTGACGAGTGCGACATGAAGCAAGGTGCGTTCTGCGCGGTACCGGGGTCAGGCACCACCTCCCGGGGCGGCCAGGATCGGCCCGGTCGGCAGCATCGCCAGCACCGCGGGCGGCACCGGGGCAGCGGCCGGGTAGCCGAGCGCCTTGGCGGCGTCGTCGTTCGCCATCGGGTATTTGGCGCCGTCCTCGGTGATCAGGAACAAACCCCCGATCGAGGCGGTCGGCGCGGGCATGGTGCGGGCGAGCATCCCGCTGCCGGTCGCGACCGAAACCCGGTCGGCGGTCCCGGCCCCGGCTTGCATGCCCGGGCCCGGCGGGATTCCGCCGGCGATCCGGTCCGCGGGCACGGTCACCAACGCCGCGTCCGATTGCGTGGCGTCGGTGCCGATCCGCACACACGGCACGGTGTCCGTCGCGTCCGCCGGGACGAGGCGCGGAATCGGCGGCAAACCGGCCAGCGAGTCCGGAGCGGACACGACCGAGAGCTTGGCGAGTTCCGCTACCGAAAGCTCGCGTTCCCGGACCGGCTGTCCGGGATAGGCGGCCGCGGTGGCCGGGTCGGCCAGCGCCAGCAGGGAGGCAAGCGGTCCGATGGGCATCAGCCCGCCGGTCACGATCACGTAGTGCCGGTCCGCGCCGGTCGGCGAGTGGCTCACGAACAACTGCCCGACCCGGGAGTCTTGCCCGTCCACCGCCGGACCCGCGGCTCCGCGGTTCCCGATCGGCAGCGACCCGAGATCCGGGCCTTGCGGCAACGCGTTGAGCCAGGCGTCGCGCACGTCGGCGGTCGGCGCGGTGCCGTCGCCGACCGCCGCGACCACCCAGGGCGCGGAGATCGCCATCCGACGGCCGTCCTCGATCAGGAAGAGGCGGCCGTTCGAGTCGCGGGCCACGATCGCCGCGGTGGTCGAGGCGGCGTTGGTCGTGATGCCGGGATCGAGCAGCAGCGTGACCGAGGGCTTGCGGACGCCGTCGCGCACGGTTTGCCCGGCGCAGGCCAGCCAGACGTGCCCGGCGTCCGTCGTCGCCGGCGGCAAGGTCTCCGGCGCCCACTGGATGCCGGCCGCCGGGCCGCGAGGCAGCCCGCGCAGGCTGCTCCCCGCGACTTCGACCACCTTCATCTGCGAGCCCAGCAGCAGTTTGGCCGAGGTGTAGTTGAGCACCGGCCGCAACTGCCCGCCGGCCAGCAGATACCGGGCACCGGTTTCCTTGACCACGATCAGCGTGCCCGGCTTGTTCCACTGGGCCGCCGACGCACCCTTCGGCGAGACGAGCCCGATGATCACCACGATGACGGTGATCAGGACGCCGAGCGCCACCCCGACGGTCAGGCCCAACGGGGTCCGCCGCATCGGCGTCCGCACCATGTCCGGCTCGCCGCGGAGCAGCGCGGCCCGCATGCGATTGACGACGAACGAGTGCGCCTCGACGTGGTCGCGACGAGAGTGCATCACGGCTGCTCCTCCTCTCCGGTCCGGGAAACGGTCCGCTCGCTCATGACCACAGCCCGCTCACCGCGTCGTAGACGCCGGCGATCCACAGCGCCAGCGGCACTACCGCGATCGCCACGATCCAGTGCACGATGTCGCCCGCCAGGCCCCAATGCGGGATCAGCTTCCGGCTGGGCACCACGTGCGCCGCGACGCAGGCGAGCAGCGTGACCAGCAGGAGACCGCCCGACGCCGCGAAGGGGCGGACCGGAGAACCACCAGCCCATTCCAGGACCAGCCCGCCAAGGCCGGCTGCCGGCGGCGCCAGCATCGCGACGCGATGCCAGACGCTGATGACTTCCCGGCAGTGCAGCAGCAGGAGAATCGAAACGTCGATGGCCAGGACCAGCGAAAGAACCGTTCCCTCGGCGGCCAGTACGGCCAGCGCCGCGGCGGACAGCACGGAGAAAGCGGAATAGAGCGCGGTTACGCAGTTGTGCACCAAAGTGGCCCGCTGCAACAGATTCTTGCTGGATTCGGGTTCGAGGTCGGCCTGGAACTCCTCCGTCGAGTTCGGCAGCAACGGCACCCGCAACCCGGCTGCGCTCGCCGACAGCGTCGGCACGAAATAGCCGATCACCAGCACCACCGGCAAAATCGATGCCGCCATCGCGGCCACCGGCAAGTCCAGGAAGGTTCCCAGGCAGCCGGTGAGCGCTACCAGCGTCGCCGCCACCGCCGTCGCGGTGTACGCGATTCCGTATGTCCCGCTGCCGAAGCGGGCCACCAGCGCACTGACGGTGACGAATGCTCCGAAGGACAACAACGACGGCGCGATCAGGAGATGGCCGGGCGTGCCCGGCGCGGCCTGCATCGGAAGCGCCGCGCCGGCGTAGGCGGCGTAGACGACGCCAAGCAGCGCGAGCAGCCGCGCCGACGCGCGGTCGCCGAATGCCCGGCTCGCCGCGGTGGCACCGACCAGCAGGAGGATCGAGAGCCCGCCCGCACCGCGCCAAGCACCAGCCGCGGCCGGAAGGGCGCTGAGCAGATACAGCCCGAGCAGGCCGGCGATCGCCGCGCACCCGAGGCCCAGCCACTTCCCGTGTTCCGGCCGCCACTTGTCCTCGCGGGCGTTGACGGTGGTCGCGACCCCGTCGACCAAGTCGTCGAAGTCGATCGGCGGCAGTTGATCGTCGCGGGGACGCAGGTAGACGACATCCCCGTCGTACAACCCGAGCGCCGCGGTGCCGAGTTCTTCTTCCAGCGGCGCTTCGCCGAGGCGCTGCAGCACCCAGCCGCCGTGGTCGAGCCCGGTCGTCGCGAGCTGGTCGCCCAGATTCTGCAGCAAGGTCGGCAGCAGATCGGTCAGCGGCACGTGCGCCGGAACAGCGAGCTCGACCCGGGAGTCGGGTCCGTACACGCGAAGACGGCAAACGTCACCCGCCGGGGCCGAAGTCTCAGTCATGGCTAATACACGCGACGGATTCTCGCTTTGGTTCACGACGGCCGTCTCCGGCACGGATTCGGTGCGCGTTCAACCCGGAGGCGGCCGGCACGCGTGAGTACTGCACAGGACGTGCACTGGGAGAACGGATGTACAGATGACGGTCACCGTGTACCACCGCCCGGCTCGCCGGCGTCCGCCGGAGATGCCGAGCGGGCAACTGAAACTGGAAGAGCCGCCGGTACTGGCCGAGATGATCGGCAGCGGCATGATGTCGAAGCTGCCGATGGTGGCGATGGGCGCGGGCATGTCCATCATGATCATCCCGGCGCTGGCCGGGGGCAGCGGGCTCACCTCGATGTTCTACCCGCTCGGGATGATGCTGATGATGGGCTCGATGATGTTCATGCGCCAGGGCGGGGGCAACGACCAGCGCGGCAAGATCCGCGGCGAGCGCAGGGACTACCTGCGCTATCTCGCCACCGTGCGCAAGCAGGTCCGGGAGGCGGCGTCCGACCAGCGCAAGGCGCTGGCCTGGCGGCATCCCGATCCGGAGTCCCTGTGGTCGGTTTCGATGAGCGGGCGGCTGTGGGAACGGCGGAGCTCGCACCCGGATTTCGCGGAGATCAGGATCGCGCGCGGTCCGCAGAAACTCGCGCTCGCGCTTTCCGCGCCCAAAACCAAGCCGATCGAGGACCTTGAACCGCTCAGCGCCCGGGCGCTGCGCCGGTTCATCGCGGCATACGGCACCGTCGCGGACTTGCCTTCCGCGGTGTTCCTCCGCGGTTTCTCCCATGTGCAGATCCACGGCGATCTCGACGCCGCGCGCGCGATGATCCGTGCGGTGCTCGCGCAGCTGGCGACGTTTCATTCGCCGGACGACCTGAAGATCGCGATCTGCGCGGACGCGGAGTCCGCGGCCGAATGGGATTGGGTGAAGTGGCTGCCGCACAGCCAGCACCGCACCGATCAGGACGGCGCCGGAGCGGTCCGGCTGGTCACCGACGGATTCGACGGCTTGCAGCGAGTGCTGCTGAAGGACCTCGAGCCGCGCGGAAGGTTCGACGCCGGCGCAACCCCGTCGTCGGAAGAACCGTTCACGGTCATCGTCGTCAACGGCGTGACGCTGCCGCCGGAGTCGCGGCTTGCCGGTGCCGGATACAGCAACGCGCTGGTGATCAGCACGACCGCGGACCAGAGCCTGCCGGACGGCCGGACCACCCTGCGCCTCGACATCAGCGAGTCCGCGTTGGACATGGTGCGCACTGACCGGGCCGGCAAGGAGATCCGCACTCCGCTTGGCAACCCGGACGCGCTGAGCATCGACCGGGCCGGCTCGCTCGCCCGCACGATCTCGCCGTTCCGGCTGCCCGACACCAACACCATCGAAGAACCGATGATCACCGACTTCGACCTGGGCACGCTGCTCGGCGTCGCCGACGTCGAGCAGTACGACGCGCGCACCGCGTGGCGGCACACCGAATCGCCGGCGAGCCGGTTCCGGGTGCCGATCGGGGTCGCCGAGGACGGTTCCAAGGTCCAGCTCGACATCAAGGAGGCGGCGCAGGGCGGGATGGGGCCGCACGGCCTGCTGATCGGCGCGACCGGGTCCGGCAAGAGCGAGTTGCTGCGCACTATCGTGCTTGCGCTCGCGATGACGCACTCGTCGGAAGTGCTCAATTTCGTGCTCACCGACTTCAAGGGCGGCGCGACGTTCCTCGGTCTCGACGGGCTGCCGCACACCTCGGCCGTCATCACCAACCTGGCCGACGAGCAAAGCCTGGTCGAGCGCATGCAGGATGCCCTGCAGGGCGAGATGAACCGTCGGCAGGAACTGCTGCGCCGGGCCGGCAATTACAGCTCGCTGCTGGAGTACGAAGCGGCCCGGCGGGCAGGAGCCCCGCTCGACCCGATGCCGACGCTGTTCGTGATCGTCGACGAGTTCAGCGAGCTGCTGACCACGAACCCGGAGTTTTCCGAGCTGTTCGTGATGATCGGCCGCCTCGGCCGTTCGCTCGGCGTCCACCTGCTGCTGGCCAGCCAGCGCGTCGACGAGGGAAAGATGCACAAACTGGAGAGCCACCTCTCCTACCGCATTTCGCTGAAGACACTGTCGGCGATGGAGAGCCGGTCGGTGATCGGCGTGCCGGACGCCTACAACCTGCCCGCGGCGCCGGGCAACGGGTACATGCGGCTGGACGTGCAGACGCTGGTGCGGTTCAAGGCCGCCTACGTGTCGGGGCGCTACCAGCGCCGGACCAAGGAGCAGCGGCAGGAAGAGGTCGCGCGCCAGGTCGTGGTGTTCGACGCCGCGCACAGCGCCGAACTGGTTCCCGATGCCCCGGCCACGCCCGCCGAGGTGCTGACGCCGGATACCGGGCCGGCCCCGCCCGGATCGGTCACGCTGCTCAAGGTGATCGCGGACCAGCTGCGCGGCCAGGGCCCGCCTGCCCACCAGGTGTGGCTCCCGCCGCTGGTCCAGCCGCCGACGCTGGACCAGATGCTGCCGCCGCTCGTCCCGCACGCCGAACTGGGGCTCACCCCGGCGACCTGGCCCGGGCGCGGCAAGCTGATCGTGCCGATCGGGCTGATCGACAAGCCCTACGAACAGATCCGCGACCTGTACATGATGGACCTGTCCGGCGTCGGCGGGCACGTCGCCATCGCCGGCGGCCCGCAGGCCGGGAAGAGCACCTTGCTGCGCTCGCTCATCTGCGGGCTGGCGCTCACCCACACTCCCCGCGAGGTGCAGTTCTACTGCCTCGACTTCGGCGGCGGCGGCCTGGCCGCGGTGGCCGGTCTGCCGCACGTCGGCGGAATCGCCGGCCGGATGGCGCCGGAACGGGTCAGCCGCACGGTAGCCGAGGTCACCGAGATCGTCGCGGCCCGGGAGCGGGCGTTCGCCGAACACTCGCTCGAAGGCATGCCTGCCTACCGCGCGGCCGTCGCCGCCGGCGAGATCGACGACCCGTACGGCGAAGTGTTCCTCGTCGTCGACGGATGGGCGTCGGTGCGCTCCGACTTCGAGCGGCAAGGCGACGAGATCCGCCAGCTCGCCTCGCGCTCCCTCGCCTTCGGCGTGCACGTGATGCTGACGACCGGGCGCTGGCTCGACATCCACAGCTCGCTGCGGGACATGATCGGCAGCCGGATCGAGCTGCGGCTCGGCGACGCGATCGACTCGATGATCGACATCCGGGCGGCGGGCAAGGTGCCGCGCAGCCCCGGGCGCGGGCTCACCATGGACAAACTCCACTATCTGGCCGCGGTCCCGCGGATCGACGGGCGGTCCCGGACCGACGACCTGACCGACGCGACCCACTCGCTGGTGGACGCGATCGCGGACAACTGGTCCGGCCCGTCCGCTCCTCCGGTGCGCACTCTGCCCGCGCTGTTCCCCGCGACCGAGCTGCCCGCCCCGGAAGGCAAGCTGCGGGTGCCGCTCGGCTTGGCGGAGAAGGACTTGCGGCCGGTCTGGCACGACTTCTCGACGCACCCGCACCTCACCGTGCTCGGCGACACCGGCAGCGGCAAGTCCGGTGCTCTGCGGCTGGTGGCCAACGCGATCGTGGCCAGCTACGGCCCGGACCTGGCCAGCATCGTGGTCGCGGACACCCGGCGGACACTGCTGGACTTCGTTCCGGCCGAGTACCGGCGCGGGGCGGCCTTCGCGACCGACTCGTTGCGCGCCCTCGTCGAGCCGCTCGCGACGGAACTGCGCGGGCGGCTGCCCGGACCGGACATCAGCCCGCAGGAGCTGGCTCAGCGCAGCTGGTGGAGCGGGCCGGAGGTCTTCCTGCTGATCGACGACTACGACCTGCTCATGGGGTCGGCCATGCCCGGTCCGCTCGATCAGCTGATCGACCTGCTGCCCAGCGCCGCCGACATCGGCCTGCACGTCGTGCTCGCCCGGGCCGCGGCCGGCTCGGCGCGCCTCGCGATGAACCCGGTCATCCGCCGGCTGCACGAATCCAACACGCCGGACCTCGCGCTGTCCTGCCCGCCGAATGAAGGCATGCTGCTCAACGGCCAGCGGCCGCGGCCGTTCCAGCCGGGGCGCGGACAGCTGATCACCCGGCGGTCGGCCGAGATCCTGCAAGTCGGCTGGGTGCCGGCCGCAGGCGACCGCGAGAAGAGCCAGTGATGCGGCGCGCACGGAATTCGGCCGCAGTTTCCCGCTTGGGCAGGTCCCGCCGCGAACGCGGCCGGCACCGCGTCCTGGTCCTGCTCGCGACGACGGTGATCGGCGCGGCCGGCCAGCTCTCCCTCGGGTCCGCGAGCGCGGCGGCGAACACCCCGCAATGCCAGCCGGGCAGCGACGTCACCAGCGTTGAAAAGCCCTGGCCGCAACAAGTCCTGTCCAGCGACCAAGTGTGGCCGTTGACCCGTGGCGCCGGGGTGACGGTCGCGGTGCTCGACACCGGCGTGTCCCAGGGGGCTCCCGCGCTGTCGGGCCGGGTCAGCCAAGGCGCCGATGTCACCGGAGCCGGCAGCGCCGACTCCGACTGCGCCGGGCACGGCACCTTCGTGGCCGGGTTGATCGCAGCGGGCTCGGTGCCCGGCTCGGGGTTCACCGGCATCGCGCCCGGCGCGCGGATCTACCCGGTGCGGGTCTCCGACAAGTACGACGACGTCGCTCCGGACGTGCTTGCCCGAGGCGTCGACGCGGCCGTCGACGGCGGGGCCTCGATCATCGTGACCGCGATCTCCGCGCAGGGCCTTTCGCCGTCGTTGCAACGGGCAGTCTCCCGCGCGCAGAACGCCGGCGTGCTCGTCATCGCCCCGGCCGGCGGCAAAGGCGGACCGCCACAGGCCGTCGCCGAACCCGCCGGACTGCCCGGAGTGTTGTCCGTCGCCGCCGTCGACCGACACGGCAAGGCCATGACGCAGTCGGCGGGGCCGACCGCCCCCTCGCTCTGCGCACCGGGTGCGGAGCTGACCAGCGTCGCCCCGACCGGCCGGGGAACCGTCACCGGCTCGGGGGAGGCTCTCGCGGTCGGCTACGTCGCCGGCGTCGCCGCGCTGGTGCGTGCCTATCGCCCGGACCTGACGGCGGACATGGTCCGGGAACGGCTGATCGACACCGCCGATGCGGTCGCCGGCGGCGCCTCGGCCGCACTGGTCGGGAATGGTCTGGTCAACCCGGTCTCCGCGGTCACCGCGATCCTGCCCGCGCAGGACGCGCACACCCCGTCGCTGCCGGCCGGACAGCCGCTGGTGGTCGCCGCCCCGCCCGCCCCCGACCAGACCGCCGACCAGCAGACCATGCGCTGGACGGCGATCGCGGTGGGCGCCGCCGCGCTGCTGGCGATGGTGGCCACGATCGTCGTCCGCGGCCGTCGCCGCAATTGGCACTCGCCCGGTGCGCCCGCACCGGAGGAAGCGAAACCGTGAACTTTCCGGCCTCGCCGACCCGTGACGAGAAGAGAACACCCACTGCGGGCGGCAGGCACGCTCCTGGCGCGGAAACGCCTCGAATCGAGTTGGAGACCCCCATGACGCTGGCACAGCCCCGCGCGGAGCGGACCAGGCTCGTCGTCGAGCGAGTGGCGCACTGCGTCGTCGTTTCGGCCGATGCGGAATTCCCCAAACGGTTCGCGGCCGCCGAAATGGTGCCGGTCGAATCGGCCATGGTGCCGGTCGTCGTCGATCCGGACGCGATGGCCGCCGTCGACGATCTCAACCCGGCCTTGCTCGACGACCTCTACCGGCATCTGCCGGTCGGTCCGGAGAACCGCCGCGGCGGGCTTCGCTTGCTGGCCGACTGCGCCGCCCGCCCGCGCGCCAACGGCCGCGCACCGCTCGCGTCGCTGCTGTCCAGCAGCCTCAACGTCGACGTGGTGGCGCCGACCGGACAGGTCTTGTTCCCCCGGCCCGGGCAGGTGTTCAGCGCGGGCGGCGACGGCTGGCAGACGTTCGTGTCCGGCAACCAGATGGGCACCGCCGGCTCCCGCCATCCCGCCCCGCACTGGCAGGACAGCCTGCCGCACGAGGGTTTCCTGGCCGGGCTGCCGACGTTGTCGGTCCGGGCGATCCCGGCGGGGCTGTGGTTGCGAACCGGCCAGCCGGCCAGCGCCGCGCTGCCCGAGGCGGTCCTTCGGTTCCCCAGTTCCGAAGAGCGGATCGCCGTCCTGGTCGGCGCACCCGGCGAGAAACCTCCCACTGCCGAAGACGTGTGCGCGCTGCTGAGCTTGCTCGCTCCGATGCTCGCCGGACGCGCCGTCCTGATGCCCTACGGGGACCGGGCCGACGACCGTCCGCTCGGCCAGCAAGTCGCGGACCGCTCCGGCCGTGACGTCCTCGCCGCACACGTACTGCCGGTCGAGTCGCCGGCCGGCCGGATCGAGTTCCGCGCCGTCGACGCCGCCGGCGAACGGACCTGGCGGCCCTACGTCACGATCAGCCTGTACCGGCGCGGGCAGCGGCCGGTGCCCTGGTTCTGGAATTCGCCGCTCGCCGAACTGCGGTTCGAACCGACTGCGGTGTGCTCGTTGACCAGGTCCTGGGTGCTCGAACTCATCCCCAGCGGCATGCTCGTCCGGCCGGCCGCGGCGCCGACGCCGGACGATTTCTACCACCGCGCGGTCGATCCGAACGGAATCGACTGCGTCTTCACCACCGCGCCCGGCACGGCCGATCCCATTCCCGACGAGGCCCTCCGCGCCGTGCGCACGCTGCTCGACCGCATGCCCGCGCCCGATCGTCAGCGGCTGCGGCTCGTCGCGGGCGTGCCGCAGCTGCGGGCGCAGGTGGACGCGCTGGCGGACCTGCTGACGATCCGCGACGAGGCAGCAGCCCCGGCAGCGGTCGAGGTTCCGGTCGCGGAAGCAGCCCCGGCAGCGGTCGAGGTTCCGGTCGCGGAAGCAGCCCCGGAGGCGGCAACGGCCGGCCCGTCGGAGGCCGCGGAGGCAGCAGTGCCAACGACCGACGAGCCACTGCTGGCGGACGTCGAGCGGCCGGCCGTGGCGGACCTCGTCGCGGCCGCCGCCGCGTCGCTGGACGCGGCCCTCGCACCGTCGGTTCTGACCTCGGTGCCGGAACCGGCTTCGAACCTGATGGAAGCGACGGAAGTGCCCGCGGTCGCGGTGCTGGCCGCGGCGCCGGCCGATGCGCCCGAGCCGGACGCCGCCCCCGAGGAACTCACGCGGACCCTCGCGACCGTCGACGTGACCGACGACGGCCGGATCTGGCCGCCGCCGTCGACGCCGCGGCCGATCCGGTACGCGCCCGAGCCGGCGGTCGCGGAACAGCGCGCCGACGATCGTTCGTCGTTGCTGCGAACCGGTGTCTCGCAGGCGATTCCGCACGTCCCGGACATCCGTCCGGCGCCCGTCGGCGGTTCGGTGAGCGCGAGCGCGGTTCCCGTCCCGGCGCCGTCGTCGGCCCGACCGTCCGGGAAGGAGGCTGAGCCGCGGACCGAGGCACCGCCGCTCCGACCGGTCCAGGGTTCGGTTCCGGCCCAGCCGCTCGGAGTCCTCCGCCCCGCTGACGCCGTGGCCGGCTCCGAGCCGGCCAGTCCTGCCGAAACGCCGGCACCGGTCGTGCTCGCCTTGCCGGACGAGCCAGCCCCGCGGCCTTCGGATGCGGCGCGGCACGCCGCCGTGCCGGAGGTCCCGAACCCGGCCGCTCCGGACGACGGCGCCGAGGCGCCGGCCCAAGCTGGCAGCCTTCCCCTGTCCGGCGAAGAAGCATCCGCCGACGAGAGTGTCCACCGCTCGGACGACGACCAGGCACCCGCCGATCCGCCTCCGGCTCCCGTGGCCGATTCCGGTCCTCTCCGGATGCGCGCGCTGCGTGCCGGGACGGAGAAAACCGATCCGATCACCGCGCAGCGGGTCAGCACCCCGGCGGATCGTCAGCAGTTCCGCGACACACTGGGCTGGCGTTTTGACGCCGCGGCGCAATTCGTCGCCAAACTGCTCTCCGCCCGTCCCGGTTTGCGTGGCAGCACCGGAGACGACGCGGTCGCGGCCGAGCTCGCCGCCGCGCATCTCTACGCGTCTTCGGATCCGGCCGAGTTCGCCGCCGTCCTGCGGGCAGGTGCGGTGCCGGACGAACAACGCGCCTATCTCGCGTGCGCGGTCGCCGGTCTTCACCGGCTTCCGTCGTTCACCGGCCCGGTCTTGCGCCTCTCCCCCGCCGGCTTCGACCTCGCCGAGCTCTACCGCCCAGGAGACGAACTCGTCGAACCCGCACCGTTGCCCGCCCGGTCCGATCTGTCCCGGCCGGGGAACGGCGCCGGCGAGCTGATCGTGTGGTCCAGCACCGCGCGGCACCTCGACGGCCTCGCCGGCGACGACCCGACCGACCGGGTGCTGTTCCAACCCGGCACGGCCTTCCGGGTGCTGGAGGTCGACACTTCGGCACCGGTGGCCAAGGTGCTGCTCGCGGAGATGCCGCAGTCCTGGGGCGGAAAGCCCCATCCGGAACGCGAACAGCGCATTCTCACCCGGCTGCGCTCGGCTGTGGAGGCCCGTGCCGCCGCGGCCGGCGAGGACGGCAGCCAGACGATCGAGGAGAAGGCCGAGTTCGCACCGGGCCTCTTGCTCGGCATGATCCCGGAAGACGGCCGTGCGTGACCTTCCGATCGGTGCTCGGCCGACCAGCCGGCCAGGCCGAGGACCGATCGGGAGGTTCGCACCGGGTGCCGGCCGCGCCCTTTTCGTGAGTGCGGCCTGGGTCGACGAGCGGCTTCGCACGCTGGGCGGCGCCATCGGACGGCAGGTGGGTCGAACTGACGGAAGCAGCCGAGACCGCACCAGCGCAGCGGAACGCAGCGCATTCGGTCAGGCGCAGTCGAAGTTCTGCCGCGATGGCTCGTGGCTGTCCGGCCGAACGGCGGGATCTGGCTGTGCTCCGGCAGGTCGGCCCTTGCCCTGCCCGGGGCGTGCGCGAGGCCAGGCGGCGGCCGAACGAACCGCTTCTGCTTCCGGTTCGGGAGGACTGTGCAACGCTATTCCAGTCGCCGCCGCGATCCTGCGAAGCAGCGCGGGCGTGGCCGAAACCCCCCCGATCGCGATGACCGCGGCGAACGCGCCGAGCGGCAGCCCGGATCGGTTGAGCGTCGACTCGATGACCTCGACGGCACGCTCGAACACCGGCGCGGCCGCGCGCTCGAAGTCGGCCCGGGTGACAGTTTCGGCGGTCTGATCGTCCCCGAGCGACAGCCGGACCTGGACCGACCCGTCCGTGGTCAGCCTCTCGCGCGCCTGCCGGCAAGCGCCCAGCAGCACATCAGTCGGCACTCGCGCCAGCCGCGCGTTCCGCGCGGAGAGCAGCGCCGCCAACGCCGAATCCAAGTCGTCGCCGCCGAGCCGCTCCACGCCGTCGGGTTCGCCGGTCAGGTCGATCGATCCGCCGGCGAGACGCACCGCCGCGCAATGCGTGCTGAGGCCGCCCATGTCGAACACGAGCACCGCCTGGCCCTCGTGGAGCCAATATCGTTGCCCGAACCGCCGTGCCACCGCGATCGCGCTGGTGACGACTTCCACTTCGGCAGCGCCCAGCGACCCGAGCAGGTCGACGACCTGGCGCCGCCGCCAAGGGCCCCACGATGCCGGCACCGCGACGGTGATCGGCCGAACCGCCGCATCCGCGTCGGGCACCGCCGCCAGCAGCCTCGACAACAGATCGCGCAGCAGGTGCGGCGGGCTGGTGCGCACCCCGTCTGCGAGCACCGGCCGGGGGTCGCCTAGCCGCAGCATGAGGTCGGTGACCGTGTCTCGCGCACTGACCCGCGCCGGCGTCGAACCCGGCCGGTCGAACGCGGTGCGCAGCCACGTCGAGCCGATGTCGAGCCCGAGCACCGGAACGGTGCTCTCGTGGCGCGCGCCGCCGTCGTTCATCGGATTTCGCCCCGGGTGCGCCCGCCGCGCGTCAGCATGGTCCGCCGGATCTCAGGAAAGGCCCGCACAGGGGGTCGCATCGCTGTCCTGTGCCGCGCCGTTGACCCACCGGACATCGGCGAATGCGGCGCTGAACCGGCCCCCCGTCGCCACCACGAACGGAGTGTTGACTTTCGCCGGATCGAGTCCGGCGGCGGTGAAACACGAGAGCGGCACCTTGACGGTCGCCTTCTGCCCCACCGGGAGCTTGCGGAAAAGCTCGCCGGCTTTGAGCTGGCCGGCGCAGGGATAGGTGCAGTGTTCGGCGAGCGTGACGTCACCCGCCGGCGGCTCGCGCACGATCACGTCGAACACCAGCGCGCCGGAAGCGGTGAACGGGCGCGCATCCGTGCTCGTGCCCATCGGCTGCTGGATGTAGAACTGGCCCAGCCCCGACCCGTTCCAGGTGATCTGCCTGCCGTCGGCGGTCCCGTCGACGGCTCCCGGCGCCGCACTGACCGCTGGCATCGACACCGCCGCGGAAGCCAGCTGAGTGCCGGCCCAGTTCGACGGGTCGTCGATGAAACTCTTGTACGCGCCTTGGTCATGACCACCGAGAAAGAACGCCGGGCCGGTCGGCTGCGGCCGCGAGACCGCTCCCGGCGCACCGGAAACGGGGCCGACCGGCGAGGACGGGCGCCCGGCACTCGTGTCCAGCGGAGCGGCCGTCATGGGCGGCACCGCGGCGCTCGTGGCCGGCGGAGCGGCAGAACCGGCGGCCGGGCCGCTCCCGTTCAACGCGATCAGCACAGTGGTCGCGAGAATGACCGCGGTGGCGGCCGCGACCGCGACGGCCGGGCCGCGCCGATACCATTTCGTCTCCTGCCCGGTGCCGCCGTTTCCCTCCGCCGGAACCGGACTGGGCATCGCCGACGCGCCCGCCTCCGCCGGACCGGGCCGGGCCGGCTGTGGCGCCGCTCCAGCCGGACGCAGCTGGGCGCGCGCGGTCGCCGCCGCTCCGAGCGCGACGGTGAGCTTCGGATGCATGCTGGCCCGGATCGGCTTGCCGAATGCGTCGGAGACCATCTGATGCACCAACGGGACCCGGGAAGAACCGCCGGCCAGCAGGATGCCGGTCAGCTGGGATGGCCGCAGGCCGGCCGAGTCGATGGTGCGGTGCAGCGCTTCCAGCGTCAAATCGAGGTGGGGCCGGATCAGCCGGTTGAATTCGATCCGGGTCACGAAGACTTCGCGATGCCCGCCCGGCAGCGGAAGGCGGACCTTCACGTCCGGCTCGTGCGACAGGGCTTCCTTGGCTCGCTGGCATTCCTGCTGGATCATCAGCCGGAGCAGCGCTTGGTCCGGGTCGGCGGTGTCCAGCGCCGAGATCGCGCCGTCGGCTTGGGAGTCGACGTGGGCGAGCAGCGAGTTGTCGAAGTCCAGGCCGCCGAGCTGTTCCAGCCCCTCCGGGGTGCCGAGGATCTCCATGCCGTGCGAACGAGCGCGCAGCACGGTGGCGTCGAAGGTGCCGCCGCCCAGGTCGTACACCGCGACCACTTCGCCCTCGCCCAGCCGGCGTTCGGTGGAGTAGTGCATCGCGGCGGCTTCCGGCTCGGTGATGATCCGGGCGTCCGGCAGACCGGCGAGCCGCGGCACTTCGGCGAAATGCTCCCGGCGGTACGGGCCCCACACCGCGGGGCAGGTGAGCACGAGCGCATCCGGCGCGCTGCCCATCACCGTGGCGACGGTCTTGACCACATCGCGGGCTTGGGCGGCCATCAAGCTCGCCGAAGAACGCACTTCGCCGCCGATCGCCCGGGGTTCCGGATCGCCGAGCCGCCGCTTGTGCGCGAACGACGCCCGCTGCGGCTTCCCTTCCGCCGCCCGCTGGGCAAGGTCGCCGGTAAGCAAGGCCCCGTCTTCGGCGACGAAGACCACCGAGGAAACTGCCGCCCGCTCCCCCAGCGACACGATCCGAGCGCTTGCGGCATCGGCGATCGCGGCAGCAGTCGACGTGGTGCCGAGATCGATGCCGACCGCGTACGCCATCCTGACCTCCGGGTTTCGGGACCAGTTCCGCTGGTCCGAGTGAGCGTGGACACATCCGACACCGCCCAGGATGCGGCCGCCCGGGCACCGATAGGCCGATCGGCGGACGCCTCGCGGCTCTCCCTAGGGATGTCCCTCACGACCGGCCGGCCGGGCACTCCCTGGCCGGCCCGATGCCCGCAACCCGTGCTGTCGCCGCCCTTACCTATTTGCCGCGGCATTTCGTGAAGACACTGAGCAGCTCCGGCGTCGTATCGGCTACCGGCGTCTCAGCAAGCATCCCGAGCCACCGCGTGTATCGCGGTCCGGCGAGCCACGGCCCCGTGGCTGCGGCTTTCAGCTGCGCCGCCTCGTCATTTCCGGCCCAGGCATACTGCAGGGCCATCGCCAATCTGGCCATGGCCTCCTCGGCAGGATGCTCGGCATACTCCCGGAGCACCTGAATCAGTTCATGCGTCAGCAGCGGGAGACTGTTGCTGATGTTCCACCTGACGGCGGCCAACATGTCGTCGAGCATCTCGAGCCGGGTGTCGCGGCCCTTTTCCGCCAGGTAGCCGAACGCATCCACGCCCTGCCGCGCCATCGACAGCACGAAGTTTCCGGCGAGCCGCTGCTGCTCGTTGACCATTCTGTGGTCTTGCCCATTGCCAAGCAGAACGGTGTTTCGCACCTGGAACGCCTGCCCCGGCACTGGTCCGGCGACCAGCAACACGGGATGGCCGACCAGATATTCCCGTGCCAGCGCGAACACGCTGTCGTCTGTCGCGCCCGGACGCAGCTTCAACACCGCGAACGGATCCTCCGGGAAAGTCGCGTAGAAACCCGCGGCCGCGTTCGCCACCCCGAAGAACTCCGACACCGGCGGCAATTTCGCGCCGGCCTTCTTCCCGAGCAGATAAGCCTCCCGGTACTGGTCGATCAAGGCGTTCGCGCGCTGGAGAACTCCCCCGTGGTGATAGACCTGCAGGTCCTCGGGCCTTGCGGCCAGCGCTTTATCGATGTCGTCGAGTTTCCCGCGCACCTCCTCCCAGACAAGCGCCGCCAACGTGTAGTCACGGTCGAGCGTGCCGTTGCCGGGAGCCAGGTCCCAGGGCATCGTGCCGAGCAGCTGAACGTACCGGCTTTTCGCCGCGGCGTGCAGCTCTCGCAAGCCGTTTACCACGGTCGCCGCGTCTACTGCCGGTGCCGGCAGTATCCGGAACTGCCCCGCCCGGCTCACTCGCAGGCCGTCCGGCCTGGTGCCGCCCCATTGCCAATGTCCGTCGGCAAAAAACTCGATTGCCGAACCGGCAAGAGCGCCGCCCTCGCCCCGCCGGTCGATGGCGAGTTCGCTTTTCAGGAGGCCTTCGATATCGTGGTCCTGGATCGCGAGACCGTTGCCGTAGTCGTACCCCGGCCACACCCCCGCCCAGGTCCGCAATGGGCGGCCGGTTTCCGGATCCAGCCGGTGGAACTTGAGATGCCACCGGTCCGCCAGGCGAGTCGCGACCACCACCAGCGCCTCGCCGTGGACAAGTTCGTCTGCCCGAATCCCCATGGCCCCGAAGACCCCCCTGTGCGATCCCAGGTTGACGTCTGTGCCGTAGACCGTGACGGGGAAGGTGACCGAGCCGGGAGCCGGAATGACATCCGGCTCGCGAATCAGCTCGACAGACTGCAGAGCAAGATACATCGCCCTCTGTCGCGGACCTTCATACCACAGTTCGTCGAACTGGCTGCGGGTCGCCCTCAGACCGTAGTACAGCCTCTCGTTGGTCCATTCGCTCTGGGCACCGGCCATGGTCGACACAGATATCGCGCGCGTGTCGCGGCTGACGTGCACTCGGTACGGTTCGCCGGGCGAGTCGACGACGCGACCCACCCCTTCGCCAGGAGTGGGCATCCCGACGACCCGATCGGTGCCGAACGACAGGTCTCCCTGTTTTCCCAGCGGAATGATCACAGTGAGATACGTGCCCGGATCGCGCGTCTGCAGGTCCGTACTACCCGGCGGCCGCGGCCGCTGGCCCAGGCCGGCCGGACGTGTTGCCTGGACAACCGGCTCCACCGCCGTCGGCGTGCGTTCGCGCGCCCGCACGCCTTCGACAGCCTTCTGGCCGCCCCACTGCTCCGGGAGGCCGGCTAGGAGGTCGTGCGCATCACCGCCGACCGCCCCCGCCAATCGACTGACCGCCCCCGTTGGATTGAACCGGCCAGGCTCTGCCCTAAACGCCGTCGCGTCAGCCGTCTCATCCTTCGAAAAGGTCCACAATAGAGCTCCGGTTACCAGGTCTACCCCATGAACGAAGAAGTCCAAATACGGGCCAACCGGCTTCGCCGTCACCAACACCGGCCCGCGCGACTCTTGCCATGGCCCAGGAGTATCCCCCAAAGAAAGAGGGCGATTCCTATCGACATACACGACCCGCCGGCCGACCGGGCCGAGCAAATCCCGGACTATGGCCACGCTGTCGGCCAGAACCTTCCTAAGAGCACTCCCCGAAGGGTTCACGGCATGCCACAGCAGCATCTGCTTGAGCAACTCCGAGTCCCAATCTTTCACCAAAGTCGAAGTTATTAAACTATCCTCACCCAGATCAATTACTTCCGTCTTGAGGTCAGCCACCACGCCCGGGATCGGATCCTCCGCCAGAGAGGACAAGTGCAGGTATCGACCCTCGCGTACCTGAACTCGAACACTTTTTCCGCTCCAGATCCCAGCAACCCTGACTCCCCGCGCTTTCCAAACTTCAACAATCTCACCGCGAACCTCCCACCACTGGGAAGGACCGAACATTATCCTCCCTTCCACCGACGGAAACCTGACATAATGCGCGAAATTTAGATAACCTTCCTTATTGACAGGCCTAACCGAAATTGGATTCGTTTTCTCATCAAGGACAGCAAGCGAGTAAACCCGGGCATTCCGGGAAATCCCGCCCGTCTGATCGACGGAAAATCCGAGCCGCGCCGCAGCAGCACGAAATCCCTCAAACGCGGCCTCAATTTCCTGAACGAACTGGGCGTCGTGAATCCTGGACTGGCTAGCCACCCGCAACGCTTCCTGCGCGCTGTCCGCCAGAGTCGGTCTCCCGCCGGATCTTCCGGTGAGCACGCTGAAGCCAATCTGCCTTCGGAGCTCGCTGAGCCACCTGCGGATCAGTCCCTTCAACACCGCCACTCTCTGGGCCGGGTCCTCGCCCGTGGAGGACTGCGCCGCCTCCCCGGCCCCAAGGACCGGGACCAGCCCGGACGACCCTGCGATCGTCAGCGGAGCCACTTCTTCCGGCCGCCCGTGCGACGCCGACGAGTCGGTCCGCCCGGGACCGACTGGGCCTGGGGAGCCCAAGTAAGCCTGGTTCGCGCCAGGCGGACCGGCCCCCGGAGCACCGCCGCCAAGCCGCTCGCGCACCGCGTACTTCGGCGCAGCAGTGCCCACCACGCGGCCCAACCGCCAGGCATACGACATCGCGGTAACTGCCGTCAACCCTGGGTCCGCAGCGACCAGCCTCGCGATCACATCCTGCCATTCCTGGCCGGCCGCGTCCTTCGCCACGTTCGTCTCGAGCACATACTCCCAGGCGTTCTTGAGGTTGCCTGCCGACGGCTCCGGCAGCGACCACGCCGCCTCCGCCATCTGCTGTCCGCTGGCGACTTCGACTTGCGTGGCTGCCCCGCGCAGCCGCACGCTCGGTTTCAGATCGAATTCCCCCACGTGGTCCGGCAAAAGCGACCGCAAGCCGGCCCCGATCTCGCGCGACACCTCCTCGGTGAAAGCCTTGTCGCCGTTGCTTCTCCGCGCCGCGACCGCGACCTGCTCCACCACCTCGGGCAGCAACTCGCGAGCCAGAAGCTGCCGGAAATCGTGCATCTTGAGGACAGTCTGCAGCGCGAGCAGCTCGAACTCGTCGTGCGCGCGCGGCAATGCCAGCGGACCGGCCGCCCGCACCGGCCCCGGCGGAGCCGCGGTGATCTCGTCGTCCCCGCCGCGGCGCGGCGGCACGGCCGGTTGGGAAACCGGGGCGGGCCGGGCAGGCACGGAACCGCGATCGCCCAGCCGGGCACGGGCCTCGGCCGACTCGGACGGCGGCACCGGCCCGCGGGAAATCTGCGCGTTGAGAAGATCGTTCACCAGCCCAGCAGCAGCTCCCTTGGGATCGCGCCCCGGCGGGTTGTCGCCGTCGTTCCCGAACAACCGGAGTGCCCGGACCTCTTCGGCGACGAGCTTGACGGACCAATCCCGCAGCTTGACGTCCTGCCAGAAATCCACCAGCCGGCGACCGGACCGGACCCACTCGGCAAGCTCCGCCTTGCGCAGATGCCGCTCGGCCCTCGCGATGTCCGCAGGCGAAACCCCTGTGCTGTCCGTCGGGTCAGACTGGACCCGGACCCGCGCCGCCGCCTCGGCGACGGCCGTCGCGGCCGGGTTCCGGTCGGCCGGGTTCCGGTCGGCCGGGTTCCGGTCGGCCGGGTTCCGGTCGGCCGGGTCGATCAGGACTTCCCCGGCGGGTTTCGGCAGTGCCGACCGCAAGAAGGTCGCCAGCGCCGCCGCGGTCTGGACAGCTTTCTCCCCTTGGTGCGGCGTCGGTCCGTCAGCGGCCGCGACGGCCCGCACCACGTCGTCGTACAGCCCGAAGTAATGCAGCACGTCCAGGTCGTGGAACGCGGCCACGATCTGCTCGGCGTCGGCCAGCCGGTGGTCGTCCGGCCGGACCCGGGCGGCGACCTGCGCAAGCCGCTCCAGGGTCCAGGCCAACTCGGGCAGCGGAGGTATGCGGCTCAAGTGAGGGGGCAGCGCCTCGGGCAGATGTAACCGGGAAGCCAGCCCAGTGCGCGGGGCTCGCAGCGAGGGCAGCAGCGGCGTCGCTCCGCCAGGCACGAACGCGACCCCCCTGACTTGCGGGAGCACCGGCACGGTGTCCGCCCGAGGCGGGCCGTCGTCCCGGAGTTCGACAACTTCGTAGTCCCGCAAGGCGATCAGCCACGTCTGGGGACGGTCGCCGTACCTGGTCACCTTGATCTGGTGGTCCTCGTTGTACACCCGGTAGACCGCCGCCGGGTCTGCCGGGAAGACGAGGGCATCCGCACCGGGGCCAGCCATCGCCACCTCGTCGGCGATGTGCTTGATCACATTCGAGCTGGTGGCGCTCCAGAACTTCCATTCCGTCCGGCTGGCGGGCGACGGGTCGACCTCGATCCCGTGGAAAGTCTTGTTGGCTTCCATCGCGAGGTCGTAGCCGCCATACCGCGGCCATGCCCCCGACCGGTGAGCGGTCTGCTTCGCTTCGGCTTCCTTGGCTGCCGTGGCTGCTGCGGCTGCCGCGGCTTCGGCAGCTTCCGCAGCTGCTGCGGCCTCTTTGGCTTCCTTGGCTGCCGCGGCTGCGTTGGCTTCCGCGGCTGCGTTGGCTTCCGCGGCTGCGTTGGCTGCCGCGGCTTCCGCGGCCTCCGCGGCTGCCACGGCTGCCACGGCTGCGTTGGCTGCCGCGGCTTCCGCGGCCTCCGCGGCTTCCGCAGCTGCCGCGGCTTCCTTGGCTTCCGCGGCCCACCGCACCATGGTGCGTGTTTGCACCCTGTCGTCGACCCGATGCCAGTTTTCCCCGGTTGCCATCTTGGCGCGGGCCGCTCCGATCTGCCGGACCGGGAGCGCGCGTTCCGGACCGGCCCACGTGGTGTCGACCGCGTCCGGGTTCCGGCGCGTCACCACCGAGCGGAGATCGTCGCTGATCGTCAACACATGGTCGAGCAGTTTCCACGCCGGGCCCGGCTTCACCAGCACGGTGCCGCTCTGCACCGTCGCCGGCCAGGCCCGCACCGTGCCAGAACGGTGGCGGTACACCGTCAGCACGCCGCGGTAGTTGACCACCCGCCACACCGAATCCGGCTGGCTGGTCAGGACGATCGCGTCCGCGCTCTCCTCTGCTGCCACGGCTTTGACGATCTCGGCGAACGCCGCGGCACCCGCCCCGGACGGGCGCATCCGGTACCGCACCGGCACGCCGGCGAACCCGTGGAACGACGTGTGCGAGGCCAGCACATCGAATCCGCCTGGGCGTTGCTCGATGGACTCCGCCTCGACGAGCACGGCGGGGTCGGCGGTGCGCTGATTCCCAGGCTGCGCGAACGGTGACGATGCAAAGCGTCCGGGATCCGGCCGGTTCTGGGGCCGGACACGATACCCGCGCTTCAGCCCCTGATGCTGGGTCGCGCCCGTGCGTGCCGGTCCAGGTGCGGCCGGCTCGGGCAGAGATTGTTGCGCATCGACCAGCCAGCGCACCACCTCCATGGCGGCGCTCTCCGTCGGGGTGTGCTTGCCGCCCGCCGTTCGCGGTTCGTGGACGACCCAGGACGGGTCCGCGATGAGCGCCACTGCCGCGTTCTTGAATTGCTCGTCGTCCCAGAACCCGAGCATTCGGCGGCGGGAAGTCATCCACAACCCGAACTCGGCGGTGCGGAGCGCCGCTTCGGCCTCCTGCAACTTCAGCGAGTCGGGTTGTCTCGGGAGCGATGCCGCGTGGCGCGTCACGTAGTACTTGACCGTGTCCAGTTCGCGGTGGTCCACCGCGGGCTCTGCCACCGGGTTCAGCCGGTCCGTCCCCAGCAGAACGGCGAGCTCGTCGGTCGCCTGCCGGTATTTCACGAGGCCGCCGAGGATCATCCCGGACTCGCTCGCGACCGCCTTGACGACGCGATCGGTCAGTTTGAAATGCTCCAGGATGGCCAGGTCGTGCCGGTCGGCGACGAGCGTACGGACGATCGGAAGGCGGTGGTCGTTGTCGCCGACGCGCTGCGCCGCCTGGGCAATCCACGGCACCGTCCGCGCGGTCGCACCGGGCTGGGCAGCTTCCCGGGGCGGCGGCAGCGGCGTCCCGGCCGGCACGAACGCCACGGCTGTCACGGTGCGCAGGAACGGGAGCGTCCCCCTGCGGATCGAACCGTCGGACAGCACTTCGACGATCTCGTCGTTCCGCGCGCCGAGACGCCAATCGCGCCGGCCGTCGTAGCGGGTCAGCCAGATCTCGCCCTCCCAGTTGTACAACCGGAAAACCGAGTTCGTGCCGGCGTTGCGCTGCGGAAGTCCCGCACGGCGCTTGTCCTGGGCAGTCAAGTAAATCAGCGCGTCGGTGCCCGGAGCGCCGTGCCACAGTTCCTGCGCGATCATCCCGAGCGCGTGCGTGTCCACCGCCGGCTTCAGCAACGGCCGTCCGTATGCCGGCGGCAGCTTCTCCTGCTGGACCTGATGGAACTCCTTGTTGTCCTTCAGCGCGAACTCCTCGCCTGGGAATTCGCTGTTCAGCACCGTCTCGTCGGCCGGCTGCCAGATCCTGCGGTAGACACCCATCGGCCGATACGCCCTCGGCAACGCGGAGGTCAGCCATGTGGTGTCCGAAGGGATCGGGGAACGTCTGGTCACCACCGCGCGAATCGGGTTGTTGCCGCGCACCAGCGCCTTCAGCGGAACCTGGCCAGTGGTAGCCACCACCGTCACTTGCGTCTTGGTGATCTTCACCGGCCACACCTTGACGTCGCTCTCGCGGTGGTCGTGCAACGTAACCTCACCGCGGACGTTCACGACTCGCCACGCCTCGCCACGCGCATTCACCAGCACGATCGCGTCCGCGCTCGGTACGACCTCCGCGACCTCCCTGATCACCTGGGCCAGCCCGGCATGACCCTCTCCGAACGGCTCGAGCTGCCCGGTCGCGTCGCCGACCAGCCCGTGGAACTCGGTGTGCGCCTTGCGCACCCTCTCCCCAGACTGCGTCCGGGTGAGCAGGTCTCGGAGAGCGACAGGCTTCGCCGGCGGGACGACGACAGGCTTCGCCGGCGGGACGACGACGGCCGTAACAGTTCTGAACTCCGGTAACGTCCCGGTGTGGGCTTGGTCGTCTCGCAGTTCGACAACCCTGCCGTCAATCAGCCCGAGCTGCCACATTCTCGGCAGCAAGCCCAGGTCGCTGTACTGGGTCAGCCACACGACGCCATCCTGGTTGAAGACCCGGAACGTCACCTTCGGGTTGCTGTCGAACATCACCGCGTCCGTGCCCGGACTCCCGACCACCCGCTCGACGACGGCCGTGAATTCTTGCCGGGACACCAGTTCCCGCGACAGGTCGGAGAAGACCGGCGGCTGGTCGGCCGGCTTTCCGTGAAACACGGCGTGGGCCTTCAGCGCCGGCAGTAAGCCGCCGACCTTCCTCATGTCGAACGGAGGGCCGACCGGCTCCCAGCTCGGCCGTTGAGCCTGCTGCGTGGGGGGCACCGTTTGGCTCTTGTTCCCGACCGGTCGGCGGCGGATGCCAGGCTGCGGCTTTGGTTGTTTCGGCTTTGGTTGTTTCGGCTCCGCTGGTCCCGGGACCGGCGGAGCGGGCAACGCCAGCGTCCGCCCCGGGCTCGCATCGCCGGTCCCCGACACCTCCGGACGCGCCGGCTGCTCCACGACCGGCTCCGGCACCGGCACATGCGGACCAGGCCCCAGCAAAGTAGCCGCCACAGGAACGACCGGATTCCCGTCCTCCGACACCTCCGGACGCGATTCCGGCTGCTCCGCGACCGGCTCCGGCACCGGCTCCGGCACATGCGGACCAGGCTCCAGCAAAGTAGCCGCCACATGAACGACCGGATTCCCGGCCGCGTCCGCCATGAACGCATACACGTTGCCATCGGCGCCGAACGTCTCCGGCCGGAATTCCCGGTCGGTGCTGCCCGGCTTCCGCACGAACACCCGGTTCAGGTGGTCGCGCACCACGTTCCACGCTCGCACGTACCACGCATCGTTCTCGTCACGGCCGGATACCAGCACCAGGGCGCTGCTACTGGGCCGCAGTTCCGAGACGACCTGTTGCATGCCTCCCTCGACCGGGCGCAGCTCCTGAACCTCGGCCCTGGCCAGGCGGTGCGCCAAGCGCTGTCCCGCGAAATCGCTCAGCACTTGCTGGGCGTTGCCGAGGTTGTCCCGCAGCCACTGGGCCAAGATCGAACTCGATGGACTTTCGGCCAGCGGCTGCGCCGGATTCGGCGACTCCGCCCGATCGTCGATATATCCGTAACTGGAACCGTCCTCCAGGACGGCAGAGCTGCTCGGCGCACCACCGCCAAGCTGCGGCCGACCGCTCACCCACCCCGGATGGACCGCCCGGAGCAGCTCGCCGAACGAGGCCGCATACCTGGTCTTCGTGAGCTCATCGGGTCCGAAATGGTACGCGGTGAACCCCTCGATCGCCTGGTACAGCGCCTCCCGCCGGTCCGATGGCAGGGCCTCCTCGAAGATGACCGACGCGACGATCTTCTTCGCATCGCTGACGCTCTTCTGGTTCGGCTTCGGCTTCGTGCCCGTTTCCTGGTCCGCAACGAGCTTGGCGAAGGCCTCCAGAACCTGATCCGCGTCCGCCAAGTCGCCGTGTGCTCGGATCTGTTCCTCGAGCGCATCGGAGGCTTTGACCGCAGGCCCGTAAGGCCCGTGCGCGGCTCCGTCGGCAGCCGCTCCCAACACCCTCGCCACTTCGGCGGCAAGGACTTCCTGATCGTGCGGACGGCTTTCCTGGATCTCGGCAAGATGTCCGACCGTCTCCCGGTAAATCTCGCGCTTGACGAGGAGGCCGATGTCGAAGTGCCGACCGGCAAGCTCTTTTGCCGCCTCGCTCAGCGGCTTGGTCGCACGCACCTTCGGGGTGACCGGCGGCGCGGGGGTGATCTCGTCGCTGTCCGTCGGCTTGGACCGCACCGGCAGCGTCCGGGAATCCGGCAAGAGCGCCGCGGGCATCGTTTCCGAAAGGGCACCAATCGACAACGCGAGCTCGCGAGCGACCAACATGTCATCGTGGCCGAAAATGCTCGCGAACATACCGACGACACTGGCGAATTGCTCAAGCGTGACACCGTTCAGCGTCAAGCCCGAAATCTCCTGAATCCTCTCTTCGCGCGCCTTCCGCTCACTGTCGGTCCAGCTGACCTGGACGCCTTCAATCACCGTCAAATCCGGAAAGAGGCGCTCCAGTCGCGATCGCACGGATGCCGACTCAGGCTCGGCCTCGGCCAAACGACCTATAAAACTCACGGTCTCCGCCAAGTCGGCGATGCTCCACGGGGTGTACCCGGTGCCGAGACCACGCGCCATCCGGCGAGCGACGTACCGCGCGACCTCCGCCTTCTGCTCCTCGGTTCCGGGAGCGATCTCCAGCACGCGCGCGACCACCGTACTCACCCACGAGACCTGATCACCGCTCAGACTCTTGCGGTCGTGCGTCAGCCCGGCTACCGCATCGACCTTCGCCTGGGTCGACTTATCACGCTCGGCCGGCAACCCGTCCATCCGGCCCGTCAACGACGCTGCCTCGACCCGGGCCTTCGCCTCAGTCCACGAGGTTTCCGCGAGCGCGCTGAGCGGTTCGTCCGAGAGGTTCGACGGTTTCCATGCCATGTCAGGCGCGACAATGCCCAACGAGGACGTCAATTCACCGGCCAAGCCGACCACCGACGCGAAATCGGTGGGAGAGTTGTGCAGCCGGTTCATCAACAGTACCCGCAGCCATTGATCCGCGACCGTCCGCACTTCAGGTGCCGGCGGCGGGCGGAGATTGTCCAAAATGGCGTCGGCGAAAACCTCCAGATTCTTCTCCCACTCCCAATGCTCAAACACGGTTGCCTGGTCCCGCTGCATCTTCTCGACCAGCGCCGCCCGCAGCTGCACGTGTCCGATCCGGGCTTCGAGCTCGAGCTGCACCGTAGTCTTTATCGTCTCGGCGATCCGTTTGTTGACTTCGCCGGCGAGCACCGACTCGTCCGCCAGAACCGGCGTCCACTTGCCGTCTGCCGGCGTCCTGCGACGCAACTCTGCGATCCGGTGCGCCAGCAGCACCACCGACGACACGCTGTCGCCGGTCAACAGACGGTGAAGGAGGATCCGGGGCACCGAGCGGCGAATCGCTTCAGACTTTTCAGACGTTCGAGGATCTTCATACGTTGTAGATGTCTCGCTGTACGTCGCCCGCACAATTTCCTTCGACAGCTGTTTCAGCGAATCGTCAGACCGGTGGGGGGCGATGAAAAATTCGACGGCCTCATTCAAAAGCGTCACGAATTCATGCGATGACATACGGACGCCGGCCGAACCCGCCGCAATATGCGGCCGTTTCGCCGGGGGCCCGGCGGGCTCTGGCGAATCAGGGCGAGGATGCTTGCCTTTGGCTTCCGTCGCGCCTGCGGCCACCCCTGTCCTGGACCGGGCCAGCGCGCCGTTTCCGATCACCAGTTCCCGTTCGCCATTGAAAACCAACGCGAAAATCTTGCCCAGCGGTGCCACCTGCGCGGACTCGGCGGCCTGTCCGGCCGATGTCGCGTTATCACCGAAATAGTCTTCAAAGTCGACGTCAGCCAGCTCCGGGTTCTCTACTTCCTGAGGATCGTCCGCGACCCGCTCAACCCTCTGCCGCAACGCATCCGTCAGCTCAGTGCCGACCGGCCCGAGCAGCACCTGCTGCACGGCCTTGTTCTCTCTCCAGCGCTTCAGGTCCTCCAGGAAGCCGGACCTGCCGCCGGTGGCATCCAGGCGGGGAACAACGTTCAGGACAACACCGGGACTCTCGCCTCCGTTTTCGTCTTTCCGCACCTCGAACACGATCGCGGTCGAGGTGCTTGCGCCTGCGACCACCAGATGATCGAAAACCGCCTTGAGCCCCTCCGCGCCTTCGCCCACGAACTCCGGACGGGGCTGAAGCCCGTCCGGCCAGGAGGGCAGGCCGGGCAGCCGTACCTGCGGGAAGAGCGACCCGGAACGATATTCCGACTGGAATGCATAGGCGCCGAAATCCGGAATGACCACCCCGTCCGGGAGGTGCTCTGGATCAACGAGCTCAAACCTTCCCGAAGGATAGTGGGTGCGCGCGGAAGCAGTGTCCGGAAGCCCCATGCCGACATTGGACAGAAACTTCTTGGCAAAACCACCGGAACCAAATGCGCGACGATAGAAGACACCGTCATGCGGCCAGTGCCCGGCATTGGCGATAATCAAGGCGAGATCTTCGATGGCAAACCCGGCCGCCAGCACGCTGTTTGCGTCAGCATACGTCGACAAGGAAACCGTAAGTTTGCCGACGAACAGTTTCGTCTCATCAGAAGCCATTTCCTGCGGAAGGTTCGCGAGCGCCGAACTCAGCCGCTCCGAGTTCCACCCGCTGCCCATCCTGTCCGCCAGTGCTTGGGACCTCTCCAGGGCGACTTGCATCTCCCGAACGTTTGCCCGGTCGGCGATCCATTCCGCTCGGTCCTTTTCCCTCCGCTCCTTCTTCGCCTGGACGTCCCCGGGGTCCTCGGACGCCTCCTGGACCTCGTACCCCTTCTCGGCCTGCTCTGCCCGAAGCCTTTCCAGGAAAGCCTTCCCGCCTTCCTCCTTTTTCCGGCGCTGCTCCTCGGCCAGGTCGTATTCCCTCCCGGCCTTGTCGGTCTCTTCCAAGCCGGCCCGGTACATTTGCCGCGCGATCAGGAACGCAGCATCGCCGAAATTCATTTTCCTGTCGAGCGCGTCCGGACTGTTCGCGGCCAGCAGCGCCGCCGTCGCATAGTCCACCCGGCCGAGACCGATCTCGCCCACCCTCGCCCGGGCGGCGGCGGCCGCGGCGGTCATCGCCTCCCGCTCTGCGTCGTCCGCCTTTTTGGCCGAATCCCCGGCAGCTTTGTCCGCCTTCTCCGAAGGCGTCGTCTTGGCCGCTTCCGCCAAGCGTGTCGCCTTCGCCCTGGCCGCTCTTGCCGTCCACTCAGCTTCGACAGCGGCGGCCTCGGCGGCCTCGCCAGCAGCAGCCACCCCGGCAGCATTGGCCGGAGCGGCTGGTTCGAGCGAAGGCGTCGACACACCGGCCGACGCGGGCACCGTCCCGGCCGGACCGGGCTGGTGCCGCGGTGCCGGGCTCGCCGGCTCGGTCGTCGCGCCGTCCACCCTCGGCCGGCCGCCTCCCTCGGCCGGAACCACAGGCGGGCCTGCTCCCCCGGCACTCGTCGGGGACTGCGGCTGCTTCCGCCAGGCCTCGACCCGTTGGCTCGGCGGCCGGAGCGTTCCCAGCAGCTTGCCCAGCCGACCGGAGACCTGCCGCACCCCGCCGAACCGGCCAGCCTCGCCGGGGAGCGACAAGTAGGCCACCATCGCGGCCATCTGGTCGGACGTGATTTTGCTGCTGCGCAGTTTCGCCGTATCATGATCGTTGTCGACCGCGCTCCGTGCGGCGGCGGCCATGGCTTCCGGTTTGACGCTTTTCAGCGCGTGCGGAAGGACCTTCGAGAAGGTGCCCTTGGTCCACCCGGTGTCCAAGTCGTCCGCCATCTCGGCGGAGACCGCCGCGGCGGCAGCCATGCCCTTCGAGGTGGGCTCGGCGTCGAGTTTCCGCGCAACGATCAGGACAACGTCGTCGAACAGGCCTCGACCGCGCAGTCGGTCCCGGTCATGGAAAGCGTTGACCAGGGCGACCGCACGATTCCACAACTCTTCGGTCGGCTGCCGGCCCGGCGAAGTGAAGTAGTCCTTCGCTGCGGCCGATTCCGACTTGACGCGTTCGCTGTCCCAGTATCGGAGCGCCAACCCGCGATCAGCGCCGCCGGGAAGCTGCCGCTGCTGCTCCTGAACGTCGAGTGCACCGTTCACGAAATCCCGGGCCGCCACCCGCGCCGGTTCCCAGGCAACGACGCCCGGTCCGGCATCCGCTTGCTGGCCGTCGGCCGCGCGGTCGGCGTTTCGCATCTCCGTCGCAATGTGCACCTGATACAGGCGCGTCGTGGACTCGTCCAGGAACAGCCTGTCGCGACCGCCTGCCCACGCCTCCAGTTCCGCATCCCGCAATACACCGAGCGCCAAGTCGAGGTAGCGGGAGAGGTCGTCGTCGCTGACCGCTGGCCCGGAAACGTCGTCGCCGAACGGCTCGCCGGGAGGGGACAGCCCCTCGCTCGGTGCCGCCGGCACCTCCCGACGACTCCACGCAACGCCCCGCCGGTCCGCCTTCCACGAACGAAGCGCGTTGGCAATCCCCGCGGACGCATGCTCTGCCAGCGCGGTTTCCGTGCCGGGGCCAAGGCGGCTCGCGACCGCCTTGACGACCTGGTTCCATCGGCGGAAATGGCGCAGCATTGCTTCGTCGTGCACACTGCGGACAATCCCTTCCGCGCCTTTCAGCCGCGGGTCATTGTCAGCGACGCCAGCTGCCGCCGCCTCCACCGCGGTCAGCGGCCACAAGGTCGGGAAAAGCACGAGCAACCTGGCGCGCTCACCGCCGTCGAGAACTCCCCACAGCTGATCGAACGCCTCCGGGATGCGCTCCCGTGCGCCGATGCTGCCCGGCGGTTCGGCTTCCGCCAACGCAACAAGCTGGTCGATCAACCCCGACGTCGAACCGGCTTCCGCCGCGAGACGGCGTACAGCCTCGTCCACCCGCGCAGAGGACTCGAGGGTCGCCTGTTCCACCACTGTGCCGGCGTGCTTCCAGACCTGGTCGTGCGTCTCCCGCAGCGATTGCAAAGCCTGCGGATTGTCGCCGACGGTCCTGATCACGACCTCGCTCGAATCGCCGCCGCCCGCCCGTGCCGCCAGCCATTCTCCCTGGCTCACCGACCCGAGCTCCGGGTCGAACAACCGCATGTGTTCCTCGCCGCGAATTGCCAGGCCAACCGCGGAATAGGTCCGCGACCCCAGTCCGGTCACGGAGAGGATCTTCGGCTCGGCGCCGAGCCGGATCAGTTCCACCACCGACGCGTCCAGCCGCGCTGCCGCGACAGCCGGATCGGAGTTGTCTTCCGGGAACCGGAAAGCACCCCACCGCGGGTGCTCGAATTCCATCGCCGCCAGGCTTTCGAACCACTCCTCGGCTTGGTCCCGGCCGACTTCGACACCGGTCGGCGCGCCGAGCAGATAGCGCGCATACGCGCTTCGCTCGTCGTCCCCGAAGGTCAGGCCCAGATCGTCTTCGAGGGTCGTGCCGGCGGCCACCATGTAAGCATCCTCGAGAACCCAGCGCTTCCGCAGATCCCGGCCTACCTCCTCGAGGTGGGGCCATATCTGGTCGGCCTGCCCGCTGAAGACGGCCGTGGCCAGCTCCGCCGCCAACCCCTGGACGTCCTGCTGCCGGATGTCGTCCAGCGGTCCGAGGACCGCCGGGATCTTTCCCGGCCCGCCGGCTCCAGCCGGGGCCGGACGGAGAGCTGCCGCACGGACGGCCAGTTCGTGCAGGGTTCCGGTCAACCGGCCGTCCTGGCGCGCCGCGGACAACGCGTTCTCCAGCGCCGCGGAAGCATCCCGCACCGCCTCCGGGTCCGCGTTGGCAGCTGCCCGCACCGCACGCCCCAGAAGACCGAAGAGCCGGGCCGGCACGACCGATCGCGCGCCTTCGGCCGGCTGCTCCAGTTCCGCGACGACCGCCTGATAGGCAGGCAAGATTGCCCCGCCGGAGGCAGAACTCCGGCTCGCTGCGGGCGACCTGCCCGGCGAGGCTGCTGCCGTATCCGGCCACGTCTCCGAAACCGCCGGCGTGCCCGGGTGCCTATCCGGTGCCACCGACGGATCCTGCCGCATACGCTTCGCCGGTGGAAGAGGATTCCCCTCGCCAGGGCGCTCCTCCAAACCGGCCGGCGGCGCGGCCTGCTCCACGCCGCCGGTCGACGGTCCAGGCGCAGCGAATGGCTCCTGTTCGGCCGGCCAGCGGATCGAACCATCCGGATTCATCCAGCTCGGCGACACTCCGCTGACCAGCGAATCGAAGTCATAGAACACCTGTTTCGGAATGACGACCACCGTCTTGCCGATCGGCAGCGCGGCTCCATATTTCCCGGGTACCGGATTCAGGCCCGATGCTTGATGCGCGTTGTTCACCCATTTGGCCAACGCTTCTTCGTCGAACACAGCATTATTGTCCAGCCATTCCGGCGTACCCCCCTCGCCAATAGGCGCAGGAGCTGCTTGGTCCGGTTCGATAAAGCAGTAAGTCCTGCGCGATGTACCCCCGCCGGGCTCAGCAGCCCTGATCCGAATCGCCGCAGAAGTATTCACGACGTCCGACCCCGAGCCGCTCCGACTAAATGCGAGCACCTTGGTCGGCGAAAAGCCCAGCTTCCTGGCCGCCGACCACCACCAGTGCAGCCGCTCGGCCAGCGGCCGGTCCTTTACCGAAAATTCCTTGCGGGAAATCGGGTCGAGGTAGCGCAGATTGCGGAGGTACTCGGTCAGCCGGGGCAGCAGCCGGATGTCCGGGACAATGTCAGCATTTTCTCCGAACAGGAAGTCGATATATTGCCGGGGCCCGATCTCCGCCTCCGCCAGGCGCTCCCGGAGGTCGTCACCGGTCCTGCGGAACGCGGCTTCCAGAGGCAGAGCAGCCTGACGGTCCCGGCGAAGACCGTAAAGGAGTTGTTTGACCTCCATCACGTTGGCAGCTCGGTAATCGGAATCGGCTGAAGCCAGCCACGACAACAGCACTCGCAACCGCCCCGCCACCCAGTCGGTCCCCACAGGGCCCGAAACCCGCTGGACCTTGGCCGCCGCGGCCTGGTCCCGCATCAGCGCCAATTTTTGTCCGTCCGCGCCGATCCCCAGCGCGTCACGCAATGCTTGTGCGTCGCCGGGAGTGAGCGGGTTAGCGTGCCCGGGCCTGGTGCCGTCGATCCTATTGGCTATCGATTTAAGGTCCTCGCCAAGGGGCGGTGCCATCAGCCAGAGCTGAGTCAGCAGCTCCAGCAGCTCAGCGTGCCGCTCCCGCGGCGAAGCCAGCCGATACAGGAGTTGGACCAGCTCTGCCGACGGGGCCCATTCCGGGACAAGGAGGTAGAACGGACTCGCGGCCTCCTGGTCGGAGTCGGACGCCGACGCTCCCGGCTGGGACGGTACGATCTCCTGCTGGCTCGCTGCGGGCGACCTGCCCGGCGAGGCTGCTGCCGTATCCGGCCACCCGCCCGAAACCGCCGGCGTGCCCGAGTGCCCGCCCAGCGCCACCGACGGATCCCGCCGCATACGCTTCGCCGGTGGAAGAGGATTCCCCTCGCCAGGGCGCTTCTCCAAGCTGGCCGGCGGCGCGGCTGCCGGCTTCACGCCGCCGGTCGACGGTCCAGACGCAGCGAATGACTCCTGTTCGGCCGGCCAGCGGATCGAACCATCCGGATTCATCCAGCTCGGCGACACTCCGCTGACCAGCGAATCGAAGTCATAGAACACCTGTTTCGGAATGACGACCACCGTCTTGCCGATCGGCAGCGCGGCTCCATATTTCCCGGGTACCGGATTCAGGCCCGATGCTCGATGCGCGCTCTTCACCCATTCGGCCAACGCTTCTTCGTCGAACACAGCATTATTGGCCATACTATTGGCCAGCCATTCCGGCATACTCCCCTCGCCAATAGGCGCAGGAGCTGCTTGGTCCAGTTCGCCAATAGGCGCAGGAGCCGCTTGGTCCAGTTCGATAAAGCAGTAAGTCCTGCGCCATGTACCCCCGCCGGGCTCAGCAGCCCTGATCCGAATCGCCGCAGAAGTATTCACGACGTCCGACCCCGAGCCGCTCCGACTAAATGCGAGCACCTTGGTCGGCGAAAAGCCCAGCTTCCTGGCCGCCGACCACCACCAGTGCAGCCGCTCGGCCAGCGGCCGGTCCTTTACCGAAAATTCCTTGCCGGAAATCGGGTCGAGGTAGCGCAGATCGCGGAGGTACTCGGCCAGCCGGGGCAGCAGCCGGATGTACGGGACAATGTCAGCATTTTCTCCGAACAGGAAGTCGATATATTCCCGGGGAATGATCTTAGCCGCCGCCAGGCGATCCCGGAGGTCGTCACCGGTCGCCCCGAGGAACGCGGCTTCCAGAGGCAGAACGGCCTGACGGTCCCGGTGAAGACCGTAAAGGAGTTGTTTGACCTCCATCACGTCGTCAGCTCGGTAATCGGAATCGGCTGAGGCCAGCCACGACAACAGCTTTTGAAACCGCCCCGCCACCCAGTCGGTCTCCGCAGGGCTCGAAACCCGCTGGGCCTCGGCCGCCGCGGCCTCGTTCCGCATCAGCGCCAATTCTTGTGCGTCCGCGCCGATCCCCAGCACGTCACGCAATGCTTGTGCCTCACCGGGAGCCGGCAGGAGCCGCTTAGCGAACGCGGGATTGCCGTTGAGCCTATTGGCTATCGATTTAAGCCCCTTGCCACCGGGCGGGCCCTTCAGCCAGAACTGAGTCAGCAGCTCCAGCAGCGGAGGCTCCCGATGCAGGAGTGTGGACAGCTCCCCTGCGCCCCATTGCGGGACAAGGGGGTAGAACAGACTCGCGGCCCCCGCGCCGGAGCCGGACGCCGACGCTCCCGGCTGGGACGGTGTGGTCTCCTGCTGGCTCGCGTCCGCTGCCGGACCCTGGTTTGGCGGCATGCGCCATTTGGCCACCTGGTCGCCGCCCGTGGAGTCCATCGCCTCGTACTCCTTACCGCCGGAACCCGGTTCCGGCAGGCACCGTCGTCGTTCTTGCCCGTACCCCCGCACCGCCCTCGCCCCGCGGCCGCACCTCGGCCCCGCCGCAGCCGTGACACTCGACGACCGCACTGGTTCACACCATGTCTGCTACACGGCGCAAGCACTGCGCAAGGTTCAGCGAACTGCCGGCGGAGGGGTGAAATCGTTCCTACGGGAAATGCGCACGGCAGCGCACGCAGGCCGGCGGGCGGGCGCGCCTTCCAGCCAGCCGACCGGCGCCCTTATTCCGGGGAGAAGAACACCGCGGAGAAAAAGAGAACCAACAAAGGCTTCCGCGCGCCCGAAACGAGCCACGAACACAACAATCGCAGCACGTCCGGAACCTTCGCACCGCCGCGACGCCGGCAACCCCGCCTGGTTCAGGCGGTCCGTTCGCCGGGCCAGCGCACACCACTGGCCCGGCGAACTGCACACATCCGGATACCAAGTTCGGGGGGGGTAACTCGATCCCGGACGCCCTCATGATAAGCCGCCGCACACCCCTGATCCGGCAGTACGGCAGAGAGCAGGGGAATACGGACAACGGCCTTGCCCCGGAAACGTGCCGCACCCCGCCTCCGGTTCGCGAGGGATTTCCCTACCTTGTCCGGATGCCGGCCGAACCGTCCCCCGCACCGCACCGCATCGCGGGCAGTGTCCGCCGATGACGAAGATCCGCTGGGCAATCTGGCTTGTGGCATGTCTGTTCGTCGCGCTGGCGGCAAGCCTTCTCCAACAGATCATCCCGGCGCTCGGCTGGGCGAGCGGCGCGGCGTTCCTCGCCGGCGGGACGGCGTACGCCCTGATGGCGACCAATCTTCTGCTGGCGGTCCGGCGACCGTTCCTGGAGAAGCTGTTCGGACCGCTGGACCGGGTGTACGGTGCGCACCGCCGCATCGGAACGCTGATCCTCGCCGTCGTCGCCGTGCATCTGCTGCTGATCCCGGTCGCGTCCGTCGTCGATCGGCACCAGAGCGTGCTCGCGGAATTCAACATGGCCCTCCCGCTCGGCGCGCTCGGTGCACTGCTGCTCGCCGGTTCGGTCGCGCTCGCGCTTTCGCCGAAGTTTCCCTATCACAAGTGGCAGCGGGTGCACGCCGCCACCGGAACCGCGTTCCTTGTCCTCACCGCCCATCTCGTAATCGGCGCGGCGACCTGGGCCTCGATCCGGACGCCGGCCGGGATTTTCCTCGGCTGTTTCGCGGTCATCGGCGTCGCCTGCTTCGCGGTCCGGGTGACCGACAAGATCCGCGGCGGCGTTCCGTACGTCGTGGTTCGCTCGATCCAGCGAGAACGCGGCACCGAGGTCGTCCTCCGCCCGCACCGCGCCCGGATCGCCCGGCATCGCCCGGGGCAGTTCGTTTTCCTCACCGCGGAGGCAGGCGGAGCCACCGAAACCCATCCGTTCAGCCTGACCAATTCCCAGGACGACGAACGCCTCAGCGTGTTGATCTGTCCTGCCGGGGACTGGACCGCGAACGCACAAGCCGGTTTGGCGGCCGGTGCCACAGTGCACATCGACGGCCCGTTCGGGGCCTTCGCACCGACACCGGCCGACGAAGCCCGTCCGCACCAGGTCTGGGTGGCGGGCGGCGCCGGCATCACGCCGTTCCTGTCGGTCTTGCGAACTGCCCGGAACCGGACCGGCGAGAATCCGGCGGCCACCGTCGACCTCGTTGTCGCCGCACGGGATTCCGCCAGCCTGCCGTGCTGGGAAGAGCTGGCCGGCCATGCCCGGCATCTCCCGTGGCTGACCCTGATCCCGGTGTTCAGCGCACAAACCGGGCGGCTCGACGCCGATACCGTCAAGGCGCTCGCCGCCGACCGCCCGGCCGAAACCGACTGGTACCTCTGCGGCCCGGCCGCGTTGATGCATATGGTCGCGCAGACCGTCCGGTCGACCTGCCAGAGCCCGCGGCTGCATCGCGAACGATATGAATGGCGAGCCGGAGCATCGGCTCGATAACCACCGTGGGGCTGCCCGGGCCAGCGACAGCCTGCGGACATCACCGCTGCGCCGGACGAAGCACGACGCCGCCGTCCTGACTCCGTACCCCTGCCCCAGGCTGCCGCTGAGCGGCAGCCTGCGTCGGCGGGCAACTCCGTCACCCGATGTCGGCTGGCATGTCCGGATGCCAGAACCGCCCCACCTCGCTGGTCACTTTGACCGCGCGCGGCGGGGCCGGTTCAGCGGGCCAGATCTGCACCAAGCCCTCCCCGATCCGCCGGCCGCTCATGCCCCGAGCGTGATAGCGAAGACGGTGCCAGCCCGCCCCGCCGGGCAGCTGCGGCAGCAGACACTGCAGCGCGCGACTCCAGTCGGCCACCGCGAGTTCTCCGGTCACGGAAAGGTGACTCACCTCCGCGATGTCGTCGAAGGACCGGTCGCACTCCGGCTCGTCCGCCGTCACGGTCACCGTCAACAACATCTGGGACGTACGCCACCCGGTCCGGCACCGCACCGTGCCCGGCTGGTCCTCGATCAGTCCGCTGGTCCGCAGCGTCGGCAGCGCTGTCCCGGCCGGCGGATCTTCGACGAGCAGAAATTGCGCGAACCGAATGGTCAACGGCAGCCAGTCCACAGACAACGACGACGAGTCCGGCATGAATCTCCGCTATCTCCCATTTCCGAGGAACCCTAACAACCGCTTTCGGAAGCCAGGAACGGCTCCGGAAAGCGGCTCAGAATGACGGCACGACGCACGCGCACGGCGACGCCCGGACATCCCGGCGATTCATGATCCCGGGAAGCGACCGGGACCGCACGCCGCACGTCCGCGCATGCACGCTACACCGAAAGCGGGGCAGCGCAATGGCTGCCCCGCGAAGAAGGGGAAACGACAAAACTGATTTCCCGGAAGCACCCTGCCTGCCGGGCACTCACCCGTACGAGCGAAGAAGGCCCAGAGCAAAGCACAGTCCGCGTCGGCACGAGGGCGGCCGCCCTCCGCAATCGCCCTATTTGACCACCGGAATGCTCATCAGGTCGCGTCCGACGACCACCGTTCCGGCATACCCCGCTTTCGCCTGCCGGACCCAGCCGGCTTCGTCCAAAGTTCCGCTGAAATCGCCGATGTGCGACAGCGCCAGATGCGGTACGTCGGCTCGCTGCGCGATTTTTCCGGTGTCCGACACCACCGTGTGGCTCTTGAGCATGTGATCGGCGGCGACCGCCGGGAGGCCGCCCTTCTTCGGATCGCTGATCGCTTCGTGCACCAGCAACTGCGAGGACCGGGCAAGGGAGATCAGGTTGTCCGTCGGCGTGGTGTCCCCGGAGAACGTGACCGAGCCGAACTCGGTGTCGAAACGGAACGCGAACGAGGGAAAGACCGGGCCGTGCGGAACCAAGGTCGCGGTGACCCGGACCCGGTCGTCCTCCATCACCGGAACAGGGGACATCGGCGGCGCCGTCTTGCCCGCCGCGCTCGCGCCGACCGCCGCCGGGATCGGGATCTCGTGGACGATGCTCAGCGACCGCGGGTCGCGAATGCCGGTGTCGCGGATGAAACAGTTGCTGCTGTAGGCGAACGCATCGTGACAGTGTTCGGTCATCTTGGCCGTGCCCGGCGTCGGATCCGCCGGGTTCACCGTCGGCGCCGAACCGCCCTTGAACGGCGGCGACAGCGCGCCGGCCGGGCCCGGGCCGTAGACATTGACCGGAGGGAGGAGGTCCTTGTCTCCGGAAAGGCCGAAACCGCCGCTCAGGAAAAACGTGAAATAGTCCATCACGTGGTCGGCGTGCAGATGAGTCAGGAAGATCCCCTTCATCGACTCGAACCGCAGGCCGGCGGCCTTGTACTGGTTGACGGCGCCGCGGCCGCAATCGATCACGTAGGTGGCCCCGTCGACCACCAGCGCGGACGAAATGCCCATCCGGCCGGTCTGATAGGGCGGGCCGGCCGAGGTCCCCAGCAGCACGACCCGGAGTTTCGCCTGTTTCCCGGGATCCGGGGCCGGGCTGGTCGCGGCGCTCTGATCGCTGCCGGACGTGCAGGCCGCCAAAACCCCGGTAGCCGCCAGCCCGAGCCCGCCGAGCATTCCGCCGCGCAGCACCGACCTCCGGGAGCGGACGTCGGCGCCTTCCTGACCGCGGTCCGCTGCGGGCTTGCCTCCGCCACAGCAGCTGCCCTCGAAGGGTTCTGTCATCGACTGCTCCATCCTAGGTTGTCGGCCAGCCCGGCCGCCCGAACGCGTGCCGTTCCGGAAGTCTATTGTGGACCGGTCAGCTCGTCCGTGCCTCGCACGAACACTGTGCGAACTTTGTCCAGAAACGCCGTGACGCTGCGGCCTGTCCAGCGCAGAAGCGAGAGACCGCACGGCCCGAGGGGCCGCCCGGCTAGGCGGCGTCCGAGTCGTCCGCCCGGGACAGCTCGGCAGTGTGCCGACGCGTTGCCCGTGCGCAGCCGTCCGCGTCGACCAACGCCATCGAGAGTTGCAGCACCAGCGCACGCGCCGCCGCGACCGCCACCCTGATGCTGTCCGGGTCACAAGATGCGCTGGACGTCTGCCGGAGCTGCGCGACCCGGAGCGCACGAACGCACTCCTGCGCGGTGTCGGCCGCGGATTCCAGTGCGTCCTCGACAATCCGCACGGGCATCGCGCTGCTCATCCGGCATCTCCCCCGGCGGCGATGCCCGCGTCGACTACCCGGCCCTCGGCACCCGACCGGGTCTGCCTGGAACGGCGGAGGTCCCGGGTCACGCTGACCCGTTTGAGCCACCGGTCCCGCCCGTCGTACCGCGCGACGAAAGGCTTTCTCCCGTGCACGGCACGGAAATTGTCGACGAACGCCATCTCGCCCGGGTCGAGTGCGATGCCCGTCTGCAGGCGGCTCAGCTCGCCGGACAACGCCCGGAACGCTTCGGCCGCTTCGAGGTCGTCCTCGTCCCACTCGATGAAGTAGTCGTCCACCACGAGGTACGGGTCGCGTTCGTCGCCGAACAGCAGGCCGGTGTTCCGCGCTCCCGGCGGGTTCTTCCCGAGCGCCTCGGCACGGCGGAGGTGCTCCGGGTCCGGCAGGAGCCGGTACCGCGGCTCCCGGAGCACGCGGCGGTGCCGCTCGCTCAGCTCGACCTGGTTCATCGGGGCATACGTCGTCGGCACCCGGTCGTCGTTGCGCAGGCACAGCAGCCCGAGGTAGTCGCAGCGCAGATCCGAGAACGCGTCTTCGGTGTGCAGGTCGAGGAGGCTCGCGCTGCTGCCTGCGTTCTTCTCGTCCTCCTGCCCGGCGATCGGCAGCAGGTCCTGGACGAGCTTCCCGTCCTGGACTGTGTTCCACGCGTACACGTCACCCAGGACGGAAGCCGCCAACGTCAGGTAGGACGCTTCGAGAAGGTTGTCGTCCGAGTCCCGCCAGTGCCGCGGGGTCGAGCCGATCGCCTCGTCGTCGACGTGCCAGCCGCCGACCACGCACGCGCTGGCTTGTTCCCGGTACCGGAACGAATGCAGGAAGTCGACCAGCCGTTCCGGAAGACGCCGCCGCGCGGCAAGGATCCGGCGGTGCAGCGGCGCGTCCGGATCCGCCGCCGCGAACTTGCGGACGACTTCCCGGGTCTCGGCGGCTTCCGCCGCGGTCAGGTCGAGCCGGTCCACTGTCGTCTGTTCGGCCGTCGCTTGCGCCACCCGTCAGCCCTCCCGGACCGCGACGCAGTCTCCGATGACGACCGCGTCGATCTTCGTGCCGAGGAAAGTCGCGATGGCGTCCTTCGGGCTGCACACGATCGGCTCGCTGTCGTTGAACGACGTGTTCAGCACCATCGGCACGCCGGTCAGCTCGTGGAACCGGGAGATCAGGCGGTGGTAAGCCGCGTTCGACTCGCGCGAAACTGTCTGCACCCGGGAGGTTCCGTCGACGTGCACGACGGCCGGGATCGAGTCCGCGCGGCCGCCGGCCGCCGAACAGGTGAAAAGCATGCACTGCAGCGAGTCCGACCACCGGCCGATTTCGAACCAGGACTCCGCTTCCTCGGCGAGAACGCTTGGCGCGAACGGACGGAAACTTTCCCGGTGCTTGACCTTGTGGTTGAGCATGTCCCGCATGCCCGGATCGCGCGGGTCGGCCAGCAACGACCGGTTCCCGAGCGCACGCGGGCCGAGCTCCATCCGGCCCTGGAACCAGCCGATGACCTTGCCGCTCGCGATCGCCTCCGCCGCATAGGAAGCCGGATCGTCCAGTTCCCGGTATTCGAGCCCCGCTTCGTCGAACGCAGCGCGGATCTCGTCGGCGGAGTATTCCGGTCCCACGTACACGGTGTCCGTCGTCGGCACCAGCGGAGTGCCCGAGGGCTGTTCCTGGTAGTAGGCAGTCAGCGCCGCGCCGATGGCGGTTCCCCCGTCGTTCGGCGAAGACGGGATGTACACGTTGGCGAACGGGCCGATATCTTTCAGCCGACCGTTTGACGTGCAATTCAGCGCGACGCCACCGGCATAGCAGAGGGTTTCCGCGGGATGCAGCTGATAAGCACGATTCGCCAGCGCGAGAAGGACTTCGTCGTTCCACTCCTGCAAAGCCGCGGCGATATCCCAATGCCGCTTGTCCAGCTGCTCGCCCGACGAGCGCCGGGGCCCGAAAAACGATTCGAGCCCGTCATACCGGCCCATCCGGAACTCGAACACGTCCGGCAGGACTGCCAGCTCGTCCGGCTTGCCGGCGATCTCGAGCATCGCATTCCGGTACTCCGCCGGGTCGCCGTACGAGGCCAGCCCCATCACCTTGCTGGCGTCATAGGGCGAGAAGCCCAGATAGTCGGACATTTTCTCCCAGACGAACCCGATGGAGTTCGGATAGGCGATCTCCCCGGTCTTCCGCATGACCGGCCCGTCGCCGGCCCCGAACAATCCGGTGGCCACCTCGCCGATACCGTCGACCACCAGCAGCGCGGCCGATCCGTCACCGCACGGATAGTACGCCGACCCGGCATGGGCGACGTGATGCGGAATCCACCGGAACCGATCCTCGACCGGCGCTCCCAGCAGCTCGCCCAACGCCTCCGGAATCCGGCGGACCGCACCGGTGAACGCCGCCTCGCCGGCCGCACTCCCCCAGTCGCCCGGAAGGCTCAGCGCGTCCAGTTCGAACTCCCGCTCGCGCAGTCCGAGATCGAACGAGCAGGCGACGAGGTCGACGTCCTCCGGCCGCAGTCCGGCGAAATCCAGGCAGAATTTGATGGACTCGATCGGAAGAACGTCTGCATTGTCGATATCCGCCGGTTTCCCGTGCTTCACCCGGTTGAATCGTTCTTCTTCGACCGCCGCCAGCACTCTCCCATCGACAATGATTGCCGCCGACGACTCGTGGTAGACACAATTCACGCCCAAAACGTTCACGGGAATACCCCTTCGACAAGAGGAAGCCGCCATCACGCAGCTGTGCGGCTGCGCAGTGAAGGGAATTTGTTGTTGCTTTGTCTTCGGCCGAAGTCTAGGTCGGCGCAACCGCGAAACCCAGCGGAGGCTAGGCCGTTCGGCCCACCTTTGCCTGAAGGGGCAACCTCGCTGGCGAAGCCGCCCAGCACCGGCTGCCGGAGACCCCCCGGACGGGGAGCGCACGCACTGCTCAAGCGGGTTCGAGCACCCGGCTGGCTCCAGCGGAGCGCTGGCTCCAGGGGAGCCGGGTTTCGATGACCTGCGACCCTGCGCAGGTCATCCACGCGCGGAAGATGGAAATTCCGCATAGTACCGGCTGATCCGGTGCCCGTGCCCCAGGCCGGTCGCCGGCTGCGACGCCAACGCGCCCGGCAACCCGCCCGTCAGCCCGGCCGCTTCCGCGGCGGAGCAGCAAAACACCGCTCCGGCCCGCGACACGACACCCGAACCCGCCCCCATCCGCATCCGGCTGCGGACACTGAATGCAAGCCGGCGCGTGAGATCGTGTCACTCATCCGGCGGGGCGTCGCGGATCGCCCGGAAATGTCCGTGAAGGGCTCCTTCCGGGACTTAGATTCCCTCAAGGGGCCCTTCACGGACGAGCGGCGCGCCCGAGCAACTGCGCCAGGCGAAGCACCATTTTGGACGTCTTTGCCGCCAAGGGAGGGACCACTTCAGCGGGCCGGACTCAGCCGACCCGGCAACTGTCCCGGACGCCGCTTCACGAACGCTCCACAACGGCCGGGGGCCTTGCGCAGCCCGCTGTCACGAAGCCGGGGGCCACCGGGCAAGTCCGGGACTCGGCCGTAGAGCAGATGTTCGCGCAGTACTCCGTCGTCGTCGACGCGATCCGCGAACTCCTCCCAGCCCATATTCGAGATCGACAGGAACGGCGTGCGGCAAAGCGCGGAACGACCGGCCGGCCGGCGCACCCGGCCACCCCCTCTCCGGATAAGGGTCGGAGCCCAGGTCCACAACCAGAACCGGATGTTCAGGGAGTGCGGATCGTCGTTTCGCCGACTACCAGAAAACGTGCGTGGTCGCCCGGATCCGGCAAGCGCTCCAGCAGCCTCGCGGCAGGCAGGCCGGTGAAGTCAGGGTCGTCGACATAGGCCGCACAGGCGACGAACTCATCCGGCGTCACCCACTGAGCGGCGCCTTCACTTGTTCCCAAGCCGCCTGATCGGAAAAGTCAGTGCGGACCGCCGGCGTCTCCGAGGTCAGTGGCAAGGTTTTCGTCATGTTCCCTCCTCGTAGCGGTGCTGACGACCGCACGCGCGGGTCAACCGCGCGCGCTTCCTGACAGGGCGGTTGACCCTACTCCCATGGAAAACACTCTTGAATTCGCCGGCCGGGGAGAATATCCGTACTTCCCGCCAGTCATCCTGCCCTGCCCGCACTTTCCGAAAACCCCGGTTGCCCTATTCAATAGTCGGGACAGCGCACCCGATCCCGAGGAGAAAACATGAAGATCCGACGTTCCCGCACGATTCTGACCGGCTTCGGGCTGGCCGCCGCAGCGGCTGCGATCTCATTGGCCGGCGCCGGCACCGCGTCCGCCAGCGGCGGATACCTCGCCCAGTGGTATCCGACGTACGGCCAGTGCCAGTACGCCGGCAACGTGTATGCACAGCAGGGGATCATCCACCAGTTCAGTTGCACGCCCCAGAGCAACGGGTACGCCCTGATCGGCCGCTAGCCCAGTCGCTCTCGCGGCGAGCAAGCAGGGCGCGCGGCCATCCCGGCAGTTCCGCGCCCCGCTGCTCTCCGCGGGGCGGCATCCGGACCATTCGGATCCGGTCCGACCGGGTCACCCAGCTTCCGGATAGCTCATGCCCGCCTGGTCCGGCAGTGTTGCAGTCCCGCCAGCCGCCGCATACCTGGCCCGAGCACGGCGAATCGCCCACTTCGCACCGAACCTTGCGTATCCGTCCACTGCTTTTGCCAGCATCGCACGGGCATCGTCGTAACGCCCGGCAAGCGCCAGCAGTTCTGCCGCGTCCTCCGCCGACCAAGCCAGTTCGACCGCCCAGCCGACCTCCTCGTAGTGCTTCACGGCGGCCAGAACCGGATTCGGTTCCCCGGTCGCGAGCCCTCGGCACCGGGCAGCGGCAGCCGCGGCTCGCGCCGGCTGTTGCTCCCTTGCGGCTTCCGCTTCAGCCATCTCGACCGCGCGGCCGGCCACTGCGCGGTCGCCCGCCAGCTGCGCGATCCGGACGATCTCGGGCAGCCAGTGGCGCAGCGAAAGAACCGGCAGGTAGCCGTCATCGAGCAAGGGCGCGACCGCGCACAGCGCCTCCGCGAACTGCCCGGCGCGCTCGGCCGCGTACGCCTCGGCCATGATCAGGAAGTCACTGGACGCCCGTTCCTCGGCCGTCAGCAACGGGATGTCGTCGGCCGCGGCGAGGTGTTCGGCCACCTCGGCAGGACGGTCCTGGAACACGGCGATCAGGGCGGCGATTCCGCGGAGCCGCAGCAGCATCGGCCCCGGGTCGCGCAGCCCTCCCACGGCTGCTCCGGCCCCCATCGGGACGGCCGCGGCTTCGGCAAGCGCTGATTCCCAGTGCCCGGTCCAGAAGGACGCGGTCGCGGCGTAGTCCGGCAAGCCGGCCAGCCGATGGTGGCGGGCTGCCGCCGCTACGACACCGAGCGCTTCCTCGGCTTCGCCGGGCCGGTCGAGACTCAGCAGGCTGGCGATGCGGTTCGCCAGCATCCCGACATACAACTGGCCGAGTTCGGCGTTCGCGGCCACGCCCGGAACCGCCTCCAGCAGCCGCACTGCCTCGTCCGCGAAGCGCAGCGCTTCGAGATGGTTCCGGTCGGCAGTATGGAACATCCAGACCGCAGCCAGAGCGCACGCGCCCGCGAACGCATCGCTCAGCGCCTCCGCCTCGCCGGCCGCGGCACGCACGGTCTCCTCCGCCGCGAGCCGATCGCCCAGGCCGAGAAACTCTCGCGCAGCGAGCGACGCCCGGCAGCGAACCCGCCACTTCTCGGAGATTCCGGCCGCGTCCGCGGCCTCGCGCAGGGTCTCTGCCGCCAGCCGTTCCCGGCCCTGCCGGGCGTAGACCGAACCGAGAAGCCAGCGCATTTCCCCGGCCAGTTCCGGATCGCGCGTCGAGGCCAGTACCGCCAGCACCTCATCTTCAGGAGCCTTTCCCAGCCGGTACAGCACCCGGGCCAGCGCCGCTCTGAGCCCGACGACCCGCGGATCCGCCGGATCCGCGGCGACCCGCACGCGCCGCAGCAAGTCGACGCCGATCTCCGGTGCCCGGGTCGCGACTGCTTCACCGTGTGCGCACACCCATTCGGTCATCCACGGGTCTACCGTCAACGGCATCGCGGTGAGCTGCCGAGCGACCGTATCGATCGACGCGCCCGACCGCGCGAGGCGTTCGGCAGCCTGCCGGTGCAGCGCCGCCCGTACCGGCGGCGGCATTCGTCCGTACAAAGCCTGCCAGATCAACGGCTGCCGGAACGACATCCGGTCGCCGTTCGCGACCGTCACGCCCGCGGTCGTCGCTTCTTCGAGCATCAAGACCAGCTGGACCGGGGACGCGGCGACGACCACCGCGAGCTCGTCCACCCGGAAGTCCCGCCCGAGCAGGGCGGCCTGGCGCAAGACCTCGAGTGTTTCCGAGGGAAGGAACGCCAGCCGGTGCGTCAGCACACCGGCCAGGGACTGCAGCTCCGCACCGCCGGTTTCCCCTTGCCGCACCGAAATTTCAGCCAGTTCCCGCAAATACAGCGGGTTGCCGTCCGCCTGTCCGGCGATGGTGCGGAGTCCGCTCCCGGCGGGCACGCCGAGGCCGATCAGCAGCTCTTCGACGGCCCGGCCGGACAGGCTGCCGAGCTCGAGCACAACGCCGCCGCACTGCTCGGCCACCGTGCGGAGGCGGTCGAGCGCGGCACGGTCCGGAACCGTCCGACACGCCCCCGCTACCAACAACGGCAACGTGCGCGACACGCGGGCGAGTCGCTCCCAGACGGTCAAGCTCGCCGCGTCCGCCCAGTGCAGATCGTCCAGAACGACCGCGACCGGGCCGTCCGTGCACCAGTTCCGCACCTTCTCGACCAATTCGTCCGCCGAAGCCGACATCTCGCTGCCGCCGAACAACCCGCCGTCGGCGGGCGAATCGCCCCCCGGCCCCAGGCATTCGGTCATCGCGCGCAAGGTAAACCGTTGCGCCAGCTCGTCCCCGGTTCCCCATCGGACCCGTACCGCGGCCGTGTCGAACCCGGCCAGGCCGACGGCGAGCATCTCGGACTTGCCGATCCCCGGCGGGCCTTCGATCCAGACGACGCTCCCGCATCCTTCGGCGAGATCAGCCACGGCCTGTTCGAGACGGCCGAGTTCGCCGCGGCGGCCGACGAACGCGGCCGCGCGCGGCCGCGGACGGCGATTGTCCCGGACCGCGGAAGCCGGGGCGCGGCCCTCCGCCGCCATGTGCGGATCGTTGACCAAGATGCGCTGATGGATATCGGCAAGACGGTCGCCGGGCGCGGTGCCGAGTTCCGCGGCGAACGCCTGCCGTGCGAGCCGGAACTGGTCGAGTGCGTCCGCCTGGCGCTCGCAGCGGTACAAAGCGATCATCAGCAGCCCGCGCAGTCCCTCGTGCAACGGGTACTGCGCGACCAGCGCCGTCAGCTCGGCGACCAGCTCGCGGTGTTTCCCGGCGCGCAGAGCTGCGGTCGCTCTCGTTTCGAGGAGGCTGAGACGGGTGTCCAGGAGGTGCTGCCGGCAACTCGCCGCGAACGGCCCCGGCAAGCCCGTCAGCGGTTCGCCGCGCCACAGCGCGAGTGCCTGGTCGGCCAGCGCGGCCGCCGCGGCCGAGTCTCCTCGTGCGAGCGTTTCCACGGCGGTGAGGCTGACCGCGTCGAACTCGCTGGCGTCGAGGGCTCCCGCGGCGAGCGCCAGCCGATAGCCTGGGCCCTCCGACGCCAGCAGCCCGCAGGCGGAGCGCCGGGACCGATTCGGTTCGAGCACCTTCCGCAGCCCGGAAATGTAGGTGTGGATGCTCCCGCCCGCAGTGGCCGGAGCGTCCTGTCCCCAGACCGCGTTCACCAGCTCCTCACGCGATACCACGTGCCCGTGCCGGAAGACCAGAACCGCCAGCAGGGCCTGCTGGCGAGCCGGGCCGAGACGCAGCTCCTCGCCCGCTCGGGAGACCCGCAACGGACCCAGCACCGACACGCGCAACGCGTTGGATTCCGTCATCCGCGGCCTCCTCGCTCTGCCACCCAGCCCGACAAAGTTCCCGGAGTGTAACCACGCGGCCGTGCGGCCGGTTCACGAGCGCCGTTCACTGACCTCTGCCACCGCCAGCGATACCGCCTCGGACATCGCTCCGGACACCTTCTCCGCGAGTTCGGCCCGGGTCTCGAAACCGAGCTTCTGCAGAGCGGACGAGAGGTGGTAGTGCACGGTCCGCCGGGCCAGGCCCAGCCGCGTCGCGACCTCCGTATTCGAGGCCCCGGCGGCGACCAGGCTCGCGGCTTTTCGTTCCACCTCCGACAACAGCTGCCAGCCGAGCAGATTCGGCTGGCCGGCCGCCACGTCGGAACGCGGTGCCCCAGCCGCGGCCATCCGCGACAGCAGTGCGGCGCTGTCGGCCGCCGCCCGCAATCCGCTGAAGATCGTCAAGGCGTCGTTGCAGACGCCCCCAGCCTCGTCCGGCCGTCCGCGCTGCGCCAGGAGCACAGCCGCGTCCGCGAGCGCTTCGGCCATCTCCACGTGCCGGCCTGCCTCGCCGAGCTGCCGGACCACCTTGAGCATCCCTTCCGGATCGTGGCCTGCCAACGCCGTGCACCAACCCAGCGCGGTGGCCGCGCGCGCCTGCGGAATCTCGCGGGCTGCCTCGGCATCGCAGACACTCAGCGCGCTCCGGACAGTGTTCTGGTCGTCAGCAGCCTGGGCGAACCGGATCAACGCCGGCATCCACAGGTAGCGCATGGTCATGTTCCCGTACTCGAAATCGAGCAATACGTCCATCGCGGCCACGCCCGCCGCCGGCCCGCCCCGTCGGGCTGCGTCGAAAGCCCGGGCCATCACCAGCAGGTCGCTGTTCTCCTGGAAGCCGCGCGTCCGCAACGGCAAGTCGTCTGCCTGGGCCAGCCGCTCCCGAACCGTCCCCCATTCGCCTCGGCGCGCGGCGATCAGCGCCGCCACTCCGTGTTCCAGCAGCGGCGCTTGCAGCCGAAGGTCCGCGGGCCCGGCGACGAACTCCTTTTCGTCGACCAGGCCGAGTTCGGCGACCGCCTCGTCCCAGCGGCCGAGCCAATACAGATGGACAGCGGTGACCACGTGCACCCGGCCCGACCGGGGCCGCACCCGGCCGGCCAGATCGCGCATCCGGTCGAGGGTCTGGGTCGCCTCCGGCAGCCGGTTGAGGCTTTGCAGCGTCGTCGCGCGGTTGTCCAGCAGGTCGAGCGTCTGCCGGTTCAAATGGCCGATCGGGGTGGCCTCGGCCAGAGCCCGGTCGATGTGCTCGAACGCCGCCAAGTGATTGCGGCGGACCGTTTCGGCGTACCAGAGCTCCTGCCGGGAATGCGCCATCTCGGTGCGGTCGAAGGTGCTCGTCGCTTCGGCCAGCACCGAGCGGGCAGTCGCTTCCGCGCGCTCGAGATCTTCCAAGCCGGTCCGCTCGAACTGCGCCCGCAGCCCGCGGCAGCGGATCTGCCACAGCTGCGGCGCAGTCCGGGATTCTTCGACCGCGCGGAGGATGTCGATCGCCTGGTCGACGTCGCCGGTCCGATAGGTCAAATGCGCGAGGATCCAGCTCAATGCCGCCGCCTCGCCCGCATCGACCGCCGCTTCCAACGCGGCGCGAGCGTCGTCGATCGGATGCCGCCCGACGCGGAACATCCACCGGACGCGCAGCACTCGGAGAGCGTCGCGGACATTCCCGGCGACCGGTGCGCCGGCCGAAGCGCGTTCGAGCAAGTCCGCAGCAGCGATCGGATCCTGCGCTGCGACCGCGTCGACGTGGGCCAGCAGCCACCGCGCCACCCATTCGTCGAAATCCGCTGACACGGCGAGCAGCTGCGCCGCCACCAACAGGACTGACGCGCCCGACTTCGCGAGTGCGGCCGCCGCCGCTCGGTGCCGGGTGCTCCGCTCTGCCTCGGAGATGTCCCCGAGCAGCACCTCACGCAAGGCGACGTCGCGAAAACCGAGACCGCGCGCGGTGTCCACCAGGATTCGGGCGGCGGTCGCTTCGGCCGTGCGGCCGACCAGGTCCGAGGCCGGCACCCCGACGATGCACGCGAGATCGGCCAGCTCGAAATCGTCGGTGAACAAAGCCGCCGCGCGCAGCATTTCCCTGGTCTCGTCCGAGACCAGGGAAAGACGCCGGTCGGCGATCCGGGCGACGACATCCGCCAGCCGCGCCTCGGCGCTCGGCGGTAGCTGCGCCACCTCGTCCTCGAGTTCCAGTGCCCCGGCCGTCACGACGGCGTCCAGCAATTCCTGCACATCCCGCGGATTGCCCGCAGCCGCCCCGGCCAAGCCCGCGAGAGCCGGCCCAGGACTGGCGTCCGCGCGCGCCGCGACGAGTTCGAGAACCTCGTCCCGGCCGAGCGGACCGAGCTCCAGGACTCGCCCGCCCACAGCCGTGATCGCCCTGCGCATCCCGATGATCTCCTGATCAACGGAACCGGCCCGCGACGTCCCGACGAGCAACAGCGGCCGACGTACGGTGAGGCGGGCGAGCTGCTGCCAGACCAGCCGACCAGCCGGGCCGGCCTCGTCGACATCGTCGATCACTACCGCCAGCGGGGCTTCGGCGCACTGCCGGGCGATCGGGCGCACGATCCCGTCGGCTTCGGAGAACTGGGGAGTTTCCGGCTGGTCGCCGTCCGGTTCCGGACCGACCAGCGAGCTGCCGGTCAGCCAGACGGTCCGGTGGCCCGCGGCGCGCGCCGAAGCGAGAATCTCGGACGCCAACGCGGTCCGCCCGGAACCCGGTTCGCCCTCGACCCACGCACAGCCGCCGCGGTCGTGCGGCAGCCCGGCCAGCAACGAACGCAGCATGCGGAGTTCGCGCTGCCTGCCGACGAAAGCCGCGGGACGGGCGGGTTCCGGATGACCCGGCAGCACGATCGCGTCCCCGGCAGCCGGTCCGACTATCTGCGGGGAACCGATCCGCAGGTCCGCAGCGGTCACCGGCTCGTTCCGGCTGATCTTTTCGGCGATCTGCCGCAACGCCGCGGCCGGGGCCAGCCCGAGGTCCTCGTCCAGCGCCCGTTCCGCCTCCCGGTAGACCGCCATCGCGTCGTCTGGCCGGCCGCTGCGGTACAACGCGGTCATCAGCAGCGCCCGCGCCCCTTCCCGCAGCGGATGTTCGGCGACGAAGTCCGCCATCCCGGCCATCGCCTCGTCGTTCCGTCCCAACAGGAGCAGCAGTTCCGCGCGCCGCTCCCGAGCGGACCGGCCCGCTTCGTCCAGCCGGGCCCGGTGCGGTTCGAGGAACGGCCCGGCGACCCCGGTGAGCGCCGGACCGCGCCACAGCGCCAGCGCGCCATCGACTGTCCGGACGGCGGCCTCGATCTGGCCGTTGTCCCGGAGGCTCTGCGCGGTGGCGCACAGCCGCAGGAATTCGCGGTCGTCCAGGCCGTCGGGCTCGGCTTGGAGCAGGTAGCCGCCGCCCGGGGAGAGCAGTACCGAAGCGTCCGCCGCGCCGCTCGTCCCGGAGGGTTCGACGACCCGCCGGAGACCGGAGATGTGGGTGTAAATAATGCCGACGGCCTTGGCCGGCGGGGTTTCTCCCCACAGCCCGTCGACGAGTTCCTCGCGCGACACCACTTCGCCGGCCCGCAGGGCGAGCATCGCGAACAGGGTCCTCCGCTGCGCCGGCCCGAGATCGACCTCGTGGCCGTCGAGCCGGGCGCGCACCGGCCCGAGCAGTTCGACGCGCAAGCCGGACTGGTCGGCGGGCATCATCGCACCCCCGGGGCGCGGGCAGGCACGCCCGGAACACGTCTGGCGGCAAGCCACACGCTGCTGGAACGGTCGGGAACACGTGCGGCATCGTTCACGCGCGAATCGTAAAAGACAGCGCGGCTAACTGCCCAATCTTGATTCTCCGACGGGAGCCGACGGCAGCTTCGAGTTTACAACCGGTTAGCCTCGCTTCCGGTCAAAACATCACACGAATTGCCGCCCGCAGTCATTCGCCTGTTCCCAATTTCAATGACAACGGTGGACACCGAGGAGGACCTGAAATTGTCTCAAATAAGCAGGGGCGGGCCAGCAGTCGCATACCCGAAAATCAATGTGATCTAAATCACTCCGGATCGCAGTGCTTCGGCTACCGCATGCGTACGGTTGCGCAAGTCCAGCCGGCCGGTGATGCCGTAGACGATGTTCTTGATCGTGCGTTCCGCGTAGCACAGCTCCGCCCCGATCTCCGCGGTGTCCAGTCCCTCCGCCATCAGGCGGAGCACCTCCCGTTCCCGCTCGTCGAGCCCGAGAGCGGCCGGACCGGCAGCCTCCGCCCTCGACTGCTCCAGACCGTCGGCGAGCTCTCGCACCAGCTCCGCGCCGGAACCGCCCGCCCCGGCCGCCGCCGCCCGGACGCTCGACCGCAGCCGGTCGGAATTAGCGCTCGACCGGGGCACGACCGCGACCACCCGAAATTCCGCCGCCGTCCGAAGATCGGCATGGGCGATCTCGTCGACCACCAGCACGACCGGCAACGCCCCGTCCCGCGAGATCTGCCGCAGCAACGCGACCACCTGCGGCGTGAGGCAGTCGGCCGCGAGCACGATGACGTCCGCGCTTTCGTACTCCCGCGCGGGGACGACGACCAGTGCATCGTCCCCGTGCAGGAAACTCGCGAGACCTGCCCGACTGAGCGAGTCCGCCGCGTCGACCACGACTCGGACCCGCGGGGTGGTGAAGCGTTCCATGACAAGTCCTCTGGCTGGTGACATGACCGGAGAGAAGGATCTGCCGGACGCCTTCACAACAGCTCTACGCCCGTCCGGCGGCAAGTCACAGCTCCAGGATCAGCTCCGCGTTGCAGGCCGACGGGCACGGCATCGGCTGGCCGCACGACGAACAGCGCCCGTCCTCGCACGTCTGGTGCTCGAGCAAAGCGGCCGCCGCCGTCATCCGATAGCCCGCGAGCACCGCATCCCAAGCGGCACTCTGCGAAACCGGGTGACTGGGCTTCTGTTCCCGTACCTTCGTCATTGTCCTCACGCCCTTCAGCTGCTACTGCCGAAGCGTCGGGCTCGGACGACCCCTGGCCGAGGGAGCTGGCGCTTACGGACTGTTCGTCCGACCTGTCCAATGCTCGCCTTCGCGACTTCACAAAGGCTCTACCGCCCACTATTAGCGCTGAAACTCGCCCGCCCGCACAGCCGTCGCCAGCTCGACCCGCGATTGACACCCGGTGCGCGCGAACAAGCGGCCGAGACGGCTCTCGACACTCTTCTCGCTGGTCTGCAGGACCAGCGAGAGCTGGCGGTTGCTGAGACCTTCCGCCACCAGCGTGGCGATCAGTTTCTCGTTCTCCGCCAACGCCTGCGCCCGGCCGCGCACCAACTCGCCGCGCGTTCGCATCACGGTGCGCAGCCACGCCCGGTACAGCGGCACGTCCAGCGATTCCAACGTCTCGTACAGCCGGCTCAGCGGGCTGGCATCCCCCAAGCCCGCAGCAGCGAGCCGCACCACGGCACCGGCCAGCTCCAGCGGATTGTCCCGCTCGCGGGCGAGGTGCAGCGCAGCATTCGCCTTCTCCTGGTCGTGTTCGACGATCGCTTGGGCGATCAGCGAGCGCAGCGTGGCTCCACCGGACTTGCTGAGCGCGACGCCCCTCGCGGCTCGCGCCAATGCATGGTCCGCCGAGCCGCTGCCGCCGACATGCGTTTCCACTTCCGCGAGCTGCGCCCACAACCGTTCGACGCCCAGCACGATGCCGCGTTGCTCCGCATAGTCCAAGCCGCGGCGAAGGAACGCCCTTGCCGCGTCCCAGTCACCGACCAGCTGGGCGATCCCGGCCTCCGCTCCGTCCAGCAGGTGCGGCAGCTGAGTCATCGTCGCGCGCGCTCCGTCCAGCAGCTGACGTGCATAGCCAAGCTGGCCTCGGGCGCCCAGGGTCAGGGTCAGCCAGTGATACATCGCACCATGCACGAGGTCATTCCCAGGGGCGAGGCCCAGCGCGATGCAACGCCGTGCCAGCTCCTCGCCGGTCTTCCCATCGCCGCGCTGCATCGCCAGGACTGCCCGAACCGGCGCGGACAGCAGCTCCGCCGAGCAGCCGGCAGCCAGCAGCAATTTGTCGACCTTGTTGCGGTCTCCGGCAAGCAGCGGAGGAGCGATCCGCAGCTCGACCAGGTCCAGCTGACGCTGTCCTTCTCCCGGCGGAAGTCGTCGTTCCGCCTCGTCGGCGCACCGCTCGAAACTCTCCCGGCGGCCCTGCAACAGGTGCGCCTGCGCGCTGACCGACCATGCGAGACTCGCCGACAACGGGCTGTCCTGCCATTCCGCCCGAGTCCGCACCAGCAGTGCGATGCTCGCATCGCACAGTCCGGCGAGCAGCAAGTCAGTCGCTTTCCCGATCGCCCGGTGCCCCGGCGCATCCGCACCGTCGGCCCGGTCCCGCACACCGTGGCCGAGGGCATGCCGGATCAGCGCAAGGACGTGCGCCAACTCGTCCAGTTCGGCTTGGCCGAGGCCGGCCTGCTCGGCGAGCAGCACACGTTCCGCACTGTCCAGTCCCTCTTGGTAGGCGCCCAGCCGAAAACACTCGACCGCGTGCCGCACCAGAATCGACGCGCGGCCGCCGTCGTCGGCCATCAGGTTGGCAGCAGCGCGCAAGCACCGTTCGCGACCGTCCGCTGCGGCAGACCTCTCCGCGAGAGCGAGCAGCTCCGCGCACGCGCGCTCCGGATCGACCAGTTTGCCGGCCGAGATCAGCTGATCCGCATAGAAGTCCGGCTCGTCGAGCTCGATGCCAGCGCCCCACAACGTACGCACCGCGGCCTGGGCCAGGTGCCGACGCTCGTACGGCCCCAGCCGGCTGACCAGTGCAGTCGCGACGAGCGGCACGCGGAAGCGCCATCCGGATCGCCCGCGCCGGAGCACTCCGGCGCGGGTCAACGACCGCAGAGCCCGGGCAGCTTCCGCCGCGGACTGCCCGGACAGCTCAGCAAGCAGGTCCGGCAGCGCCGCACCGAGCGGCGCGAGAGCGGCAGCTGCCTTCGCAGTCGACCACGCTTCCGAGCCCATCCGCCGGATCGCGGTGAGCAGCGGGTGGTCCTCGGGCAACACCGGCGAGTCCAGCCGCTCCGCGAGGTAGGCGCGCCGATCGGCGACCCGGATCGCGCCGTCCCGGCAATAGGACGTGACGGCACCGACGAGCGCCGCCGCGTTTCCGCCGGTCAGCTTTCCGAGGTGGGCGACGAGCTCGGGCTCGCACTTGGCGTGGAGCAGGTCTGCCGACAATTCGGAAAGTTCGGCCGCTCCCGCCGGGCGCACCGTGCGCACCGAAGCCATGCCCAGCGCGGCGAGCCGGGCCACTGTCTCCCGGATCGGGTCGCGCACCGGCAGCTGCGCGGCGACCACCAGCGTCAGCTCGGGCGCCGCACCGCGGACCAACTGTTCGAGCGCACTCAGCGAATGCGGGTCCAACCATTGCGCGTCGTCGATCAGCAGCGCCTTGACACCCGCCCGGCGAACGCTGGCGAGGATCCCGGCGACAATCTCCTCCGCAGTACCGTGGACTCGCCCCGGACGGTGCACCGGGAGCCAGCTGGGAGCAAGTTCTGGCTGGTCAGGCGCGAGTGCGCACAATGTCGCGTACAGCGGCACTGCCAGTGCGTGCGGAGAGCATCCAAGCAGCACCGGCGGAGTTCCGCGATCCGCGAGCGCGTCCCGCAGCCCGGCAAGAATCGTGCTGCGCCCGCACCCGGCGGGCCCGGCAAGCGCCGTCAGGCGCGGCGCGGTCCCGGAAGAGATCGCTTCGGCCAATTCGACGGCGATCGTCGCCGCGCGGCTTCCCGGAGCGGCTCCTTCAGCTACGGCCATGGCGGTCATGGGTTCGAGCACCTCCACGCAGAATCGGAATGGAAACCCCGGGACCGGGCCGTCGCGTCCCGGACCGCAGTGCGGGATTGGCCCGGCGGCCTCCGGACCAATCCCGCATCGCTGCCGGCCGGCCCGGGACGCAGACCGGCAGATCGCCTCGATCCCGGACCGGCAGGGTCTGCCCGCGACCCGGAAGAGGTCGGTGTCCAGGTTCTCCCGGTCTTCTTCACGGTGTCTCAAACGCGAACCGGCTCTGGGGGAGGCTGGTCAGAGCACGCCGGCCCGCATGGCGTACGCGACCGCGTGCGGCCGGTTGCGCAGGTTCAGCCGGGTCGTCATCGCGTAGACGATGTTCTTCACCGTCCGCTCGGAATAGCACAGCACCTCGGCGATCTCGACGGTGTCCCGGCCGTCCGCCATCAACTTCAGCACGTCGACTTCCCGTTTGGTGAGCCCGGACGCGTTCAAACCGAGAGGCGCCAGCACTTCGCGCTGCAGCCGCTGCACCTGATTCAGCAGTTCGCCGAGCAGCTCAGGCGGCATCGCGCCGCGGCCGGCCGCGGCCGCCGCCACGGTCGCCGCCAGCTGGTCGCCGGCTGCTTTCGCACGCGGCAGCATCGCGACCACGCGGCATTCGACCGCGGTGAGGACGTCCTCGTTCTTGAACCCGCCGGCTATCAGCACCTTCGGCGCGGGCTCGGCCGCATGCAGTTCGCGCAACCGGGCCGCGGCTTGCGGAGTCATCCGGTCGATCTGCACGACCGCGACGTCAACCGACGTCTGATCCGCGCGGTCACCAGGGACCAGCGCGAATTCGCTTCGGAGTCCCAAACAGGACACTAGGCCCGCATGCGTGATCGGATCGGACGCGTGCACCACGACTCGGACCGGTTTCATGATCTTTCCTTCCTGCTGTGCCAAAATCCGGCCGCCTCCCGCCGACCGGGTGTTCCGTCCCCGCCGCTCAGATCATTCCGGCCCGGATGGCATACGCGACCGCATGCGCGCGCGACTTCAGGTTCAGCCGCGTCATCAGGCCGTACAGAACGTTCTTCACGGTTCCCTCTGAGCAGCTGATCCGCTCCGCGATCTCCCCGGTCGCGCACCCTTTCGCCATCAGCCGGAGAATCTCGCGTTCCCTCGCGGCCAGCCCGAAGAGCGTCAGATCATGCGCCTCGAGCAGGACGTCGCACACTCCGGCGAGCTGGGCGAGCAGCGCGCCCTGCAGATCCGAAGGCAGCAACGCCGCGCCCTTGCTCACGGCGAGGACAGCCCCTACCAAGCCAGTGGCGTCCGCTGCCGCACGCGGCAGGACGGCCGCCACCCCGCACTCGATCGCAGGCATCAGGTCCTCGTGCCGGAACTGGTCGGCGATGAGCACGCACCGCGGCGACGCTCCGGCGCCCGCTTGCTCCCGCACACCGCGCAAGTACGCGAAAGTCGCCTTGCTTACCGCCTGTTCCGCAGCCATCACCACCACGCGGGGATCGCGGCCCGCGCCGAACGTCCCGTCCACAACGCGCAACTGCGGTGCCACCCGCAGTATCGCTTCCAATCCCGCACCGCTGACCTCGTCGCTGGTACAGGCCAGCACCTCGACGACCTCCACAGCGCCTCCTCGTGAGCGACCGTGCCACTTCCGTTAGCGTGGGGACGTCGACTTCACGATTGCTCAACGCCCAGGAAACGCCGCAGAAACCGGCCAGCAGGGGTCGATCGGGCAGCGATCGCCGACGGATGTCCCCGGTCCCCGGCGAGAGCCCGCATCAGGATGGCTCCGGTCACCACAATGACTCGACCGTGCCGAGCCACCAGCATCGTGCCCGTCGAGGGGAACCCTGTGAACCTGCTCAACAGTGCAGAAGCAAGCGCCGACACCGACTCGCCCGGCTTTCCCAGCGCAGTCACCCTCCCGCAACTGGAACTCGCCCGACAGCTCGACCAGTACGTCGCCGATCTCGCCCTGGTGACGGCCGCCCCGCAGGACGACTTCGCCGAGCTGCTCGCCGGCTTCCAGTCCGCAGCGGACGCGCTGCGCGCCGCCGAACGGCAAGACGCGGAAACTTGCGCCAGGTGTCTTCGCACGGCGCTCGCGCACCTGCGCCGGGTCGAGCGGATCAAGACACCGATGCCTGAACCGCGGGCGTGACACCCCGAACCACGCCGGTGTGTCGGCCTCAGCCAAGGTCGTTCACGCGCCGATCGGGTCCGATCGGCGCGTCGCCGTCGCCCCGGCCAGCTCGACCCGAGTCCGGCAGCCGGTCTTCGCGAACAGCCGGGACAGGTGGTATTCGACGGTCTTCTCGCTCACCTGCAACGCCCCGGCGATCTGCCGATTCGTCGCCCCCGCCTGGACGAGGCCCAGCACCCGGACCTCGGTCTCGGAGAACACGCCGTCCCGCGCCTTCGGCCGGGGCGCGGCAACTCCCCGCCGGCGCATCGCCTCGCGCAGCGGCGCGCGGAGTGCGACCGCGCCCAGCCGCCGGACGAGGTCGTGCGCCTCGTGCAGCCACTCGCGCGGGTCCTCGACCAGCGTCCCCGCCAGCAGGCACGCCTGGACCAGATCAGGCAGGTGCCCGCGCCGGCGCGCCAGTTCGGCGGCCGTCGCGGCGGCAACGGTGTCCACGCCCGCCGCCGCGCGCGCCATCAACGCCGCGAACCGGTGCGCCGAACTCTCCCCGCCCGAAGGCCCGCCGCCGACCGCCGCGAGCACGACCGCACCCTGATCGGGCCGGCCGCTGCTGGCCGCGATCGCGGCCAGCCGTGCCAGCAACACCGCTCGACCGGTCTCCCGGCCGCTCGACTGCACCGCGCCGTAGCCACGCCAGCCGAGCTCGAAGGCCGTGTCCCGTTCTCCGGCCCGCCACCGCATCCCGCATTCGACCCAGGACCGCCACGCCGCGGTTTCCGGCTGCTCGGAGCCTCGGCCCAGCCATGCCTCCGCCTGCCGCAGATCGTTCTGGACCGCACAGATCTCCGCGGCCAGCAGGCGGGACATCGCCCGCAGCGCCTCCGGTGCCTGCCCGGCCAGCTCCAGGCTCCGCGCTGCTGACAACGCGTCGTCCCAGTCGCCGGTCTCATAGCCGGCCAGCACCCGCCGGTACAAGGCGGGCGGGTGCTGGACCGCGTCCGACCCGGTGCCCAGGACCGCGGTCGACAACGTCTGCAAGTCCCAGCGCTCGGCCGCTTCGACCAGGTCGCCGACATCGGCCGGAACGGCCAGCCAGCCCTGTCCCAGTTTCTCTGCCCAGGGCAGCAGATCCACGTGCGAGACACCGGTTCCGGCCATCCATCGAGCCCAGGTCGCGTCGGCGCCGGGCAGGATCGACGGAATCGCCGCCGGCAGAGGCCGAGCGGTGTGCAGCGCCGCGACGGCCGCCGAAGCCGCCAGCTCGGCGGTCAGCTCCTCAGCGTCCAGCAGGTCGAGAATCTCCGCGAACCGCCCCGCGCCGAGAAGCAGGCCGGCAAGCCGGGACAACGCCGCGTCCCGGTTCTCCGGTTCCAGTCCGCGCAAAGCGAGGCGATACCAGTCGACCGCGCGCACCGGGTCGGTCGCCGCCACGCGATTCGCCTGGACCTCAAGAAAATTCGCGAGCGCGGACGTCACCGGCAGATCCGGTCCGGCGAGCGCGAGGTGATCGGCGAGCGCATGCGCGTCGACCACGGACGACGTAGGACCGAGCAGACCCTCCGCGAACGTCCGGTGCAGCCACGCCGTGCGGTCTCCGGCGTCCGCGCGCACCCGGCCGCCGAGCGCGGCGGACGGGCAGCTGAGCCGACCGGCCGGGTCGCAGTCGAGCGCGCCCCCTGCCACCAGCTCGTCCGCCGCGCGGCCGTAGTCCGCCACTTCCCGGCCGGTGACCTCGGCCAGCGCCGGAAGGTCGTCCATGCCGAACGGAGCCGGCCCGCTCGCCAGGACCATCAGGTCCGCGGCGGCCGACCCCAGGCGTTCGATCCACGCGGTCTGCCTGGTCGCGGAGGGCAGCAGGAGCGGGCCGTCCCCGGCCAGGCAGATACGGCCGTTCACCGTGGTCAGCCGACCACCGTCGAGCAGGCTCCGAGCCGTCGCGGACAGTGCTTCCGGGTCGCCGGCCAGCGGACCGAGAGCGGTCCGGACGGCCTTGACCAGGTCTCCGTCGACCCGGCCGCCCGCGATCTTGGCCAGCAGATCGCCGACGCTGTCCTCGGCCAGTGCGCCGAGCCGCACCACCGCGTCGGCGAGTTCGTCCAGTTCCGCGGGCACCCCCTCCGAGCAGGTGTCGTCGCAGCGGGACGCCACGACCAGATGACCGGGGCCGCACAACGGCGCCAGCGCCAGCGCGGGAGAACCGACCGCATCGACGTCGTCGGCGAAGAACGCGGCCCGGGTCCCGCCGGCGACGTGACTCACCATCCGGGCTACCTCGACCAGCAGCATCGAGCGGCCCTGCGGAGAACCGTAAGCCTCCTGGCGGTACAGCTTCTCGACCCGTGCCGCGGCGGCCGCCATCCGGGGCTCCCCCGTGTCCGCTGCCCGATCGCGGACCGCCGAAATCACCGCGCCGGCACCGAACTCGTCCCAGACCGGCAGCGGTTCGCCGAACGACACGAACAGCGTCGGCACCCCCTGGCTCTCCCAGGCTTCCCGCGACTGGCGCAGCAGGGCGGATTTGCCGATGCCCCGCCGCCCGCGGACGACCGCAAGCGTGTGCCGGTCCGAATGCCCGCCCCGCAGAGCCGCGTCCAGCACTGACAACTCAGTTTCCCGGCCGACCACCCACGTCCGTACCGAGCTCATCAGCGGTTCTCCCTTGTCTCCGTGACCAGCGCGCCGCCCTGCTCCCCCGGCCGTGACGAGCAGTCCGCGCCCGGGCCGGCGACGTCCGCCGCGGGCATGCACCCAGACGTCACCTGCCGTTTCGTCATGCCGCAATCGTCATGGGAAGCACTTCACGATCGCTTCATTCGAAGCTCGCCCGGTCCTGCGCCAGCTCCGGAGCAGGCAGCTTGGCGGCGCTGTGCACGCCGTCGCACACGTCGCTGAACGCGCCGCGGAGCGAGTTCGCGCGCTGCTGCAAGGCTGCCACCCGGTCTGTCACGCGGTCCTGCAGCCAGGTCTCGGACGGAAACCTGCCCGCGGCGCATTGCCGGTCCGCGGCGTCGCCGGAGCCGTCAGCGGGATCCATGTCGGCCCGCTCCGGTTTTCCCACCGTTCTTCCCTTCCGTCAGTCGGCCGAGGGAGGGAAGAACGAACTCGTCCTCCGCCCCCCGCTGCCGGTTCGCCGCCTTCGGTTCGCGCGCCGCCGAGTTCGTTCCAGCGCACCGGAACCGCGGCCAGCTGCTCGAGTCGGCAGCTGGCCGCGTCCGAGGGAGGGCCGCCGGTCCGCGACCGCGACGTCGGCAGGGTCCTGCCCCACCGTCCTCCAGCTCTTCCGATGGCCTGGTCGACGGGCCTCCCCGCGGCCCGCGGCATGCGACTGCTCGGAACGCCCTTACCGCGCTCCGAGCAGGTACGGCTTAGCCCGGACGAGCAGGGACGTTCCGGTGAGCGAGCCGTCTCGCCCGCGCGTCGTCAACGCCCTGCACTGTCTCACCCCGGCCGGTGCCGTGAGCGGACGGTATTCCGATCGCAACGGTGGCCGCGTCGGCGAGCGGAGGACGGTGCGCTGGCCCCCGGGAAACCACTCGCGAAGGTCCGTGACCGCCGGAGCCAAGCCGAGATCCGCGGACAGGCGGTCCGGCCGGGATCGGCTTCCGATCCCGCCCAGCCTCCCTGTCTGCCACTGGGCCCGCCAGGGCGTCCCCCCCGCCAAGCTCTCCCCAACCCCTTCCTTGTACCACCCCTGTTCGACCCACC